>NZ_JAMYLH010000002.1:0-570595 GCF_040317925.1 Mesorhizobium sp. M1348 | reverse complement strand
CGTGCTCACGCAGAACCGCGATGATCTGCTCTTCCGTAAACCGCTTTCTCTTCATCAGTCCGTCCTTCAATCGAGGCCGGACTCTAATCTCAGATGGAGGAAATTACCCGTGGCAGGTCAAAAGGTCTCAAGATCACAGCCGAAGTCGACTACTTGCATCTTGGTGAAGATTCCGTCACGAATTTCACCAATGCCGACAAGGAAAACAGCATCGGCGGCATCCTCCGCTTCCAGCGCTCGTTCTGATCAAACGACGATCTCGCAAGGACGGCCCGTAGCGATACGCTACGGGCCGTTTCGGTTTGCAGCGGATAGGTCGCTCATCTTGATTTCGCCATCCAACCGGTGACAAGCTCTCGTCATGGAATGGCGAGACGAGGGAATCATTCTCGGCACCCGCAAGCATGGCGAAACCAGCGCCATTCTCGAGGTGATGACACGTGCGCATGGCCGCCATCTCGGTCTCGTGCGCGGCGGCCGTTCGCGCAAACAGCAGCCTGTCTTGCAGCCCGGCAATCGCGTCGACCTGTTGTGGCGGGCGCGGCTCGACGAGCATCTCGGCACCTTCCAGGTCGAGGCCATCGAGATGAACGCCGCCCGGCTGATGGACAGCGCCGTTGCCGTCTACGGCCTGCAGACGATGGCCGCGCATTTGCGTCTTCTGCCTGAGCGCGACGCCCATGGCGGCCTTTACGAGACGCTTGCGGTGATGATCGCTCATCTCGGCGATGCCGATGCCGCCGGCGAGCTGGTGGCCCGCTTCGAGCTGCTGGTCCTCGACGAACTCGGCTTCGGCCTCGATCTCAGCCAGTGTGCGGCGACCGGCACGAGGCAGGATCTTGCCTATGTCTCGCCGAAATCCGGCCGCGCCGTGTCGCGGGCGGCGGGCGCGCCGTGGCGCGACAAGATGCTGGCGCTGCCTGCCTTCCTGCAGCGCGGCTCCGGGCTGCGCGCCGATCCGGCGGCGATCGAGGACGCCTTCCGGCTGACCGGCTTCTTTTTGACCCGCCATGTCTACGAGCCGCGCGGCATCGAGCCTCCCGGCGCCCGCGCCGGGTTTCTCGCTGCCTTGCGCAGGCATCATCCACCCGGCCTTGAATCCGGCAAGGCAAGCGCCGGGGAAGCCGCCACCGGGGAAACCACCAGATGAGCGAAGTTGAACCTGATCCAGGCAACGTTTCGCCGCTCGGCCTTGGCACCATTCCGCAGGTGGGCGAGGCCTATGCCACGGCCGAGTTCAAGTGAATTTGACGCGGCCGATCACGCCAAGGACGGGCGAGGTGGTGTGCGAGGGCAAAGTGGTGCACAAGGGCCGCACGCTGGCGGTTTCGGAAGCGGCGCTGAAGGACGCGAATGGCAAGCTGCTGGCTTTCGGCACCGAAACATGCTCGATCTTTCCGGCGGCCAATCTGGCGGCACGTTGAATGGACCGGCCGTTTGGCCGCCGCATTTGAATGTCACTGAACATTGAATGTCAGTGACAACTGGCCTGGTTTGGGGGAACCGCCATGTTTGAAAGCCTGATTGGCCTCGTCGCCATCATCGCGCTGTTCGTCATCATTTCACGCCAGCAGAGCCGCATCGGCCTGATCGAGCGCGAGCTTGGCGCCTTGCGCAGCCTTGTGCTTTCAGGCGCGCCTGTGCTGCCGCCGCAAGCCAAGGAACCGGCTGCAAACGACAGCAAACCGGCGGACGGCGCAATCCCGCCGGCGGCCGCAGCCGACATGGCCGCATCGCCAGGGACCGCAGCGGTCGTGTCAGCCACAGAGGCCGATGCCGATACGACGGCGCCGTCCGCACCGGAGTCGGCGCAACCGGCGGCAGCGGCGAAAGCCGCCCGCCAATCCGACGTCGAAACGGCGCTCGGTACCCGCTGGGCGGTATGGGTTGGCGGCATCGCGCTGGCGCTGGGCGGCCTGTTCCTGATCCGCTACACCATCGAGGCCGGCATTTTCGGGCCACGCGTGCGGCTTGCCATGGCGGCGGCACTCGGGCTGGTGCTGGTCGCCGGCGGCGAGTTCATCCGGCGCACCGGCTTCAGGGTGCCGGTGCAAGGTGCCGCCGGTGCCTATATCCCGGCGATCCTGACGGCGGCCGGCGCCTTCATCCTGTTCGGTACCGTCTACGCCGCGTACAGCATTTACGGCTTCATCGGCCCGACTCTCGCTTTCACGCTGCTCGGCGCCATCGGCGTGGCGACGATCGCGGCAAGCCTGGTCCACGGTCAGGCGCTGGCCGGCGTCGGCCTGCTCGGTGCCATGGTGACGCCGCTGCTGGTCGCCTCGCAGGCGCCCAACCCGTGGGCGCTGTTTGGCTATCTGGCGATCGTGCTCGCCGCCACCGGCGTCATCGCCCGCATCCGCGACTGGAGGCTTTTGATGGCCGCAGCCTTCGTCGCCACGGGCATCTGGACCATCTTCTACATGACCGACGCGCCGGGGGCGAAGCTTTCCGTCATCCTCTTTATCGACGTGGTGACACTGGCCGTGCTCGCCTTCGTCTGGCTCGGCCGTCGCGGCGAAGCGGTCGCCGGCAGCGGCTTCGATTGGCCGTCGATCGCGCCGGGCTTCTTCGTCGCTCTTTCAGCGCTGGCCCTGTTCGTCGATCCGGTCTTTGCCGCCGCCGGCGATGCCTTGCAGGGCGCAGCCCTTGTCGCAGCCCTGGTGGCGGTGGCGCTCTATCGGCCGCGGGCGCTGGCACTGCTGCACGCCGCCGGGCTGGCGACGGTGCTGGTCTATCTCGGCATCATTCCGCCGACCACGGTCGCCGTCGATTCTTCGGGCGGCGCTCTCGGTGTCGATGGCGTGCCGGTTGTGGCGTCCGATGCCTTGATGCTCAGGATCGGCATCGCGCTGGGCCTGGTCTTCATCGGCGCCGGCTTTTGGGCGGCGCGCCGTTTTGCGGCCCCTGGCTGGCTGCGCGCCGCCGCATGGGCGGCCTGGAGCGCTGTCGCGCCACTGGTCATCCTGCTGGCGCTCTGGTCTACCTTCGGCAATCTCGACCGTGACCTTGCTTATGCGGCGGTCGCAGCCGTTTTGGTCGGAGTCTTCGTCGCCGGCGGCGAGTGGATAGCGCGCGGCGAAGCGCCGCCGCTAACCGGCGGCGCTGCCGTCTCCTTCGCGCTCGGCGGGGCGGCGGTTGCCGGCCTGCTAATGCTGCACATGGCCTTTGGTTCGGGCTGGACAACCATCTTGCTCGGAGCAGCCGCCGTCGTGCCGGCGCTGGCAACGCGCTGGCGTAGCTATCCGGTGCTTGGCTGGATTTCGGTTGGTGCGGTGATTGCAGTGCTCGGCCGCGTCGCCTTCGACCCGACCATCGTCGGTGCCGAGTTCCTGTCGAAGACGCCGGTGTTCAACTGGCTGCTGCTTGGATATGGCGTGCCGGCGCTCGCCTTCGGCTTTGCCGCCTGGCAACTCGCCCGCACCACCAATGGCCGGCCGCGCCTCGCCATGGAGGCCGGCGCCGCGCTGTTTTGCCTGCTCACCGTCGCCATGCTGGTGCGCCATGTCATGCATGGCGGCGTCATCGATACGGCTGCTGCGACGCTTGCCGAACAGGCGATCTACACGCTGATCGCCATCGGTGCGGGTGCCATCCTGGTCGCCATAGACATGCGCTCGCCAAGTTCGGTGCTGCGCTACGGCTCGATTGCAGCGGGCGTGGTCTCGGTCGCTTTCATCGTCCTCCAGCATTTTCTGGCGCTGAACCCGTTGCTGACGGATGAATCGACCGGCAGCATTCCGGTGTTCAACCTTCTGTTCCTCGCCTACCTCTTGCCGGCGGTTGCGGCAGGCGCACTGGCACTCTATGCCCGTGACAAGCGGCCGCAATGGTATGCGGCGATGCTGGCGGTGGTGGCGGCGGTGCTCGCTTTTGCCTATGCCACGCTGTCGGTCAGGCGCCTGTTCAAGGGCGAGTTCATCGGGCTTTGGAGCGGTCTCGGCCAGCTCGAGACTTATACTTATTCGGCACTGTGGCTGGTCATCGGCGTGGTGCTGCTCACCGCCGGTGTCTGGCTGAAGTCGCAGGTGCTGCGCATAGCGTCGGCGGCGCTGATCTCGGTCGCCGTGCTCAAAGTCTTCATCTTCGACATGTCCGAACTGGAAGGCGTGTTGCGGGCGCTGTCCTTCATCGGCCTCGGCGCGGTGCTCATCGGCATCGGCTTGTTCTATCAGCGTCTGCTGACAAGAGCAGCGAAAGGGACGTGAGGTCAAGTTGCATGAATATTCAAGATGGAATATATGAATATTCCAAAGGAGATATTCAGTTGCCTCTCTATATCCGCGACGACGAGGTGGATGCGCTGGCCGCAAAACTGCAGCGTGAGACCAACGCCCCGAGCAAGACGGAAGCAGTGCGGACCGCGCTTTTGCACGAGCTCGAGCGCAACCGCGCCCGCAAGCCCCTGCGCGACAGAATTGCGGCGCTACAGGCCAGGTATGCTGCGTTGGGGCCGCCCGATCCCAACTTCGACATGAAGGCGTTCACCGACGAGATGTGGGAAGATTGATGTTCGTCGATGCGTCGGTCATCGTCGCCATTCTCGCCAAGGAACCGGGTTGGGCGGAATTGCTCAAGCGAATCTCTGGTGCCGGCAGTCCGCTGCATATTTCCGCGCTTGTTCGGCTCGAGGCGACACTTACCCTTGGACGCATAAACGCCGTTTCCAAAAAGCCGACGCCCGAATTGCTGGCCGTGGCGCGCGATCTAGTCGATTCGTTCATTGTCGAAATCAGTGCCCGCAATGTACCTATCGACGAGGACATCGGCGCGCGCGCTATCGACGCGAGCATCCGCTACGGCAAGGCGGTCGGTCATCCGGCCGATCTCAATTTTGGCGATTGCTTCGCCTACGCCTGCGCAAAGGCCCTAGATCTTCCGTTGCTCTACAAGGGCGACGATTTTCTTCAGACGGATCTGGCGTAACCGGCGTTTTGACAATCGGATGCAAGCCGGGAATAAACCTGCCTTGGGCGGCGTTATTCAGTTGCTTGGGTGACCGGGGCGGCGGACCGCTTCGCGCTGGCCGCTTGCGCCGCGCTGCAAAGGCGCGTTCAATCACCACGGACAGGGGCCCCAGAACCAGCGGTCATGGACGAAAAGAAGGCAGCAATCCTTGGAGAAATACCGCGTCTGCGCCGCTATGCACGCTCGCTGTTGCGCGACCGCGATTCCGCCGACGATCTCGTCCAGGACTGTCTCGAGCGGGCGCTTGTGCGGCTCGACAATTGGCAGACAGGAGAAAGCCCCAGGAGGTGGCTGTTTACGATCATGCACCATTTGTTCATCGACCAGATGCGCAAGGTGAACCGGCGCGGCGAGGCGGCGATGCTGCCGCTCGAGGCAAGCGAGGCGCAGGCAGCACCCGCCGAGCAGGTCGAGAGCATCGCCTCGCGCGAGATCGTCGACGCGCTGCAGGCGATCAGCCCTGACCGGCGCGCGGCACTTGTGATGGTCGCCATCGAAGGGTTTTCCTATGCCGAAGCCGCCAACATCCTTGGGGTTCCCGCCGGCACCTTGATGTCCCGCATCGCGCGCGGGCGTGAGGAACTGCGCGCGCTGCTGGATGATACCGCGCGCCGCCGCTCGATAAGGATCGTCTAGAAATGAGCCGGCGCGATTTCTCCGAACGCGACATCCACATGGCTCTCGATGGCGAGTTGCCGGGCGACGAGCGGACGGCCTATGAGGCATGGCTCGAGGCCAATGCCGAGATGAAGGCCAAGAGCGCACGCTACGCCGCCGACCGGGCAGCGTTGCGCGCAGCCTTTAACGGCGTGCTGGACGAACCCGTCCCGGTGCGGCTGAGCAAGGTGGTGCTTGGCGAGGCGCCGGTGGTCAGAGCGGCGGCGTCGCGCTCGCGTTGGTGGCTTGCGGCCGCCGCTGCCGCCATCCTGGTGATTGGCGGCACTGGCGGCTACCTTGCCGGCATCGGCCGCCTCGGCCTGGAAAACACGGCCGAAGACCAGCTTGCCGAAGAGGCGATCGCCGCCCATGTCATCTATGCCGCCGAAAAGCGGCATGCGGTGGAAGTGCCGGCAAGCGACAAGGATCATTTGCAGAGCTGGTTGTCGAACCAGGTGGGTTTGAAGCTCGTCGCGCCGGATCTGGCGGCGCAGGGATTCCAACTGGTCGGTGGCCGGCTGCTGCCTGCCGGCCAGGGCAAGGCCGCGATGCTGCTTTACGAGGACGACAAAGGGGAGCGCATATCGCTCTTCGTCACCGCCGAATCGGCGGCCAAGGCCAAGGGCACTTATGGGTCGGAGGAAGATGGTCCTGCGGCTGTCTACTGGCTGGACAAGGGTTATGGCTGCGCCGTCGTCGGCTCGCTGCCGCGCGAGCGGCTGGCCGCGGTGGCCAAGAGCGCCTATGGCCAGCTTCTGGCGGGCTTGGAAAGCTGAGCAGGCGCTTGTTTTTCCGGAGCCGCGCCGATGCCGAAACACGAAGGTCGTTCAAAGCCTTTCCGCGGACCTGCCTGCCGTCAAAACTGTCACAATTCGGCCCTAATCGAGGTGCGATAGCGCTTGCTGAATACTGGCACTTCGGCTGGTGTGACCGATGTTTAGACTAGGGCCGTTTCCACAACCCAATCGAGGTTTTCTGAGCCCGCATGCCTGCCGAGATTCGCAAGGCCCGCGCGTCCGACGTCGATGACCTCGCCGCCATCGAAAAAGCCGTTTTCTCGAGCGATCGCATTTCTCGCCGTTCCTTTCGCCAACTGATCGAACGCGACACCGCCGAACTGCTGGTTGGCGAAAGCGATGGCCGTGTCGCCGGCTATGCAGTCGTACTGTTTCGCAAGGGCAGCGGCGTCGCGCGGCTTTATTCGATCGCCGTCGGTCCATTTTTCGGCGGCCGTGGCGTTGGCCGGCTGCTGCTGGAAGAGGCCGAAGCCGCCGCTTTCGTGCACGGCCGCATGATGCTTCGTTTGGAAGTCCGCGAGGACAACCCGCGCGCGATCCAGATCTACGAGCAGAGCGGCTACCGCAAGATCGGCCGCGAACCGGACTATTACGAGGATGGCGCCACGGCGCTGCGCTACGAAAAGACCTTGCGCGGCGACATTCCGGTCGCCACCGAAGTGCCGTTTTATCAGCAGACTTGCGAGTTCACCTGCGGACCATGCTGCCTGATGATGGCGATGGCTTACTTCGGCCCCGGATTCGTGCCGGACCCGGTGATGGAAATCCGGCTGTGGCGTGAGGCGACGACCGTTTTCATGATGTCGGGGCCGGGCGGCTGCGAACCGTTCGGGCTGGCCGTCGCCGGCTATGAGAGCGGGCTTGCTGCTGAGATCTATGTCTCCTTCTACGGCGCGCTGTTCCTGCAGTCGGTGCGCAGCGAGGACAAGCGCCGGGTCATGGAGCTGGCGCAGGTCGACTTTCGCCGCCGCGCGGAACTTTACCGCATCCCGGTGAATTACCGTTCATTCGGGCTTGACGACATTCGCACCGCGATCGCAGAGGGAAAACTGGTACTGGTCCTGATCAGCGGCTTCCTGATGTTCGGCAAGAAGGTTCCGCACTGGGTATTGGCCATCGGTGACGATGGCGATCATATCCTGATCCACGACCCCTGGGTCGAGGACGAGCGGCAGGAGACGATCCTCGATGCTGCCAACATTCCCGTGCCTTACGGCATCTTCATGAACATGGCGCAATTCGGCCGCGACGGATTGCGCGCCGCCATCACTCTCGGAAAGCGCGACAGCCAATGACCTGGGTCATCCTTACCGGCCGGCAGAACGATCTCGACCAGGTGGCGACGCCGCACAAGATCATCACCAATCGCGACTACCTTGCCCATCCGGCACTGTTTCGCGGTCAGCGGCCGAAGGTCATCAACCTGTCGAACAATTACGGCTACCAGAGCCGCGGCTATTACGCTTCGCTGCTCGCAGGTTCGCGTGGCCACAAGGTCATCCCGACTGTCGAGACGATGATCGATCTGTCGGAGCGCAAGCTCTACGAGCACGCGTTGCCGGAACTCGAACTCGCACTCAACAAGTGCCGCAAGGACCTGGGCGGCGCTTTCCCGCAGAAGGTCTGCATCTTCTTCGGCATCGGACCGTCCAGGATATGGGATCGCTTCGCCAAACTGCTGTTCGACTGGTTCCGTGCCCCGGCGCTCGAGGTCCACATCAGGGACAGCGCCGAATGGGCCTCGATCCGCAAGATCGGCTTCCATCCCCTGGCCAGGATGACCGAGGACGAGGAAACGCACTTTCTCCAGTGCCTGGAGACCTACACCAACCGCGAGTGGCGCGACACCAAGGGCCGCACGCCGGCGCGCTACACTTTCGCCACGCTGGTCGATCCGCATGAGGAACTGCCGCCGTCGGAGATTTCGTCGCTGCGCCACTGGGCAAAGATCGCCGAAAAGATGGGCGTCGAAATCGAGCCGATCACCAAGCGGGATCTGGCCAAACTCGCCAACTACGACGCGCTGTTCATCCGCGAGACCACCTCGATCTCCAACCACACCTACCGCTTTGCCCGCCGCGCCCAGCAGGAAGGCATGCCGGTCATCGACGATCCGCTGTCGATGATCCGCTGCACCAACAAGGTCTATCTCAACGAGCTGATGACCTACAACAAGGTACCGGTGCCGCCGACGGTGATGATTGCCGGCATCTCGGATCTGGAAGTTGCGGCGCAGACGCTGGGCTTCCCCCTGGTGCTGAAGATCCCGGACTCCTCGTTTTCGCGCGGCGTCAAGAAATGCGGCACCTTCGAAGAGTTGAAGACGCTCGCAACCGAATGGCTGGAGGATTCCGACCTCCTGATCGCGCAAAAATTCATTCCGACGGAATATGATTGGCGCGTCGGTGTCCTCGGCGGCCAACCTTTGTTTGCCGTCCATTATCTGATGGCCAAGAAACATTGGCAGATCGTCAATCATAAGGCCAACGGCAAGCCCGACCAGGGCGGCATCAAGACCTTCACCCTGAAGGAAGCGCCGGCCCACGTCGTCGAGACGGCGGTCAGTGCGGCGCGCTGCATTGGCGACGGCCTCTACGGCGTCGACCTCAAAGAAACCAGGGACGGCGTCTTCGTCATCGAGGTCAACGATAACCCCAACCTCGACCACGGCTGGGAAGACTCCGGCGAAAAAGACGAGGTCTGGGTGCGGCTGACGCAGTGGTTCCTGGAGCGGTTGGACCGGCCGGGCCGATGACATCCGAATTGAGGGGAAAAGATGCTGTTCTTCGTAACCGAGGATTTTCGCGGCTGCGACCGTAAGGAGATCTACCGCCGTTTCCGCGACCAGGGCCGCCTGAAGCCGGACGCGCTTCTCGTGCACCACAGCTGGATCGCAGCGGATATGAGCCGCTGCTTCCTGCTGGTGGAGGCCGATGACGTCACGCTCCTGCAGCGGTGGGTCATCGAATGGGCGGATCTGGTCGAATTCGAGATCGTTCCCGTGGCGACGAACAAGGATATGGTGGAGGCATTGAGCGGACATCTCTGACCCGCGCGCGCTTCGACGAGATATATCCAGACATTGTATTGATAGCAGATCTCCAGGCTGAGCCGATGACTGGCTCGCCCGGCTGTCGCACTTAGCCAGACTGCCTGATCGTCGCGCTCGACTTCAGCAGCCGATTAATGTCCGACGCTTTTGACGGCACCCCGATCAAATAGCCCTGGGCCTCGACGCAGCCCTCCTTTTTCAGGAATTCAAACTGCGCTTCGGTCTCGACACCTTCGGCGGTGACGGTGATGCCCAGCTGTGCGCCAAGCCCGATGATGGTGCGCACGATAGCCGCGGTATCGCGGCTGTCGATATCGCTGATGAAGGAACGATCGATCTTGATCTTGTCGACGGGAAAGCGCCTGAGGTAGCCCAGCGAGGAATAGCCGGTGCCGAAATCGTCCAGCGCGATGCGGACACCCAGATCGCGTAGCTGCCTGAGTGTCTTGAGCACCAGATCGCTCTCGTCCATCAGCACCGTTTCGGTGATTTCCAGTTCAAGCCGGTTGGCCGGCACGCCCGAGAACGCCAGTGCCGAAATGACGCTGCGGGCAAAGGTACCGCTTTTGATCTGCACGGCGGAGACATTGACTGCGATGCGCCAAAGCGCCCAGCCTGCCGCGGTCGTGCAGGCTTTTCGCAGCGCCCATTCTCCAAGCGGCACGATAAGCCCAGTCTCCTCGGCGGCCGGAATGAAGTCGTCCGGCCGCACCAGGCCGCGCACCGGCGAACGCCAGCGCATCAAGGCTTCGGCGCCGACGATTTCGCCGGAGGCGATGTTCATGATCGGCTGGAAATCCAGCTCGAATTCGCGGCGCGACAGCGCTGCCCTGAGATCGATTTCGAACGCCCGGCGTGCCCGCACCATCGCGTCCATGGCTGGTTCGAAGAAGCGGTAGAGGTTGCGCCCTTCGCTCTTTGCCCGATAGAGCGCCATATCCGCGTTTTTCAGCAACGTGTCGGCGTCCTTGCCGTCATTCGGAAACAGCGCGATGCCGAGACTGATGCCGACGCGCATGTCGTGTCTTTTGTCGCGAAACGGCTTTCCAATGATCTCGACGATGCGTTTGGCCAGCTTTTCCGCGTCGCCCGGGCTTTTGAGATTGAACTGGATGATGACGAATTCGTCGCCGCCGAAGCGGGAGACAACGTCCGTTTCATTGCGCAGGCACCGTTGCAGCCGTTCGGCCACGCATTTCAGCAGCCAGTCGCCGGCGGGGTGTCCCCAACTATCATTGACTGCCTTGAAGTGATCGAGGTCGAGCGAGAATATCGCCAGCGATCCGTCTGTCGTCTCGCTGAGGGCTTGGTCCAGCCGTTCGCGAAGCATCGAGCGATTGGGCAGGTTGGTCAGTGTGTCGTGGTGCGCAAGATGGGTCATGCGCTCTTCCACACGCCTGCGCTCGGTGACGTCGTCGAACGTCGCGACCCAGCCGCCGCCGCTCATCGGGCGGCGCGCAACCAGCAGTGTTCTGCCGTCAGCGAGATGGCGATGCGTTACGTGTGTTTTCCCCGCCCGCAGGCAGGCTTCGATTTGCGAGATTTCGCTGTCGGGGTCGAGCTTTGTATAAATGCCCAGTTCCAGCAGCCGCTTGAACGCATCATGGTGACTCATGCCAAGCGGGAAGTCGGCCGGCCTGACATGATAAAGTTCCAGGAAACGTTCGTTGCGCACGATCAGCTTGCCGTCCGCATCGTACATCAAAAGGCCTTGCGACATGTTGGCAAGTGCCGCGTCGAAACGGCGGTGCTGCTCCTTCAACTCCTGCTCGGCGCGCCGTTGCTCGGTGATGTCCTCGTAGATCGAGACCCAACCACCTGACGCCAGCGGCCGGTGCGAAATGTTGACGATGCGCCCGTCTGCAAGCGATTCCTCATAGGTGGAAGGTTTTGCCTGGTCGATATAGGGCTTGCGGATCGCATAGAGTTGCTCAGCGCTTTGCGAGGCGATGCCGATATCCACGCTGTGCTGGAGGATGTCGAAAAACCGGATGCCGGGTCGCACCACTTCGGCGTCGAGGCGAAAGACGCTGATGTAGTTCCTGTTGCAGATGATCATCCGTTCATCGGCATCGAACATGCACAGGCCATGTGACATGTTCTCGACCGCTGCCGAAAAACGCTCGTTCTGTTCGCGCAGCTCGTCGTCGATCTGTCGCGGCAGACCAACGCCTTTGGCCCTCCGTCGGCGGACGGATGAACCAGCCTTGATACCGGCAACGGGCATGAGGCAAGCCTATGGACCATGGTTAACCACGGCACTGTTGTCCCTGCCGGTTAATTTACCGTTTTCAGCCGGCTGGAACGGCAGTCTGGCGTCGCGACTTTTCGATCGCCGCAAAGCGTTTGAGAAAGGCATTCTGCGCCCAAGTCACCGAGCGCGGCGTCACGTCGAAGCGCTCGGCATTGAAGCCGCGCGGCCTGCCGAAGAACTCCGTCGCCTCTGCCGTCGAAAAACCAGCAAGCAGCGTTGCTTCGAAATAAGCGGCGATCTGATCCGCTCGCTTGATCTCCTTGCGCAGTCCCGCGTCGAGCTCGGCCGGCAGTGAAAAGCGCAGATGGATGGCGCGCTGCAGCCTGATCTCGCAATCCCTGTAGCTGCCGCCCATCACGGATTTGAACGGCGAGATCATGTCGCCTATGACATATTCCGGCGCGTCGTGCAGCAGCGCCGCCAACCGCATATCGGCGTCGGCATCCGGCATCAGCTCACCGACAAGCGTTTCGACCAGCAGTGAATGCTGGGCGACCGAAAAGGCGTGGTCGCCTCTGGTCTGGCCGTTCCAGCGTGCGACGCGGGCAAGGCCATGGGCAATATCGGAGATCTCGATGTCGAGCGGCGAGGGGTCGAGCAGATCGAGCCGTCGCCCGGACAGCATGCGCTGCCAGGCGCGCGGCGGCGCCCCGACGCGATCGGCCGCCATCAGGCGTCCTCCGCGCCGACGGCTTCGTGCGGAAAGCTGAATTTCGCCCAGGACGGGATGGCGAGCGACACGGCGACGTCGTCAGCCAGGATCGGCAGGCCGGCGTCGAGTGCTGCCTTGACCCGGTCGATGCGGGTAATGGCAAGGCCTGTCGTGCCGGCGGTCGAGCCAAGCGTGCCGACCGGTCGCCCCTCCACCGTCAACTCTGCGCCCGAGGCGGGCAGGGAGCGTTCAGCCGAGACGATCAACACCCGGCGCCTGGCAGTGCCGCGATGCTGCATACGCGAGACGACCTCCTGGCCGACATAGCAGCCCTTCTTGAAGCCGACGCCGCCGATCTCGTCGAGCAGCACGTCATGCGGAAACGCATCGCCGAGCTGGTAGTCCGCGCCGCTTTCGGCAATGCCATGGGCAATGCGAACGGCTTGCCATGCGGCAAGGTCGCCTCCTTCTGCGGTGCCATCATAGAAGCGCTTGACGATAGCATCGACGAACCGCGCATCCGCAAACGGCGCTGCTTCAAATTGCGAGGCGGTTGAATCGCTTTCCCATAGAACGGTCACAACCGGCTGATCCAGCTTGGCAATTTGGACTTTGGCGCGCAACTTGTAGAGCGTCAGCCGGCGCATGAAATCGTCAGCGGTCTCGGCACGGCACTCAAGGCGGAAAGCATTTTCGCCGGCGCGCGAGATCAGGAAGTCAAAAAGGATCTTGCCTTGCGGCGTCAGCAGCGCGCCGGGCTTTGCTTCGCTGCTACCGAGCGCGTCGAGGTCGGTGGTCAGGATGTTCTGCAAAAAGTGCTCGGCATCCGGCCCCGACACGGAAACGAGTGCGCGATCTCTGAGCGAGGCAAAGGGCATGGTGGGAAAACGAGCCTGAGCTTGCAAAACTATCGGCCATTACGTAAGCCGCTGGCACTTCCCCCGCAAGAGACCGGATCCGCATGGCCCCCATCTACGATCTCATCCTGACAGGCGGCATCGTGGTCAACCATGACGGCGAGGGTTTTCGCGACGTTGGCATCAATGGTGGGCGCATCGCTGCCATCGGCGACCTTCGCCAGGCGTCGGCGGGCGAGACGATCGACTGCCGCGGGCTGCACATCCTGCCGGGCATCGTCGACAGCCAGGTGCATTTCCGTGAGCCGGGCCTGGAGCACAAGGAAGATCTGGAGACAGGCTCGCGGGCAGCGGTGCTCGGCGGCGTCACCGCCGTCTTCGAGATGCCGAACACCAATCCGCTGACCACCAGCGAGGCAACCCTTGCCGACAAGGTGCGGCGTGCCACCGGCCGCATGCATTGCGACTTTGCCTTCTGGGTCGGCGGCACCCGCGACAATGCGAACGACGCCGGCGATCTCGAGCGGCTGCCGGGTGCGGCCGGCATAAAAGTGTTCATGGGCTCGTCCACCGGCGACCTGCTCGTCGAGGACGATGAAGGCGTTGCCTCGATCCTGAGGAACACACGCCGCCGCGCCGCCTTTCACTCTGAGGACGAGTTCCGGCTGCGCGAGCGGCTTGGCGAGCGCACCGCGGGCGATCCGTCCTCACATCCGGTGTGGCGCGACGAGATCGCTGCGTTGCGCTGCACGGAGCGCCTTGTGCGCATCGCGCGCCAGGTCCGCGCCCGGATCCATGTGCTGCACATCTCGACCGCCGAGGAGATAGGCTTCCTCGAACAGCACAAGGATGTCGCGACCTGCGAGGCGACGCCGCATCATCTGACGCTGAGCGCCGATGATTATGCGCAGTTGGGCACCCTGATCCAGATGAACCCGCCGGTACGCGCCACGCGCCATCGCGACGGGGTTTGGCAGGGCATTGCGCAGGGCGTTGTCGACGTGCTCGGCTCCGACCATGCGCCGCACACGCTGGCCGAGAAGGCGAAACCTTATCCGGCGTCGCCGTCCGGCATGACCGGCGTGCAGACCCTGGTGCCGATCATGCTGGACCATGTCAACGCCGGCCGGCTCACCTTGCAGCGCTTTGTCGACCTGACCAGCCATGGCCCGCAACGCATCTTCGGCATCGCCAGGAAAGGCCGAATTGCCGCCGGCTACGATGCCGATTTCACCATTGTCGATCTGAAGCGCCACGAGACCATCGCCAACGCCCAGCAAGGTTCCAAGGCCGGCTGGACGCCTTATGACGGCAGGCAGGTGACCGGCTGGCCGGTCGGCACTATCGTTCGGGGCCGGCGCGTGATGTGGGAAGGCGAGATTGCCACGCCAGGCCAAGGCAGGGCGGTGGAGTTTTCCGAGGCGTTGGCGCGCTAGGCTCTCTGCCTCGATAAGGGCCAGGCTAGACCACTCAATCCCCGGCGACGAAGAACGTCCATTGCCCGGTCGGCGTGATGCCGACTCGGTAGAAGATGTAGGCACCGAACTGCTTCATGTTGTCATAGTCGCTGGCGGTGACGATCTTGAACAACTCGACCCGCTGCCTGGCATCGAGCTTGTCCAGCGGCAGGGCGAAAAAATACGGCCAGACGTACAGATCCTGCGGAGTGCCTGCATCGACGTGGACATAGCCGGCATTGAGCACCTCTTCCAGGATGGCGAGGATTTCCTGGCCTTCCGTGTCGCCCGAAAGGCCTTTCAGGAAGGCGATCGGGTCGCCCTCCATGTCGCCCAGCGACAATTGGGTCATCATGTCGCCCGTGCCGATCAGCGGCCGCAGTCTTTCGATGTCGCCGCTCTTGCACGCCTCGACGATCAGATCGTGCATGCGCCTGACCGGTTCTGGCAACTTGGCAAGGTCGTAGACGACTTCGGGCACAGGCGCGTCCGGATCGACATGCGGATTGGCCATCCCGCCATCGTCCGCTGGCCCTTTCGGCTCGGTTTGCTCTGGCTCGTCGGACGGAGTCGGCTGGCTGGCTGCAGGTGGCGTCGTGCCGAGCGGGCCGGGCATCGGCACGGTACTTCCGGGCGGCGACATGTCGCCGTCGGGCGGCGGTGTGACCGGCGAAGGCAGGTCTTCGCGCTTGATCTCGCTGAGGGCGTGAGCGGGACTACTCGCAAGAAACAGTGCAAGGGGAATCGTGGCGCAGGAAGCAGTAAGCCAAATGCTGAGGACCAGGCCGCGCGGCTTGCCTGATATCGAAAAATTCACCGCCTGCAACTCCCTGGTTCCAGCCCATCCATGTGCCCGAACACGATGTCCGGCGGCGCGCCGTCGTCAAAGAACCGGGGTCAGTGCCGCAGCCTTTCGGGCTCGAAGGCCCCGGCAATCACCTTTTCACGCATGCGATCGAGCAGGGCAAGCGCCGAGGTCTCGCCGTTGGTGCGCAGCATTTCGCCGAATGCCGTTTCGAGGGCTGCCTCGGCGATGATTTCCGGCTCGATCCCGGCCGACAATCCTTCTGCCCAGGCTTCGCTGTGGCTTTCCACGGCGGTCAGGCGCTTTTCTTCCCTGACCAGCGCGTCGATGTCGTTGACGCCATGTTCCATTGCGATGTCCACCCTTTCAAGCGGTGATCCGTTGGATAGGGATCAAGCTTGAGTTGTCCCTTTTACACGCAGGCGCAGTAAGTATTTGTAATGCGACATTTTTTTGGTCGTTTTCTACAAATTCCGTCGCATCCAGCAAACCTGCGTCCGATCCGTTTCAAACTTAGCCGATTAGGCCGGCCAAGGGGACGGAAACCTTCAGTTTGAGTTAATTTCACATTCGCGCGCTAACGTTTCGTTAACATAGTTGCAAAAGTGCAACATCAGGTTTGCACCAAGGCCTCACTCGAGGCAAGCGGAGAAGTGTCGAACGCGTCCGCCACCCACAGCGCCGGCGCTTGATGCCGGTTTGCCGGAACGGCAGCAGCCGTCGTCAGTTTCCGTAGCGAGAGGCTATGTCGCGAGACAGTGTCTCGCCTTCCTTCATGTAGCGGCTGATGGCTTCCGTCGCCGAGGCGGTGCATTGGGTATAAGTGCCGCCGAAGGACCGGTAGCCGCGGTTGAAGCTGGCGATGAAGCGGGCGCGCCGCTCCGGGTTCGGATTTTCCGATGCGATCAGTTTTTCCATCTCGGCTCGCCACCGGTCGCCTTTCTCGCCACACAGATTACGCAGGAAATGCAGAGAACCGAGCACTTCCGCCAGCCGCATCAGCCCAGGCTCGAATGGCGCTTCGGCAGCGATTGCCGGACGCACGCCGAAACTCACACTGACGGCGAGGCAGGCGGCGAGAAACGAGGACGTGCGGCTCATGAGGCTTTGTGCTGAAACAATTTGTCGCCTGCAAGGCGATTCTCTGGCTCAGGTCTCGCCGTCTTTGTTGGGGCCGAGTAGATCGTCGGCAATTTCAAACACTGCATCGGCGAGCGGCATCGCCGTCATTTCGGCCAGCGTATAGAAAGCCGCGGTTTCGGCGTCGTCGCTGGCAACCGCCTCGCCGCCGGCATAATTGGCCCCAAACACCGTCAGCCAGTAGTCGACCGGATGCCCGTCGCCGCTGCCGTCGATGTGGATTTCCCGCAGCGGCCGGTAGCCGCGCGCCTGCAATCGGGTCTCTTCCAGCAATTCGCGCCGTGCTGCCTGTGCCAGCGTCTCGCCGGCTTCGACCTTGCCGCCGGGAAAGGCATAGAGGCCTTGCGAGGGCGGCCTGGCCCGCTTGACCAGCAGCACCGTGTTCTCGCGCACGACGCAGACCGAGACTGCCGGAATGATCTTGCGTGCTTCCATGGGCTCCGGATCGCTCGATTGGCATAGCCCGTTGTGGACCGGCCGTCGGCGAACAGCTTTAGCGGTTGCGAAAGGCGGGTTCCATGGCCACTTTCACATGCCACCAATTCGAGAGCTGAATTCATGTGCGGACGCTTTGCTTTGACAGCCACTCCGGACCAGACCGCCGCCTTTCTCGGCCTGGCGGAACTTGAGGGGTTTCCGGCCCGCTACAACATCGCGCCGACGCAGCCGGTGCTGATGGCGCTCGCCGGATTGCCGCAGGCGCCGGGCTCGAACCTGCCCGACCGCCGCTCGATGCTGGTGCGCTGGGGCCTGATCCCGGCCTGGGTCAAGGATACGGGTAACTTCCCGCTGCTGTTCAACGCGCGTTCTGAGGGCGCTTCGGAAAAGGCGTCGTTTCGCGCTGCCATGCGCCATCGCCGCGCCCTGGTACCGGCTTCGGGATTCTACGAATGGCACCAAACGGGTGGCAGAAGAGGGCAGCCCTATTGGGTGCGGCCAAGGCATGGCCGGCTTGTCGCCTTCGCCGGGCTGATTGAGACCTATGCCGAGCCGGGCGGGTCGGAAATGGACACCGGCGCCATTCTGACCGCCCATGCCAATGCCGATACTGCCCATATCCACGACCGCATGCCGGTGGTGATCCATCCCGAGGATTTCGCGCGCTGGCTGGATTGCCGCACGCTCGAGCCGCGCGACGTGGCCGATCTGCTGAGACCCGCCCAGCCCGATTTCTTCGAAGCGGTCCCGGTTTCCGACCTCGTCAACAAGGTCGCCAATACCGGGCCGGAGATTCAGGAGAAGGGCGTCGTCGAGCCTGAGCCCGAGAAGGTCAGGCGCCAGAAGTCCGGCGCGAACGACAGGCAGATGAGTTTATTTTAGCAAAAGCTACTATTACGGTACGCCGTGAGCGCCTCAATCTTCCCGACGGCATTCTCAGGCAGCGCGCGGCGAAACGATCTTCTGCGCCGGCTTCTTCTTCTTCGCGGTGTGCAGAAGAGCTGCGACGATTGCTGCCGGGCCGATCGCCCGGTAGTGGCTGGCGAGCGCCGGTTGCTTGGCGCGGTTGGATTCTTGCTTAGCCATTGTTCTCTTCCCTGGTAACGTCTTCGTGTCTGCATTTGCTGGCCGAATCCGACCAAATCGTGACGCTTGCTGATCTAGCCGGCGAATGTTTCATGACAGTGCCGACCTGTTTAATAAAATGTTTCAATAGCTCAATTCCTGTGAGGCAACGATATTTTTGGCGAAGGTAGCGACTTGACGGCAACACCGGGCAAGGCGATAAAGCCCGCCATGAGAACGTCTTTCGCCATTTGTGGCATTTGCATTATCGGCTAGCCTCGCGCTGGTCCTGGACGTTTTCGCCTTCCTCCCAGATTGGACAAACGCCCCGGCCAGCAGGCTGGACCCCGATTTGCGCCTCGGCGTAACCGACTCCATCCAGAGCACGATCCCAAAAGATCATGCCAAAGTAACGCACCGGGAACGCACGTATGTCTGACGCATCGAAGAGCCTGCGCCTCTACAATACGCTAACGCGGAGCAAGGAGGATTTCTTCCCGATCGATCCGCGCAACGTGCGCATGTACGTCTGCGGCCCGACGGTCTACGACTTCGCCCATATCGGCAATGCGCGGCCGGTGATCGTCTTCGACGCGCTGTTCCGTTTGCTGCGCCATCTCTACGGGCAAGCGCACGTCACTTACGTCCGCAACATCACGGACGTCGACGACAAGATTAACGCCCGCGCACTGCGTGATTTCGGCGACGAGATTGCATCGGGCAAGCTGTCGCTGAACGAAGCGATCAGGCGGGTCACCGAAAAGACCGCCGGTCAGTTCCACAAGGACGTGGCGGCGCTCGGTTGCCTGGAGCCGACGGTCGAGCCGCGCGCCACCGAGTTCGTCGAGCCTAGGCCCGACGGCAAGGTCGACATGATCTTCTTGATTCAACGCTTGATCGAACGCGGCCATGCCTATGTCGCGGCTGGAGAAGTCCTGTTCGACACCGCTTCCATGCCGGACTACGGGCAGTTGTCGAAGCGCAATCTCGACGAGCAGCAGGCCGGCGCCCGCGTCGCCGTCGATGCGCACAAGAAAAACCCCCAGGATTTCGTGCTCTGGAAATTGTCTTCGCCCGAGGAGCCGGGCTGGGACAGCCCGTGGGGCAGGGGTCGGCCGGGCTGGCACATCGAGTGCTCGGCGATGTCGGCCGCCTATCTCGGCGAGGTGTTCGACATCCATGGCGGTGGTCTCGACCTGATCTTTCCGCACCACGAGAACGAGATCGCGCAGTCGCGTTGCGCCCACGGCACCGAAACGATGGCCAAGGTGTGGATGCACAACGGTTTCCTGCAGGTCGAAGGTCAGAAGATGTCCAAGAGCCTGGGCAATTTCTATTCGATCACCGAATTGCTGGAGACGGAGACCTTTGGCGGCCGCAAATGGCCGGGCGAGGTGCTCAGGCTGGCGATGCTGATGACGCACTATCGCGAGCCGATCGACTTTTCGGTGCGCAAGCTGGAAGAGGCGGAGAATACGCTGCGTAAATGGAAGCGGGCGGCCGATCTGGCGCCGCCGACGGCAAAGCCGGTGCCGGCGGATGTGATCGAAGCGCTGTCGGACGACCTGGCCACCTATGCCGCATTCCAGTTGCTGACGCAGTTGGCTGGCGATGCTGTTGATTTCGCCGTTGGTAGCGGCAACGCCGCCGCCGAAGACAACGATGCTGCCGCTTCACTGAAGACATCGCTGTTGTTCCTCGGCTTCGATGTCGCAACAGCCAAGGTGGATGAAGACGCCATTGCCAAGGCGATCGCCAAACGCCTCGCGTTGATCGCCGCCAAGAACTGGGCCGACGCCGACCGCATCCGCGACGAGTTGCTGGCGCAAGGCATCCAGTTGAAGGACGGCAAGGACCCCGTCACCGGCGAACGCATCACCACCTGGGAGGTAAAAAGATGATCGATCATCTCGGCATCACCGTTTCAGATTTCGACGCGTCGAAGGCTTTTTACGACAGGGCGATGGCGCCGCTCGGCGCCTCGCTGCTCTACATGGTGCCGCAGGAATATACCGGCGGCGCCAAGGTCGGCGGCTACGGCCGCGACCGGCCGGTGTTTTGGCTGCACGCCGGCAAGGACAAGCCGAAGGATCATCAGCATGTCGCTTTCACCGCGCGCAGCCGCGCCGAGGTCGATGCCTTTCACGCCGCGGCGATCGCCGCCGGCGGCAAGGACAATGGCGGGCCTGGCCTGCGCCCGCACTACCATCCGAACTATTACGCTGCCTTCGTCCTCGATCCCGACGGCAACAATGTCGAGGCGGTCTGCCATGCTCCGGAGTAGTGCGCGATGAGCCTCGACAACAGACCGGTGTATACAGGCGGCTGCCAGTGCGGCGCGGTGCGCTTCCGCGTCGAAGGCACGCTCGGCGATGCTTCCGTCTGCCATTGCCGCATGTGCCAGAAGGCGAGCGGCAATTTCTACCTGCCGCTGGTCTCGGTGCGCGGCGCAAAGCTTGACTGGACGCGCGGTGAGCCCAAACGCTTCCGCTCGTCCAACGCGGCTTTGCGCGGTTTCTGCGCCGAATGCGGCACGCCGCTGACCTTCGAAGCGCCCGACGGCGTGGCGCTCGCCATCGCCGCATTCGACCACCCCGAGGAGATCGCGCCGACGATCCAATGGGGTGTCGAAGCCAAGCTCCCCTATGTGGATCATGTTCACGAATTGCCCGGTGAGGAAACGATGGCCGACGTCTCGTCTGCCTCCTATCTCGCCGACCTCGTCTCTTACCAGCATCCCGACCACGACACCGAACAATGGCCGACGGAGGAAAGATCATGACCGAAACCGTTCGTACCGGCGGCTGCCAGTGCGGCGCCGTGCGCTTCCGCATCCACGGCGCGCTCGGCCGCCCCTCGATTTGCCATTGCCGCATGTGCCAGAAACAGTTCGGCTCGTTTTTCGGCGCGCTGGTGACGGTGCCGAGCGACGGCGTCGAATGGCTGCGCGAGGAGCCGAGTTACTTTCAGTCGTCGGTCAACATCGATCGCGGCTTCTGCGCCCGCTGCGGCACACCGCTGACCTACCGCCAGCCCGGCGCGCTGGAGATCGCCATCGGCGCCTTCGACGACCGTTCCGATCTGGCGCCGCAGATCCAGGTCAACTACGCCGCCAGGCTGCCCTGGGTCGAGACGATCTTCGACGCGCCGGTCCATGACGACCCGGATTTCTACGCGCGACAGGAATCCATCATCTCCTTCCAGCATCCCGATCACGAGACGGCCAACTGGCCGCAGCAGGGCCTGAAATTATGAGCAGCGAATTCCGTACCCTCTATGCCGAGATCGAGGCTTTCGAGTCCGGCATGCTCGACGTTGGCGATGGCCATCAGGTCTATTGGGAGCGCTCAGGCACCCGCGGTGCCAAGCCGGCTGTGTTCCTGCATGGCGGGCCGGGCGGCACCATTTCGCCAAAGCACCGGCGGCTGTTCGATCCGAAGCTGTACGATGTCATCCTGTTCGACCAGCGCGGCTGCGGAAAATCGACGCCCAATGCCTCGCTTGAAGCCAACACCACCTGGCACCTGGTCGCCGACATCGAGCGCCTGCGAAAAATGTGCGGCTTCGACAAATGGCTGGTGTTCGGCGGCTCGTGGGGTTCGACGCTGGCGCTGGCCTATGCCGAGACCCACCCCGAGCGGGTCAGCGAACTGGTCGTGCGCGGCATCTACACGCTGACCCGCGCCGAACTCGAATGGTACTACCAGTTCGGCGTGTCAGAGATGTTCCCCGACAAGTGGGAGCGGTTTGTGGCGCCGATCCCGGAGGCTGAGCGCGGCGACATGATGGCCGCCTACCGCAAACGGCTGGTCGGCAGCGATCCTGTGGCGCAGGTCGAGGCCGCCCGCGCCTGGAGCCTGTGGGAGGGCGAGACGATCACGCTGCTGCCGGAACCGGAAACCAGCGGTCCCTTCGGCCAGGATGATTATGCCCTGGCTTTCGCCCGCATCGAGAACCACTACTTCGTCCATGCCGGCTGGCTGGAAGAGGGACAGCTGCTGCGCGATGCATGGAAGCTTAAGGATATCCCGGGTACCATTGTTCACGGCCGCTACGACATGCCGTGCCCGGCGCGCTATGCCTGGGCGCTGCACAAGGCGTGGCCGAAAGCGGATTTCCATCTGATCGAAGGCGCCGGCCACGCCTATTCGGAGCCGGGCATCCTCGACAGGCTGATCCGCGCGACGGACATGTTTGCCGGGAAATGACCATGGCTCGCGAGCGCCTTTATCTGTTCGACACCACGCTGCGCGATGGTCAGCAGACGCCGGGTATCGACTTTTCCGTGGAGGACAAGATCGCCATCGCCAAGCTGCTCGACGAGTTCGGCATTGACTACGTTGAGGGCGGCTACCCCGGCGCCAATCCAACCGACACCGCCTTCTTTGCCGAGCGTCGCACGGCCGATGCCAAGTTCGTCGCCTTTGGCATGACCAAACGGGCAGGAGTGTCGATCTCGAACGATCCCGGCCTTGCCGCGCTGGTCCAGTCGAAGTCGGACGCCATCTGCTTCGTCGCCAAGAGTTGGGACTACCATGTCCGCATCGCGCTCGGCTGCACCAATGAGGAGAACCTCGAGGCGATCAAGGCCTCGGTCGAGGCGGCGCTCACTGCCGGCAAGGAGGCGATGGTCGACTGCGAGCATTTCTTCGACGGCTTCAAGGCCAATTCAGATTATGCGCTGGCCTGCGCCAGGACGGCTTATGAAGCCGGCGCGCGCTGGGTGGTGCTGTGCGACACCAATGGCGGCACGCAGCCCTCCGAGGTGCGCGCCATCGTCGAAAAGGTGATCGCGGCCGGCATACCGGGCGACCATCTCGGCATCCACGCCCATGACGACACCGGTCAGGCGGTGGCAAATTCGCTTGCCGCCGTCGAGGCCGGCGTGCGCCAGATCCAGGGCACGCTGAACGGCATCGGCGAGCGCTGCGGCAACGCCAACCTGATCTCGATCGTGCCGACATTGGCGTTGAAGCCGGCCTTTTCGGGCCGCTTTGCTACAAGCATTTCGGCAGAGGCGTTGACCGGTATATCGCGCCTGTCCCGCGCCTTCGACGAGTTGCTGAACCGCGCGCCCGAAGCGCAGGCGCCCTATGTCGGGGCCTCCGCTTTCGCCACCAAGGCCGGCATCCATGCCTCGGCGCTCGCCAAGGAGCCGGCGACCTACGAGCATGTGCCGCCAGAGACTGTCGGCAACCGCCGCCGCGTCATGGTTTCGGACCAAGGTGGGAAGGCCAATTTCCTCGCCGAGCTGAAGCGGCGAGGCATCGACATGCCCCGGGATGACCATCGCCTCGACGCGCTGATCGCTGTGGTCAAGGAGCGCGAGGCCGAGGGCTACGCCTACGAAGGTGCCGACGCCAGCTTCGAGCTTCTGGCGCGCAAGATGCTGCACGGCCTGCCGGAATTCTTCCGCGTCACCTCGTTCCGCTGCATGGTCGAGCGCCGCTTCGATGCCAACGGCCAGCTGAAGACGGTCTCGGAGGCGATCGTGAAAGTGCTGGTCGAGGGCGAGGAGAAGATGTCGGTCGCCGAAGGCCATGGCCCGGTCAACGCGCTCGACATTGCGCTGCGCAAGGATCTCGGCAAATTCCAGAGCGAGATCGCCGATCTCGAGCTGGCCGACTTCAAGGTGCGTATCCTCAATGGTGGCACCGAGGCGATCACCCGCGTGCTGATCGAATCGCATGACGGCACCGGCGCGCGCTGGTGGACGGTCGGCGTCTCCGAAAACATCATCGATGCTTCGTTCCAGGCGCTGATGGATTCGATCGTCTACAAGCTGATGAAGAACCGCGACATGGCGGGATTGGCGGCGGCGGAGTAGCGTTGAACCATCAGCGAGACTCCATTGATCCATCAGCAATTTGCGATGGTTTTGGGCAAGCCGCTGGCGCATAGCCTTGGGCCATGGCTACCCAAGCACTTCAAATCGAGGCCGATACCAAAGCTCGTCGCGGCTTCCTGCTGGCGCTCGGGGCCTACCTGCTTTGGGGGCTGCTGCCCTTCTACATGAAGGCTGTCGCGCATCTGCCGCTGGCCGAAGTCATCGCCCACCGCATCGTCTGGTCGGTGCCAATCGCGGCCGCTGTCCTGGTCTGGGCCGGCCGCACTGCCGATTTCAAAGCGGCAGTTCGTTCGCCGCGCATCATTTCGATGGCGGTGCTGACGGCGGCGCTGATCTCGGTCAACTGGGGCATCTATGTCTGGGCGATCGCGGTCAACCGCACCATCGAGACGGCGCTCGGCTACTACATCAACCCGCTGGTCAGCGTCGTTGTCGGCGCGCTGCTGCTCGGGGAGCGGCTCGACCGCCTGCAGATCGCGGCGGTGGTGCTGGCGGCAATCGCGGTCGCGGTGCTGACCATCGACGCCGGCAAGCTGCCCTGGGTGTCGCTGGTGCTGGCCTTTTCCTTTGCCGCCTATGGCTTCTTCCGCAAGACGCTGCCAATCGGCCCGAGCCAGGGCTTCCTGCTTGAAGTGCTGCTGCTGTCGGTGCCGGCACTCGGTTACATCATCTTCCTGATCGCCACAGGACAGGATCATTTCGTCTCCAGCTCGCTGAACGACACCGCCTTGCTGATCGGCTGCGGTCCGGTCACCGCCGTGCCGCTGCTGTTGTTTGCGTTCGGCGCCCGGCTGCTGCGCCTCTCCACCATCGGCATCATGCAATATATCGCGCCGACGATCGTCTTTTTGATCGCGGTGCTGATTTTCGGCGAACCCTTCGGCACCGTTCAGGCCATAGCCTTCGGACTGATCTGGGCGGCGCTGGCGATGTACTCCTGGTCGATGTTTTCTTCGGCGCGCAAGATCGTTGCCGCATCCGCTCGAGCCACCTAACGAAGAAAAGGCGGCTGGCCAGTCTTAATGCCGGCAGCCGCCTCTTTCACGATCGCTCAGCGCTTCGGCCCGAAGCCGGGATAGGGCTGCAGCGGCACGACGGCGGCAATGTCCATCATGCCGGCCTTGACCAGCGGCAAGGTTGCGAGATGGTTGCGCACGTCGGCATCGCTGCCGGCCTCGAACATCATGCCGCTGCCGGGAATGTCGCCTCGATTCCACACCTGACGCACGGCGCCTTCGGCATAGAGCGTGCGGCGCTGCTCGGCCTCGCCAGGCAGCAGTGGCGCGAAATCGGCGTCGGTGAACTTTTCGGTGTTGCGCGCAAGAAGGGCAAAGAACTGCATCGGAATCTCCTGATGTTGGCCGTTGGAATGGCGAAAATATTCGCTTCGACTGGCCAGACAGTCCAAGACTGATTAGGCTAAAGTTGAGACCTTACGGGACTTTAGCATCGGAGCAACAATGTTCGACCTGCGCCAGCTCCGCTATTTCATCACGGTGGCCGAAACCGGCAATGTCGGGCGTGCCGCCGAATTGCTCCGCATCTCGCAGTCGCCGCTCAGCCGTCAGATCATGCAGCTGGAGGAGCAACTGGGCGTCGCATTGTTCGAGAGGGCGAGGCAGCGTGTTCATCTCAATCCCGAAGGCCGCGCCTTTCTTGCCGAGGCGCGTGCGCTGCTGGCCCATGCAAGACGGCTGGAGGAGCTCGGCCGCAATCTCGCCAGCGGTACGGTCGGCCGTCTCGCCATCGGCTATGTCGAAGGCGCGGTCCATGCCGGGCTTGTCGCTCGGATGCTGCGCCAGTTTCGCCGCGACCGGCCCGAATTTCATCTTCAACTGAAGGGCCAGCGTTCCGCCGCGCAGATCGAAGCGCTGCGCGAACGATCGCTCGATCTGGGCCTCGTCTACACGCCTCCTTCTGCCGATGATCCCGACATCGCCGCCATGCTCATCATGCGCGAGCCGCTGGTTCTGGCGATGCCGGAAAGCGATCCATTGGCCGATATCGCGGAGATGCTGCCGCAGCAACTGGACGGACGCACCTGGATCACGGTGGTGCGCCAGCCTGACGACACCAACCGCAGCCAATTTCTCGCCGCCTGTGCGAAGGCCGGCTTCCTGCCCGACATTGCCTATGAGACGACCGATCCGTTGACGTCATTGGGCTTGGTCAGCGCCGGGCTTGGACTGGCGACGGTGCAGGCCAGCCTGCGGAGTGCCGCGCCGCCTCAGATCGTGTTTCGTGATCTGCCGTGGTTCGAACGCACGGTCTCGATCCATCTCGCCTGGCGGCGTCAGGACAAGCGTGCGGTCATTGCCGACTTAAGGAGGGCGGTAGGGCAGGGGTGAATAGTGAATAGTGAATAGTGAATAGTGAATAGTGAATAGTGAATAGTGAATAGTGAATAGTCAGTAGGGGATAGACAGGCGCCGGTTCGGAAGGTCTTGTACTTCACCATTCACCATTCACTCTACATCTTATCAATCACCGACTGCACGCCCTCCGTCGGTGCATCTACGGAGGAGCCCGCCACCATGATAGCGGCGACGATTGCTTCCGGGTCCTCGACCACCAGCGGCTTGACCCGTTGCGCCGTGTGGATGAAGCCCTCCGTTGCCATGTGGTCGAGCAACGCCAGCATCGGATCCCAGAACCCTCCAATGTTGCCGAAGACGATCGGCTTGCGATGATGGCCGAGCTGCGCCCAAGTCATGATTTCGACGATCTCCTCGACGGTGCCGATGCCGCCGGGCAACGCCACAAAGGCGTCGGATTTCTCGAACATCCTGTGTTTGCGCTCGTGCATGTTGTCGGTGATGACGAGTTCGTCGAGCCGGTTAAGTGCGGTTTCGGTCGCCTCCCGGTTGATCAGAAAACGTGGAATTATGCCGGTTACCTTGCCGCCGGCCTTTAATGCCCCTTCAGCGACGGCACCCATGATCCCTTTAGTGCCGCCGCCATAAATCAGACGCAGGCCGGACTTGGCGATCGAGCGGCCAAGCAGGTGTCCGGCCTTGATATAGGTCTCATCTCGGCCCGGGGACGAGCCGCAATAGACGCAGACAGATCGAATCGTGTTCATGTTATGATTGGTGATAGGGACTATTGGCATGGTCAAGCCCTGGGGCGGGCTTTTTCTTGTCGGCTTTGGTAAAACAGGCTAGACCGAAATTAGGTGGCTAAGGGGCAGGGAAACATGGCAATTAATCCATTGAAGGCGTTTTTGTTCGCGGCTGGCGGCTCTGTCGCCGCGGCGGGAACCGCCTATGTATCGGGCGCACTCGACCCGTATCTCAATTCCGCCCCGCCTGCGGAGGTCGCGGCGCTGACGCCGCCGGCTTCGAAACCGGCCGCTCCGGCGACCGAGGGCCGGCTGCCGCCTGCGCCTGCCGCGTCCACCGATGCGGCAGCGCCCGCCGCCCCGGCCGCAGCAGGTGCAATCGTGCCGACCTTCGATATCGTGCGTGTCGAAAGCAACGGCTCGATCGTCGTCGCCGGCAATGCGGCGCCCAACGCCAAGGTCGAGATTCTCAACGGTTCGACTGTGCTCGGCTCGACGGTGGCCGGTCCCGACGGCGCCTTTGCCATTATTCTCGACGATCCGCTGAAGCCCGGCGACTACACGATCACGCTGCGCTCGACGGCTGGCAATGTCGTGATCGCCTCGGCGCAGACCGCCGTCGTTTCGATCCCCCAGAATTCCACCGGCCAAGTGCTGGCAATGGTCGAGGAGCCGGGCAAGCCGTCCGAACTGCTCACTGTTCCAGCCCCTGAGGCAAAATCTGATGCCTCGCCGCCTGCCACCGGCACCGAACTGCCGGCCGCCGCCGCGCCGGCGCCAGCCGCCCCGGCCGCCATTGAAGCCCCACCGGCTCCGGCAGCGCCCGCCACACCGGCAGCGCCTGCTGCTCCCGTGGCGGAGCCCAAGATCGTCGTCGAAGCCGTCGAAATCGACGGCAACAAGATTTTCGTTGCCGGCGTCGCTGATCCCGGCCGCAAGGTGCGCGCCTATGCCAACGATATCCTGCTCGGCGACGCGAAGACCTCGCCCGACCGCCACTTCCTGGTCGAAGCGACACGCGACATTCCGGTCGGCACCTACACCATTCATGTCGACGCGCTCGACGCCGACGGGGTGACGGTGGTGGCTCGTGCCGCCGTGCCGTTCGAGCGCGAGCCGGGCGAGGCGGTTGCCGCCGTCGCGCCCGCCGAGCCAAAGCCTGCCGAGATAAAACCAGCCGAGCCGAATGCTCCGGCGACCAAAGCCGCGCCGGCTACGCCGGCAACAGCCGCCGAAACGCCCGCAACTGCGCCCACTCCTGCCACCGAGGCCCCGGCCGAAATGGCCGCCACAACGCCTTCGGGCGAAACTCCCGAGACGGTGGCTCCAAAGCTCGAACATGCCGATGGCGCAGTCATTATCCGCCGCCATGACACGCTGTGGCGGATTTCGCGGCGGGTCTATGGCCAGGGCATGCGCTACTCGACCATCTATCTCGCCAACCAGGACCAGATCAGCAATCCGAACCGCATCTGGCCGGGGCAGGTGTTCAAGGTGCCGGAGAAATCGAAGGAAGGCGAGCCCGCCGATCTCAAGGCAATGGGTGACCAAATGACGACGGCGCCAGCCAAGACCGAGTAGCGTTCTGCCCATCAGGATAGCTTGCGGCAGGGCCAGTCATCGTTTATCGCCGATGGACGATGACCGAATCCCCCCTCGTAACGGACCGACGCCGCGCGGCAGATGAACACGCGCCGGCCAACTGCACGCCGGATAGCCGCGCCGTCGCTGTCCAGCTCGCGGCCCTTTCGCATCCAGCGCGGATCGACATTCTCAAACACCTTTCCGCCAGCCGTTCCTGCTGCTGCCGCGAGGTCGTCGAGCATCTCGACCTGGCGCAGTCCACCGTTTCCCAGCATTTGAAGATACTGGTCGAGGCCGGGCTGATCCGCTTCGAGCCTGACCGCCAGCGCTCGCGCTATGAACTCGACCGTGCCGCGCTCGCCGATGTTTCCGCATCGTTAGCCGCGCTGGTCGATTCCTGCTGCTCCGGCCGCTAAGATATAAAAGGTAAACAAGAATGGCCGAGAAAACCGTTTCCGCCGATTCCGGCTCGACCTTCAGAACGTTGCGCAATCTCTGGCCGTATATGTGGCCGGCCGACCGCGCCGATCTGAGGGCGCGCGTGGTGTGGGCAACCGTACTGCTGGTTGTCGCCAAGCTGACCCTGGTGGCCGGACCCTATTTCTTCAAATGGGCGACGGACGCGCTGGCCGGCGATAGCAAATCGCCGCCGCCGCTGCCGGCCTTCCTGCTGGCGCCGGTCATGCTGGTCGTCGCCTACAATGCCGTGCGGCTGGTGCAGCTCGGCTTCAACCAGTTGCGCGACGCCCTGTTTGCACGGGTCGGCCAGCATGCGGTGCGCCGGCTCGCCTTCCGCACCTTCGTGCACATGCACGAACTGTCGCTGCGCTTCCACCTCGAACGGCGCACCGGCGGACTGTCGCGCGTCATCGAGCGCGGCACCAAGGGCATCGAGACGATCGTCCGCTTCACCATGCTGGCGACGGCGCCGACGATCGTCGAATTCGCGCTCACCGCCGGCATCTTCGCCGTCACCTATGGCTGGCTATACGTCTTGGTGATCGCGGTCACGGTCTGGCTCTATGTCTGGTTCACCGTCAGGGCGAGCGATTGGCGTATTTCGATCCGCCGCGAGATGAACGACAGCGACAATGAAGCCAGCACGAAGGCGATCGATTCGCTGCTCAACTACGAAACAGTCAAATATTTCAACAATGAAGCCATGGAGGCCGAGCGCTTCGACCGTTCCACGGCGCGCTATGAGGTGGCGGCGACCAGGACCTGGACCTCGCTTGGCTGGCTGAACTTCGGCCAAGGCGTCATCTTCGGCATCGGCATGACCGTCGTCATGGTGCTGTCGGCGCTCGAGGTGAAGGCAGGCACACAGAGCGTCGGCGATTTCGTCTTCGTCAACGCCATGCTCATGCAGCTTTCGGTGCCGCTGAATTTCATCGGCATGATCTACCGCGAAATTCGCCAGGGCCTGACCGACATCGAAAACATGTTCGATCTGCTCGACGTCAAGCGCGAGATCGTCGATCGGCCGGGCGCCAAGCCACTGGTCGTCGAAGCCGGCAAGGTCGAGTTCCGTGACGTGCATTTTTCCTACGACCCCAACCGCAAGATACTGAAGGGCATCAGCTTCGAGGTGCCGGCCGGCAAGACGGTGGCCATCGTCGGCCCCTCCGGAGCCGGAAAGTCGACCATTTCGCGGCTTTTGTTTCGTTTCTACGACATTCAGCGCGGCAAGATTCTGATCGACGGCCAGGACATTCGCGACGTCAAGCAGGAGAGCTTGCGCGCCGCCATCGGCATGGTGCCGCAGGACACGGTGCTGTTTAACGACACCATCGCCTACAACATCCGCTACGGCCGCATCGGCGCCAGCGAGGAGGATGTGCGCAAGGCGGCAGAACTGGCCCAGATCGGACCGTTCATCGAGCGGCTGCCCGACGGCTATCGCTCAATGGTCGGCGAGCGCGGGTTGAAACTGTCCGGCGGCGAGAAGCAGCGGGTGGCGATTGCCCGCACCATCTTGAAGGCACCGCCGATCCTGATGCTCGACGAGGCGACCTCGGCGCTGGACAGCCACACCGAGCAGGAGATCCAGGCGGCACTCGACCTGGTCAGCCAAGGCCGCACCACCCTCGTCATCGCCCATCGGCTGTCTACAGTGATTTCGGCCGACGAGATCATCGTCCTGCAGGACGGCCAGATCGCCGAGCGCGGCACCCATGCCGCCTTAATGGCCAAGCGCGGCCTTTATGCATCGATGTGGGACCGCCAGCGCGAGGCAAGCGAGGCCGAGGAGCGGCTGCGCATTGCCCGCGAAAGCGACGAGTTCGGCGTCGTCGTCCGCCGCCGCACCTCGGAGGTGAGCTGAAAATTCGTGCTTGACCTCAACTTAAGTTGAGATCGTAGACCGTTTTGGATCGCAGCAAGATGCGTCGTTGAAAACGGAGACAATCGATATGAGTGAGATAAATCAGGCAGTTAGTGGCGGCAGCGTATTCCGGGTGGACAAGTTTGTTGTTCCGGCCAACGCCCGCGAGGAGATTCTTGCCAAGGTCCGGATGACGCATGAATTGCTGCGCCAGCAGCAAGGGTTCGTCCAGGATTTCCTGCTTGAGCAATTCTCGGGGCCGGGCGAGTTCAACCTCGTGACCATTGTCGAATGGGAAGGGCAGGCCGCTGTCGACAAGGTCGTGCCGATCATCAAGGCTGCGCATGAGCGCATCGGCTTCAATCCTCAGGAGACCATTGCGCGACTTGGCGTCAAGGCCGATATTGCCAACTATCAGCGGATTCCCGGGGTGTAAGCTCTCTACGGCCAGCCGGCGCCCGGCGCAGTAGCCTCGACGCTGAGCACTTGGCCGGTACGGGCATCGCTGATCATATGTTCGAAGCCGCGCCATTCGGCGGCGACGATGAACAGCGTTTTTCCCTCGCTGCCGCCGAGCATGCAGGCAAAGCAGCCGCGGTCGACATCGACGCTTTCGATCATCGCGCCGCCTTCGCGCACCCGCACGCAATGCCGGTTCGGAACGTCGGCGTACCAGGCCGCACCTTCGGCATCGAGACAGATGCCGTCGGGAAAACCGTTGCCGAGATTGGCCCAGATCCTGCGGTTGGAAAGGTGGCCATCGGCAGCGATGTCGAAGGCGGTCAGCCGGTTGGCGTGGGACTCGGCAACGATCAGCGTCTTGTTGTCAGGCGTCACTGCCATGCCATTGGCGAAGGCGAGGTTCTCAGCCACCTGCTGAACCGAGCCGTCAGGTGCAACCAGCACGATGGTGCCGGGGCCGAAATGCTGGCCGGGAGCCGGAGCAGGCCCACCGCCATTGACATAGATGTTGCCGCGTCCATCGACGACGATCTCGTTCCACGGGCCCTTTGATAATTGTCTCAGATCGGCATGGGTGACCAATGTTCCGTCTGCCTCCTGCCTGAGGATCAGCCCTTCGCGGCCGGAGACGACAAGCAGGCGCCCGTCCGGAAGCCAGTCAATGGAGTAGGGCAGGGTGGCCGGCACGGTGAGCACGATCTCGCTGTTGCCCAGAGCGTCAACGGCGATGATCTGGCCTGTGCCCCAGTTGCAGAACCACAGCCGGCCATCGTGCCAGCGCGGCGACTCGCCGAAGGCCAAGCCGTTCATCACCACTTGCACTTGCCTAGCTGCTAATTCCTGCATGGGCCGAGAACCTCCGGGTTTGCGCAAATCGTCATGGCTGAAAGGCCGATGAGAGGCGCTGTCTTGCCAAGGACGGGCCAGAGTGCTGCGTTCCGACAATGAGGATGGCGACGGCGTCGTTTATATTTGACCTGAGTAGCCGCACGGAACCGCGCGATGCGCCGTGCGCCTCCACTCATCCTTCTTCAATGAAGTATAACCGGCCGGTGCTTGCGGACGGGAAAGTCAAATGCAAGAATCACGTTGGCCCGCAGAAATCCTGTTGTGGCAAGCATGAAGGGCGTTTGGCGTGTTCGAAAGATTTTCCCGCTGGGCCAAGAAGAAATTTCAGCGATCAGCGACCATTTCACCGGCTCGGTCCAAGCAGTCATTCCCAGGCAAGCCATCATCTTCGGTGATCGTGCCGCGCTCAGTCGTGGAAGACGCGGCCGACAATCCTTTCGGTCTCATTGTAGCCGTCAGAGAATTCGTCGAAGCCATGGTCTCCCAAGGCCTTTACCGTTCCACCGAAATCAGCCCCAAGGCAATGCAGGCCTGTCATGCCGATGACTATTTGGCTGAGGTCAACAATGGCGGCCATAGCCAGTTCATCTATAATTCTGGCGAAGAACTCGACACCGTCATTGCCGACGCACGCACCGCCCTCGTCGGCAAGAGACTTGGCCGTGTTGAAGCGCAGGCAATAGAAACGGTGCTCGAATTGGCCGCAGCCTATCATGCGCCGGTCGCTGTCGACCTCTTGCTGCGCAGGGCCGGGTTCGATCCGACCGATGCTGTCGTCTCTGCGAACTCGGTCGTGCCTAGGGAAGGCGGCGCGGTTGTGAACTGGGTGGTTATGGCCGACGAGCATGTATTCCTCCTCCAGTCGACCCTGAAAGGCGGCGTGCTACGCGGCACCCACGAAGAGAGCTTGGCGGAGGCCGATCGGCGCGAGCTCGAGGAGTATTTCGACCAAGCGGCGGCAGCGGGTGCCTGAGTGGATTTCGCTTGGCCGTTCTGAGACGGCGACGACCGCCACCTCCAAGCGCTCCCATTGTCGCGTTGCGACCGCGGGGTGTTTCCGCTATTGAGGCCGGACTTGGAACCAAGGTTGTCCTCATCCCATGAGCCTCGTCGACACGATCAAGAATGCGTTCGTTCCGATCCATCGCGAGGGTTATCCCTTTATCGCTGCGTTCGGCGCGGCGACGCTCTTTCTGGGCTATTTCTCCTCGACCCTGTTCTGGATCGGTCTCATCCTGACCGCCTGGTGCGCCTATTTCTTCCGCGATCCCGAGCGTGTCACGCCGATCGACGACCGGCTGGTTGTCAGCCCTGCCGACGGCATCGTCTCGGCGGTCGGCCCGGCCGTGCCGCCGCGCGAGCTTGGCCTCGGCGGCGGTGAAATGACCCGCATCTCGGTGTTCATGAACGTCTTTTCCTGCCACGTTAACCGCTCCCCGGTGCGTGGCCGCATTTCCAGGATCGAGCATCGGCCAGGAAAATTCCTCAACGCCGAACTCGACAAGGCAAGCACCGAGAACGAGCGCAACGGGCTGGTCATCGAAAGCCCCAATGGAACGGTCGCCGCGGTGCAGATTGCCGGCCTCGTGGCGCGGCGCATCGTCTGCTGGGCCGAGCCCGGCGGCGCCATCGGGACCGGCGAGCGCTTCGGGCTGATCCGCTTTGGCTCGCGCGTCGATGTATTCCTGCCCTCGACCGCGACGCCGCGTGTCGCCGTCGGCCAGACCGCGGTTGGCGGTGAGACGGTGCTGGCGGAATTCGGCGGCGTTGCCGCAACGCCGCTCGTGCGGGTCTCCTGACCGGTGGCGCCGCCGTTCAAGAAATTCGAGGCGCATGGCGGCGGTGGCCCTCGCATTCGCGAAATCCCGATGCGCATGGTGCTGCCCAATCTGGTCACGGTGCTCGCCATCTGCGCCGGCCTGTCCGGCATCCGCTTCGGCTTCGAGGGCCGCTTCGAGCCGGCGGTGGTGATGGTGCTGCTCGCCGCCTTCCTCGATGGTATCGACGGCCGTCTGGCGCGAATGCTGAAGGCGACTTCCAAATTCGGCGCCCAGATGGATTCGCTGGCCGATATCGTCAATTTCGGCGTGGCACCGGCGCTGGTGCTCTATGCCTTTCTGCTCGACAGGGCAGGTTCGCCGGGCTGGATCGCGGCGCTGCTGTTCACCATCGCCTGTGGGATGAGGCTTGCCCGCTTCAACGTGCTCGACGAAGAGCTCGACCGTCCGCAGTGGCAGACCGAATATTTCGTTGGCGTGCCGGCGCCGGCGGGTGCGGTGCTGGTGATGCTGCCGCTCTATCTGTTCTTCCTCAGGCTTGGCCTTGAACCCAGCCGCCTGGCAGCCTTCATTGCCACCGGCTTTACAATATTGGTGGCGTTCCTGCTGGTCAGCAGACTGCCCGTCTATTCCGGCAAGAGCGTCAGGATACCAGGCGACAGGGTGCTGCCGATCATCCTCGCAGTCGTCCTCTACGTCCTGCTTTTGATGACCTATCCCTGGTACACGCTGACGGCCTCGGTTGCCGGCTATCTGCTCTTCTTGCCGTTCAGCGTGCGCGCCTATTCGAGACGCGCCAAGCGCGAAGGCGAGAAGGTGCCGTCCTCGGACATTGGCTGACAGATTTGGTGCCAATTCCTCCTGCGCCTGGCAGTGCACGAAAAGGGTCACCAGTTTAGATCAGGGAGCGGCTCGCAGGGGACGCGGCGCTGTGGGGGCATCGCCGCGTTTTCGGAACTTGCTGGGCGCCTGACCGTTTGTATCGGTAGATTCGTTTGAGCGGCTGCTCGTGATACGTCGTCAGCGTCGCGCAAGCTGCCGCATCGGGCGGCAGAACCATCGGAAAACGAGGAGAAATGGCTGTCATCCTCATTGGCGTGTTACTGACTGTCGCCGGCTTTGTCTATATGGCGGTAGCAGTCATCATGCGCGGGCGGCTCAGTGAGCCGACCGCTGTCTCCACCGCGCCGGATAGTGCGACGCCTAATCTCGCAACACCAGGTCCAACCTTGGAGCCGCGGCGGCGCGGGCTCCGTTTTCTCGGCCTGTCGCAGAACTGGCCGGGCCTGCTGATGATGGCCGTCGGCGCCATTCTGCTGTTGTCGGTGGTGGTCCTCTAGAGTTCTCGACAGCAAACCTCAGGCGGCTGCGCTCAGTCCCAGCCTCTCGAGTGCCAGCTTTCTAGTCGAGACATAGTCGGTCTTGCCGGAGCCCAGTACCGGGATCTCCTCGACCTTGACGATGTCGTTCGGCACCATCAGTTCGGCCGCGCCGGCTTTTTTGCCGAATTCGCGCAATTCGTCGGGATCGGCATTGTCGGCGGTGGTGACGAGAACGAGGCGCTCGCCGCGCCGCTTGTCTGGCACCGCCACCACGGCGTGATGCTCTTCCGGCCATAGCGACTGCACCAGCATCTCGACCGCACCAAGCGATACCATCTCGCCGGCTATCTTGGCGAAGCGCTTGGCGCGGCCGCGAATGGTGATGAAGCCTTCGCGATCGACCGAAACGATATCGCCGGTGTCGTGCCAGCCTTCGAGCGGCTGCAGCTCGCCAGGCCGGTCGCCAGTCATGTAGCCCATCATCAGGTTCGGCCCGTCGAGCCACAGCCGGCCGGCGTCGCTGATGCCTTCGACCGGTTCGAGTTTCATGCGCATGGCCGGCAGCAGCCGCCCGACCGTGCCGTCGCGGCCGTGGATGGCTGTGTTGACGGCAACCACCGGTGCGGCCTCGGTCAAGCCAAAACCTTCGATGATCTCGGCCTGGAAGCGTTCGCGATAAACCCGGCGCGTCTCCGGCTTTACCGCTTCGGCACCGGCCACGACGAAGCGCAGGCTGGAAAAATCGCCGTCCTTGGCGGTGCGGGCATAGTTGGCGAGGAACGTGTCGGTGCCGAACATCACCGTCGGCCGGACCTTGCGCGCCACCTCCGGAATAAGCTTGTAGTGGAGCGGTGAGGGGTAGAGGAACAGCTTTACTCCGGTGACCAGCGGCAGGATGGTGCCGCCGGTCAACCCGAACGAGTGGAACACCGGCAGCACGTTGAGCAGGATGTCGGCCGGCGAGATAGTGATGCGGGCTTCCGCCTGCATCGCATTGGCAAGAAGGTTCCGGTGCGACAGCACCACGGCCTTGGGCGTGCCTTCCGAGCCGGAGGTGAACAGGATCACCGCCGGCTTGGCCGCATCCTGGCGCTGCAACGGCCAGCGCCACAGCAACGCGGCTGCGGCCTTGTCCAGGACGGTCACACTTGCGCGAACATCCTCCAGCCACAGCAGTTTCGCCCCGCCCTTTTCCACCGCCTCGACGATGTCGACGAGGTTGGCCTTTTCGACAAAGGCGCGTGAGGAGACCACGGTCCGGATCACCGCCGTGCGGATGGCGGCGGTGACGCTCGCCGGGCCGGAGGTATAGTTGATCATCGCTGCCACCCGCGCAGCCGACAAAAGTCCGACGAACGACAGCACGACGCCATTGGCGTTGGGCAGGAGCAGCCCAACCGCTTCGCCCGGCGCTGTTATTGCCTCGAAGCGGCGGCCCAAAACCCTGGCGCCGATGAACATTTTCCGGTAGCTCAGCGCACCGCCAATGACGTCCTCGATAATTGGGTGCGAAGCGCCAACACGGTCGGCGGCATCGCGCATGGCGAGAAACAGGCCGCGATCGAGATCGCTGCCGAAAAGCCTGGCCTCGGCGAAGCGGTCAAACAGCGCATTGGTGTTGGAGGCCTGATCTGGGTTCCGCGCCACCAGCTCGGCGATGGTCATCGGCTCCAGCGCGCTGATCGACAGCTGCGGAAACCAATGGCGCGGCGCCTTGTCTGCCGGCGTCAGCGAAGCCGGCAGGCTGCGTGCGCCGGCAACAAAGACCGGCACGATGCGGGCGTCGGCCTGCATGGCGATACGGGTGATGGCGCGAAACAACCGAAACGACTTGACGTCGGGCTCGACTGCATCCGGCAGGTAAACGGCGAGCCGGCCCTTGCCCTTCAGCACCCGCACCAATCTGCGGCTGACGAAGACATGCTCGGCGTTGAAGGCGATGGTGCGGCCGAGCTCGCGCCACGGCTCCAGCCACGGCGATCCGGCCGAAGCCTGATCGAGGATGTGCAGCGTGTCCTCCGGCAGCAGCGACAGCATCAGCGCCGGCTCGATGCGTGACTGATGCCAAATGACGTAGATGACGGGGGCCGCCGACTTGCGGGCAATCTTGATGCGCTCGTCGCTGATCCGGTAGGCGAGCTTGAACGGCACGTAGAGCAGCGCCTGGCTCAAGCGCAGGCCGAGGCGGAACTTCTCCACCACGCCGATCAGCAGACAGGCCGCGACAAGACCCGCAAGCAGCGCCAGTGTCAGGATCATCGCCGCATCTCCCAACGATCTCACGTCACGGCTCTTCAGTGGCCGCTTCGGGTGAGAACCTAGCCGAAGTTGGATCAACGTCAATGCGGCTCCATTTTTCCTTCTCTCCTATCTTTAATTGGGCTCGGCTGCCTATCGCAGCTACGCCGCTTTCATCCTTCCGCTGATGAAGCGGAATTCCTGCGTCTTGCCGCCAAAGCCATAGGCGGCCGCAGGCACTTCATGCACGAGGGCGTAGCTTTCCTCATGCACCTTGCCCAGCAGCCGGCCGAATGCGGCGAAAATTGCCTGCAGATACGCCTCCAGTTCGAGCTTGGTGTTGGTGCCGTCGACAACCTTGATGTCGAGCCAAGCCGTGTTGGCGCCATGCTCGGCCAGCGACTTGCCGCCGGCGAACCAGTGCTCGGGGTCGTGATAGGAAATGGCAACAGCTGTAATCGTCGCGTCCTTGCGCAGATGCGTGGCCGTCAGTTCGGTCACTTCCTTGGCAATGGCGGCGGACAAAGCGGCATCGGGCTTGCCGGTAACGCTGACATTGATGATCGGCATATTTCTTCTCCTCGGTTTCAAGCGGCGCCTCTTCGCCGTCGAGAAAATCATGCCATCGTCCTTTGATCAAAAAAATCGAATTGTTTTTGATAAACACTTTGATAATATCGAATTATGCAGATGTTCGATCCCGACCTCCTCAAGACTTTCCTCGCTTTCGTCGATGGCGGTTCCCTGGCGCGGGCCGCGTCGATCGTCGGTCGCTCGCCGTCCGCAGTGACCGCGCAGATGCAGCGGCTGGAGGATGTTGTCGGCGAACCGCTGCTGGTGCCGCAGGGGCGAGGGCGCGGCCTGACGCCGGCAGGCGAGGATCTGATCGCTCACGCGCGTCGCATCCTTGCCGCGCACCGCGAGGCGTGGCTGGCCCTCAAAGGGGCGCACGCCGACGGGCGCGTCGCCATCGGCACCACGCAGGATTTCGCCGATAGCGGCTTGCCGCAGCTTCTCAGGGCTTTTGCTGTCAGCCATCCGCGCGTCAGGATCGAACTGCGCGTCGGCCGTTCCGCCGAACTGGCGCAGGCTTTGCAGGCCGGCACCCTTGATCTGGCCATTGCCATGCGGCAGGTGCCGACACGGGACGAAGTCGGTGTGCTCAAGGAACCAATGATCTGGCTTTGCTCACAGAACGGGCTGGCCGCCCGCCACGACGAACTGCCCTTGGCGCTGCTCGATCCCCATTGCGGGTTTCGCGAAGCGGCGACCAGTGCACTCGATGCGGCCGGCCGTCGCTACCGCATTGCTGCCGGCAGTGCCAGCCTTGCCGGCCTGCGCACGGCGGTGCACGCCGGCATCGCCTTGACGTTGAGGACGGCGCGCTTCGCTCATTCCGGCATCGTCGAGGCGCCGCGCGATCTTGATCTGCCGCCGGTGCCGGTCGCCGAATTCGCCGTCCGCTTGCGTGAGGATGCCGACCGGCCGGCGCAGGATCTGGCCGCGTTGTTCAGCGGCAACCTGGCCTTGGCCAATTGAGCCAGCAAAGAAAAAGCCGACCTTGCGGTCGGCTTCTGAGTAAGACGGGCCGAGGGGTTTGGGGGGACTTGGGGTGGCCCGTCGCAGCCATAATGCCTGAGCCCTATGATGGTTCCGTGACTTTTAAAATTTATTTTCAGGAACGGATTTCTCGTGATCGGACCACCAACTCGCGCTCGGACGCGGCGAGGATTGGTCATGCATCCGCTGCGCGCTGCCTGGCCATCAGCCAGTCGCGGCCGGCGTGGGCGAACACAGCGCAAAGCACGATGGCGCCGCCGACCATGCTGGCTGCCGGCGGGATCTCCGCCAGGAACAGGAAGGCAAACAGGATCGCGAATGGCACTTCAGCTGAACCCAGCAATCCGGACTCGGCCGCCGGAATAAGCCGGGTGCCCTCCGTCCACAGGATCGAAGCCAGCGCGAACGAGGAGCCGAAGGTGGCTAGAAGCACAGCGTCCCTGGCCGAGACAGCCAGCGGATCGGCGACGAACCAGCCGAGCACGAACAGAAGGAATGCCGACACCGCACCCGCCCACACCACCGGCGTGTCGCGGAAGGCGCGCACCATGATCATGTAGAGCGCGCTGCCGATCGTCATCAGCAGCGCCAGCCCGTCGCCGAACAAATGGCCGGTGCCGAAGCCGGACCAGACCATGATCGCCACCCCGCATAGTGACACGGCGGCGGCGGCAAGCGTCTGCAGCCGGAACGGCTCGCGGACCAACAGGAGGGCCAGCAGCGCGGTGACGAACGGAGCCGTGGCATAGATGATCGCGACATTGGCGACAAAGGTGAACTTGAACGCCGAGATGAAGGCGATGCTGGCGAGCGCGCCTTCGATCGCCAGCAGCCAGCCTCGCCAGCCGAGCCGCAGGCTGTCGCGACCGCCGGAGCGCTGGCGGCGCCATAGCACATAGAGGCTGATCAGGATCGAGCCGACGAAGCCGCGCCAGCAGGTAATGGTCAGCGGGTCGGCATGGATCGATTTGGTCAGCACGCCGGTGAGGCCGAAGACGGCCGCCGATGCCGAGACCAGGATGATGCCGAGGGTACGTTCGCGGGCGCTTTCCACTGTGCCTGGCATGTCCAGCAATTCCGTCATCTCACCAGCCTACTCTGCCCCGTCCTGACACCATAGTGTCAGCTTGATCGAGGCGTCGTGCATCGAAACAGCAGACCGGCAGCCCCGGTGAACAGGATGCCGGCGAAAGCCTTTCGCGCGTTTCCAGGATGGCGATGTCGGCCATTGTCCGGCGGCCTTACGAATGTGTTGCGAGAGACGGTGTGAAAGCGTTGGATGCCCCCGTATCGTCAGGCTATACGGGCGAGACCCTGCTAAGCGCTACGCCAGCGCGCGCTTGCGTTTGGGGCAGGCGGCATAGCCGTTAAGCAGCGAAGCCAGGCAACTATAGGAGACGACGAAATGGATGCGATCGCATTGAAGGCCATGCAGGCGCCGCTGAAGGAGGCCTATCGCGACGACGCCTCGCGCGCGCTGATTACTCTCCGCGCCAAAGGCTCGATCGACGACCAATCGATCGCCTGCAAGGTCGAGACAGGCACGGCGATCGCCATTGCCGGGCTGCATCCGGCGACCGGCGGCACCGGGCTCGAACTCTGCTCCGGCGACATGCTGCTGGAGGCGCTGGTGGCTTGCGCCGGCGTCACGCTGAAGGCGGTAGCGACGGCGCTGGAATTCAAGCTTGGGGCCGCCACGGTGGAAGCCGAAGGCGATCTCGACTTTCGCGGCACGCTTGGTGTGGCAAAGGATGCGCCGGTTGGCTTCCGTGCCATCCGGCTGACATTCGGCCTCGACACCGACGAGCCGCAGGAGCGCGTCGATGCGCTGATCAAGCTGACCGAGCGCTACTGCGTCGTGTTCCAGACCATCAGCCAGAAGCCGGAGCTGGCGGTAAGCGCACGACGCTGGGGCTGCTGATCTCCCCCCTTGAGGGGGAGATGCCCGGCAGGGCAGAGGGGGTTGGTCCGACCGGGCTCGGCCCGCTGCAGCAGATGGAGGCCGGCGCTCCACGCGTGGCGACCCCCTCTGGCCTGCCCTCTTTGCCAAAACTTGGCATCTCCCCCTCAAGGGCCCCTCAAGGGGGGGAGATCACGCTGTCCTACTGCGCCGACGGCTCCTCGGCGTCGCCCTCGTCGGCGAAGGGCGAGGCGCTCGGCACGCACTGCACCGACCAGCCGGCCGGCGTCGGTTGCTTCTGGTATTCGGTTATGGCGAAGGTGCACTGTTCGCGGGTGTCGAATGTGCTGGGCAACACGACCATGCCGCCTTGCGGGCCGGCGATCACCAGATACCAGACTAACGCTACGCTCGGTGCCGCCATGGGTATTTCCTCGCTCTGCTTGTTTTGGGAGTCGCACGATCCTAGCAACTCCGGCCCAGCGGCGAAAGCTGGGCCAAAGCGCGGCGTTAAGCCACGGCATCACAGCCGCGTGATGTTAGGCCGCTTACTCCGGCTGCCGGTAAGCGACAAAGCGGTTGTGCTTGGCCTGGAAGATCAGCCCGGTCTCCTTGAGCGTAGGGCTGGCCAGCGGCACGATACGCTTGGCGATCTCCGAAGGGTGCGGCAGCGTTTCAGGATCCTCGCCGGGTACAGCCTGCGCCCGCATCGCGGTGCGCGTTGCCCCGGGATCGGCGGCATTGACCCTGAGCGGCAGGTTTTCGGTCTCATGCGCCCATGAACGCGTCATGGCCTCGACCGCCGCCTTCGACGCCGCATAAGGCGCCCAGAAGGCGCGTGCGGAGTGGGCAAGGCTGGAGCTCAGCACGATAGCGCGGCCGGCATCGGAAAGCCTGAGCAGCGGGTCGACCGAGCGGATCAGCCGCCATGTTGCGGTGACGTTGATGGTCATCACCTTCTCGAAGGTCTTGGCCTCGACATGGCCGATCGGGGCGATGACGCCGAGCACAGCGGCGTTGGCGACCAGTATGTCGAGCTTGCCCCAGCGCTCGTGGATGGCGCCGCCCAGCCGGTCGATCCCCGCCATGTCGGCAAGATCGAGCGGGACGAGCGTCGCTTGTCCGCCGCCTGCCTTGATCTGGTCGTCGAGTTCTTCCAACCCGCCGACGGTGCGAGCAACCGCAATCACATGCGCACCGGCGGCGGCAAGCTCCCTGGCGATGAAATAGCCGATGCCGCGCGAGGCGCCGGTGACGACCGCTACGCGGCCGGAGAGATCGAGGGCAGAAATCATGAGGTCACTCTGAGATCAAAGGTTACGGAGACCAGCTACTATCATAACCGGTTGGAAACCAGATTCCTCGACGCAGGTAGTGGCCGATATTCGGCCTGACATGGTTCGGGTCCAGGGTGTCGAGATCGGGGATGATCTTGATCCTGTAGGGGGTCGGAAATCTTCCGCTGGCAAACAACCGCGTTTTGGCGAGATCTACCGCATCCGTTTCGTCTTCTGCGGTGATGCCGACGCCCATCGGAAAACCGTGGCGGCGTCCTGCTTCAAAATCCAGCCAGAACAGCTTCAGCATTGAAGCGACGTCTGCTAAGACCCGCCGGCCGCTAACAGCGACAGCGTGCGCACATTGTCGGAGCCTTCGAAATCGGCAAGCCGGGTCGGATACTGGCCGGTGAAGCAGGCGTCGCAGAATTGCGGCTGCTCGTTGTCGCGGCCGGTTTCGCCGACGGCCCGGTAGAGCCCGTCGATCGAGAGGAAGCCGAGCGAATCGACGCGGATGAACTCGGCCATCTCCTCCACCGACATGCGCGACGCCAGCAGCTTCGACTTTTCCGGTGTGTCGACGCCGTAAAAGCAGGACGCGCGCGTCGGCGGTGAAGCGATGCGCATATGTACTTCCTTGGCGCCGGCATCGCGCACCATCTGCACGATCTTCTGGCTGGTAGTGCCGCGCACGATCGAATCGTCCACTAGCACCACGCGCTTGCCTTCGATCATACGGCGGTTGGCGTTGTGCTTGAGCTTGACACCCATGTGGCGGATCGAATCGCCGGGCTGGATGAAGGTGCGGCCAACATAGTGATTGCGGATGATGCCGAGCTCGAACGGAATGCCCGCGGCCTGCGAAAAGCCGATCGCCGCCGGCGTACCCGAATCCGGCACCGGCACGACGATGTCGGCCTCGACCGGACTTTCCAGTGCCAGCTCGGCGCCGATGCGCTTGCGCACTTCGTAGACGTTGCGGCCTTCGACTGACGAATCCGGCCGCGCGAAATAGACATATTCGAAAATGCAGAAGCGGGTCTTTTGCGGCTCGAACGGGAACAGGCTTTCGATGCCCTTGCTGGTGACGACGACCATTTCGCCGGGCTTCAGGTCGCGAACGAAACGCGCACCGATAATGTCGAGCGCGCAGGTCTCGGAGGCGAGGATCCAGGCGCCGTCGAGATCGCCGAGCACCAGCGGTCGGATGCCGAGCGGGTCGCGGCAGCCGATCATCTTCTTGGACGTCATTGCCACCAGCGAGAAGGCGCCTTCGACCTGGCGCACCGCATCGATGAAGCGCGAATTCAGGTCGCGCTCCTTGCTGGTGGCTACCAGATGCAAGAGCGTCTCGGTATCGGAGGTGGAAGAGAAGATGGCGCCTTGCTTCTGCAGCGCGCGCTGCACGGTCATGGCGTTGGTGAGATTGCCGTTGTGGGCGACGGCAAAGCCGCCATCGGCAAGTTCGGCGAAGAAAGGCTGGATATTGCGCATGCCGGCGCCGCCGGTGGTGGCATAGCGTGTGTGGCCGATGGCACGGTTGCCTTGCAGGCTGTCGATGACACGCTGCTTGGTAAAGGTGTCGCCGATCAGGCCGACATGGCGTTCGACATGGAATTGGGTGCCGTCATAAGAAACGATGCCGGCCGCTTCCTGGCCTCGATGCTGCAACGCATGGAGGCCGAGTGTGACGATGGCTGCGGCGTCCTGGCGGCCGAAAATGCCGAACACGCCGCATTCGTCGTGGAAATGGTCGTCGGCTTCGGCGGAAAGCACGTCGTCTGCGTCTGCCACTGAGGCTGCCATTGGGGCTCAAGCTCCGCTAAAGTCGCCATATAAGGTCATAGCGCATCGAAAGCAACGCACGTCGTGCACATGATCGGCAGTCTTGAGCCTCGCAAGTCTGCCGAAATCAGTTTGCCGGCGCCGGGTTTTCAGGTGCCGGCGTCGCGGGCGCATTGTCGGCCGGCGGCGCGTCGCTGTCGTCGGGTGCTGGAGCAGTGGCGTCGTCGCCGGCGGCAGGGGCTTCTGCTGCGGGCGCATCGGGGCCCAGAGGCGTCTCGGTGGCCGGTTGATTCGGGTTGAGCTTGTTGAGGATGGCGTTTTCCGGGTCCTCGGGCAGCAGGCTTTCCAGCTTTGCGCCGATCGATTCGAGCAGCGGCTTTGACTTGGCATTGGCAATCCAGCCTGGAGCTTTGGCGCCGGCCAACCAATTGAAGAAAAGCAGCGCGACAGCGACGACCAGGATGCCACGCGCCGCGCCGTAGAGGAAGCCAAGTGTGCGATCAAGCGCGCCGATCCTGGAATCGATGATCCAGTCGGCGAGCTTCATGGTGATGACCGAAACGACGATCAGCGCGACAATGAAGACGATACCGGCGGCCGCCGCCATGGCGGCCTTTTCGTTATCGATATAGGGCTGAATGTAAGGCAGCACCGGCTTGTAGAAGAAGAAGGCGGCCGCCGCGGCGGCTGCCCAGGAGATGATCGACAGGATCTCGCGCGAAAAGCCGCGAACCATAGCGAGCATCGCCGAGACCAGGGTGAAGCCGACGAGAATTCCGTCAAGCAGCGTAATCGGCATGTTTTTCGCCCCACTCCGATCTCTTTTTCACGGCTCGACGAGCCGCATCACTCTTGCTCGTCGGCGCGGCTGCGCCGTGAGCCGGCTATGCGCGCCACGAGATCGGCCAGCTCGGTGGGCTGGAAAGCGCCGGCTCCGATCCCCCCGGCTCCATTACCACCAACAAGTTCCTCGCTGCCCAAGGGCAGAACCGCGCTTCCGAAACCCAGCTTTTCGGCTTCCTTGAGGCGCTGCTGCGCATGCGCAACCGGCCTCACTGCACCCGAAAGGCTGATTTCGCCGAAATAGACGCAATCGGCGGGAAGGGCAAGACCGGTGAGCGAGGAAACCAGTGCCGCCGCCACCGCCAGGTCGGCCGCCGGCTCCGAAATTCGGTAGCCGCCGGCAACGTTGAGATAGACGTCGTGCGTGCCGAAGCGGACGCCACAATGGGCTTCCAGAACCGCCAGGATCATCGACAGCCGGGCACCGTCCCAGCCGACGACGGCGCGGCGCGGTGTGCCCAGCGTCGACGGCGCCACCAGCGCCTGGATCTCGACCAGCACCGGCCGTGTGCCTTCCATGCCGGCGAAAACCGCGGCACCCGGCGACTTCGCATGGCGTTCACCGAGGAAAAGCTCGGACGGGTTGGCGACTTCCCGCAAGCCTTTGTCCGACATTTCGAACACGCCGATCTCGTCGGTTGGCCCGAAGCGGTTCTTGACCGTGCGCAGGATGCGGTAGTGGTGGCCGCCTTCGCCCTCGAAATAGAGCACCGCGTCGACCATGTGCTCGACCACCCGTGGTCCGGCGATCTGGCCCTCCTTGGTGACGTGGCCGACCAGAACGATCGCCGCTCCTGTGGATTTCGCATAGCGGATCATCGCTTGGGCGGCGGCACGCACCTGGGTGACCGTGCCGGGTGCCGAATCGGCCATGTCGGTCCACAGCGTCTGGATCGAATCGAGAATGACCAGATCCGGCCGCTTGCCGTCGGCAATGGTGGCGAGGATGTCCTCGACATTGGTCTCGGCGGCGAGTTCGACGGAGGTGCCGGCGACGCCGAGCCGCTGGGCGCGCAGCCTGATCTGGGCGACCGCTTCTTCACCCGAGACATAGACGATGCGGTGGCCCTTTGCTGCCAGTGCCGCGGCGGCCTGGGTGAGCAGTGTCGACTTGCCGATGCCGGGATCGCCGCCGACCAGCAGCGCCGAGCCACGCACGAAGCCGCCGCCGGTGGCGCGGTCGAGCTCGCCGATGCCGGAGACGATACGCGGCGCGTCCTCGATGTCGCCGGAGAGGCTGGTCAGCACCACCGCGCGGCCCTTGCGGGCGTTGCGCGTATTGGCCGGGCCAGAGCCGATACCGCCCGACGTGCCTTCCTCGACCAGCGTGTTCCACTCGCCGCAGGCATCGCATTTGCCGGCCCAGCGCTGATGCACCGAACCGCAATTCTGGCAGATGAACTGAATGCGAGATTTGGCCATCAGGCGGATACCGTTCGCAAATGGTCGAGGGCTGGCGATCCTTCGCACCCCCCTCTGTCCTGCCGGACATCTCCCCCGCAAGGGGGGAGATTGGCTGTCATTGATGCTTTCACCAATCTCCGATGCCGCAAGAGGAGAACCGGCGGCAAAACTGCCGATCTCCCCCCTTGCGGGGGAGATGGCCGGCAGGCCAGAGGGGGGTGTGGCGGAGCGCGACGGTTGGTCAAAAAGCTACTCGAACCGATCCGGCAAATGATGTTCCTCGGCAAGGTCCGAGAAGCGGGTGAATTCGCCCTGGAAGGCGAGGCTGACCGATCCCGTTGGACCGTGGCGCTGCTTGGCGACGATGACTTCGGCCTTGCCGCGCATTTCGTTCATCTCATGTTCCCACTTGATGTATTCGTCGGTGCCCGGCTTCGGCTCGCGGTTCTTCAGATAATATTCCTCGCGGTAGACGAACAGCACTACGTCGGCGTCCTGCTCGATGGAGCCCGATTCGCGCAGATCCGAAAGCTGCGGGCGCTTGTCGTCGCGGCTTTCGACCTGGCGCGACAGCTGCGACAGGGCGATGATCGGCACCGCCAGCTCCTTGGCTAGTGCCTTGAGGCCGGTGGTGATCTCGGTGATTTCCTGGACGCGGTTTTGCGACGATTTCGCGCTCGATCCCTGCATCAGCTGGATATAGTCGATGACGATGACGTCGAGGCCGCGCTGGCGCTTCAGGCGACGTGCGCGGGCCGACAGCTGAGCGATGGAAATGCCGCCGGTCTGGTCGATGAACAGCGGGATTTTCTGCATGGTCTGCGAGCAGGCGACGAGCTTTTCGAAATCCATCTCGCTGATCTCGCCGCGCCGGATTTTCGACGACGGGATTTCCGTCTGTTCGGAAATAATGCGGGTGGCCAGCTGTTCGGATGACATTTCGAGCGAAAAGAAGCCGACGACGCCGCCATTGGCCGCCTTGAACGAGCCGTCCGCCTGCTGCGCCGGGACATAGGCCTCGGCGATGTTGAAGGCGATATTGGTGGCGAGCGAGGTCTTGCCCATGCCGGGGCGGCCGGCAATGATGATCAGGTCGGACGACTGCAGGCCGCCCATGCGGCGGTCGAGGTCGCGCAAGCCGGTAGCAACGCCCGACAAATGCCCGTCGCGCATATAAGCCGCATTGGCCATGTCGACGGCCGTCTTGACGGCATCGGTGAAGCTCTCGAAGCCGCCATCGTAGCGGCCGGTTTCGGCCAATTCGAACAGGCGCCGCTCGGCATCCTCGATCTGGTCGGAGGGCGACATGTCGACCGGCGCGTCATAGGCGATGTTGACCATGTCCTCGCCGACAGTGATCAGCGCGCGCCGCGTCGCCAGGTCGTAGATGGCGCGGCCATAGTCGGTGGCGTTGACGACGGTGACGGCCTCGACCGCCAACCGCACGACATATTGCGCCACCGTCATGTCGCCGACCTTCTCGTCGGCCGGCAGGAAGGTCTTCAGCGTGATCGGCGTCGCGATCTTGCCCATGCGGATGAGCTCGGCCGCGACCTCGAAGATCTTTCTATGCAGCGGCTCGTAGAAATGGCCGGGCTTCAGGAAGTCGGAGACGCGGTAGAAGGCATCGTTGTTGACCAGTATGGCGCCGAGCAGTGCCTGCTCGGCCTCGATGTTGTTCGGCGCCTCGCGATAGAGCGGTGTTTCCGCCACGCCGAATTTTCGTGCTGCCTCTGCCATGATGTCCCCGGTCCTGATCCCCGTCTCTCGATATCAGAACGAGACAAGTCGGTGATGACTTATCTGCATCAGTCCCCAACCAACCAACTTTGATGCCCGCGATTCACAGCCAGGATCTTTCGGTGGAAAGAATCTCGGTTGACTCGAATCAAGATGGCGAGCCTAGCCGTTCTCAGGCGAGAACAAAACAGGAAAATAGCTGCCGGTCATTCCGGCAAGGCATCACCCCAGTCCAGTCGCCGCGCGGCCTTGAATGTCTCGCCGTCGCGCTTGGTGAACAGTCGCTCGGCAGCACCCCCATCCTGTTGGCAAAGCTTCAGCAAGACCTTGCCGGAGCCCGACTTCGGCGGTGCGATCACTCGCGCTCGAGGCGGAGCGGCCGGATGGCGGGAAGCGGCGACAAAGATGAATTTCTCGTCCTCCCACGGCACCTCGGCATCCTTGGCCAGACGGTGCAGGCGCGAGCGGGCGACGCGGCGGGCGAAATGGCACCAGTCGGGCGCGACGAGCGGGCAGGGCGCCTCATGCGGGCAAGGCGCAAGCACGTGCGCCCCCGCCTCGATCAGTTGCCGACGCACGGCAAGGATGCGCTGCCAGCCGGCCGGCGTGCCCGGCTCGACGACCAGCAGCGTGTCGGCGGTCAGCTGCCAGAGTCGATCGACGAGTTTTGCCAGCGATGCCGGCGCGATCTCATCCAGCACATAGGCTGAAGTCACCAGCTCGGCCGGCTCCAGATCGACCAGGTCGACGGTGACGTCGCCGGTCCGCCAGGCGGTCCTGGCCGTGATCGCATCCGCGGCAAGTACTTCGCCGACCCGTCGCACCGCGGCGCCGGCCTCGAGTAGCACCGCCTGTTCGAGATCGGGCCAGAGATCGATTGTGGCCCAAAGCACCGTGCCAGGGCCGGCGCCGACATCGAGCAAGGTCTTCGGAGCATAGTCGGGTCGAGACTCGCCCACCGCATCGAGGCTGGCGCGAACGGCCGCATAGGTCGCCGGCAGCCGCGTTGCCAGATAGGCCTTCACCGCCATGTCTTCGGCCATGTGCAGGCGACCGTCGCGCAACTCTGCGCGGTAGCGGTCCGACAGCGTCTTTGCCGCTTGCTTAAGCATCGGCAACGGCACCTGTTCGAGAAGGCGGTCGACGCCTTGTCTAAGCGGGACGGGCAGTTCCATCGCTCACGCAGCCCGGGGTGCGAGCAGAACGACCGAGGCGCCAACGATGCAGATCGCGGCACCGGCAAGGTCCCAGCGGTCGGGATGCACGCCTTCCGCCAGCCACAGCCAGGCCAGCGAGGCGGCAATGTAGATGCCGCCATAGGCGGCGTAGGCCCGGCCCGCCGCGCTGGTGTCGACCAGCGCCAGCAGCCACGCGAATAGCACCAGCAAGACGAGACCGGGCGCCAACCACAGCGGCGACTTGTCCAGCCGCCACCACGCCCAGAACGAAAAGCAGCCGGCGATCTCGGCAAGTGCGGCGGCGACGTAGAGGAGGTAGGTCATGAAAAAAGGTCCCGCGTTGACGGGACCCTTTTCAGCGTGCCAGCCGGCGATGGCAAGCGGCAATGGCGCGATCGCCGACCGTCTACTCCGGATCCGCCACCTTGCGGCGGCGAGCCGGCTTGGCCGCCGGAGCCTTTTCACGACGTCCAAGATCGCGCATCTCCAGCGCCTTCTCGCAACTGGCCATGTAGTCGCGTGTCATTGGCAGCGTGTCGTTCTTCTTGGCGATCTGGATCTGGAAGATCACGAGATCCTGCCAGCGGAAGGCAGCTTCCGAGGCGGCAAGATAGAACTCCCACATACGGCAGAAGCGCTCGTCATAAATCGCTTTGGCCTTGTCGCGATTGGCGGCGAAGCGCTCGCCCCAATGCTTCAGTGTCTCGGCATAATGCAGCCGTAGAACCTCGATGTCGGTGACGACGAGCCCCGATTTTTCGATGGCCGGCATCACTTCGGAGAGCGACGGGATGTAACCGCCCGGGAAGATGTATTTGCGGATGAAGGCGCTGGTCGCCCACGGCACGCCGGAGCGGCCAATCGTATGCAGCAGCATGACGCCGTCCGGCTTCAGCAGCGTCGCCGACTTGTCGAAGAAGGTGCGGAAATGATTGACGCCGACATGCTCGAACATGCCGACCGAGACGATGCGGTCGAAACGTTCATTGAGTTCGCGATAGTCCTTGATGTCGAAATGAACCCGGTTTTGCAGGCCTTGCGCATGGGCGCGGTCGGTGGCGACGCCGTGCTGCTCGGTCGACAGCGTCACGCCCTGTACGTCGACGTCGAACGCCTTGGCGAGATAGAGCCCAAGTCCACCCCAGCCGGAGCCGATGTCGAGTACCGTCTGGCCCGCTTTCAGCCTGAGCTTGGCGGCGATATGGCGCTTCTTGGCTGCCTGTGCCTCGTCGAGCGTCATGTCCGGCTGCTCGAAATAGGCGCAGGAATACTGCATGTCCTCATCGAGGAAGAGGCGGTACAGGTCGCCCGACAGATCGTAATGGCGCTGCACGTTGCGGCGCGCCCGCGACGCCGTGTTGATCTGCTGCAGGCGCCGGAAGGCGTGGCGCAGACCCTCGATCGCCTTCGACCAGGTGGCATCGATACCGCCGCTGCCCATGTTCTGGAACGCAATGCGCATCACCCCCAGCACGCCGCCCTCGAGAATGTCGAGTTCACCGTCCATGTAGGCTTCCGGCACCGCCAGCATCGGATCGAAAGTGATGGCGCGCTCGGCATGCCTTGTCTTGATATGCATGTGCACCGGCTCGCCGCTGCCGTCACCGAAAGTCACCATCGAGCCTTGCGGCCCTGTCACCTTGAGATTGCCTGTGCGGACCAGGCGGTCGAGAACGCGTTTCAGCAGAATATTCATGACCAAATGTCCCCTCTCGGTCAGACAGGCTGTCTTATTCTGCATCAAGATATAGGGGTTCGAAAAGTTCCATTTGGCATAAAAATGCCCGGGTACGAGGCCCGGGCATTGGTCCAGAATAGCGATTAGCCGGCGAATGCCGACGAATGACGATCAGCCGTTGTCTTCGCCGCCCTCGAACTCCGCATTCGGATCGAAGAAGTTTTCCGGCCGCGCATTATCGTTGATGTCCTCGCCGTAGATGGCTTCGGCGGTGGTCAGCGTTTCGCCCTTGGCCTGGCGCTCGGCTTCGTCGGCCGTGCGGGCAATGTTGAGCGTGATGGTAACCTCGACTTCCGGGTGCAGCGCGATCGCCACATTGGTGACGCCGATGGTCTTGATCGGCTGGTTGAGCAGGATCTGGTTGCGGTTGACCGAAAAACCTTCCGCCGTCACCAGCTCGGCGATGTCGCGCGTCGAGACCGAACCATAAAGCTGACCGGTTTCGCCGGCCGAGCGCACGGCGATGAAGCTCTTGCCGTCGAGCTTTTCTGCAATCTGCGCGGCCTCGGACTTGCGCTCGAGGTTGCGGGCTTCGAGCTGGGCCCGCTGTCCTTCGAACTTCTTCTTGTTAGCTTCGTTGGCGCGCAGCGCCTTGCCCTGCGGCAGCAGGAAATTGCGGGCGAATCCGTCCTTGACCTTGACGGTGTCGCCCATCTGACCGAGGCGGGAAACGCGTTCGAGAAGAATGACTTCCATGGTTTTGTTCCTTCGCTTGGGCGCTATCCTCAGGATCGGCGCCGAATTGTCTGGAACAGGTCAGGAAGCTGGGGCGTCGCCGCCTGTGTCGCTGTCCTGCCTGTCGCGGCAGTTAGGATCTCTTGTCGAAATCCAACCCGGGATTTAGTGTTCGATCCGGCTACGCCCGTCGTGGCCGGTGAAAAAAAGCGGGCGGCGAACCGCCCGCGTAAATTTTAGCGGACCACGTAGGGCAGCAGGCCGAGGAAGCGGGCACGCTTGATCGCCTTGGCGAGTTCGCGCTGCTTCTTCTGGCTGACGGCGGTGATGCGCGATGGCACGATCTTGCCGCGCTCGGAAATGTAGCGCTGCAGAAGCCGCACGTCCTTGTAGTCGATCTTCGGCGCGTTGGCGCCGGAGAACGGGCAGGTCTTGCGGCGACGATGGAAGGGGCGCCGGGTTGGGATCTGATTGATGTCGACCATTATTCTGCGGCTCCTTCAAAGCCTTCGCGCGGACGGCGCGGGCCACGATCGGCACCGCCATCGCCGAAGCTGCGCGGCGGACGATCACCACGGTCACCGCGATCGCGGTCGCCGAATGAGCGCGGGCCACGATCGCCACGGTCGCGATCGCCGAAGCCGCCGCGTTCCGAGCGCTCTTCGCGCTTCTGCATCATTGCCGACGGACCTTCCTCATGCGCATCGACCTTGATGGTCAGGAAACGCAGTACGTCCTCGGACAGGCCCATCTGGCGCTCCATTTCATTGAGCGCGGCCGGCGGGCAGGTGATGTCCATGAGTGTATAATATGCCTTCCGGTTCTTGTTGACCCGGTAGGTGAGGGACTTCAGTCCCCAGTTCTCGACCCGGCCGACGGACCCGCCATTCGCGGTGATGACGCCCTTGTACTGTTCGACAAGCGCATCGACCTGCTGCTGCGAGAGGTCCTGCCGGGCAAGAAACACATGTTCGTATAGAGCCATAGTGTTCGTGCCTTTCTTCGTTTCTCTCCCGGTTCCCGGCGGCAAAAGCCTCTGCAACTTCTCTGACCCGCAATCCTTGCGAAGGCGGGGAAGAAAGGAGCATGACGAGACGGTCGAGAGCGGAGACACGGGAGGCGGAAGCGCTTCTGGCTTCACGCGAAGGTTCGAAAAACCTCCGGCCCTCCGTTCAGCCCCCAGCAAGGACCGGCAGATTGCGGGCGTCTATACAGGAATTTGACCGCAAAGCAAGGCCAAACGACAGGGCAAACGGCTCGATTAGTGTCCCACCGTCCCAGAGCGCCACGGGCCTCGACGGCAAGGTTTTACGGATTTCCTGAAACCGGACCTTAACCACCATGCGAAGTTCCAGCACCGGCGGGCGTGGCTTGCATCTTCGCATCTCGGCGACATCGACGCTACGCGCAAGGACGTCTTCGACCGTTATTTCCAGACCAATGTCGCCGGCCACAGGCCGCTCTCCCGCCGCCGCTGCTCAACTCGTATGCGCAGCCACTTTGCCTGTGGTTTCGGGGAAGAAATCGGGCGCCGCATGGCGCTTGCCGAACATCATGTCGTATTGCAGCAGACGGAAGTCGCGGATTGCCGGGTCGATCTCTTTCCGACGCGACCAATCGGGGGTGGCGTCGCCCCCCGGTGCCAACAGCAAATTGCGGTCGATGACGCGATAACGGTCCCGCAACTGGCCGAGGAAGCCGGTGTAATAGGGATGGGTGATGCCGGCTGTCTTCAGGATATGGTAGGGCAGGAAGGCCGGGCTGACGGCACCCAGATCCTCGGCCGGGCCACTGCGGTTCGACCAGACGATCAGCGGCGTCTGGTGGTGCAGCAGCATCTGGTCGGCCGCCTCCTTGCGCGGCGCCACATTGTCCTTCAGGAAACCGGTCTCGACGTAGACCGGCCCAAGCGGCGGCAGATGGTCGCCGAAGAAAGCGATGACCGTCGGCCGCTCGCGTTTCTTCGCCCATTCGATCAGCCGCTCGAGGCCGCGGTCCGCGTCGGAAGAGCCTTCGGCATAGCTCAACAGCGATTCACGCGCCCATTGGCTGATCGGCGCCTGCACCTTATGGGTCGGATTGTTATAGCGATACGGCTCATATGGTCCGTGGTTCTGCAGGCTGACGGCGAAAAAGAAGACCGGCTCGGCGCTGGTATCGGCCTCGTGGATGATCTCGTCCGTCATAGCTGCGTCCGACGCGAGCGGTCCGCGTTTTTGCATGGGGGGCAACGTCTCCTCGGACTTGAAGTCGTTGAAGCCGAAATCGGCATAGACCGCCCCTCGGTTCCAGAACCAGTTGGTGCCGGGATGGATGGCACGCGCCCGGTAGCCCTGACTTTTCAGGAAGGTCGCCAGCGAAGGGGTCGGTGTCCGCACATATTGCTGGTAGGGAATGCTGCCCGCCGGCAGGAAGGCGTTGGAAAAGCCGGTCAGGGCCTCGAACTCGATGTTGGCCGTCATGCCGCCGAATTCGGGGGAGAACATGTAGCCCGTGCGCAGTGCCCGCACATTGGGGATAGGGTCGGGTGTGATGGTGACGCCGGGCAGCTTGGTCGGATCCCAGAAGGATTCGCTCATGACGACGATGATGTCGGGCTTTTCAGCAGGTACCGAGGCCGTCACCTGCGGTTTGCCGATCGCTTCGATCGCCTTGTCGGAATAGCCGGGCGGCGCCGAGACATGGGCCATCGGGACGTTCAGCGCGAAGGCGAGCGCAAAACCGTTCGAAGCGTAGTTTTCCTTCTGGTCCCACATGATCGGGATGATCTGCAGCCGGTCGCGCGTCCACGAGAAAGTGGCATAGTCCATGATGGAGACGAAGAAGGCGATCAGCGGCACCGTCAGTGTCAGCCGGGCAAGGCGGCCCTTATGGCTGAGTGCCGGAACGCGGCGGCGCCATAGCCGCCAGCCATAGACGAGCAGCGACAGCCCGCCGACAATGCCGATCGCCAGGGCAATGGCGGTTCCCGGGCGATCGCGGACCAGGAGCGGCATCAGTGCCACGATCTGCCGGGAATAGAGGAAATCGGTCGGATAGAGCGGATCGCCGAGATAGAGCGACTTCTGGTGGCCGACGAACGCCAGCGACAGCGTCAGCGGCGCGACTATCATCAGGCTCTGATGACTGCGGCCGAGCACGGCGTCGAGGCCGATGAGGATCAGCGCAAAAATGATGATCGTGGTCCAGCCGGGTTTGAAAGGCTGCAGAAAGAAATCGACAGTGCCGGCAAAGTTGCCGCGCACGATCAGTTCGATGGCAAACACCAGGATGGCCGCGGCCAGCAAGCTGATAAGGCCATAGCGGATGACAGGCCATTTGCGCTCCGGTAGATAGCCGGTCGACGGATCGCCTTCAAGAAACTGTGGCGCCGCCTCGGCTGCGCTCTGCTTGGTCTTTGCCACTTCAATAGTTCCCCGGCCCGCAACAAAAGCGTCACTCGATTGTCATCGAACTGTGACGCAAAGCCTAGCGCCTGCGGCGAAAATAAGAAGAGCCAGCAAACAAATCGTGAGCGGTTTTCATCATGAGTGATCGCCAAAAAGGCCTGCCGAAACAGGCACTCGGCCGCCATTACGAGGTGAAGGTTGGACTTGACTTGGCCGCACGCCTTGCGTCACAGGCAACGAGAACCAGCAGCTGGGAGCCGACGATGGCCATCGCATTCACCTTTCCGGGGCAGGGCAGCCAAGCTGTCGGCATGGGCAAGGACCTCGCCGAAACCTTTGTGGAATCGCGGCAGATCTTCGAGGAAGTCGACGACGCGCTCGGCGAAAAACTATCGCAGCTGATCTGGGAAGGGCCGGAAGAGATGCTGACGCTGACCGCCAATGCCCAGCCGGCGCTAATGGCGGTGTCGCTTGCCGCAATCCGGGCGCTGGAGGCGCGCGGCTTCTCCCTGAAAGGCAAGGTCACCTATGTGGCCGGCCACTCGCTCGGCGAATATTCGGCACTTGCGGCCGCCGGTTTCGTTTCGGTCGCGGACGCTGCCCGGCTGTTGCGCATCCGCGGCAACGCCATGCAGGCGGCGGTACCGGCAGGCGAGGGCGCCATGGCGGCGATCATCGGGCTGGAACAAGCCGACGTCGAGGCCGCTTGCGCAGAGGCCGCCCAAGGCGCGGCTAAAGATCCCGCACAAGCCTTGGTTTGCCAGATCGCCAATGACAATGGCGGCGGCCAGCTGGTGATCTCCGGCGCCCGGCCGGCGGTCGAACTGGCGGCGAAGCTATGCACGGAGAAGGGCGCCAAGCGGGCGCTGATGCTGCAGGTCTCGGCGCCCTTCCATTCGGCGCTGATGAAGCCGGCGGCCGAGATCATGCGGGAGGCGCTGGCCGCCGTGACGAAGATTGCGCCGGTCGTGCCGCTGGTCTCGAATGTTACGGTGACCCCGACGAGCGATCCCGACGAGATTGCCCGCCGCCTCGTGGAACAGGTGGTCGGGCGCGTGCGCTGGCGCGAAACGGTGGAGTGGTTCGGCGCGAATGGCGTTGCGACGCTCTACGAAGTGGGCGCCGGCAAGGTGCTGTCGGGGCTGGCCCGCCGCATCAACCGCGACATTGCCACCAGCAGCATCGGATCGGCGGCGGAGGTCGAGACGGCACTTGCCGCCTTGGGGTGACCACGTAGCTTGAATTCATCGGTGCTTGCCGCTAGATGAATACATGTATCGCAACGAGGTGCGGCATGCCCACATCGATCCGCCTTTCTCCTGAAGTCGAGCAGCGCCTGGATTTTCTCGCCGCCAAGACTGGTCGCAGCAAGGCCTACTATCTGCGCGAGCTCATTGAACGTGGTCTGGAGGACTTGGAAGATTACTACTTGGCTGCCGAAGTCGTTGAGCGGATCAGGCGTGGTGAAGAAGACGTCATGAGAGCCGAGGACTTCTGGCGTGGCCTGGACGCTTGAATACGCCCGCTCGGCGCGAAAATTTGTCGAAGAATTGGATCCGCAGACACGTCACCGTATCCGTGATTTTATCGAAAACCGCATTGCCGTTCTCGACAACCCGCGTGAACTCGGCAAACCGCTGAAGGGTCCGCTCGCAACCTTTTGGAGATATCGCGTCGGAGATTATCGCATCATTTGCGATGTGCAGGATAACCGGCTCGTCATTCTGGTGGTAACCATAGGCCACCGCGGCGACGTTTTAAGATAGCCGAACTCGCCAGCCCCTATGATTGGCCAGTATGATTTGGGAAGAGGATAAAACATGTTCGAATTGACCGGCCGCAAGGCGCTCGTCACTGGCGCATCGGGAGGCATCGGCGAGGCGATCGCCCGCGTGCTGCATGCCCAGGGCGCCATCGTCGGCCTGCACGGCACACGTATCGAGAAACTGGAGGCGCTGGCCGCCGAACTGGGCGACCGGGTAAAGCTTTTCCCGGCCAATCTTTCCAATCGCGACGACGTCAAGGCGCTCGGCCAGAAGGCGGAGGCCGATCTCGAAGGCGTAGATATCCTCGTCAACAATGCCGGCATCACCAAGGACGGGTTGTTCGTACGCATGGCTGACGCCGACTGGGATAGCGTGCTCGAGGTCAACTTGACCGCCGTGTTCCGGCTGACCCGCGAGCTTACCCATCCGATGATGCGGCGCCGCCATGGCCGCATCATCAACATCACCTCAGTGGTCGGCGTCACCGGCAATCCCGGCCAGACCAATTATTGCGCCTCCAAAGCCGGTATGATCGGCTTTTCCAAATCGCTGGCGCAGGAGATCGCCACCCGCAATATCACCGTCAACTGCGTCGCCCCGGGCTTCATCGAATCGGCGATGACCGCCAAGCTCAACGACAAGCAGAAAGAGGCGATCATGGCGGCGATCCCGACCCGGCGCATGGGCACGGGCGCCGAAGTCGCCTCTGCCGTCGCTTACCTAGCTTCCAACGAGGCAGCCTACGTCACCGGCCAGACCATTCATGTCAATGGCGGCATGGCAATGATCTAACACTTGGGAAAACGCTTCATTCCGTCTTGGATGCACGGGATTTTTCGTGTAATGCCGCCCGCAACCCGGCGGTTCGGGCAAAAACCGGTCCTGTTCCGTTGCGTTTCCGGCAGGACCATCTTTCAGCTTGATTAGCGGCATTCTGCCCGCTAACGAAGACAGACAACCAAAAGACGAGGATGCCCAAATGAGTGACACCGCAGAGCGCGTCAAGAAGATCGTCATCGAGCACCTTGGCGTCGATGCCGACAAGGTGACGGAGCAGGCGAGCTTCATCGATGATCTGGGCGCGGACAGCCTCGACACGGTCGAACTTGTCATGGCGTTCGAAGAAGAATTCGGTGTCGAGATCCCGGACGATGCGGCCGAGACCATCCTGACTGTTGGCGATGCGGTGAAATACATCGACAAGGCCTCCGCCTGACGCTATTTGCAGTCATTACCGGGGAGGACCTGCGATGAGGCGTGTCGTCGTCACGGGCCTTGGGCTGCTTTCGCCGTTCGGCATGGGCTTCGAGCACAGCTGGAAGGAGCTTCTGACCGGCCGCAGCGCAGCCAAGCGCATCACCGAATTTGAGGTGGAAGACCTTGCCTGCAAGGTCGCCCACGTCATTCCGCGCGGTGACGGCTCCAATGCCACTTTCAATCCTGAAGCCGTTCTCGAGCCGAAGGAATTGCGCAAGATCGGCGACTTCATCCTGTACGGGATCGCGGCCGCCGACGAGGCACTCAAGGATTCCGGCTGGCAGCCGAAGACGCATGAGGAACAGTGCGCCACCGGCGTGCTGATCGGTTCGGGCATCGGCGGCATCGAAGGCATCGCCGAGAATGCAATGATCCTCAAGGAACGCGGTCCGCGCCGCATCAGCCCGTTCTTCATCCCCGGCCAGATCATCAACCTCGTCTCCGGTCAGGTCTCGATCCGGCATGGGTTGAAAGGCCCCAACCATGCCGTCGTCACCGCCTGCTCGACCGGTGCGCACGCCATCGGCGATGCCGCCCGGCTGATCATCTGGGGCGATGCCGACGTTATGGTCGCCGGCGGCGCCGAAGCGCCGGTGACGAGGCTTTCGATCGCCGGATTCGCCGCTTGCCGCGCGCTCTCCACCGAGCGCAACGACGCGCCGCAAACGGCCTCACGCCCCTACGATCGCGATCGCGACGGCTTCGTCATGGGCGAGGGCGCCGGTGTTGTCGTGCTCGAGGAGCTCGAACACGCCAAGGCCCGCGGCGCCAAGATCTATGCCGAGGTCACCGGCTACGGTCTGACCGGTGACGCCTATCACATCACCGCGCCTGCCGAAGACGGCGACGGCGCTTTCCGTTGCATGACCGCGGCGCTGAACCGGGCGAAGCTGACGCCGGCCGATGTCGACTACATCAACGCGCACGGCACCTCGACCATGGCCGATACGATCGAACTCGGCGCCGTCGAGCGGCTGGTCGGCAACGCCGCCTCGAAGATATCGATGTCGTCGACCAAATCGTCGATTGGCCACCTGCTGGGCGCGGCGGGTGCTGCCGAGGCGATCTTTTCGGTCCTCGCCATTCGCGACAACATCGCGCCGCCGACCATCAATCTCGACAATCCGGAGCGCGAAACGGCGATTGACCTGGTGCCGCACAAACCGCGGGCCCGGCAGATCGAGGTGGCGCTGTCCAACTCCTTCGGCTTCGGTGGCACCAACGCCTCGCTCGTCTTCCAGCGCTACAATGGCTGACCGCTCCGCCGGTTTCCGTCTGCCGTCAATTTTGCCATATTCGCCCCTACTCTGCCCGAGGGGATTCGTCGCAAGATCAAATGGTAGGGCGCTATGAACACAAATCCGGCCGATAACGGCGAATTCGGGCAGCGGCCAGCAACGCCCGGCCCGATCGTGCCGAAGACGGCCAGCGAGGCGTTGCGGCCCGAGGCCGGCACGCCGCCGCCGAAGCGCTCGCGTGCCTCGCGCAGCCAGTTCGTCGTGTTCATGAACTTCGTCATCTCTTCGGTGATGCTGATGGTTCTGGCGGCAGGCGTTGCGCTGTATTTCGGCAAGCAGGAGTTCAACGAGCCCGGCCCGTCGGCCAATGGCGACACGTTCCTGGTCAAGCCGAATAGCGGCGTCCAGGAGATCGCCGACCAGCTTGAGCGGCGAGGGCTGATCAGCGACGCCCGCATCTTCCGCCTTGGCGTGCGCGCCTTTGGCAATGATTCCGCCCTGAAGGCCGGCGAATACGAGATCAAGCCGCAGGCGTCGATGCACGATATCATGGAACTGTTGAAGAGCGGCAAGTCGGTGATGTATTCGCTGACTATCCCCGAGGGACTGACGGTCGAGCAGGCGCTGCAACGGATCGCCGAGCAGGACGCGCTGACCGGCGATATGCCGTCGACCACTCCACCCGAGGGCAGCCTCGCCACCGACACGCTGCGCTTCACCCGCGGCGCAACACGCCAGCAGATGGTCGACAAGCTTCTGGCCGACCAGAAGAAGCTGGTCGACGAAGTCTGGCAGCGCCGAGCGCCGGATCTGCCGATCGCCAACGTTGAGGATTTTATCACCCTGGCCTCGATCGTCGAGAAGGAGACCGGCAAGGGCGATGAACGCTCGCGCGTAGCCGCCGTCTTCCTCAACCGGCTGGCCAAGGGTATGCGGCTGCAGTCGGACCCGACCATCATCTACGGCCTGTTCGGCGGCAAGGGCAAACCCATCGACCGCCCGATCTATCAGTCGGACATCCAGAAGCCGACGCCCTACAACACCTATCTGATCAACGGCCTGCCGCCGACGCCGATCGCCAATCCCGGTCGTGCGGCGCTGGAGGCAGTCGCCAATCCGTCGAAGACCAGCGATCTTTACTTCGTTGCCGACGGCAGTGGCGGCCACGTCTTTGCCTCGACCCTCGATGAGCATAACGAGAATGTCGCTCGCTACCGGGCACTGCTGAAAAAGCAGGCGCAGGACGCCGCCAAGGCCGGGGCAACCAATACCGGAGCCGACACGCCGGCGGGAGCCATCGTTGACGATGCGGGCGCCACCGCCGCCCAGTAGGGCCGGACGCCATCAGGTTCGCCCTGTGCATGTCCGGGTGGATGTGCAAGGGCAGCTATGACATTGAAATTCACATGATCCTGTCCGGAGAAATCGTTCCGGCTTGAGAGCATTCGGCAAAGGGACGCACGGCTACATGAACTTGCAGAGCATGACCGGTTTTGCGCGCAGTGTCGCCGAACACGACGGCACTTCGATTGCCTGGGAAGCCAAGTCCGTCAACGGCAAGAGCGTCGAGGTCAGGCTGCGGCTGCCGCAAGGTTTCGACCGGCTGGAGCCGGCCGTCCGGCAGACGGTGCAAAAGCGTTTTGCGCGCGGCAATTTCCAGATGACGCTGACCATTGGCCGCGCCGCCGGCGCTCAAGCGCAACCCGTGGTCAACGAGGCTTTCCTGAAGGATCTGGCGGGGTTGGCCAAGCGACTGCAGGAGCAGTTCGGAGTAGCACCTGCGGCGGCCGACGGGCTGCTTGCGCTGCGCGGCGTCCTCGACATTCCCGAAACCATCGAAACCGAAGAGGCGCGCAGTGTGCTCGATACCGCGATACTGTCGGCGCTGGAAGCAGCACTGAACGGGCTGCAGCAGGCGCGCCAGGGCGAAGGTGCCGCACTTAGTTCCCTGCTGTCCGGCCATATCGACGCCATCGAGGCGCTGACGCTGCGGGCCGAGGCCGATCCATCACGCGAGCCGGCCACGATCCGCGAAAGGCTCGCCGAGCAGATCCGCCTGTTGATGGACGCGTCCGCCAACCTGGACGCCAGCCGGCTGCATATGGAAGCGGCGTTCCTGGCCACCAAGGCCGACATACGCGAGGAGATCGACCGGCTGAAGACGCACGTGGCGTCGGGCCGGGCGCTGCTCGCCGGCGGTGGCGCCATCGGCCGCAAGCTCGATTTCCTAGCACAGGAATTCAACCGCGAATCGAATACGCTGTGTTCCAAGTCGAATGCCGCTGCGGTCACCGCCATCGGGCTGGAGCTGAAGGCGGTCGTCGACCAGTTTCGCGAACAGGTCCAGAATCTGGAATGATCCCGATGCCAAGCCACATGACTGCCAAGCCCCATGACCGCTAGGGATGTGGGTTCCCGCATTCGGCGCCGCGGGCTGATGCTGGTCTTGTCGTCGCCGTCAGGCGCCGGCAAGTCGACGATTGCGCGCAATCTGCTGGAGAGCGATTCCAGCCTGGAATTGTCGGTCTCGGTCACCACGCGGCCACGCCGCGGCAGCGAGATCGAGGGCGTCCATTACCACTTCCGCACCATGCGCGAGTTCGAGCGGCTGCGCGATTCCGATGCGCTGCTCGAATGGGCGGAGGTGCACGGCAATTGCTACGCGACGCCGCGCGAGCCGGCTGAACAGGCGCTGGCCGAAGGCCGCGACATGCTGTTCGACATCGACTGGCAAGGCGCTCAGCAGCTCAAGGAGAAGATGCGCGCCGACATCGTCTCGATATTCATCCTGCCGCCATCGATGAAGGAATTGAAGGCGCGGCTGAAGCGTCGCGCCGAGGATCAGGAAGCGGTGATCGAGACGCGGCTCAAGAACGCCCGCAACGAGATCGAGCACTGGAAGGAATATGATTTCGTCATAGTCAACGACGATCTCGACCGCGCTTTCGCCGAGGTGCGGGGCATCGTCACGGCCGAACGGCTCAGACGCGATCGCCGGCCAGGCCTGTTCGATTTCGTCTCGGGGCTGCTCGACGAAAAGACGGATTGATCAAGGCGCTGTCCCCGCGACCAGGATCAGATTGCGACTGAGTGCGGCGTCGCGCAGTTCCAATGCCGCGGCATATTCGGCGGAGCGATACCAACGCCGCGCCGTGTCCATGTCGGGGAATTCGACGATGATCAGCGGCCCGGGAGACCAGTCGCCTTCCAACATTTCCACCTCGCCGCCGCGTACCAGATAGCGCCCGCCATGCTGGGCGATGGAGGCAGCCGCGCGGGCGCGATAGGCTTCGATAGCCTCTGCGTCACGGATCGCGACGTCGGAAATGACATAGGCGGCCACTGTTTGTCTCCGGGCAAGGTTTGTCAGGCTATCTATGCCATGAGAGCGGAAATTCCACGCGGACGCTTCCCTGCATCACACCGCGTTGGTCAGGCGAACGAATTCCTCGACGCTGAGCGTCTCCGCACGCCTGGTCGGATCGATGCCGGCGCGGGTGAGCAGTGCCTCGCCGCCGAGGCTTTTCACGCTCTGCCGCAGCATTTTCCGGCGCTGGCCGAATGCCGCTTCGGTGACGCGGCTGAGCCGTTTCACCTCTGCCGGCAAGGGGTTGGGGCGCGGCACCAGATGCACCACCGAGGACGTCACCTTGGGTGGCGGCGTGAACGCCTGCGGCGGCACGTCGAACGCAATCCTCGCCTCCGTCCGCCAGCCGGCCAGCACGCCGAGCCGACCATAGGCCTCGCTGCCGGGGCTGGCTGCAATGCGTTCGGCGACCTCGCGCTGGAACATCAGCGTCATCGATGTGTAGAAAGGCGGCCACTCGGTCACGGTCAGCCAGCGAACCAGCAATTCGGTACCGATATTGTAAGGCAGGTTGGCGACGATTTTCGCCGACCCGCCGCTTCCCGGCACTCCTTTGGCAAGCGCTGCAAAATCAGTTTTCAGCGCATCGCCGGCTACGATCTCGAGCCGACCCGGATAGTGGTTCGCGATCTCGGCCAAGGCCGCCAGGCAGCGCTCGTCGCGCTCGATCGCGACGACCCGCCGGGCGCCATTGAGGAGCAGGGCCCGGGTCAGCCCGCCCGGACCGGGACCGACCTCGATAACCGTAACATCGGACAGGTCGCCGGCGATCCGTGCAATCTTGCTTGTCAGGTTAAGGTCGAGCAGAAAATTCTGGCCGAGTGCCTTTTTCGCCTGCAGCCCATAGCGCTCGATCACCTCGCGCAGTGGCGGCAGGCCGTCTATGCTCATCGGGCTGGGCTCATCGGGTTAATGCCATGGAATTGGGCTCATTGGGCTCAGGGGCCTACGGCCTTTTCCCGGTATCGGCAAGCAGGCGAGCGAGTTTCAGCGCCGCAATCAGGCTGTCGGCACGGGCGATGCCCTTGCCGGCGATGTCGAAGGCGGTGCCGTGGTCGGGCGAGGTGCGGACGAAGGGCAGGCCGAGCGTGACGTTGACCGCCTCGTCAAACGCCAGCGCCTTGGCCGGGATCAGCGCCTGGTCGTGATACATGCAGAGCGCCACGTCGTAGCCGGCGCGGGCGCGGGCGTGAAACAGCGTGTCGGCCGGCAATGGCCCGAAGGCGTCGATCCCTTCCTGCCTCAGCCGGTCGATCGCCGGGCGCACGATCCGCTCGTCTTCGGTGCCCATCGCGCCGCCTTCGCCGGCATGCGGGTTGAGGCCGGCAACGGCGAGCCGCGGCTTGGCAATTCCGAAGCGGTTTGCAAGGTCGGCGGCGGTGATGCGCCCGGTGGCGACGATCAGGTCGGTCGTCAGCGCCTTCGGCACCTCGGCCAGTGCGATGTGGATGGTGACCGGCACGGTGCGCAGGTCCGGGCCGGCAAGCAGCATCACCGGCGTCAATTCGGTGCCGGTGTGAAGCGATGCCAGATGCGCCAGGTATTCGGTGTGGCCGGGAAAGCGAAAGCCGACATCGTAGAGCGGCTTCTTGGCAATGGGGCAGGTGACGACCGCGGCAGCGCGGCCAGCCAGGCAGTCGGCAACGGCGCGGTCGATCGCCTCGATGATGCCGGCGGCGTTGGCTGGATCCGGGCGGCCGGGACTGTCGACGAAACGGGCAGCAAGCGCCACCACCGGCAGCGCGCGCGAAAACACCCCCGGCGCTAGCGCCGGCGTCGTCTCGGCAATCGCGATATCGGTGCCGAGCCTGTGCGCCCGCGCGGCAATCAGTGCCGGATCGGCAAGGAGATAAAAAGACGGAACGCCAGCGCTATCGCGGGCCTGCCAAGCAGCGATGGCGATGTCCGGCCCCACGCCGGACGGATCGCCGACGCTCAACGCCAGCGGAAGCTCTACGTCAGGCACGGCGCTTCGACTTCAGCGCTCGATTATGCGGGCTTTCTTCCGCAACTCCTCGACATATTTCTTCGAGAGTTCGTCGGCGTTCTTGTCGTTCGAACCTTCACTCTGGAACACCATCTGCGCGGCTTTGTCGTCTGACACTTCGCGCGACGAGCAGATGCCGATGAATTCGACACCGCGGTCGGTTTCGCGCGTCGTGGTGGCGCCGCCGACCTTTGTAGCCTTTATCTGCTCGGCCCAGTCCGCCGGCAATTGCGGCGCCAGCACCCGGCCGAGATCGCGAACCGTGACATCGATCAGGCCCTTGGCGAATTCGCGCGTGGTGTTGCAGCCGTTGAAGCGGGCGCGCATGGCGTCGGCTTCGCGTTTGCGCTTGGCCAGCGTCGCGCTTCGCTCGGCGGCCGGCACCACGAAGATGACCTGTTGCAGCATGTACTCTGTGGCGCTCGGTTTGCTGCCGCCTTTTTCGAGCATGCGCTTGACGAGGTCCTGCTCGCTCATGGCGCCGCCGCCGTCGCTAGAACGGTGACGCGCGGTCAGCGCCTGGTTCCAGGCCATCTGCGCCCGGATAAACTCCTTGAAATGCTCCTTGGTGACGCCGGATTGCGCCATGGCGCCGTCAAGCTGCTTGAGCGGCATCTTGTTGCTGGTGGCGAAACGCTGATAAGCGGCATCGACCTGCGCGTCGCTGATGCGGATGCCGAGCCGCCGGGCTTCGGCCAGACGCAGCGTCTGGTCGATCATTTCCTGGCCGGCATCGCCCTTTCTGTGCTGCAGGCGCAGGAAAGCGGCCCGATGCTGGATGTCGCCGGTGGTGATCGGTATATTGTTGACGACGTATTTGATCTCGGTGGCGAAAACTGGCCGCGTCACTGCGGTGATCGAGAACGCCACCAGCAGCGCGAACCCTGCCGAAAAGAGGTATTTCCTCATCGAAAGCATCCCAATTCCATCCCGATTCGGCCCAACCTATCCCAGTTCAAGCCGCTGAAATTCGTGCCTGCTCTATGCGGCGAAACAATGTCGTCCGCCAGCCGCCCCGTTGCCGACCGCTGCCCGTTATTGAATGGTGTCGATGGAGCGTTGCGACGAGCCGAAATCGCCGAGCGTGCGGAACGACAGGTTGAAGCCGACGTTCTGCGATACTTCCTTGGTGTTCAGGTCACGTCTTTCCGAAAACGTCATCAAATAGGTAAAGCACGAATCACTATAGGCAAAGCCGACCCCGTCCTTGACCAGAACGCTCTGCTCCAGATCGTACGTGCCGGTGCCAAAGACGCGCCAATTCTCGGCAAGATGTGTCGAGGCGCCGAGCGTAACTTCATGGCGATCGGTCGAGAACCCATAGAGCGGCTGCGCCTGGATGAAGGCGTATTTGGCGCTCAGCGATACCGGCAGGCCTGAAAAGGCGGCCTTTACCTCAGCGCGGCGGATTTCGAAGCTTTGCTCGTCGAAACGGCCACTGACCGAGCCGGAAAACCCGCTGGGGCTGTTGAAGCCGACAAGGCCGACATAGTCGGAGGTTGCAGTTTCAAGACCCGAATAGGCGCCGACATTGACCAGGTCCGGCGTGCCGAACGAGTTCTGGCCGCCGAGCTGGTAGGATTGGCCGAACACCGCATTAGTGCCCCAGCCATTGTCGTATGCGCCGGAATAGCGCAGCCCGACATTGGCGCGTGTGCCGCCTTCCATGCGGTCATAGCCCGAGAATTTGTCGCGCTCGAACAGCGTCGTGGCGTCGAAGACGAAGCTCTGGGCGTCCTCGTTGGGGACCGCCAGCCCGCCGACATATTGCTCGTTCGGACGCATGAATACTTGCGCCATCGGTTCGAAGACATGGCTGGAACTGGTCATCGAGAACAGTACCGGCCAGCGCATCTCAAGGCCGGCGGTCGCCATGTAGCGGGCAAGCGATGAACGCATATCGTCCTCGACGCCGAGATTGGTCGCCATCTGGTTGATGGCGTCGAGCGAGGCCGAGGAGGCGTTGACGTAGCCGGCGTCGCCGCGCAGCGCCAGGAGCGGTGTCAGCAGCAGCCCGCCATCGGTGGTGAAGGTGCGCTTCCATTCGGCTTCCGCGGTAAGGCGGCCGGATTGACCGTCGATGCCGCGGACGTTGTTGACGGACGAAGGGATGCCCGAATTTGCAAGAGCCGTATCGAGCCTGTCGCGGTCAATGACCCGCGCGTTGACGTCGAACGACAGCTGCCCGCCGGCCACCGGCATGTCGGGGATATAGGCGTAGTCGAGCGAGGGCAGCACCCAGGGCTGCTTGGCGGCGCGTGCGGTCGGATCGCTGGCGAGCGTGTCTTCCTGAACGTCGAAGTGCATGGCGCGCACATCGAAGTAATTGCGATCGTTGAGCCCCGTCAGGTACACCTCGGAGCGGTGCACGCTATCGTTGAAGCCATCGATGTCGTAGGTGCGCGCGAAATTCTTGTCGCTCTGCAGCAGGATGTCCCAGCCGAAGTCCCAGCGCGGGTTGATGGCGAACTGGCCCTGGGTGCCCATCATGCCGCGGAATCTGTTCGGGTCGCCTTCGGTACCCGAATTCACGTTGTGGCCATTGTCGTCGATGAAGGCGTCGGGATTCTCCTGCCGGATGCCCGCAATCTTCAGGCTGTACTGACCGTTGTTGAAGCGCTGCCTCCACTCGGCCTCACCGAGGAAACCTTGCTTGGTATAGCCGCTGCCGGTGACAGTGAGATCGTAGGTCGGCGAGAGCGCGAAATAATAGGGAACTTTAACACCGACGCCGAGATCGCTCTTGTAGGCGACGCCGGGGATCAGGAAGCCGCTCTTGCGCTTGACCGTTGGGTCGGCGATCTCGAAAGCCGGCAGATAGGCCAGCGGAAAGCCGAAGAACTCGAAATTCGAGTTCTCGAAGCGAACCGTCTTCTTCTCGCCGTTCCAGATGATCTTCCTGGCCTTGATACGCCAGGTCGGCGCTTTGTCGGGCTTGTCCTCGCACGGCTCGCAGGCGGTGTAGACGCCATTGTGGAACGTCGTCAGCACGCCGCCCATGCGCTCCGCGCTTTCGGCGGCGAAATACGCCTTGTCTATGGTCTCGACACGCAGCGCATTGACGAAGCCGTCGGCAAAATCGTCGGTGATGTCGGCATGCTGCGAATAGATTTTGGTTCCGTCGCTATTGACGAGCTCGACATTGCCGCTGGCGACGAGGCGTTTGGTGTTGCGGTTGTATTCGACCCGCTGGGCGACCAGACGGTTGCCGCCATAGTCGATCTGGACGCCGCCGACGGCCGTCACGGTCTGCTTGTCGTTGTCGTAGACCAGCGTATCGGCTGCCAGCAGCATCTGCGTGCCGCTCGGAACCTTCGTTGCCAGGTCACTGATGTCCTGGGCAAAAGCCGGAGCAACCGGGGCGACGCTGGCAAGCAGGCATGCCAAGGCGCTCGCCGCAGAGAGGCGTGCCAAACCGGCGTGCCTATGGCTGCGCAAAACCGCCTCCCTCACTAGCCGTCTTCCTTGTATAGCAGGAATGTCACCCCGAAGAACATAGCCACGACAACCGGGACCCAAGCCGCTACGGCAGTGGGTACGAATCCCGCTACGCCGAATGCCTTGACCAGCACCGAAACGACATAAAGCAGAAAGCCGGCCGCGATGCCACCCAGAATCATCGTTGCCGACTGCCCCATCCTCGCAAATCGCATTGATACCGTTGCCGCAATCAGCGTCATCGCGACAAGCAGGAAAGGCAGCGCAATCAGGGAATTGAATTGCATGGCGAAGGCATTTGCCTTGAGGCCGAAGGAGCGGGCCACCTCGATCTTGCCGGGCAGATCGTAGAAGGGAATGGTCTCAGGGCGCGCCAACCGCTCTTGCACGAATTCCGGCTTGAGATTGGTCGGCAGCCGATCGCTGGATAACGACTGGATGGTGCCGTCCCGGAACACCTTCACGTCCTGCAATTCCCAGTAGCCGTCCCGCAAAAAGGCGCGCGCCGCATCCTTGCGCTCGATGATGTCGCCTTGCGGGCTGAAACTGAAGAAGACCGCGTCGGCCATCTCGAGGCCTTGGTTGAGAATGGCGCGCGCGCCGATGATGGTGTCGCCGGCGTTGGTTTTCTGCCTGATCCAGGGCGCGGCATCGGCCGAGACGCTGTTCGACTTGCCCGAACGGAGCTGGGTCTCGATCTCCTCGGACCAGGAATAGGCGTGCGCGGCTACCGGATTGATGACGCCGACCGACAAGGCTCCAAACAGCAGCGCCCCGATGCAGCATGGCAGCAGGAACTGCCATGCAGAGACGCCGGCGGAACGGGCGATGACCAATTCATATTTGCGGTTGAGCGACACCAACGTCGCCATCGCCGAGAACAAGCCGACGAACGGCACCGTCTGCAGCATGATCATCGGCATCCTGAGCCCCGAAATGGCGAACGCAGTTGCGTAGGTGAAGCCCGGCACGCCGGTCGTGCGGCCGGAAAGCTCGGTGAAATCGATCAGGAACACCAGCGCCAAGAGGCCGATGAAGAACCAGATGGTGATCGTCACATAGCGAAAGAAGAAGTACCGACCCAGAGTCCAGCCCATCAGCCGGCCCCCTGTCCGGATGCGCCACGCCTGGCAAAACGGAGCTTGATGGCGCTCCAGCCGTCACTGAAGCGGCCGGCAAGATTGGTTATCCAATCGGCCCAGGCAACCGGCAATTCCATGGTCCGGTTGGACACGATGAACCAGATGGCGATCGCCGATGCCACGATCGGGACGCCGTAGACCATATAGGCATATTGCGGCACCTTGTCGGCCTTGCCGGCGGCAAAGAACCCGAGCCAGCGCACGAACAGCGCAATCGCGATTGCCGTGATCAGCGGGTGCACACGCGCCTCGCGATGCGAGCGCGCATCTCCGGCGACCGCAAGCGCGATCAGCGCGAAGACGAGCGAATAGGACCACTCGGAAAAACGCTGGTTGAGCTCGGCCAGGTACCTGTTCGGCTTTTGCTGGTACAGCTTGTCGTTCGGACTGGGATTGAGCAGATACTGGGTCGTCCGGTCCTTCGGCAAAAGCAGGATGTCAGATGAGGCCGACATGAAAGCGGACAGGTCGAAGGCATAGGAGGTGAACCGGATCACCGAGAGGTCGCCGGTCATGGTTTTGCGATGGATGACGCCGTCATTCATCATCAGCACCTTCTCGTCGCCGCGTTCGATGATGCTGCCGGTCTTGGCGTAATAGACGAGATTGACGCCTTCTTCGCGCGAATCGGCGACGAAGATGCCGCCGAGGCGATTGTCGGGAAGCCGTTCGCCAACCTGCAGGAACAGGCCGTCATCGATCTTGCGGAAGGTGCCTTCCTGGATGATCAACGACAACAGATCGGCACGCGACGACGCAATCAACTCGCGGTTCTTCTGGCGTGCGTAAGGGTCGACGCCATTGTCGACGGCGAACGAAAAAACGCTGGCTGCGAGCGCCAGAAGCATGATCGGCCTGACGATGGTCCAGCGTGAAGCGCCGGCGGCATTGATGACGGCGAGCTCCGAATCCGAATTCATCACACTGAGTATCTGAGCGACCGCGACCACCAGGGCGAACGGCACGACGATCGGAACAATCGTCGGGATGATCAACGCTGCGACTTCGAAGAAGGTGAGGGCCGACTGACCGCTATCGGTGACGAGGTCGATGCGGGCGAGCACCTGAGTCGTCCAGACGATCGCCAGCGTCCAGACGAGCGCCAGCGCGAATACCGCGAAAGCACGGCGCATGATGTAACGTTCAACGACCTTCATGAAGGCTTTTCTCGGCGATTTCGAACGGCATCATGCCTTGGAACAAGGTAGTCGTCCGGCGCCGGCTGCACAACTGGCTCAGTTTGGCGGTTCGATCTGGGTTCTGTCCCGTATCGCAAATTCCGCTGGGCCGGAGTGTCGGCGGCAATGGATAAGAAAGGGCGAACATTGTTGGTTAACAACAGGTTGCGGCGGGAAGCGGGGCCGTGCCGCGACGAATCGTAGATGGTTCGATATCGCATATGGGAGCGATTTCGGCCAAAGTCTTGTCAAATGCGGCAAAACGACCAAATGTCGCGCCGGTCGCGACCGCCGCGGCGTGATAAGACGGGTCAGGATCTGTTGAGCCCCAGCATGGAAGCGGAAAAATTGCGCAGTCAAACCGGTCGGGAAACCGTCTTTGACGGCGCGATCGTGGTCGGCGCCGGCGCGGCCGGCCTTGCCGCCGCCCACGCCTTGGTGAAGGCCGGCGTACCGACGCTCGTCCTGGAAAAGGAGAGCCGGCTTGCCGAACCCTGGCATCGGCGGCACCAGCGGCTGCACCTCAATACACATCGCGATCTCTCGACGCTGCCCGGCGTCGGCTATCCCGCAGGCACCCCGGCTTTTCCGCACAAATCGGCCGTCATTCGCCATCTGAACGATTTCAGCCAGGCGCATGGTCTGCCGATCGCATTCGGCGCTGCCGTTGAAGAGATCACGTTCGATGGCGATCACTGGACCGTGCGGACGAACGCCGGACGTCGTCTGGCGCGCCATGTCGTCGTCGCCACCGGGCGCGACCGGCAGCCGTTTATTCCCGCGTGGAAAGGCATGAACGATTTTGCCGGCCGAATTATCCATTCGGCCGATTTTGGCAAGGCGAAGGACTATGCCGGCAAAAAGGTGCTGGTGGTCGGTGCCGGCAATTCGGGGTTCGACGCACTCAATCATCTTGCGAATGCAGACGCCCAAAGCATCTGGCTGTCGGCCCGCAACGGCCCGTCGCTGCTGCCGAAACGCATCGGCAAGATCGCCGTCCACAGGCTTTCGCCTGTCATGGCGCGTTTGCCGATGCGGATTGCCGATGCGGTGATGACGACAACCCAGCGCCTGGTTTTCGGCGACCTGACGAAATTTGGGCTTCCGCCGGCTCCCATAGGCGGTGCGAGCCGTCTGAGCGCCGACTACACCGCGATCGCAGCCGATGACGGCGCGGTTCGCGCCATCAAGGCAGGCACGATCGTGGTGGTGCCACCATTGCGGGAATTTACCCAAGACGGCATCATACTGAATGACGGCAGGTTGATCACGCCCGACATCGTCATTGCAGCGACCGGCTATCGCACCGGTCTGGAGCAGATGGTCGGCAAGCTCGGCGTTCTCGACGGCAAGGGCGTTCCGCTTTTCAACGGCGGCGATGCCGATCCGAAATTACCCGGCCTGTGGTTTGCCGGCATGCGGCCGAGCATTCGCGGTTGTTTCGCCAATGCCCGCATTCAGGCCAGGGCGATAGCGGCGCGGATTGTCAAGCAGCGATGATGAGCAGGACTGTGCCGACTGTTCCGCCCGCAATAGACACGCCTTGTCGAAACGTGCTCGAACCGAAAGGTCAATGATCATGACGCCAGTCAGCATTCGCTACATGGTCGATGATGTCGCCGCCTCGATCGACTTCTACTGTGGACATTTTGGCTTCGCCGTCGAACAGGACGCGCGACCGGCTTTTGCTTCCGTCACGCGCGGCGCGTTACGGCTCCTTCTAAGCGGACCCGGCAGTTCGGGTGCACGGGCTATGCCGGATGGCCGGCAGCCGGTTCCGGGAGGCTGGAACCGCATCCTGTTGGTGGTGCCGGACCTGAAAGAAGAGGTTGCGCGCCTCAAGAGTGCTGGACTTGTCTTTCGCAACGATATCATAACGGGCGTCGGCGGTTCCCAGACCCTGCTCGAAGACCCATCGGGCAATGTCATCGAGCTGTTTCAACCCGCCGCTCACTGACGCAACAACACGGCACCTTCGGTCCGATCTGCCCAATCGAACGCCTCCCGCGATAATCCAACGCACTTCCCGAAAGCAGGACATCATGAATTCGAGACCCTCGATCGCCTTCGCCAAATTCGCCGCGCCCAAAAAGGGCAGCGTTTTCGTTCTGGCGGCCGACGAGGGCGGCCTCAGCGATGCCGCCAGGGCTTGCGATCCGGCAAAGACCCTCGAGCGGGCTTTTCCGGTCGCCGACTTCACCGGCAAATTCGCCAGCCTGGTCGAAGTGCTGGCACCGGAAGGGACATCGCTCGAGCGGCTGGTGGCGGTCGGTGCCGGCAGGGGCTCCAATCTCGATGATTACGGTTGGCTGAAGCTCGGCGGCACGATTGCCGCGTCTTTTCGCAAGGCAACCGAAGTGGCCGTCGTGCTCGATCTTCCCGGTGCGGCCGTCAGCGGCAGGCAAGCCGTTCAGCTTGCAGCGGGCATCCTGCTGCGCAGCTATTCCTTCGACAAGTACAAGACCAAAAAGAACAATGGTGACGACAAGCGCGAGCCAAAAAAGCCGATCAAGGTGACTATTCACACCGCCGATCCGGCAGCTGCAAAGAAGGCCTTCGCCGATGAAGCGGCGGTGATCGACGGCGTCTTGCTGGCACGCGATTTGGTCAATGAACCGGCCAATGTTTTGGGACCGGTGGAATTCGCCGCTCGCATCGCCGAACTGGAGGCGCTCGGCGTCACGGTCGAGATCCTGGCCGAGAAGGAGATGAAGAAGCTCGGCATGGGTTCGCTGCTGGGCGTAGCGCAGGGTTCGCCGCGTGGCGCCCGCATCGCGGTCATGCGGTGGGACGGCGGCAAGGCCAAGGAAAGCCCGGTCGCTTTCGTCGGCAAGGGCGTCACCTTCGACACCGGCGGCAATTCGATCAAGCCGGCCTCCGGCATGGAGGACATGAAGGGCGACATGGGCGGCGCTGCTGCCGTCACCGGGCTGATGCACGCGCTGGCCGCGCGCAAGGCGAAGGTCAATGTCGTCGGCATTGTCGGGCTGGTTGAAAATGCCGTCGACGGCCACGCTCAGCGACCGGGCGACATCGTCACCTCGATGTCTGGCCAGACCATCGAAGTGCTCAACACCGATGCCGAGGGCCGCCTCGTGCTGGCCGATGCGCTGTGGTACTGCAACGACCGCTTCCAGCCGAAATTCATGATCAATCTGGCGACGCTGACCGGGGCCATCATGGTCGCGCTCGGCCAGCATTATGCCGGCCTGTTCTCCAACAATGACGAGTTGGCGGACCGGCTGACGGCGGCCGGACAGGCGACGCAGGAGCGGGTGTGGCGCATGCCGCTCGGCGCCGAATACGACAAGCTGATCGATTCCAAGAATGCTGACATGAAGAACATCGGCGGCCGCCATGGCGGCGCCATCATCGCCGCGCAGTTCCTGCAGCGCTTCGTCAAGGACACGCCCTGGGCGCATCTCGACATTGCCGGCACCGCGATGGGCGCGCCCTCCAACGAGATCAACCAGTCATGGGCTTCCGGCTTCGGCGTCAGGCTGCTCGACCGGCTGCTACGCGATCATTACGAGCAATGAGCGGCTGGGGCGGACTCCGACAATGTAGACTGAACGCATGGCCGAGATTCTGTTTTATCACCTGACCGAATCGACGCTGGAGGATGCGCTGCCCGGCCTCCTGGAGCGCAGTATCGATCGTGGCTGGCGCGCCGTGGTGCAGACCGGCACCGAGGAACGGCGCGACGCGCTGGACCAGCATCTGTGGACTTTCCGGGACGATTCGTTCCTGGCCCACGCAACGGACCGCGAAGCCCATCCCGCCGAGCAGCCGGTGCTTCTGACCGTCGGCCCCGACAATCCGAACCAGGCGCAGATACGCTTCCTGGTCGATGGGGCGGTGCCGCCGGAGCTTGGCGGCTACCAGCGCGCCGTGTTCCTGTTCGACGGCCACGATGCGGCTCAGGTCGAGGCGGCACGCACGTACTGGAAGACAATGAAGGAGGCCGGCCACACCGTGACCTACTGGCAGCAAACGCCCGACCGGCGCTGGGAACGCAAAGCTTAGAGCATTTGCAGCCAAGTGAAATCACTGGCGCCGCAAGAATGCGAAAAACAAAAAGATGGACCGCCGGCTATCCAGAAGATCTGAGCAAGCCCGATGCCGCACGATGAACGAACACCAGGCATGCCGATAGATGCCGCACTTGTTCGCCGGCTGATTGTCGCGCAGTTCCCCAAATGGGCGGACCTGCCGGTAGAGCCGGTCGAGCCTGGCGGCTGGGACAACCGCACGTTCCGGCTGGGCGACAGCATGTCGGTGCGGCTGCCGAGCGCTGCCGCCTATGTTGCCCAGGTCGAGAAGGAGCATCGCTGGCTGCCCCGCCTGGCGCCTCACCTGCCTCTGCCGATACCCGTGCCGCTGGCCAAAGGCGCGCCCGGGGAAGGCTATCCATGGCCTTGGTCCGTCTATCGCTGGCTTGGCGGCAGACCGGCGGCTGGTGAACTGATTGCCGATCTCACTGAGTTCGCCCGTTCGCTGGCCGGCTTTCTGGTCGCGCTCTACCGGATCGACGCCGTCGGTGGGCCACTGGCAGGGCAGCATAATTTCCACCGCGGTGGCCGGCTTTCGGTCTACGACGCCGAGACCCGAGGTGCGCTTTCGGCGCTCGGCGGCCGCATCGACAAGGCCGCCGCCGAGGCGGTGTGGGCGACTGCGCTTGCCTCTGGATGGCAAGCGCCGCCGGTCTGGGTCCATGGCGACGTCGCCTCGGGCAATCTGCTCGTCGAAGATGGCAAGCTCTGTGCGGTCGTCGATTTCGGCAGTTCGGCTATCGGCGATCCTGCCTGTGACCTGGTGATCGCGTGGACGGAATTTTACGGCGAGAGCCGTCAGGCGTTCCGCGACGGCATTGCCCTTGACGAGCACAGCTGGGCGCGCGCAAGGGGCTGGGCGTTGTGGAAGGCGCTGATCGTCGCTTCGGGACATGACGGCAACCAGCGCGAGGCGGAAAAATCGTGGCGACTTATCAATGAGGTGCTGGCGGATCATACAAACCGTTAGAGCGGGATGGCTAATTCAGTTTGAACGCATCCCGCTCTAATAACGAAAGCATTACTGCCCGCCCATCTCCCTCCTGAACGTATCGAAATCGACCTGCATGCCGTTGAAGATGGTGCTTCAATGGCGGGTCAGCGCTGAAACGGCGACCGCCTCCTGGATCTCCTCGTCGGTGGCGCCGGCGCGCTTGGCGTCCTGCGTGTCCGACCAGATACAGTTGTTGCACGGGATTTGCGCCGCCACCGCCAGCGAGATCAGCGACTTGACCTTCGGCGGCAGCGCCGTCTTGTCGCTGAGCTGGATGGCCTTGACCTCGGCCCATGCACCGGGCAGACCGGCTTTCGGGAACTGCTTTACGAAACCGGGCACCCCGCCCATGGTCGACTGGATGTCCTTGACGGTTGCGTCATACTCATCGGCATAAGAAGGGGCTGCAGCCAGGGTCAGCCCGTAGGCGGCGGCGAGCAGGCAGGCACGGCGGACGGAAGAATGCTTTGATGAACGAGTACGACAGACAGACATGATGTTCTCCTCTGGTTTTTGTTGGCCTTACGATGTAAGGTAATGTTGAAAATGAACCTTACAGCGTAAGTTGTTAAGCGGCATCATGGACACATCGATCAAAAAAAAGCGACCCCGCGGCCGGCTGTCTCGCGAGATGATCGAGGATGCCGCTTTGAAGGTGATCGAGAGCGAGGGCCTCGCCGGTTTTTCGATGCGCAAGCTGGCGACTGCACTCGGCTGCGAGGCAATGAGCATCTATCACCACTTTCCTTCGGCGGCGCATCTCTTCGCAGCCTTGGTGGATCGGCTGATCGGCTCCCTCGAAATGCCCGACGCGGACCTACCTTGGCGACAAAGGTTGCCCATCGCCGTGCAGGATTTCCGCCGCGTCGCGCGTGAGCACCCGGCTTTCGCCAGCTTCTTCGTCACCTACCGGATGAACTCGCCGACCTGCCTTGCGTGGCTGAACGGCATCCTCGGCCTGTTCGAGGCCGGCGGCTTCGGACCGGAACTTGGTGCGCGGCTGTTCCGCACCACCGGCTATTATCTGATGGGTGCCATCCTCGACGAGACTGCCGGCTATGCGAAGGGGCCTTCGGCCGTGACCACCGTCAGCGATGAGCAACTGGCGCAGGATTTTCCAAAAGTAGCTGCGGCCGGGCGTTATTTCGGCACCGCCGAATTCGACCGGACGTTTGATCTCGGCCTTGACATGCTCCTGGACGAAATGGAGCGCGCCCGCGACGGCACCAGCGCGCCGAACACCGGGTCTTGACCTCATGCGCTCTCTGTTCGCCCTGATCCTGCTCATCGGTACCGGCATCGGCGTCGTCTACCCCTGGGCGATGACCAACTTCTCCTGCCATGAGATCGGCACCTGGCGGGTTTACGACCAGGGCCGGTTCAAGCCGGTGACGGTGCCCCTGAGCGCACGCGACGGGCCGGTGCGCGTGCTGGTCGACCTTACGGCAAGAGCCGAGCGCATCGTGTCGCAGCAGCGCACCGTGTTAACCCTCACTGCCGCCACCGGCGGCAGGACGGTGCTCGCCTCGACGCTGCAGTTCAACCATTCCGACAATCCGCGCCAGGTCAGTCCACAGCTGCCGGACAGGATCTTTCGCGACGACGCCGGCCTGATCCCGAGCGTTGCCGCCGGGCCCTACATCTTCACCGTCGGTCCGGGCGACGCCGAGGGCATTCCGATGCGGGCCGTCGACATCATGCTGCGCTCGGCTGCCGGCGAGGTCGACCGCCGGGCGCGCCCGGTCGGTTTTTCCCTGATGGCGGCCGGCCTGGTCGGGCTGGTGCTGGCATTTCGTTTCGGCGGCCGCCGGCCGGAAAATCCGAACTCGCAGCCGCCACCGCCGCGCTGGGGCAGGGGCTCCAATTGAACTATCGCCACGCCTACCATGCCGGAAACTTCGCCGACGTCGTCAAGCATGTCGTGCTCAGCCGGCTGATCGAATATCTGAAGCAGAAGGACAAGGCGTTTCGCGTCATCGACACCCATGCCGGGATCGGCCGTTACGATCTGTCCTCGACCGAAGCGCAAAAGACCGGCGAATGGCAAGGCGGCATCGGCCGGCTGGTCGATGCGGCCCTGGATGCCCCGGCGGCAACACTGCTGGCGCCGTATCTTGAAGCCGTCCGTTCGCTCAATCCGGACGGCGGCGTGAAAAAATACCCGGGTTCGCCGCTGATCGCCCGGCACCTGCTGCGCAAGCAGGACCGGCTGTCGGCGGTCGAACTGCACCCTAAGGATGTTGCCAGGCTAAAGGCGCTGTTCGACGGTGACTTCCAGACCCGGGTGATCGAACTCGACGGCTGGCTGGCGCTCGGCGCGCATCTGCCGCCAAAGGAGAAGCGCGGCCTCGTGCTCATCGATCCGCCTTTCGAGGAAGAGGGCGAGTTCGGTCGCTTGGTCGACGGGCTGCAAAGAGCCCATCGGCGCTGGCCAGGAGGGATTTACGCGCTGTGGTATCCGCTCAAGGACCGCAAGGTGGTCGCCGCCTTTCGAAAGGCGCTGAAGCAGACGGGCATTCCGAAGCTGCTCGACATCGGTTTTGAGATCAGACCGGCCTCCGTCGAGCCGAGCCTCTACGGCAGCGGCATGGTGGTGGTCAATCCGCCCTTCACGCTGGAAGGCGAGTTACGGACACTGCTGCCGGCGCTGCACCGGCTGCTTGCACTCGAGCAGCCGTCGCATTGGACGCTGGATTGGCTCGCGGGAGAGTAGTTTGAGATGCAGTCCTTGCCGTTCCGTCAGCGCAACCGCGTCACTACAACCATCGTCACTACAACCGCTTGACCGCGCGTCAGCGAATCCGCACAGTGCGCGCAGTCGACCTTGAGAGGCTGCCATGACTCGCTTCGCCCAATCCGCCCTTGCCGCACTGCTCGCCTTTTGCACGCCGCTGGCCGCACCTCTTGGCGTCACCCAGGCAGTCCAGGCGGCCGACCTTGCAATCTATACCGACGAGGATAGCGGCGTCTGCGGCGACGCCTGGGTCCTGAACAAGATCACCGACCGCTTCTCCTATCAGGTGCATCACGTGCCGCATCTGCCCGACGTGCAGATCGTCGACTTCCAGCGTATCCACCAGCATCGCTATCTGCCGGCCGACGACACCTGGCCGATCGGCCGCCGTTATTGCGGCGCCACCGTTAGCCTCTCCGACGGCCGCGCCCGCACCATCTGGTACCTGATCGAAGAAGGCCAGGGCTTTGCCTCGATCGGCGACAATGTCGAATTCTGCGTCTCGGGCTTCGACCGCTGGATGGTGTATAACGGCCGCTGCCGCGTCCTGCGCTGATCGCGCACTCGCTGATTCCGACTTTTTAGCACCGGTCACCTGATCGACCGTCACCGCTTCCACGCGGCGCAGCATTCGCGGGAAGCGCGATCTGCTGTCACGAGTTTGCAGGGAAGCAGCACTACATGGATTCGCTTGTCTACGTTGTTGCTCTCGGGGCGGTCGTTGCTGGCTTCGTCCAGGGGCTGTCCGGGTTCGCTTTCAGCCTGGTTGCCATGTCGTTTTGGGTTTGGACCGTGGAGCCCCAGCTTGCTGCCGCCATGGCGGTCTTTGGGGCGCTCACCGGTCAGATCATCGCTGCCGTCACCGTCCGCCGGGGTTTCGACCTCAAGCTTCTGCTGCCCTTCCTGATCGGCGGGACCATAGGGATTCCGGTCGGTGTGGCCATCCTGCCCTTGCTGGATGTGCAGTTGTTCAAGCTGGTCTTCGGCGCGCTGCTGGTCGTTTGGTGTCCCTTGATGCTCTTTGCGCGTCGCCTCCCTCCCATCACGGTCGGGGGTCCTGTTGCAGACGGTGCAATAGGTCTGGTCGGCGGCATCATGGGTGGACTTGGCGGCTTCACCGGCCCGGTTCCAACGCTGTGGTGCGTGCTGCGCCAATGGGAAAAGGACAGGCAGCGCATTGTCATCCAGAATTTCAATCTTGTGACCCTCTCCATGACGATGGCCGCGTATCTTGCGGCCGGAAAGATCAAGCTCGAAATGCTGCCGATGTTTGCCATCGTCGCGCCGGCGATGTTGATACCGACACTCCTTGGCGCGAGTCTCTACATCGGCATTAGCGAGGCGACTTTTCGAAAGATCGTCCTTACGCTCTTGGCCGCATCAGGTGCAGCATTGTTGGCATCGTCCTTGCCGCATCTCATGAGCCGGTTTTGAATCCGACATACAGAAATCCCCGACTTCCGCCGTAGGTCGTTTGCCAATGCCGCGGCGTTGCAATTGAGATGTCGGCAACACGACATGGTCGTGAAAAGGCGCGCCATCGGCTTGGTGTCGCCTATAACGGCACGTGCACAGTCGTGGCCTGCGCTATCGACCGATGCGGCCCGCTCCCGATAGGTAGGCGCTGATCAGTTCAACGAGTTGCTTTTGCAGCTCCGGCGCGGCGAGCATGTTCCGGCGTGCCGCGTTATGAATCACACCTTCGATCGCCGACGACAGCACGCGCGCCACGGTCTCCATGTCGGCGCCTTTCCTTGGCTTGCGATAAGTGGCGACAGCAGTCGCATAGTGATTGAGGTATTGTGCCTGGAACGAAGCATGGGCGGCCCTGGAGCCGCGATCGCCCGGCGCCTCGTCGAGCAGCACCTGGTGTAGTGTCGGGTGAATGCTGTGCGCCGCGATCATGCCGCGCACCAGCTCCTGCGCGAATTTCCTGAGCGGCTTTTGGTCTTCCGCCGAATCGCGAATGACCGACAGCACATGATCGAAGTGACGGCGCCGGACGGCTTCGAGCAGGGAAAGCTTGTCGGGAAAATACTGGTAGAGCGTGCCGATGCTCACACCTGCCGCCTCGGCCACCTTGTTGGTGGTGAAGCCGGCCCAGCCCAGCCCGCTCAGAACATGAGCCGCCGCCTCGATGATCGCCTCGACGGTTGCCCTGGAACGCGCCTGGCGCGGCTGCTTGCGCATGCGCGGATGCGGTTTTGCAATGCGAGTAGACACGCCCGCTCATTCCCCTGAAAATATAGACAACATACTCGCATTTCCGAAAAAGGACAGGACCATGAGTGCGCTCGCTCTGCTTCGCAGCCTGTTTGCCTATCAGGCCTGGGCCAATGACGAACTGTTGGAAAAGCTCGCGAGTCTCGACCCGCACGTTCACGGTAAGGAACGGCAGGCCGTGATACGGCTCGTCGATCACAGCCATGTGGTGTCGCGGATATTCTCGGCGCACCTGATTGCCGCAAGCCATGGCTACTCCGCCGACACCACCGAGGACACGCCGGCGTTCGACGAACTTCGCGCCGCGGTCGCGGCGACAGATCGCTGGTATTTCGATTATCTCGAAACCGTTTCGTCGCGGCAGTTGTCGGAGCCCGTCGCATTCGTGTTCACCGACGGGGATAAGGCATTGATGTCGCGACAGGAAATGCTGACCCACGTCGTACTGCACGGCGGCTATCATCGCGGTGAAGCGGGGCGCATCCTGGCGCAGATTTCCGTCATGCCGCCATGGGATACCTTCGCCGTCCACCTCCACAGGGCCGAGCCTTCGCGCCGGCTGCAGATGCAGCGCGAGCCGCTCGGCGCCTGAACAGCCGAGCGCATTCGAGGTCGGCTCGACCGGATCTATCGAGCGATATCCTGTCTTTCAGAAATGCGAGCTATCTGCTTACTTTCATCGTGTCGTGCAAGATAGTGCAGCGGCGTGCTCGTCGCGTTGCTTCCTACTTACCTGTAGTTTATCGTTTCGGACAAGACGAGGCGGGCGACCGCCTTCGCTCTTGACAATGTTCGCGCCGAGCGTCGGACGTTGAAGCGCTAAGCTGGTCGAAAAGGTCCTGAGCTTGACGAGAAGACCGGTCGAGATAGAGCGACCAGAATTTCTGTCGCAGAACTTCGCTGCGGGACACAAAGATTCGCAGCCGATTTTTGCGCCGGTAAAATGGTCGCGCGCTCGCCGTAACGGAAACTTAAGCTGCAAAAATCATTCTAATGCTTCGCTGGCTAGCAAGCCGCGAGTCAGATATGCAATGCGCGCCGGGTCAATAACGGCCGTCGGCACAACGGAAGGGGCATGATATGGCTAAGCAGTCATCCAAAGCGCCGGCATCCAAGGCACCGGCAAAGTCACCGGCAAAGAAAGCACCAGCAAAAGCAGCCGCGGCAAAGACCGCAACTGCTGTGAAGAAAGCAGCACCCGCTGCCAAAGCGAAAGCCGCTGCGCCTAAGGCAAAAGCAGCGCCAGCCAAAAAGCCGGTCGCCAAGGCCGCGGCAAAACCGGCCGTGAAGAAAGCAGCACCTGCCAAGGCAAAAGCAGCACCGGCCAAGGCTGCACCGGCTAAGAAGGCGGCACCGGCCAAGAAGCCGGCTGCAAAGGCCGCGGCGAAGCCCGCTGCGAAGAAGGCAGCACCGGCAAAGGCCGCCGCTGCGAAATCTTCTGCAGCAGTGAAGAAGGCAGCGCCCGCGGCCAAGCCAAAGGCAGCGCCCGCAAAGGCGAAGGCCAAGAAGTAGCCGCCGCCCTGCTACCGCCGGGGACAGTACTCAAGACGGCCAGGGCGGGATGCCGAACAGGCGCCTCGCTTGCTGGTTGACGATCGGGCAGGACGAGAAAGAGGCGGGAGGAAGACGTCTTTTCGCAGCTCCCAGGACTTCGCCATGCGGCGAAGTCCGGTGGGATTTTCGTGGCTGCCAAAGACCAACCTTCGGTGCAATGGCCGAGTTGGTAGCTGATCGGATTTGGATCGTCCGACCTGCTCGCGTCTGCCGCCGCACCTCCGGCTCATCACATCCGAAGTCGAGACTATGGTTGCACGCTGGCGGCGCGGTTTTCCGCCTCTGGCCGTTGATGAACACTGCATGATCAGTCAACAGTGCCCACGCACGAGCCCCTGTCGGAATCGATTTTCGGTACGGGTCATGGCGAAGTCACAATGCTACCGCGTCCTTTTGCGCGTCCAACAGGGCATATGGAGCTGTAGCCGGCAAACAGGAATCGACAATGCCCAGACTGCTCTACGCGTCTACTTCTCCCTACAGTTCCAAGGTGCGCATGGCAGCACTTCATGCCGGCATTGCGGTCGATCTCGTGCCGATAAAGACCGAGGAAAGGCCGGCCGAACTGATCGGCGCCAATCCGCTCGGCAAGATCCCGGTGCTGGTGCTCGATGACGGACGCTCGGTCCACGACAGCCGCGCCATCACCCAGCATCTCAACCGGATGTCGAAGAACGCATTGATTCCGCGCAATCCCGACAAGCGCCTTGAGGCGGAGGTGCTGGAGGCATTGGCCGACGGTATCTGCGACTGCGCGCTGTCGATGGTCTATGAGCGGCGCACGCGGCCGGAAGAGATGGTCTACCAGCCGTGGCTTGACCGCCAGTGGACGAAGATTTCGGCCGCGCTCGATCTGCTCAACGCCAACCCGCCGAAGCTGCCGAAGAAAATCACCGTCGGTCAGATCGCGCTGCGCGCCTGCCTCGGTTATCTCTCGCTGCGCTTCGCCGGAAAATGGGAAAAGGGCCGCGGCCGGCTGACGCGCTGGGCGGCACGCTTCGACGAGAAATTCCCGGAGCTGAAGCCCGGCATCCCGGCTTGAGGGCGGGGGTCTCAGCCGGTGCCCACAAAAAAAGCCGGGCGCGAGGCCCGGCTTTTTCGTGTCGTGGCTTGGACGACTTAGAACTTCATACCGACGCCGAAAGTGACGCGATTGTCGGTCGACTTGACCTTGCCGATACCGTCGAAGTCCTTCCTGCCGAAGTCCGTGTAACGATACTCGACACGGCCGAACACATTGTCGGTGATCTTGATGTCGGTACCCACGCCGGCTGTCCAGCCAAACTGGGTGTTGGTGTCGCTGACGCCGGCCGCTTCAATCTTCTGGTTCTTCAGCGCGCCACCGGCGGTGCCGTAGAGCAGGATATCCGGGGTGACAGCGTAGCCGAGGCGGGCACGCAACGAGCCCTCGAAGCCACCCTTGGCCTCGATGCCGGCATCGTCGCCCTTGACGCCGTTGTAGCCGATATCGGCTTCAGCACCGTAGACGAAGTTCTCCTGCTGCCAGTTATAGCCGCCGAAGACGCCGCCGACAAAACCCTTCGTGTCGACGTCGACACCAATGTCTTTGGCTTTGGCATGGCCGGCGAAGCCGTAGCCGACGCTCACACCGGCATAGGGACCGGCCCAGGATGCGACCGGAAGTTCTGCAATCGGGGCAGGTGCCGGCGGCTCTTCCTGAACCACGTCCGCGGCATAGGCAGTTCCGCCGAGGGCGAACAGCCCAAACGCCACCGCGAGCGGTCGCGCAAATTTAAGATTGGCTTGCATTGTTCTTTACTCCTTAAGCCACAGGACACAGGCTTGTTTTTTAATGAGCGCCCTCAACCCGTCCGGGGGGTGAAACGGATCCGGCGTTCAACGGTTCCAAATGTCGTGTCGAAATGCGGCTGAAGCGAACCTGAACTTGGGTCATTCCCTGGCACGAATGAGGCAGAACCTTGACGTTGCATCTTCGCAACAGCGAATGTCAGCAGGTTCGCCGTGCTGCACTGCACACGGCTTGGTGTAAGGGCTCCAGCGCCCTATATTGCGGACGGGCTGGCCCGAATTCCGGTCGAGCCAGAACGCCCACCGGCCACTTTGCCACAATCCTGCCCCAGGTGGAAATGGGATTTAACGCTTGGCGGGCCATATTTCGCCGGCACGATCCCGGCAGGTATGAATCGGCATCGGATTGAGGATTGACAGATGAGCAAGGTCGCCGCGACGGCACTGGTGACGGGCGGCGCGAAGCGGATCGGCAGGGCGATCGTCGAGGACCTTGCCGCGCATGGTTTTGCCGTCGCCATCCACTGCAATCGCTCGCTGGCCGAGGCGGAGGCACTGGCGGCCGAAATCAACAGTGGTCATTTTGGTCGACATGGCCGGGCCGCTGTGATTGCTGCCGACCTGACCGACATGGACGCCGTCGGCAACCTTGTCGGCCGCGCGGCGGCGGCGCTCGGGCCGGTCTCGCTGCTGGTCAACAACGCCTCGCTGTTCGAGCACGACAGCGTTGAGGATTTCGACTGGCCGGCCTGGGATCGCCATTTCGCCGTGCATGTCAAGGCGCCGGCGCTGTTGGCGCAGACTTTCGCCCGGGCCTTGCCGCAGAACAGTGAGGGGCTGATCGTCAACATGATCGATCAGCGCGTCTGGCGGCCGACGCCGCGTTATTTCTCCTATGCGCTGTCGAAGTCGACCTTGTGGGCAGCGACCGAGATGATGGCGCAGGCGCTGGGTCCCCGCATCCGCGTCAACGCCATTGGTCCTGGCCCGACCTTGAAGAACACGCGCCAGCACGACAGCGATTTCGATGCCCAGATTGCCGGCCTGATCCTGAAGCGCGGCCCGGAATTGCCGGAATTCGGTGCCACTATCCGCTATCTCTGGGCGGCACGCTCGGTTACCGGCCAGATGATCGCGCTTGACGGCGGCCAGCATCTTGCATGGCAGACGCCCGATGTGACAGGCATGACCGAATGAGCCCGATGGACCAGAAACACAAAACGCGCGGCGGCGCCGACGACCTGCCGCCCGAAATCGACCTCGAGGACGAGGCGGCCGAGGAGGTCGTCGAGCCTGCAGCCAGCGGTCCGGACGTCACCTTCACCGCCATCGACTGGACCCCGCATGCCGGCGACGCCGACGGCATGGTCGGCGCCGAGGTGATTCAGACGCTGGTCAAGCGGCTGCCCAATGCGCCCGGCGTCTACCGCATGATGAATGCCGCCGGCGACGTGCTCTATGTCGGCAAGGCACGCAGCCTGAAGAAGCGGGTCACCAACTACGCGCAAGGCCGGTTCCACACCAGCCGCATCGGCCGCATGGTGCGCGAGACGTCGACGATGGAGTTCGTTGTCACCCGCACCGAGATCGAAGCGCTGCTGCTTGAAGCCAACCTCATCAAGCGCTTGCGGCCACGCTTCAACGTGCTGATGCGCGACGACAAGTCGTTCCCCTATATCCTGTTGACCGGCGACCATGTCTCGCCCGGCATCTACAAGCATCGCGGCGCGCGCTCGCGCAAGGGCGACTACTTCGGCCCCTTTGCTTCAGCCGGCGCCGTCGGCCGCACCATCAACTCGCTGCAGCGCGCCTTCCTGCTCAGGAGCTGCACCAACTCCTTCTACGAGAACCGCACCCGGCCTTGCCTTCTGTTCCAGATCAAGCGCTGTGCCGGCCCGTGCACCGGCGAAATCTCGCATGTCGACTATGCCAGGCTCGTCGCCGAGGCGAAGGATTTTCTCTCCGGCCGCAGCCAGAAGGTGAAGACGGAGATCTCCGCCGCCATGCAGCAGGCTTCGGAGAACCTCGATTTCGAACGGGCCGCCATCTATCGCGACCGGCTGGCGGCGCTGTCGCATGTGCAGAGCCATCAAGGCATCAATCCGCAGACCGTCGACGAGGCCGATGTCTTCGCCATCCATCAGGAGGGCGGCCAGGTCTGCATCCAGGTGTTCTTCTTCCGCACCGGCCAGAACTGGGGCAACCGCGCCTATTTTCCCAAGGCCGATCCGGCGCTCGAAGCTGGCGAGGTGCTGGGTTCGTTCCTGGCGCAGTTCTACGACGACAAGCCGACGCCACGCACCATCCTGTTGTCGTATGGCATCGAGGACCAGGAATTGCTGGCGGAGGCCCTCTCCACCCGCGCCGGCCGCAAGGTGTCGATCTCCGTGCCGCAGCGCGGCGAGAAGAAGGACCTGACCGACAACGCGCTGCAGAACGCGCGCGAAGCGCTCGGCCGGCGGCTCGCCGAGACCTCGACCCAGGCGCGGCTGCTCAATGGCTTTGCCGAGACCTTCGGCCTGGAAAAGCCGCCGGTGCGCATCGAGGTCTATGACAACTCGCACATCATGGGCACCAACGCCGTCGGCGCCATGGTCGTCGCCGGGCCGGAAGGTTTTGTGAAGAACCAGTATCGAAAGTTCAACATCCGCTCGACCGAGATCACGCCGGGCGACGATTTCGGCATGATGCGCGAGGTGATGCAGCGGCGCTTCTCGCGGCTGTTGAAGGAACATGGCGATGCCCCGCAAACCGAGGGCGCGGACGAGGCGAGCCCTACCGGACCGGGCGACGATATCGAGGACGCCGGCGGCTTCCCGGCCTGGCCCGACGTCATCCTCATCGACGGCGGCCAAGGGCAGATGACGGCGGTGCGGAAGATTCTCGCCGATCTCGGCATCGAGGACCGCGTCGTGGCCATCGGCATCGCCAAGGGTCAGGACCGTGACGCCGGCCGCGAACGCTTCTTCGCCAAGGGCAGGGACTCATTCTCGCTGCCCGTACGCGATCCGGTGCTCTATTTCGTCCAGCGGCTGCGCGACGAGGTCCATCGCTTCGCCATCGGTTCGCACCGCGCCCGCCGAAAAAAGGAGATGGTCAAGAGCCCGCTCGACGAGATCAGCGGCATCGGCCCCGGCCGCAAGCGCGCGCTGCTGATGCATTTCGGTACGGCCAAGGCGGTCAGCCGCGCCGCCGTCGAGGACCTGGTCAAGGTCGACGGCATTTCGGAGCAGGTGGCGAAATTGGTCTACAATCATTTTCACGAGAGCTAAGACCTATTGCCGATATTTCGGCCGGCTAATCGATTCTGGCCTGTTGACCCCCCACATTCGCTTCTGATTTGACTAAGCAGGCAGAAAGAGTTCCCAAAACATGTCCCAGCGCGCGTTCAACCTGCCCAACATGCTCACTTACGCCCGCATCCTGGCGGTGCCGCTGGTCGTGCTGTGCTTTTTCCTGGAGGGGCATTTGAAATCGAGCGACTTCGCTCGCTGGTCGGCGCTCATCATTTTCCTGCTCGCCTCGATCACCGATTACTTCGACGGCTATCTGGCGCGCGCCTGGCAGCAGACCTCCAACATCGGCAAGATGCTCGACCCGATCGCCGACAAGCTGCTGGTCGCCACTTGCCTGCTGCTGCTCGCCGCCGACACCGACCGCCATGCCGGCATCGCCGGCTGGTCGCTGTGGGCGGCGATCATCATCCTGTGCCGCGAGATCCTGGTCTCGGGCCTGCGCGAATATCTGGCGGCCCTGAAGGTCTCGGTGCCGGTGACGCAACTGGCAAAGTGGAAGACCACCATCCAGATGATCGCCATCGCCTTCCTGCTGGCGGGACCTGCCGGCGACAAGATCTTCCCGCTGACCACCCAGACCGGGCTGGTGCTGCTGTGGATCGCCGCCTTGGTCACGCTCTACACCGGCTACGACTATTTCCGCGCCGGCCTCAAGCACATCATGGATGAATAAAATGTCGACGAAGCTCATCTATTTCGCCTGGGTGCGCGAGCGGATCGGCAGACCGGAGGAAGAGGTCGAACTGCCGGCCGGCATCGAAACGGTCGCCGACCTGTTGCGCTGGCTGAAATCACGCGGCGAGGAATACGAGAACGCGCTGCAATATCCTGACGTGATCCGCGTCGCCATCAACCAGGAACATGTCGAGCACCGCGAGAAGATCGCCGGCGCGCGCGAGATCGCGCTGTTCCCGCCGATGACCGGTGGCTGAACCATGTCGGCGGTGGTGCCTGTCGTGCGCATCCAGGCGGAGGATTTCGACGTCGCCGCCGAGATCGCCAGGCTGACCAGGGGTCGCAACGACATCGGCGCCGTGGTGACTTTCTCCGGCCTTTGCCGCGACGAGCAAGGCAGGCTCTCCGCACTCGAGCTCGAACATTATCCCGGCATGGCCGAAGCCGAGATATCCCGCATCGCCGGCGAGGCAATCGAGCGCTGGCCACTGCAGGGGCTCACCGCGATCCATCGCCACGGCAAGATCGCTCCCGGCGAAAACATCGTGCTGGTGGTGGCCGCTTCCGCCCACCGGCAGGCGGCGTTCGAGGCCGCGAATTTCCTGATGGACTATTTGAAATCACGGGCGCCGTTCTGGAAAAAGGAACACCATAGCGACGGTTCCGAGGGCGGCTGGGTCGACGCCAAGGAGGCCGACGACAAGGCGGCGAGCCGCTGGAAGCGAGACTGACCAGGCTTTCCGCGAGGGCGTCAGCCTTTGTCGGTGCCGATCAAATGATCGAGCGAAATCCGGCCGGGTCCCCAAGCCACGATGCCAAGCGCCATCGCCGCCCAGGTAATGTGCAGCGGCCAGCCGTCCGGCACGGTGAGCTCGATGATCAGCGTCATCAGCAGCAGCCCGAATGCCGCCAGTCGCGTCACCAGGCCGAAAACAAGGAGAACTGGCAACACGATCTCCGCTGACCCTGAGGCGAACGCCACCAGCCCAGGTGCCGGAAAATCGTAAGGGCCGCCCGGCAGATGCAATTTGAGTTCCGAGCTGAAAAGCAGCACGGCGACATCGTTCAACTGTAGAAAACCGTCCCATTTGTTGACGCCGGACCGCCAGAACGGGACGGCGAGGGCGCAGCGCAGAACAAGCTGCGTCAGCGATGGCGTCGCGATCGTGCGCAGGGCGGCATTCAGCCTTTCGACGAGAGCGGCGACCCCTCGCGGTTCGGTGCTCGCGTTCTGCCCATCGCTCATCGTGCTCACCTTTCCTGATGTGCCGTCGTGAAGGCTCCCGCTTCCAGCACGCCGGCAATGTTGGCGGAAAGCTCGAATTCGGCACTCTCCGCAAATGCCGCCGCGGCCGCCGCGCCGAGCGCCTCGCCCGCGATCAGATGCGAGATAAACACTGCGCCGCCGGGCCGCAGGTGGCGAACGAAGACCTCGAGGCCGGACCGCGTGACCAGCGCATCTTCAGCGCCCGTTGCCCGGATCGGCCCAACAGGAGCCTCGTTCCGGTTTGCCGCGAAGACCGTGACTGCCGGGAACCGGGAGCGCGCGACCCGCGTCGCCGGATGCGGCCGCAGCACGGTATCGGCAAGCCTCTCGCAAGGGATCGACGCCAGTGCCTCAGCCGACAGCGCCTCCGCGTCGGCGGCATGATAGGCGTCGAGCCAGGCCCGCTCGATGCGCGCCACGTCGGCCAGCCACGGCATTGACTGCGCGTATTCGTAGCGCTCGATGAAATCGGGAAAGTCGCGGCCATATTCGAATAGAAGCGGCGAGGTGGGTGGCGTTTCGCGGATGTGAAAGCGCGCCATCGCGCGAAAGAAATCCGGGCCGGTGATGCGCAGCGTCGCTGGAAAGCTGGCGGCCAGCGCATCGATCAGGCTGACCGTGACGTTGTTGCGGTAGACGGCATATCGCTTGACCACAGCCTTCCCGTTCGGCCCCGAGACAGAGTCAGGCGGGGCACGGTCAGGATCGAGCAAACCGGCGGTGAATGCCGCGGCATAGTCAAACCGGTGGCCGAGATCGCCCGACTGGAGCTCATCCTGCGGCATGGGCTTTTCCGAAATAGCTGTCGGCATGACGGTCGAGGATGGCTTGGGCGGCGGCGGCCTCCGCCTTGAGCACCGGCCACTCGGGAATGTCGCTGTCCCATTCGATCAGCGTCGGCAGTGGCCCGCATCGGCCGATGACGGTATCGAAGAGCTTCCAGACCGCGTCGGCAACCGGGCCGTCATGGCTGTCGATGAGCAGCAGGTCGCCTTCGTCGTCCTCCTGCTTGGCGTGCCCGGCCAGATGGATTTCGCCGACATGTTCGAGCGGGAAGTCCGCGAGATAAGAACGTGTCGAATAGCCGTGATTGGTGGCCGAGACGAAGACGTTGTTGACGTCAAGCAGCAGGCCGCAGCCGCTACGCCGAACCAGCTCGCGGATGAAATCCGTCTCGCTCATCGTCGATTCCGGAAAAAGCACATAGGTCGAAGGATTCTCGAGCAGGATCGGGCGGCCTATCGTGCCCTGCACTTCGTCGATGTGATCAGCCACGCGCGAAACCGTTGCCGGCGTGTAGGGCAGGGGAAGCAGGTCGTTGTAATAGGTGGTGTCGTGCGTCGACCAGGCGAGATGCTCTGAAACGAGCGCCGGCTCGTAGCGATCGACCAGCGCCTTGAAACGACCAAGATGCGCCTTGTCGAGCGGCTGCGGGCCGCCGATCGACATGCAGACGCCATGCAGCGAGACGGGATAATTGCGGCGGATGCGGGCGAGCGCGTCGTGCGGCGGGCCGCCGGCGCCCATGTAGTTTTCCGCATGAACCTCGAAGAAGCCGCTTTGGGGACCGTCGCCGAGGATTGCGGATAAACGCTCATGCTTGAAACTGGTGCCGGCAAGGCCGGCGACCGGGTGCGCCGGAAAGCGCGAGGTCTTCGACATGCGGGATGCTGGACGGGTCGGTCCGTTCATTGTCATCGCCACTTTCCGGGCAGGGTGCATCGCTTACGATGGGACGTCGCGGGTCAGCTCGGTGGGTGAGCCCTTGCGGCCGCCGGGTAGGTCCATCGTCGTGCAGGTGCCGCCGTCGACGAACTTCCAGGCGTTGCCTTGATAGTCGACGGTCGAGGTACCTTGGCAGGTGGTTCCCGGGCCTGCCTTGCAGTCGTTCTGTCCCTTCAAGGCGACGCCAAAGCACTTCTCCTTGCCGGCGTCCATTGCTGCCTTGACCTGTGCCTCGGTCAGCGGCGCGGCCGTCGCAAAAGAAGCAAGAGCCGTGGCAACGGCGCTGGCCAGTAAGGCCGCGCTCACGGTTGATCTCGTTGACATGATTTCACCTCCGGTTGGGTTTCAAGCGCACTCTCCTCAGTGCGCATTGGTCAGTTCGGTCCGGACGCCCGCCGTGTTACGTCTGTTTGGAACACGAATTCGTGATCGCCTGAGGCTTGGCCGAGGGTGGCCTGAACAGGGTTTGCGGAGCGGCCAAGAAGGCCGACGACAAGGCGGCGGGCCACTGGAAGCGCCCGCGGTCCAAATAAATCCCTGGGACAGCCGTGCCCATACCCCGCCAGCCATTCATTGACCGCAATCCTGCGAGACCTTTGGCCGGAAGGGGAGCAGGATCATGCTGGACAGGATCGCCGAGTTCTTCATCTTCGGGCTGGTGCCGCTGGCCGTCGGCATACTGGCCGTTCCGGATCACTCCGTGGCCGCCGAAAAGACCCTCAAGGGCGAGGTGATGTATCGCGAGCGCATCACGCTGCCGCCCAACGCCGTGCTTTCCGTGCAGCTTGCCGACGTATCGCTGGCCGACGCGCCGGCCGCAATTATCGGCGAACGCAAGATCGTGCCCACCGGCCAGGTGCCGATCAAGTTCGAGATCAGCTTCGATCCGCAGGCGATCAGGCCGAACATGACCTACGTGCTGCAGGCACGCATCACCGCCGACGACAGGCTGCTGTTCATCTCCGACGAGCGTCATCAGGTCGACCCGCTGAGCGATGCACCGCTGACCATCATGCTGAAAATGGCGGCGCCGAGCGACGAGCCGGCGGCAGCCTCCGTGTTCGGTCAAAGCTGGCTGATCGAATATATCGACGGCATCGGCGTGATTGCCGAGCCGCGGGCGACGTTCCGGATCAGCGAAGCCGGCAAGGCCGGCGGCAGCGGCCCTTGCAACGTCTACTTCGCCACCGCCAAAGTCGATGGTTCGACGATTACCATCAGTGACATCGGTTCGACCTTCAAGGCCTGCGCGTCCGAGACCATGGCCGAGGAAAAGGCGCTGTTCGAGGCGCTGGCCAAGGCAGCGTCGTACCATATCGACGCCGGCAAGCTCATCATCGCCGACAAGGATGATCGCGTCATCCTGCGGTTCAATGCTGCGAGCTGAGCCTGTCGCTATTCAGGTAAGGGCTTCACCGGCTCGGCCTGCCCTGAATCTCAACAGGCCTTGGACCGTTCCGAAACGATCACACCTGTGGTGGCGCAGGCGTCAGGCCAAAGCGGTGCATCAAATCCATGATCCTGGCGCGGTCGGGCGGGCCGCCGGCGCCGAAGATGGCGAAGGCCTCGCGGAAATATTCCGGCCCGATCGCCGCCGGCGTCACCATGCAGAGCACCTTGGCCGTCTCTGTGCCGTTATTGTCGAAGCGATGGATTGCTCCGCGCGGAATGCACAGTGCCTGTCCAGGCCCCAAATCGTGCCGGTATCCGTCGACGGTCAGCGTCAGCACGCCATCGATCCCGTACATCGTCTCTTCGTAGTGGTCGTGGCTGTGTGCCGGCGCGAGCAGGCGCTGCGAGCCGGGGACAGTCAGTTCGAAGGCCGCGATGCTGCCGGCCGATTGATCGCCGGTGAGCAGGAAACGCACGGCAAGACCGCCATGGCTGATCGTCTCGTCAGCAGGATTGACGCGGACCTGGCTGGCTTTTTCTAGCATTCCATCCTCCCATGTGGTAAATCGAATTTACCGATGACGAGTAAACTCAATTTACCAAGGTGTCAATGCCATCGCCCATTGAAGATCCGCCAAGGAAGCCGCCGCTGATCGGCGCGCTGCTGCGCGTGCCTGCCATGGCCATCCACCGCAAGCTGATCAGAGAACTCAGGGCATCGGGTTTCGAGGATCTCAGCCCGCCGCATATGGCCGTGATCCAATATCCCGGCCCTGACGGCCTGAGGCCAAGCGCGCTTGCCGAGCGCGCCGCCATGAGCAAACAGGCCATGAACCAGCTGCTGAAGACGCTGGAAACGATGGGCTACATCAGGCGCTCCGCAGCACCTGACGAAAGCGGCGGGACGATCGTCAATTTCACCGACCGCGGGCGCGCCGCCTATCAGAAGATGGCCGACATATTGCTGGATATCGAGCGGGAATGGGCTGAGGAACTTGGCTCAAAACGCTTTCATGAGCTGAAGATGCTGCTCGGCGACCTTTGGGACACGCCGCTCATTCGCTGAGAAGGAGATCGGCAGCTTCGACGCTCCGCTCACTCCCGAGGCGTTGGATGACGCCTCGTTTGTCTCCGACCACGGCCTGCTCGCAGACGGCGGCTATTCGGTCGCCTGATCGGCCGCATGCCGATCACGTTGTGTTTCAGCGGGAATAGGCCGGGCAGGGGGCGCGTTAGTCGTTCATAAGATGGCGGGTAAGGCAAAAGGGACGTTTGTCCCTTCGTTGAAGCCGCCAGAATGGCTGCGGCTCGTTCTGGCCACTCAAAGGAGTCCAGAGATGAAAACGCATACGCTTATCGTTGCCGCCACCGGTGCATCGCTTCTTGCCTTTACCGGTCTTGCCAAGGCGGACGACCATCTGTTCGATGCCCTTCAGCATGGTCTCAGTCCTGACAGCCAGCCTTTCGAGACCAACAAGGCTGGTCATAGCGGCGATCTCGCGCCCGGGCAGGGCAGCCCGTTCACAGGTGAGGAGACCAAGACCCCGGCCACCGACACGGACGCGGCGAATGAACATGCGAACGTGAAGGAACGCCAGGCGAAATAGACTGGCAGAACCCGCCGCTAGGGGGCGGCGGGCGAGATCTATCGGGCGACGACCGCATACACCAGGCATTCTCAATTTGTTGCGAGTTTGAATACCGCGCCATAGTGATAGGGCGGCACATCAACCAGCTCGGCGAGCTTGAACCCGCTCGCTTCCACCGCCGCGGTGGTCTGTTCGGGTGACAGCCTCAGCTCGGTCTTTGGCCCGCGCGGCTCGCCGAGGACCGTGGTTTGCTCGCGCGGCTGCTGGTGCCAGTTGACGATGGCAAAACGACCAGCAGGGCCAAGCGTCGCGCGCACGGCGCGGGCAAGGCGCGGCCGATCCGGAACACCGTGGAAAGCGTTGGCCATAAAGACGAAGTCGACGGTTTGAGGCACCAGCCTGGCAAGCTCATAGGCATCGCCCGCCACAAACTCGCAATTGCTCGCGCCACCTTCGGCCAGTCGCCGCCGGGCGACTTCGAGGAGATCGGCATCGATGTCGATGGCGACTACATGACGGGCGACCCTGGCGATTGGCAGCGTGAACCAGCCGTCGCCGCAGCAAAGATCGACCACGTCCGTGCCGGGCTTCATGCCTACTGCCGCCACGACACTGGCAGGCTCGGGCCACAGCGCTTCCCACCAGCCGCCGGTCGGCATTTCGGTGCCCTGGAAGAAGCCGGGAATGGTGCTGGTCATGGCCTGGTCGGCTCCATTGTCGGGACCGCGTTTGATCGGTGCCCTCGAGCTTAACGCACCCATGATCCGTCGAGGAGCCTGAAGCTGAAAATGTCCGCTAACAAAAAAGGCCGGCGTTGCGCCGGCCTCTTTGATGGGGTTCGGGATGCCGGCTTAGCCGACGATCTCGGTGTCCGAGAACCAGTATTTGATCTCCTGCGCGGCGGTTTCCGGCGCATCAGAACCGTGCACGGAATTCTCGCCGATCGACAGCGCGTGCAGCTTGCGGATGGTGCCTTCGGCGGCGCTTGCCGGATTGGTGGCGCCCATCACTTCGCGGTTCTTGGCAATGGCGTTCTCGCCTTCCAGTACCTGCACGATGGTCGGGCCCGACGACATGGACTCGACCAGCTCGCCGAAGAACGGACGCTCCTTGTGGACGGCATAAAAACCTTCCGCCTCGCGGCGGCTCATCCACACCCGGCGCGAAGCGACGACGCGCAGGCCGGCATCTTCCAGTATCTTGGTAATGGCGCCGGTGAGATTGCGGCGGGTCGCGTCCGGCTTGATCATGGAAAAGGTGCGTTCGAGCGCCATGGGATCGTCCTTGTGATGGAGAGTGGAATTGAGGGTGGCGGGCTCTATACAAGCCGCCCGCCGGCTTGCCAAGGGGACGCTGGCGCGGCGCGCATTTCTGCACTAGCCGCCGCACAGCGCGTCACCGTCAGGGCCAATGTCGTCATAACTGCATCTCGATCGTCAGGTTGGCGGTGTCGCCAGCCCGAAGGCCTTCGCGGACCCGCACCGCCGTCTTGATCGGCAAGAGCAGGCTGCCGGATTTCTTGTCGGGAAACAGCGATGTCCGCCATCTGGTCTGGCCGATGACGGCTTCCACGCCAAGCGAACCCCAGGGCCGTGCCATCCCCATCATCGCCGTTTTGATCCGGGTCCCAAGCTCCGGCGGCAACGTCACGAAATGCCAGCCGCCCTTGCCCGGATAGACCCAGATCTCGGCCTGCATGTCGTAGCGAAACATTCTATGCCCTTCCTCAGGTCAAGGTCGTCACGACCGGCTTTGCCATGGTGTCTTGTTGGCAATGCTGACGATCGGCGAAACCATCCATGATATCCACAGCCCTGCAGCGGAGGAGTCATTCTTCCCCGCAAAGAGGATGGCAGCGCCGCCATACCACTACCGCCTTGTCACGATAGACGGCCGCCGGATTTCCCAGCCTTCCCGTTCCAGCTCCGGCACGCTGTGGTTCTCGCTCGGGTAGCCGATGCAGAAGTAACCGATCAGTGTCCACTCCGGCGGCACGTCCAGGATCGTCGCCATCTCGGCCGGATCGAGGATCGAGACCCAGCCCATGCCTATTCCTTCGGCGCGCGCAGCCAGCCACATCGTGTGGACCGCCATGACAGCCGAATAGTCTATGGTGGCTGGCATGGTCAGGCGGCCGAGCCCATGCCCTTGCGAGGTTGTACGGTCGGCGAAAACCGCAAGCTGGCAGGGTGCCTCATTCAGGCCCGCAAGCTTCAGGCGCGCATAAAGCGCGGCGCGTTCGCCGCAAAAGGTTTGGAGTGCCTCCGCGTTGCAGCGCTCGAAGCATGTCCTGACGGCAGCGCGGCATACTACGCTCTCGACGACGACGAAGCGCCAAGGTTGGCTCAGCCCGACGGACGGCGCGGCGCTGGCAAGCTCGAGCAGCCGCTCCAGCGCCCCTTCGGGGAGCGGCGTCGGCTTGAACCGCCTGACGTCGCGTCGCCACAGGAAGAGATTGGCGAGCCCGGCGCGAAAGTCGGCCGGGAACTCTGGGTTTGCGGTCATGGCGCGCTGCCTTTGTTGTGATTGTCCGGTTCGCCGGATGTTCGTCTTGTTTGCTGCGATCCGGGTGCTGATGAGGCGCTTCGAGCGACACGTCTGCTACCCGCATTGTCGCATTTCGCCGGGCGGCAATTCTAACGCATGTCGCGCAAAAGTGTGCAGCGGTTTTGCGGTAACGACATGCATCAAAACAAGAACCTAAAGCGCGTCACATGAGGCCGGTCGGACGCGACGCGCTCTAGCCAAGGCTGGACGACATTGCCGCGATCTACGCCGTTGGACCTTGATCGGCAAACAAAACCCGCCTCGGCAAGCCGGGCGGGTCGTCGGTACGAATCAGCACCATACCCAAATTAGTAGCATAGCTGCCGCACAAAGCAAGAACAAAATGTGGCGTTGCCGATGAAACTGCCGATTTCACCCCTCAAGCGGGGCGATCGCTGCCGGCGCGACCGTGCGGCCGACGCCGCCATGCAGATCGAGGCATCGTTCGAACCATTGCGCCACGACGTCGCTGTCGTCGAGCAGCCGGTAGGGCGTGGCGATGCGCGCCCATTGCAGCGCGCCGAAAACGATGTAGTCGGCAAATAGCGGCGACTGGCCGCTGATGAAGGGCTGATAGCCAAGCATCGAGCGGAGCGGCTCCAGCGAGGCGCGGAAGCTGGCGAGCCCAGCGTCGCGGGTGGCGTATACCGCCTCCAGGCGATTGCCGAAGCGCTGCTCGCGGGTCTGCCGGAAATAGGCGGCGTTCGCCTCGTCCTGCATGGCGTGTAGGTCCAGTATCGCAGCGGTGGTGACGTAGGGATGGATGGTCAGCTGCGACCAGCGTTCGATGAAGCGCGCCATCGCCTTACCACCGTCGCCGGAAAACAATGTCGGCCGCTCGGGATAGGCCTCCTCGAGATAGAGCGCGATGGCGAAGGAATCGGCGACCACCGTCTCGCCGTCGCGGATCACCGGAACGAGCTTCGAGACGCCGCCTTCCACCTTCGGCACTTCGAGGAAACGGGTCGGCACGCTGGTGATGTCGAGCCCTTTGTGGGCCAGCGCCATCGCCGCCTTCCAGCAATGTGGGCTGAATGGGCGGGCGGCGTCGCGTCCGACAAGGTCATAGAGCAGAATGGTCATTGGCGGCAGCGTCCTTGCAGTCTAACTATGCCCGAAACAGACCCGCGCGAAACAGGGTCTCGCAGGTCGAGAGAAGAATGAAACAGCATTTCAGGATGTTTGCGGCCTACAATCAATGGGCCAACGGCCGCATCTACGACGCCGCCGCCGATCTCGACGAGGAAGAGTTCGACCGCAATGTCGGCGTCTTCTTCGGTTCGATGATGGGAACGCTCAACCACCTCCTGGCAGCCGACCGTATCTGGATGAAACGCTTCACCGGCGAGGGCGACGCGCCGGCAAGGCTCGACACGATCCTGCACCGCGCCTTGCCCGGCTTGCGGCTGGCGCGCGAGGCCGAGGACAAACGGATCATCGACTGGGTCGACGGCCTGAGCGACAAGGCGCTGTCGGGCCGCTTCTCCTACATGACCGTCTCGGATATGCGCACCGTCTCGCAGCGGCTGGCGCCGGCGCTCGATCACTTCTTCAACCACCAGACCCACCACCGCGGCCAGGCGCATGCGATCCTGACCGTTCTGGGCAAGCCAAGCCTCGGACTGGACCTGACGATGTTCCAGCGCAGCGAGGAGGGCAGAGCATTCGCCTAAAGCGCGTCGCGTTCGACCGGCCTCCATGCGACGCGCTTTAGGTTCTTGTTTGATGCATGTCGTAATCGCAAAACCGCTGCACACTTTTGCGCGACATGCATTAACCCTGGGGCGGCTGGTGAAGCGGACGGTGGATAGAGGACGATCTGCCGAGATTGCAAAACGCGCCAAAACATTTTATGGAGCGCACGGTCGTGAGGGCGGCCGCTTCAGCAGCATTCAGCAGCAACAGCGAGAATTGGCACGCATGCCCAATGAACCCTTGCGCCTTGTGGCGTTCTTCGCCGTGGTCCTGGCGCTCCTCAACTCCGGTTATTATTTCCACCAGGGGGACATCGTCGCGACCATCTATTTCATGATCGGCGCCATTCTTGTGACTGCGGTGACCCGGATGAGTGTCAGAAGGCAGCTGATTTAGGACCGACCCGCTTATCTGGCCGCCATCTCGACGGCCGGTTCGCTTCGACTGCGATCGAATTGAAAGCAAAGTCTTAGGACTTCGTTTGCGCTGTTGCTTCAAGGTGGCCGGCTGAAGCAGGAGCAAAAAAATGCGGATCGATTTGTCCCCGACGAGCTGGGGCAGGGTCGTGGCGGTTACCGTCGCTGGCACCGTGGTCTGCATTGCAGCCGCGTTCTTCGTCGATTCCTTCAATTTCCCGTATTTGTCGCCGGAAGCGCTGTGGCGGGCGCAGCTCACCGACCTGCTGCTGCCGCTTGTGCTGGCCGGCTCGTTCTTCTTTTTCCTGATGTGGAAAATGCGCCAGCTGGCCATCGCGCAGAAGGCACTGGCCATCGTCGCGGCGACCGACAGCCTGACGGCGGTGTTCAACCGGGGTGCGTTTTCGATGCTCGTCGAAGCCTATCTCGAACAGGCCCGCAGCCATTCCGTCGTCAATGCCGGCGCCTTGTTGATCGTCGATGCCGACCATTTCAAATCCGTCAACGACCGCCTCGGCCACGACTGCGGAGACCAGGCGCTCAAGCTGATCGCCAGGACGATCCAGGGCCAGCTGCGCGGCGCCGATATCGTCGGCCGGATCGGCGGCGAGGAATTTGCGGTTTTCCTTCCCGGCGCAGATCCTTCGCAGTCCTGGCTGGTGGCGGAGACAATTCGCCGACGCGTCCGTGAGGCGGAGTTCTCGCCTGGCGGCCGGCCCTGTCCTCTCTCGGTCAGCATCGGCGGCGTCGCCTTCAGCGGGCCGACCACCTACGCCGAGATGTTCGTGGTGGCGGACAAGCACCTTTACAAGGCCAAATCGAACGGCCGCGATCAGGTCAGTTTCGAGACCGCGGCAGCGGGCGACCCGCCGGGCGGCGGCCCGATGACGGTCCATTGACGGTCGTTTCTGTCAGGCGGCGTAGCCGCCGAGGCCCCGGGCGACCGGCTTGACCGAGACTGCCGGCTGCGCGGCCGGCCAGAGGATGCCTGCCGTCACGGCGAAGGTGATCAGGGCGTCGCGTGCCGCTTCGGCCGAGATCTCGCCGGCACGTGCCGCCTCGCAGGCCTTTACCGCGGCGCCATAGCTCAGCCGCCGGCGCGAAGGCGGGAACTCGGTCAGGAATTCGTGCATCTCGGAGAACGAAGCGATCGTACGCTTGTAGCCGGCGCCAACGGTTAGGGCGCCCGGGGTGGAAAACGTCCTGTCGTGCATTCTGGCCTCTCGAATGGGCGGAGGTCACGGCGGACGCCGTTCTCCGGTCTGGGGGTCGGGCAGAAACGCGGATCACGGCGCGAGGTTCCATGTTGCCGGGATTGTTTTTCGCCGGCTCTGGGAGCGGTCGCCGGGCGAGCAGCGCCAGCGGCGAGGCGGGTGCCTATTTCCACATGCCGCGCATGCGGGCGCCGAGATCGACACGCACCTGCGGCTGGCGGCGCGGATCGTCTCTGGCCTGGACGCTGGCCCAAGCCACCTGCTCGAACGCGCCGAGGATCGAGCGCGGGATGAAGCGCGTGCGCGAGGCATAGACATGGCGGTCGCCGCGCGCCGCCTGGCCGTGGACGAAAAAGCGATGCGGCATGACCAGGTGCAAGCTGTCCTTGGCCCGCGTCATCGCCACGTAGAGCAGCCGCCGCTCCTCGTCGATGTCCTCCTTGCTGCCGACGCCGAGATCGATCGGGATGCAGCCGTCGACGGTGTTGAGCACGAAGACGCTCTTCCACTCCTGGCCCTTGGCCGAATGGATGGTCGACAGGATCAGATAATCCTCGTCGCGGTGCGGCGGGCCGGCCTCGTCGCTGGTCGCGTCCGGCGGATCGAGCGTCAGCTCGGTGAGGAAGCGCTCGCGCGAGGCATAGCCGGAAGCGATCTGTTCGAGCTGCAGGAGATCGGCCCGGCGCGTCGTTGCATCCTCGTGGATGCGTTCCAGATACGGCTCGTACCAGAGCCTGACCTGCTCGATGTCGGCCGGCCATTTTTGCGCGCCGGCGCGCAGGCCGCAATAGAGCGCGACAAAGCCCGGCCAGTCGTCGGCGGCCCGCTGCGGCGGCCGGTAGCGGGCAAGCCCCATCGTCTCGTCGAGCGACGTGGCCATGGTCTCGACGATCGCATTCGCCGCCGAAGGGCCGATGCCGGGCAGAAGTTGCAGCACGCGAAAGCCGGCGACGCGGTCGCGCGGGTTCTCGGCAAAGCGCAGCACGGCCAGCACGTCCTTGACGTGAGCCGCATCGAGAAATTTCAGCCCGCCGAACTTGACGAAGGGGATGTTGCGGCGCGTCAGCTCGATCTCCAGCGGGCCGCTATGGTGCGAGGCGCGAAACAGCACGGCCTGCGCTTTGAGAACGGTGCCGGCCTCGCGTTCGGTGAGTATCGCCTGGCAGACATAGCTCGCCTGCTCGGTCTCGTCGCGCACGCTCACCAGCTTCGGCTTTTCCGCCGATTTGCGCTCGGACCAGAGATTTTTGGTGAAACGTTCCGACGCTTCGCCGATCACCGCGTTGGCCGCCGCCAGGATCGTCTCGGTCGAGCGGTAGTTGCGCTCCAGCATGACGACCTCGGCCGGCTGCGCGAACTGCTTGGGAAAATCCAGGATATTGCGCACTTCCGCGGCGCGGAACGAATAGATCGACTGCGCGTCGTCGCCGACCACCGTCAGCCCCGATCCGTCGGGCTTCAGCGCCGTCAGGATCGATGCCTGCAGCCGGTTGGTGTCCTGGTATTCATCCACCAGCACATGGTCGAAACGTGCACCCAGATGCGCGGCGATTTCCGGCTCGCCGGCCATCTGCGCCCAGTAGAGCAGCAGGTCGTCGTAATCGAGCACGTTCTGCGCCTGCTTGGCCTCGACATATCGGGCGAACAATTGTTTCAGCTGCTCGGCCCAGCCGGCGCACCACGGGAACACCGAACCCAGCACCTCGCCGAGCGGCGCCTGTGCATTGACGGCACGCGAATAGATCGCAAGGCAGGTGCCCTTGGTCGGGAAGCGGGCTTCGGTCTTCGAAAACCCAAGCTCGTGGCGGGCGAGGTTCATCAGGTCGGCGGAATCCTCGCGGTCGTGGATGGTGAAGGCCGGATCGAGACCGATCTCCAGCGCATAATCGCGCAGCAGCCTGGCGCCGATGCCGTGGAATGTGCCGGCCCAACTCAGCGCATCGGTGATGACAGAAGCATCGCGGCCCAGCACCTCGCCGGCGATGCGCTCGACCCGCTTGGCCATTTCCGCTGCGGCACGGCGCGAAAATGTCATCAAAAGGATGCGGCGGGGGTCGGCACCCCTGACGATCAGATGGGCGACCCGGTGCGCCAGCGTGTTGGTCTTGCCGGAGCCGGCGCCGGCAATGACCAGCAACGGTCCGGCGATCTTGCCGTCGCCATGTTCGACGGCAAGCCGCTGCTCGGCATTGAGCTTCGCCAGATAGGCCGGCTGGAAAGACGAATCACTGGCGGCGAGGTTCATCGCCCATCAAGCATCGTTTCTGCTTTGTTCGCAACGGTTTGCGGAGACCAATAGGGCTCGTGAGCGACGGAGCCTTGCGGGCGGACCTGTCGACTAACGCTCGGGCTCGACGCCCATCCTTGCCGATTGCCGCCGCAGCGCCTCGCGATCGTCCTGTGGCGGCGGCAGCAGCAGCGGATCAAAATCGTCGGGTACCTCGTCGATCACTTTCTTGGCGACGCGATAGGCGACATAGACGATTGCCCCGGCGATGAGCAGACGGATCATGCCTTCCTCCATTGATTGTGGAGCAACCGGAGACGCGGCATTTTGTTCCCAGGCCCCTTGGCGAATGCAGGAACGACACCGGCCGCGCAACCAAATCGCCGACGCCTCGTTGTCGGGCGAGAGGAGACTGCGATGAAAAAGCGCTCAATCCTGCTGCTTATGGCAGCTCTGACGGTTGCGGGTTGCGACAACAACATCCAGCCGACCAAGGCCCCTGGCGACACGGTCGAGCAGAACCCGCAGGTCGACAAGAATCCGGTGCCGAAGTCGACGACCGGCGGCGATCAGCCCGGCACGCCGCCGAAACAATGACCACCTGAAATAGCATCGGCACCGGTCAAAGAGGTGGCCGGCGCCGCTTGGGAGGAAGCTGATGGCGCCGGCCAGGCGGAGATCAGGCCCGCCGCACATCCAAGGATAGCCGAGTCTTTCCGCAGCGTCATGGTCGATAGCGTACAGACGGCACGCCCCTGTGGACAAACCTGCCGGCCACGCCAGCGTTTGTTCATCAACACATGGAACAAACCCGCCTGCTGCGTGTTTGGGTGTCGATCGGACGCTCCCAAGGCCGCCGTTCACGAAAGAACCCGCTCTCCTTGTCCCCCCTCAGGATAGCGGGTTCTTTTTGCGTCTTGCGGGAGTCGCCGCCAGGCGGATTGACTTACCTGCTTGCCGGTTTTCGCGCCTTATGCGGCGAACCGGGGCTCCAGCCCTTGCGAAGCATGGTTGTCCCGTGCAAAAGCGCGGCCATGCTGATCATCAACGACCTTTCGCTCCGCATGGCCGGACGCCTGCTTCTCGACCATGCCTCGCTGACCTTGCCGGCCGGCAGCAAGGCTGGCCTTGTCGGTCGCAACGGCACCGGCAAGACGACCTTGTTCAAGGCAATCACCGGCGATCTCGCCTCCGAGACCGGCTCGATCAGCCTGCCCAAAAACACGCGCATCGGCCAGGTCGCGCAGGAAGCGCCGGGCACCGAGGAGCCGCTGATCGAGATCGTGCTCAAGGCCGATCTTGAGCGGAGTGCACTGCTCGAAGAGGAAAAGACGGCGGCCGATCCGCACCGCATCGCCGACATCCACATGCGGCTGGCCGATATCGATGCGCACTCGGCCGAGTCACGCGCGGCGACCATTCTCGCCGGCCTCGGCTTCGACGATGCCGCGCAGCGGCGCCCGGCCTCGTCCTTCTCCGGCGGCTGGCGCATGCGCGTCGCGCTGGCCGCCGTGTTGTTTGCCGAGCCCGATCTGCTGCTGCTCGACGAGCCGACCAATTATCTCGACCTCGAAGGCACGCTGTGGCTGGAAAACTACGTATCGAAATACCCGCATACCGTGCTCTTGATTTCGCACGATCGCGACCTGCTCAACCGCGCCGTCAACTCGATCGTCCATCTCGACCAGAAGAAGCTGACCTTCTGGCGCGGCGGCTACGACCAGTTCGAGCGCCAATATACCGAGCAGCGCGAATTGCAGGAGAAGGGCCGCGTCAAGCAGGAGGCCGCGCGCAAGCACATGGAATCCTTCGTCGAGCGCTTCCGCGCCAAGGCGTCGAAGGCGAGGCAGGCGCAGTCGCGCATCAAGGCGCTGGAGAAGATGAAGCCGATCGCCGCGATCGTGAACGACACGGTTCGGCCGTTCTCCTTTCCGGAGCCGGTGAAGACGGTTGCCTCGCCGATCATTGCGCTGAACAACGTCAATGTCGGCTATACCGAGGGCGAGCCGATCCTGAAAAAGATGACGCTGCGCATCGATGCCGACGATCGCATCGCGCTGCTCGGCGCCAATGGCAACGGCAAGTCGACCTTCGCCAAGCTTTTGGCCGGCCGGCTGAAACCGGAGACCGGCAGCATGACGGTGGCGCCCGGGCTGAAGGCGGCAATCTTCGCCCAGCACCAGCTCGACGACCTCAGGCCCGACGAAAACGCTTATGAGCACGTCCGCCGGCTGATGCCGGACGCGCCGGAATCCAAGGTGCGCGGCCGCGTCGCCCAGTTCGGCCTGACCACCGAAAAGATGAACACGGCCGCCAAGGATCTGTCCGGCGGCGAGAAGGCCCGGCTCCTGATGGGCCTGTCGGCCTTCGAGGGGCCGAACCTGTTCATCCTCGACGAGCCGACCAACCATCTCGACATCGACAGCCGTGAATCGCTGATCCATGCGCTGAACGATTTTCCTGGTGCCGTCATGCTGATCTCGCACGACCGCCATCTGCTCGAAGCGACCGCCGACCGGCTGTGGCTGGTCAAGGACGGCGCGGTCAATCCGTATGACGGCGACCTCGAAGATTACAAGACGCTGGTCACCGGCGTCTCCGGCGACCGCCGCGGCAAGCGCGAGGCGGACAAAGCCTCGAAAGCCGACCGCCGCCGCGATGCAGCCGCGCGCCGCGCTGCCTTCGAGCCGCTGGCCAAGGAAATCCGCGCCACCGAAGCGCTGATGGACCGCCTCCGTAAGCGCATCGACCTGATCGAGGATGAACTCGCCAACCCGGCCGTCTACGAAAAGGACCCCTCAACCGCGACAAGGCTGGCCAAGGAGCGCTCACAACTTGCGCAACAGCTGGCCGGCCACGAGGAAAAATGGCTGTCGATGTCGGCGGAGTACGAGGAAGGCACGGCGGAGTAGGACGATGTCGACAAAACTCTGGATCGAAGCTGCCAAGGTTTTGGTTGTCAATTCCGAAGCTGTCGTAAAATGCCCTGAGTGTGGAGACGGCAATCTGCTGGTCATCGACGCAGCCGGATCATCGCATGTCGAGCGCCACATACATTGCCCGAAATGCGGCGCCTACAACGCCTTGCTCAAGAGCATTGATGGCGGGTAACTGGCCCTACACGCCGCTATCACAACCGGCTAGTTTGCTCCCATGAATCAGCACGCCAAGCTCAAAATCGGCCATTCGGCCTGTCCGCATGATTGCCCGTCGACCTGCGCGCTCGAGGTCGAATTGCTCGACGCCAGGCGCATCGGCCGGGTCCATGGCGCCAAGGCCAACAGCTATACGGCCGGCGTTGTCTGCGCCAAGGTCGCCCGCTATGCCGACCGCATCCATCATCCCGACCGTTTGCTGAAGCCGCTGGTCCGCGCCGGCGCCAAGGGCGAGGGCGTATGGAAGGAAGCGAGCTGGGAGGCCGCACTCGACCTCGTCGCCGAAAAGTTCATTGCGGCGGAGGCGAAATACGGCTCGGAGACGGTCTGGCCCTATTACTATGCCGGCACGATGGGGCTGGTGCAGCGCGACGGCATCGAGCGGCTCAGGCACGCCAAAAAATACTCCGGCTTCTTCGGTTCGATCTGCACCAATCTGGCCTGGACCGGCTGGATGATGGGCGCCGGCGCGCTGCGCGGCCCCGATCCGCGCGAAATGGCGAAGTCCGACTGCGTGGTGATCTGGGGTACCAATGCCGTGGTCACGCAGGTCAACGTCATGACACACGCAATCAAGGCGCGCAAGGAACGCGGCGCCAAGATCGTCGTCATCGACGTCTACGAAAATGCGACAATGAAGCAGGCCGATCTCGGCTTGGTGCTGAAGCCCGGCACCGACGGCGCGCTGGCCTGCGCGGTGATGCACGTGCTGTTCCGTGACGGCATGGCCGACCGCGCCTATCTGGAAAAATACACCGACGATCCGCACGGTCTGGAAGCGCATCTTAAGACGCGGACGCCACAATGGGCCGCTGACATCACCGGGCTTTCCGTCGACGAAATCGAGGCCTTCGCCCGTCTCGTCGGCACGACGAAGAAGACTTATTTCCGCCTCGGCTACGGTTTTTCCCGGCAGCGCAACGGTTCGGTCAACATGCATGCCGCGGCCTCGATCGCGGCGGTCACCGGCTGCTGGCAATATGAGGGCGGCGGCGCCTTCCATACCAATTCGGGCATCTTCAAGCTCAACCAGGAACTGCTCGAAGGCACGCGGATGCGCGACCCCGCGATCCGTCATCTCGATCATTCGCGCATCGGCCCGGTGCTGACCGGGGCTGAGGATGCGCTCTATGGCGGCCCGCCGGTGACGGCGCTGCTGATCCAGAACACCAATCCGGTCAATGTCGCGCCGGAGCAGCGGCTGGTGAAGCAAGGTTTTCTGCGCGGCGATCTGTTTTCCTGCGTGCACGAGCAGTTCATGACCGACACCGCCAAACTCGCCGATGTGGTGCTGCCGGCGACGATGTTTCTCGAGCATGACGACGTCTACAAGGGCGGCGGCAACCAGCACATCACGCTCGGGCCGAAGCTGATCGACCCGCCGGAAGGACCGCGCACCAATCATTTCGTCATCGAGGAGCTCGGCAAAAGGCTCGGTGTCGCCGATCGCCCGGGCTTCGGCATGACCGAGCAGCAGCATATCGATGTCATTCTCGGCAAACGCGGGCTGGGCAGCTTTTCGAGCCTGAAAGAGCAGAAATGGGTCGATTTGCAGCCGAATTTCGCGGCCGCGCACTTCCTGGACGGCTTCGGCCATGCCGACAAGAAATTCCATTTTCGCGCCGACTGGACGGGCCAGGCGTCGCCCAATCGGCCACCGAAAACCATGGGCCTGTTCGGGCCGGTGGCGCGCCTGCCGGAATTCCCCGATCATGTCGACCTGATCGAGGTGGCGGACGAGGCGCACCCGTTCCGGCTGACTACCTCGCCGGCGCGCAATTTCCTCAATTCGACCTTTGCCGAAACGCCGGTGTCGCAGGCAAAAGAGCGCCGGCCGGAGCTGCTCTTGCATCCCGATGATGCGGCGGCACTCGGCGTTGCTGACGGCGGCCGTGTCGAAGTCGGCAACCAGCGTGGCGAGGTGGTGCTGCACGTAAGATTGTTTGACGGCATCAGGCGCGGCGTGGTCGTCGCCGAAGGCATCTGGCCGAACAGCGCCCATGAGCGCGGCGAGGGCATCAACGTGCTGACCGGCGCCGATGCGCCGGCGCCCTATGGCGGCGCCGCCTTCCACGACAACAAGGTCTGGCTGCGCCCGGCGGATTGAGCGTCGGAACGATATCTCCATCCGGCCGTTTTCGCGTGGCGGGTGGAGGCATGGTCATGGCAGAAGCGTTGGCGGCGCCGGATCCCATCGGAAGGACACTGTCGTCCGGCGAACTCGTAACCACGATGTCCCACTTTCATCGCGCCGAGATTGCGCGCATGGCTGGGTGGCGCGACCGCCTGGACCGGACGAGCAACTGGGCGATAACGGTTGTCGCGGCGATGCTGTCTGTCTCGCTTTCGACAGCCAGCGCTCACCACGGCGTGCTGCTGTTTGCCATGCTGCTTGTTCTGCTGCTGCTGTGGATAGAGGCGCGGCGATACCGCTTCTTCGACTTCTATCGGGCTCGCGTGCGCCAGTTCGAACGGCACTATTTCGCGCAGGTATTCTCGCCGCGGCCGGATTTCGCGTCCGATTGGCTGTTGATCGTCGGCGAGAGCCTGCGCGCACCAAAATTCCTGATTTCGCAACGAGTGGCTTTGGCGCGCCGCCTGCGTCGCAATTACATCTACATGCTGCTGATCCTGCTGCTGGCCTGGATCCTCAAACTGTCGACCCCCAGCCTCTTAAACGAAGGCGTCCGCATCGGTTTCGTTGGGTCGATGCGTGAGGCCGTCACCAGTGCTGCCTTAGGCCCAGTTCCGGGCGCGGTCATCGTCGTGCTGGTCGCCGTCCTCTATGCCGGCCTATTGGTGGCAGCCTTCCTGACGGAGAGCGACGACGGCGAACTCTCCTTCGGTGACGTCCACGTCTAGCAACGCCCTGTCTGGCAACGCAACGCGCTGTCGCGCGTTGTTGGACACGTGCATTGGGCGATGGGGGTTTCATGGCTTGGCAGGCTCCGACACGTTCCAGCCTGGCGCTGCTGGTTTGCGCTTTCGTCCCCGCAGGCGCGGCCTGGGCGGCGGAGACGCTTGTTGCCGGGTCCAAGGCCTCCGGCATGGGCGGTTCGGGCGAGGGCGCTTTCGTCGCCGAGATCGTGCTTCTGCTGCTTGTCGGGCGCGGCCTGGGCGAAGTGCTGCAGCGCTATGGCCAGCCGGCAATCATGGGCCAACTGATCGGCGGCATCCTGCTTGGTCCTTCGCTGTTCGGCTGGCTGTGGCCGTCGGCTCAGCACCTGATCTTTCCCAGCGATCCCGCGCAAAAGGGCATGATCGACGCGGTCTCGCAGCTCGGCATCCTGATGCTGCTTTTGCTGACCGGCATGGAGACGGACCTGCGGCTTGTGCGCCGGGTTGGCGCGGCCTGTTTTTCCATTTCGGCTACCGGCGTCGTGGTGCCCTTCATCTGCGGTTTCGCGCTGGCGCAGTTCCTGCCGGACGCATTGCTGGCTGACCCCACGCAACGCACCGTCGCCGGGCTGTTCCTGGGCACCGCGCTGTCGATCTCGTCGGTCAAGGTCGTCGCCATGGTGGTGCGCGAAATGAACTTCATGCGCCGCAACCTCGGACAGGTGATTATTTCCTCGGCGATCATCGAGGACACGATCGGCTGGCTGGTCATCGCCGTAACCTTCGGTATCGCCACCAACGGCAGGCTGCAGTTCGCGCCGCTGGTGACCACCATCGCCGCGGTGGCACTGTTCATGGTGTTCTCCTTCACCATTGGCCGCCGTCTTGTCTTCACCCTGATCCGCTGGACCAACGATCAATTCCGCAGCGAGTTTGCGGTGATCACCATGATCCTCATCATCATGGGAGCGATGGCGCTGATCACCAATCTGATAGGCGTCCATACCGTGCTGGGGGCGTTCGTCGCCGGCATCCTTGTCGGGGAATCGCCTATCCTCTCCAGCCATATCGAAGGCCAGCTTCGCGGCGTCATCACCGCGCTGTTCATGCCGATCTTCTTCGGCATGGCGGGGCTTTCCGCCGATCTCACCGTGCTCGCCGATCCGACGCTTGCCATGCTGACGGGCGCACTCGTGGTCATCGCCAGCATCGGCAAGTTTGGCGGCGCATTCATCGGCGCCAAATTCGCCGCCATGTCGTTCAAGGAAGCAATCGCCGTCGGCAGTGCAATGAACGCGCGCGGCTCGACCGAGGTGATCGTCGCCAGCATCGGCCTGTCGATGAACATCCTGTCGCACAATCTCTTCACCATGATCGTCACCATGGCCGTGATCACCACCTTGGCCATGCCTCCGATGCTGCGCTGGGCGCTCGGCCGGCTGCCGGTTGGGCACGACGAGCAGCAGCGTGTCGAGCGCGAGGCGTTGGACGAATACGGCTTCATTTCCAGGCTGGAGCGGCTGCTGGTGCTGGTCGACGACAGCAGGATCGGCAAGTTCACTGCCTATCTCGCCGGACTAGTCGGCGGAGGCAGCGGCATGCCCACCACCTTGCTTCGCCTGCCCACCACCTTGCTTCAGCCGAAAGACGGCCGAATTGACAGGCCAACCGATAGCAAGGGACAGGAGCGCGCCCTGCAGGAAATCAAGAAGGGTGCAAGAAAAAGCGCCCAGGCGGTGAAACGGATCGATGATACGCTTGTCGATAAAGTCCACCTGACGGCCCGCACCGAATTGGAAGCCACGGGTAAGACGATCGCCGAAGAGGCCCGCAAGGGATACGGCCTGTTGCTGGTCGGCCTTGACGATGTGCTGACCGCCGATGGCGCCTTTGCACCGGCCCTCAACGACATTGCCGCAGGATTTGACGGCCCGCTTTGCCTGGTCCTGAACGGCGGCAATGCTGCCGAAAAGATACCGACGCTGAAGGCCGGCACCAGCATTCTCGTCCCCGTCAACGGAACCCAGGTGGCGCGTCGCGCCGCCGACTTGGCACTGGCGCTGGCCCGTCCAAACCGGGCGCGGATCAAGGTTCTCTACGTCTCGCAAAGGGCAGCCAAGGGCCGCAGGTCGACATCCGTGTCGCATAGCCGCGAAGAGGCCGTGCTGAAAGACATCGCCGATCTGGCGGGCCGCTACGGCCTGCATGTCGACACAGCGTTCCATACCCGCGTCACACCCGACAAGGCGATCGCCCGGGAGGCGGCCAAAGGCGCGGCGATCGTCGTGATGGGCGTTACCCAACGTCCGGGTGAGGACCTGTTCTTCGGCGAAACCGCCGGCGCTGTTTTAGCCGCCTGCAACTGCCCCGTCGTGCTTCTGGCCAGCGCGCGGCCCAAGCATGAAACCGCTGGCGCTGAACTGGCAGCGTGATTTTCATTGCCTATTGATCCGTCGGCAGGCATGTCGATCGAGGCTCTGAAAGCGCTGATCAGCCAAACGTAAACGAACTCGAACCGAACGGTTCGGTTCTGTTGACGGAGCGTACGGGAAGCGGTGAACGCCGGCTCACAGAATGTTAGCGCCGCAAATCACCAATGACCGCATAACCAATTGAAAAGAAAGAATAACATTGTGGCTAAAGGAGCCGCATGTCGAATTTCAAGCGGCCAATTTGGCGCACCCGTACAAAATTTTCGTGATTGGAAACGACAGGCTTGCCGACCCATCTCGGGGTGGTCCGAGCGACGCGAATTCCTCCCAAGGCACGCCACGTGACGGACAGAACGAAGAAATACCGGAGTACCTGAAATGACCAAGATCGCTCTTACCGCCGCGGCCATCCTTGTTGCCACCGGCACCGCTTTTGCCGGCAGCGACCATTATGGCTCGGACAAGTCAACCAGCCGGCCGCTCCTGCTCCCAACGTCGACAACACCTTGACCGGTTCGATCCGCAAGCCGGTCGCTTCCGAGCATACCGGGGCCAAGACGACCTCCGAGTCGGTGGCGCCTGAATCCGGCCAAGGCATCTGGGGCCGCTGATTATCACAGCCCTGGAACACAAGAGCGGCGGGCTTGGCCCGCTACTCTTGCTTTCGCCTATCAACGGGCGTGCGCGCCGGGTCGTATCCTACGCCATACTTTGATTTGCAGGTTTCATCTGTAGCCACAATCTCGGTTGCTGAAATCGTCCAGCAACGTGCACGTCGGAAAAGGCCGGGTGCGTATTCGTCGGCGCGGACAGCGCTCTCATCTCGAATGCGTTGAAAGCAACGACAACTCACGAATGACCAGTACACTGGAGTACCTGAAATGACCAAGATTGCTCTTACCGTCGCCACCATCGTCCTCATCGCCACGGGCAGCGCCTTAGCCGGCAGCGATCATTTTGGTTCGGACGGCGTCAACCAGCCGGCCGCGCCTGTTGGCAATGCGCCTGTCGGCAATATCGACGGCGGGTTAACCGGTTCCATCCGCAAGCCGCTGACGGCTGAGCACAACGCCGTCGACACCGAGGCGACGACCCGCTTCGGCACGGATCAACCCGTAGTGCCCCAATCTGGCCGGGGCAACTGGGGCCGATAGGTCCTCAAACTCCGGAGCACAAAGAGCGGCGGGCCTGGCCCGCCGCTCTTGTTTGTGCGAAGCTCGGTCGGTCGAAAGGATCGGCGATCCTTCCCCCGGCCTGTTGGTAAATCCCTAACGCAGATCCTTCGGCCAAATGCAGTGCGTCAGCCGGGCGCCGCCGAAGCTGAGACCGGCCCAATCGCCATCGACATCGAACCGAGCCAGGGCCGCGGTGGGGAATTTTTCCGCCAGCTTCTTCAGCGCCGCTTCATCCGATCCAGCCCCGGCAAGACCGCGCGCGAACTCCTCCAACCCGGGATTGTGGCCAAGCACCAGCAGCGTTCCGGTCCCCGCCTTTACTTGCCGAACCTTGGCGAGGATGTCCGCCGCCGCTGCCTCGTAGAGCGCCTGGGCAAATTTGGCCTGCACCTTCGCCGGCAATTCCGCCGAGACCAGCCGCCAAGTGTCGCGGGTGCGCAGCGCCGGCGATACCAGCGCCAGCTCCGGCAGCCAGCCGCGCCGGGCCAGTTCGCGGCCGACCAGCGGCGCTGCCTTCAGCCCGCGCCCGGACAGCGGCCGGTCGAAGTCGATGAGATCGGGATCGTCCCAACTCGACTTGGCGTGACGCAGGAGCAGCAGTTGCTTCATGGATTCAAAATAAGGCCGAAACGTCGCGTGCGCCATGCACGACGCGGACGGTCTCGACGCGCTGTTCGGCCAGCCGATAAAGCACGAGATAATTGTCGATCGTCAACGATCTGGATGTCAGCCATTCCGCTGGTTGTTGGTGGCGTTGCCGAACCGGCCGCGAGCTTTCTGTATTATCTCCCCGATGTCGAACCGCGCGAACGGACCGCTTTCCAGCCCATCTGTCCAGGCTTTCCGTAGTCGCTCCGCTTCGGCTATGCGCAAGGGCTGGTCAAGCCCCCATTCGGGTAGCACCTCGCTGACTTTTTCGACGGTGACCATCAAGCTGTCTCCTTTGATTTACCTGCGTTGTCGGCGACATCACGTCATCTATGAGCTGCCCTTCCGGGCGCGCACGAAAATGAACGCCGGGAGGCGGCAAAGTCGATCATGTCCCTTTGGGTCCTTCAGCCTCAGTTCCTCACTTGGCGTCGGCTCGCACATCCGCTCAATGACAAATCCGGCATCCGCAAGAGGATCAGTCAGATCGCGCAGCGGCCTTCGATAGTAGAGCATTTTCTCGCCGAGCCATCCCCATTCCTCCTCGATCAGTTCGGCATTCAAATATCCAGGATCGAGAATGCTGACGTGATCGTGAACTGGGTGATGCGTCGAAAATACCAGCGTGCCAGTTGGTCGAAGCAGCCGCGCATATTCAGAAAAGACGGCTGGTAGGTCCGCCAGGTAGTGGAGGACGAGCGAAGATAGCACGAGGTCAAAAGTCTCGTCGCCGAGGGTACCTCGCAGATTGCTCACGTCGCCCTTGATCACGCGGGCGCGACCTGCGACGCGCTTCTGCGCGAGAGCAACCATTGCGGCGCTGCGGTCTACAGCGACCACGCGAGCACCGTGGCACGTCAGCCAATCGGCGTACCAGCCGTGACCGCAACCGGCGTCAAGAACATCGATATTGTCGACCGATGGCAGGAGCTGCAAGGTCGTCGGGCGCTCGTAGAGAGCATTCCAGGGCCGGTCATCGATCATCGCCGAGTAACGCCCTGCGATGGTGTCATAGTCTGTCGTTTCGGGCACGGACGTCATACCTCGTTGTACCCGAAATCAATATCACTGGCGTCTGCCTTTGGCACATCGCATCCTTGCGCTGCGCTGCCGAAAAATCTGGGTCGAGACAGCAGACTCTCGCAGCCCACCGCACGGCTAATTTGTGGGGCTCACGACCCAGCCGATTAAAAAGCAATCACGGCGTGATCCGCGCCAGGTGCTCGAGATCGGTCTCTTCGCGCAGCGGGTCGGGCGCGATCACCACCGACGTGGCGTTGTCGGCATCGTCGGCGAAGCGCGAAAACACCGTGCGGCCGCCTTCCATCCGCGCCTTGCCTTCGGCGACCAGCCCCAGCGCCAGCGGATAGAGCTGGTGCTCGGCCTTGAGCACGCGCGCGGCCAGCGTATCCTCATTGTCGCCGACCATCACCGGCACGGCGGCCTGGGCGATGATCGGCCCATCATCCATGTCGAGCGTGACGAAATGCACCGTGCAGCCATGGATGCGCATGCCCGCGCGGATGGCTCGCGCGTGCGTATCCAGCCCCTTGAAGGCAGGCAGCAGGGCAGGGTGGATATTGATCATGCGGCCCTGCCATTTCTCGACGAAACGCGCGCCGAGGATGCGCATATAGCCGGCCAGCGCGATGATCTCGGCGCCGAAAGAGACAAGGGCCGCGTCGATCGCCCCGTCATGCGCTTCCTTGCTGGCATGGTCCGAGCGCGAAATCACCCTGGTGGCGATGCCGCGAGCCGCGGCGATGCCGAGACCGGCGGCATTGGCGCGATCGGAGATGACGCCGACGATCTCGGCCGGATAGGCCGGGTTGCTCGCCGCCGCAATCAGCGCCGTCATGTTGGAGCCGCGCCCAGAGATCAGTACGACCGTCCGTTTCTTGCTCATAGGCCGATCGAGCCCCGATAGATGACGCCGGCATCGCGGCGCGGCACGATCTGGCCGATCGGCGTCACCGTCTCGCCGGCTTCCTGTAGCACGGCAGCGACCTGAGCCGCCTGGCCCGAGGCGACGACCAGGATCATGCCGATACCGCAATTGAAGGTGCGCATCATCTCTTCCGGCGCGACGCCGCCGGTCTTGGCCAGCCACGAAAACACCGGCGGCACCTCGATGGCGCCGAGATCGAGCTCGGCCGAAAAATCCTTGGGCAGAACGCGCGGGATGTTTTCGGGAAAGCCGCCGCCAGTGATATGGGCCAGCGCCTTGATGCCATGCGTGTTGCGGATCGCCTTGAGGATCGACTTGACGTAGATGCGCGTCGGCTCGAGCAGCGCCTCGGCCAGCGTCGCCTCGTCATTGAACGGCGCCGGATCGCCCCAGCCAAGGCCGCTTACCGCGACGATGCGGCGGACCAGCGAAAAGCCGTTCGAATGCAGGCCCGACGAGGCAAGGCCGAGCAGCACATCGCCCTCGACGATGTCGTCGGTCGGCAGCAGCTGGCCGCGTTCGGCGGCGCCGACGGCAAAGCCGGCAAGGTCGTAATCCTTGTCGTGATACATGCCGGGCATTTCCGCCGTCTCGCCACCGATCAGCGCGCAGCCGGCCTGCCGGCAGCCGGCAGCGATACCGCCGACGATCGAAGCACCCTGGTCGGGATCGAGCTTGCCGGTGGCGAAATAGTCGAGGAAGAACAGCGGCTCGGCGCCTTGTACGACGATGTCGTTGACGCACATGGCGACGAGATCGATGCCGATCGTGTCGTGCTTGCCGGCATCGATGGCGATCTTCAGCTTGGTGCCGACGCCGTCATTGGCGGCGACCAGCACGGGATCGGTAAAGCCGGCTGCCTTGAGATCGAACACGCCGCCGAAGCCGCCGATTTCGCCATCGGCGCCCGGCCGGCGGGTGGCGCGCACCAGCGGCTTGATCTTCTCGACCATGAGATTGCCGGCATCGATGTCGACGCCCGCTTCGGCATAGGTGAGCCCGTTCTTGCGCTTGCTCATTTCCGGCGCCTGCTCATCTGTTGCGCTTGCCTGTCGCTGGTTTCATTCGCTTGCGGGCTCTTCGCATGAACGGTTTTGCCCCGCAAGGCAAGCGCGCGATGATGGTGTTTTTAGTTGGATACCGGCGGAACCGGGCGCGATATACTCCAACAGTAAAAAGAAATCCCCGCCAGAATTGCGGCGAGGCCACCGACGGTGGCAAGAGACCTGATTTCGCCGTCGAAGGGCAGAATTCCATACGAGAAGCCGGCGGCGACCAAAGCCGCCGCGGCAGCCCACAGACCGGGGTTTGCAACGACCGACCTCGCGAACAAGAACGCCACGACCGCAGCCGTCAGCCAAAGGGGCCAAGAGACGACCACGCCCACGGCCAGCTCAAGAGCGAAGGCCCACAGAAGATCTTGCGTCGCTATGTTGCGGTGCGGGGTTCCGAAAGATGCGAAAGCCAGCAGACTTTCTGTCAGTCCGGCCAGATAGCAAAGCGTGACTCGCCAAGCGATTGTGATTCTCTGCGCCATCGTCGTTCGGCAGTTGGGAAAATAAGCTATTGCTTTCCCGGGCTCTTCGCATGAACGGCCGCACCTCGCAAGGATGACGGCGGGATCAGACGGTCTTGGCTCGACAAAAGAGTGGACAGTCGCCCAAGCTGCCGCCCTTACGGACGCCCCTCTCGTTCCGCCAGAACCATGTCGACGCGGTCGAGTTGTGCCTTGGCGTAGCCGCTCAGCGCTATTCCGCTATTGTTCGTTCGAATCCAGTGCACAGCCTGCTTCACCCGCTCGTAGTGCCCAAGTTCGATTTCGCAGGCAATCAGCGCGAGGATCCGAACTGCGAAGGGCTGTGTGAATTCGTAAGGTTTGTCGAGCAACTCGCTATGTCCGGCGACGTAACTGGCGAGGTCCGGGTTCTGAGCCCTGATCCGTCGCGCCAGCTCGACATATTTCCCCAGCAACCTATCTATGCTCGTCTGGTCAAGGTGCTCGAAGTAACGAGCATAAGCTTTCAGCTCATTGTTAAATATCGTTTCAGGATGAAACTGCGACAGTCCGGGCCAGATCCGTTTTTTGCCGTACAGCCTTTCAAGCAACGGCCTGACGGTAAGAAAGTCCAGGTAAACGAGCATGTTCACATGAACATCGCCATAGCTCGCAGTAAAGGCCTCTTCGAGAATTAGGCTGATATCGTCGCTCCGGTCGACTTCGAAGACGCCTTTCCGGATGCGGCGAAAGCCATGTCCCGTCATGAACGTATCGAGATACTTACGCGCTTCGCCAACGGCCAAAGACAAGGTTTCACTCCCTCTTTGTTGCGCCATGGTGCCCTTGATGGTTGCCGAAGAGTCCAGCCACTGCGCCGCTTGTTCCAAAACAGCTTCGCTGCCAGTGCGCTCTCGACAAACCCGTGCACGGCCCAACTTTTGTCGCTTCTCACTTGCCGTAACCCTCCATCTCGATCATGTATCGACAAACAAGTGCGACGGGATATGCGTTTGACCATCCCCAACATGATCACGATCATGCGCTTCGTGCTGGTGCCGGCCGTGGTGCTGGCCATGCTGCAGGAACGCTGGGACTGGGCCTTTGCCGGCTTCCTCATTGCCGGCATTTCAGATGGCGTCGACGGCTTCATTGCCCGCCATTTCAATCAGTTTTCCAGGCTCGGCGCCTATCTCGACCCGATGGCCGACAAGCTGCTGCTCGTCTCGGTCTTCGTGGTCATGGGCTTCAGCGGCGAACTGCCGCTGTGGCTGGTCATCACCATGGTGTCGCGCGACGCGCTGATCGTCTGCGCCGTGCTTTTGTCCACCGTCATGGCGCATCCCGTCGAGATGAAGCCGCTCCTGGTGTCGAAGGCCAATACTGCGATCCAGATCGTGCTGGCGGCGGTGGTGCTTGGCGAACTCGCCTTTGACATCAGTCTCGATCCGCTGAGGCCGGCCCTCATATTGCTGTCCGGGGTCTTGACCGTGGCTTCGGCCGCGGCCTATCTCGTGGCTTGGCTGAGGCATATGAGCGGCTATGGCGAAGGCTCCACACCCGGCACCTGAACGCGGGGCACCTGAACACGGGGCACCTGAACACCGGGCACCTGACGAACGGTCCATCGACGCCGAGGCCGAAGCCGCGGCAGCGGAGGCTGCGGCATCGGCGTCGTTTCGCCGCCAGATCCGCTTCTGGCTGGTCAGCGCCATCATCCTCGCCGTCTTCCTCTATGTCTTCAGCGGCATCCTTCTACCCTTCGTCGCTGGCATGGTGCTCGCCTATTTCCTCGATCCCGTCGCCGACCGGCTGGAGCGTCTCGGCCTGTCCAGGCTGATGGCGACGGTGGTCATCCTCATCGCCTTCATCGTCGTCCTGGTGCTGGCCGTCGTCATCCTGGTTCCGGTGCTCGCCTCGCAGATGGCTGATTTCGCCAGTAAGCTGCCGGACTATCTGACTCGGCTGCAAGGCCTGATCACCAGCTTCGACCCGAAATGGCTGGAAGAGAAATTTGGCGTCGACGCCAACGGCCTGCGCGAAGGCTTGAACTCGCTGCTGACCTCCGGCTTCGGCCTCCTGACCACTGTCTTCACCTCGATCTGGAGCTCCGGCGTGGCGCTGGTCTCGGTCATCAGCCTGTTCGTGGTGACGCCGGTCGTCGCCTTCTACATGCTGCTCGACTGGGACCGCATGGTGACAATCGTCGACAGCTGGGTGCCGCGCGACTATGTCAAGACCGTCAGGACGATCGCCAGGGACATCAACACGGCGACCGCCGGCTTCGTGCGCGGCCAGGGCACGCTGTGCCTGGTGCTCGGCGCCATGTATGCCACCGGGCTGACGCTGACGGGACTGAATTTCGGCATCCTCATCGGCCTGTTCGCCGGGCTGATCTCCTTCATCCCCTATGTCGGCTCGCTGACGGGCCTGGTGCTGGCCGTCGGCGTCGCCTTCGTCCAGTTCTGGCCGGACTGGACCATGGTCGCGGCAGTGGCCGGCGTGTTCTTCGTCGGCCAGTTCATCGAGGGCAACATCCTGCAGCCCAGGCTAGTCGGCAAAAGCGTCGGCCTGCATCCGGTGTGGCTGATGTTTGCGCTGTTTGCCTTCGGCGCGCTGTTCGGCTTCGTCGGCCTGCTGATTGCCGTACCGGCTTCCGCCGCCGTTGCCGTTCTGGTGCGCTTCGCCATCGCGCGCTATCTCGAATCGCCGCTCTACAAGGGCCATGCCGACGAGCCGGTGCCGCCGCTGCAGGTGCGCCGCCGCGGGGGCGCGCGCGGTTGAGCCAGATGCCGGACAAGATCGATCCGCCGCGTCAATTGCCGCTCGATCTAGGCCACGGCACCGGCTATTCGCGCGACGAGCTCGTCGTCTCCAGCACCAACAGCCAGGCGGCGGCGCTTGTCGACCGCTGGCCGGACTGGCCGTCGCCGGTCGTTGTGCTGGCCGGGCCGGCCGGCTCGGGGAAAACCCATCTGGCCTCGATCTGGCGGACCCGCGCCGACGCGGTGAAAGTGGAGGCAGGCCGCATCGGCGACTGCATCGAAAATCTCGGCGCGCATCCGGCCCTGATCGACGATGTCGACGCCGGCCCGGTCGACGAGCACGGTCTGTTCCACCTGATCAACGCGGTGCGCGGCGCCGGCTCGACCTTGCTGTTGACGGCGCGGCGCTTTCCATCCGCCTGGGGTGTCAGGCTGCCCGACCTGGCGTCGCGGCTCAAGGCGGCGGCGACCGTCGAGATCCACGAACCCGACGATCTTCTGCTGGCCGGCGTCATCACAAAGCTGTTCGCCGACCGCCAGGTCGAGGTCGAGCCGCATGTCGTGCAATATCTGGTGCGCCGCATCGAACGCTCGCTGGCCACCGCCATGCGGGTGGTCGAACGGCTCGACCGCACCGCGCTCGAGCGCAAGACGCCGATCACCCGCGCCCTGGCAGCCGAGACGGTCAGCGCCATGGACGAAGGGCAGGGCGAGTTCGAGATTTGACGATTCCAGTTCCGCCACTGTCCCATTTCGAGAAAAAAGGCTGGCATCTGTCTTGCAGCAAAGAGCTTGCCGGCTAATCCCGGTCCTGATTGCGTATCAAATCAGGTTAGTGGGCTCGCCGGGAGATGGGTGGTTGGGGTTCTCGCCCGGCGAGCTTGCCGTCATGCGGCAATCCCGATCGCTATCGGTCTCGCCTGGAAGCGAGGTCGGCGACGTATTTTGATTGAGAGCCGTCCCACCCGCAGACCGTGCATCGGCCGTTTTCGAAATGATGCTGGCAGTTTGGATATCCATAGAGCCAAGATGCGCATTCGGCACTGGCCATTGCACTGCTGTCGGCGAAGTATGTACTGCCGCACTCATCGCAGGTCGTGCTTGGTCGATCGGTCATTGCTCTAGCCTCGCTATCGCTTCAGCCCGATCGCCGCCTGCAACCACCGCTCGTTCCGCGCCGAAGCGCCGGCGATAATCGCCGGGCACCAGCCCGGTTATCCTGGCGAATACTTTGCGGAAGGAGCCGGGATCGTCATAGCCGACCTCCCAGGCGATCTGGTCGATCGACCGTATCGTGGTTTCCAGCATCTCGCGCGCCTTGCCGACTCGCAGGTGCTGGCAATATTCCGTCGGCCTGAGGCCAGTGGCATTGCGGAACCTGCGCAGGAAAGTCCGCTCCTCCAGCCCGGCATGCTCGGCCATGGCGCCGAGCGTCACGTCGCGCGCGCCGTTCGCCTGAAGCCAATGCTGCACCTTGAGGATCGCTTCGTCGTCATGGGTCAGCCGCGGCGCAAACGGGCTGTAAAAACGTTGCTCGCGGCCCGGCGGGTCGACCAGCATGAAACGCGCCGTGTCCATCATGACGGCCGACCCGAGCACCCTGTCCACCAGCTTCAGCCCGAGGTCGGTCCAGGCCATGTAGCCGCCCGCGGTGATGATGTCGCCATCGTCGATGACCAGCCTGTCGGCGTCGAGCAGGATGTCTGGAAAGCGTAGCGCCAGCGCGTCGCGATAGGCCCAGTGCGTTGTCGCCGCGCGACCGGACAACAGGCCGGTCTCGGCAAGCACGAAGGCGCCGGCGCAGACCGAGCCGAGCGTCGCGCCTGCGGCATGACGGTCCCTGAGCCAGCCGGCATAGGGTGCTGCCGCCTCGCGCGGAATCGGATCACCTAGGGTCGGAGGCAAGATGACCATGGCAGGTCCATGGCGAGCACCGGACCCGCTGTCGAAGGTGCGGATGACCGTTTGGCTCGCCTCCTGCCACTGCCAATGGCTGACGCGAAGCCTCAGCGCGTCCGGCGACCGCTCGACAGCCAGCCGGTTTGCCAGCATGAAAAGATCGGTCAGGCCGAGCACGGCTGCTTCCTGCACGCCGGGATACAAGACAAGGCCGATTTCGATCAGATCACGCGCAGCCGTCATTTGTCAGTTTTGCCACGTTGAATGTCCGTTTTGCCAATGCTCACCCTGACCACGCTGTTATAATTTGTCCAGCTGAAGGGGCTAAAAGCTTCCGTGTTACCCCCCAACTTTCCATCAAGGAGTAGAACGATGAGCACATTCACCACCCATGACGGCACCGAGATTTTCTACAAGGATTGGGGCAAGGGCCAGCCGATCGTCTTCCATCACGGCTGGCCGCTCAGCGGCGACGATTGGGACAACCAGATGCTGTTCTTCCTCGAAAAGGGCTACCGCGTCATTGCCCATGACCGCCGCGGCCACGGCCGCTCGTCGCAGACCGCGACCGGCAACGATATGGACACCTATGCTGCTGACGTGGCGGCGCTGGCCGCGCATCTCGATCTCAGGGATGCGATCCACATCGGCCACTCGACCGGTGGCGGCGAGGTGGCGCGTTACGTCGCGCTTTATGGCGGCGGGGGGCGTGTTGCCAAGGCGGTGCTGATCGGCGCCGTGCCGCCGATCATGGTCAAGTCCGACAGCAATCCCGGCGGTCTTCCGATCGAGGTCTTCGACGGCTTTCGCGCCGCTCTGGCCGCCAATCGCGCCCAGTTCTACAGGGATGTGCCGGCCGGCCCGTTCTATGGCTTCAACCGCGACGGCGCCAAGGTTTCGCAAGGCGCCGTCGACAATTGGTGGCGCCAGGGCATGATGGGCGGAGCCAAGGCCCATTACGACTGCATCAAGGCATTCTCGGAGACCGATTTCACCGACGACCTCAAAAAGATCGAGGTTCCGGTCCTGATCATGCATGGCGACGACGACCAGATCGTGCCGATCGCCGATTCCGCGCTGCTTGCGGCCAAGCTGGTGAAGCACGGCACGCTCAAGGTCTACAAGGGCCTACCGCACGGCATGTGCACCACCCACCCGGAGATCATCAATCCGGATCTGCTGGCCTTCATCCAGGGCTGACGGCTTGCATGTCGGACGGGCAGCGCGGGCTCGTGCTGTCCGTCCGTCGCTTAAGCATGACCGACGACGGAGACACGCTCGAGCGTGATCCGCTTGCGCTGCCGACGAGATTCGCTTGATGAATGGTCGGAGTGGAGAGATTCGAACTCCCGACCCTCTGGTCCCAAACCAGATGCGCTACCAGGCTGCGCTACACTCCGAACGGTCTGTTGCCTAGTGATTTCGGCCCACCAAAGCAAGCGTAAAAAGCCATCGGCCTTGCTGCCGGCGGCATTGCGCAGTAATGACGGGCTAGTGCATGGCCAGAGAACAGTAATCTGGTGTCGGGGTCGTGTGCTTGCAACCAGCAATGAGGTGGTCATGTCAGCCCGCATTTTCAGCCCAGCCAAAACCGCGATGCAGTCCGGCAAGGCCAAGACCGGCTATTGGGTGCTGGAATTCGATCCGGAGCAGCGCAAGAAGATCGATCCGCTGATGGGCTACACCACGTCCGGCGACATGCGAAGCCAGATCAGGCTGACCTTCGACACAAGAGAAGAGGCGGTCGCCTATGCCGAGAAGGAAGGGCTGGCTTTCCGCGTCGAGGAGCCGAAGGAAATCAAGCGCCGCCAGATTTCCTATGCGGAGAATTTCCGCTATGACCGCAGGACGCCCTGGACGCATTGATCCCATACCGGCCCTGCCGGCACAATCCGCCGGTCATGCGGCCGGCCAGCGGTCCCGTAGCTCAGCTGGATAGAGCACCGGCCTTCTAAGCCGATGGTCACAGGTTCGAATCCTGTCGGGATCGCCAATATTTTTAGGTCCATTCCGGACACGTTCACTCGCCAGTCGCACAGGATTTCCGAAACATGACAGCGATGGGCGCGGCGGCACTGCTGGTCCTTGTCCTGACCTATGCCGGCGTTGCCGTCGGCAGGGTACCCGGGCTGCGCCTCGACCGGGCAGGCATCGCGCTGCTCGGCGGTGCGGCGATGATCGCCATCGGCGCGCTCGACATGGAAGACGCCTACCGCGCCATCAGCTTCGACACCATCACGCTTCTGCTCGGCATGATGATCGTCGTGGCGCATCTGAAAGTGTCGGGCGCCTTTCGCGCGCTCGGCGGGTTCGCCATCGAGCATGCGCATGCGCCGTTCATGCTGCTGGTGATGGTGACGCTGTTGACCGGCGTCCTGTCGGCATTCCTCGTCAACGACGCCATCTGCCTGGTCATGGCGCCAATCGTCGTCCACGTCACCCGCGTCATCAACCGCAACCCGGTGCCCTACCTGATCGCCACGGCGACCGCATCCAATTGCGGCAGTGTCGCCACCATCACCGGCAATCCGCAGAACATGGTCATCGGCGCCCTGTCGGGGATTTCCTATCCGGCCTTCTCGGCGGCGCTTGCGCCGGTGGCCCTGTTCGGCCTCGTCGCCGTCATCGTCATCATCCGCATCGTCTACCGCGCCGAATTTTCGCGCAAGGCCGAGCTCAGCCCCGAAGTCTATCGCGGTCGCATGCTGCCGGGGCAGGTGCTCAAGGCGGTGGTCGTCTGTATCGGTTTGGCGGTCGCCTTCTTTGCCGGCGTTCCCGTTGCCAAGGCGGCGCTGATCGGCGGCGCGATTCTGTTGCTGACCCGCGCCATCAAGCCTGAGCGCATCTATCGCGAGATCGATGGGCCGCTGCTGTTCATGTTCGCCGGGCTTTTCATCGTCGTCGCCGGGGCGGAGAAGACGCTGCTTACGCCCGACATCATCGCTTCGGCAAAAGACCTTGGACTAAATGATGTCTGGCGGCTGTCCGGCTTCACCGCAGTGCTGTCCAACATCATGAGCAATGTCCCGGCCGTGCTGGCGCTGAAGCCGTTCGTGCCCGGACTGGAAAACCCCGAGCGGGCCTGGCTGGTCGTCGCCATGAGCTCGACACTGGCCGGCAATTTCACGCTGCTCGGCTCGGTCGCCAATCTGATCGTTGCCGAGCACGCGCGGGTCTCCGGCAAACCGCTGGGCTTCATCGCCTTCTTCAAGGTCGGCCTGCCATTGACGCTGGTCACGCTTCTTGTAGGGACGGCATGGCTGGCGGCCTAAAAGCGCGTCGCATTCGACCCGCCTCATGCGACGCGCTTTAGGCTCTTGTTTATGCATGTCGTTATCGCAAAACCGCTGCACACTTTTGCGCGACATGCAGTAGCCTGTCAGGGCGACGTCACCGTGAGATGGCCTTTCATGTTCGGATGGAAGCGGCAGAAATAATCGACTGATTCCACGTTCTTCACCGTCAGGCTCGCCGCCTTCTTCGGCAGGATCATCACTTCCCAGCCGCCGTTGACGGTTGCCGTGTGGGCGAACACGTCCTTGTTCACCCACCTGATTGTGTCGCCGACCTTCGCCTCGATCCTTGCCGGCGAAAACACAAGCTTGTCGATCGTCACCTCGATGGTTTCGGCCTTGGCCGGCGCGGCGCCGATGGTCAGCGCCAGCGCGACCCACAGATGCCGCCTCGACACCATTGGCCCTATCCTCACTTCAGCATGCCGGCGACGTGCTCGGCGTGCTGTTCGTGGCCCTGGAATATTTTCAGGCCGGTTTCCAGCAGGCTCTTCAGCTCGGCATTGCTGGCCGACGGGATCAGCAGCGTTTCGAGCGCGCCGTTGACCTGCTTGTGGTAGGCCACTTCGCTGGCGACATAGGCCTTGTCGAACGCCGCACCCTTGAGCTTGGCAAGCTTGGTACGTTCCTCGGCCGCCGCCTTGGTCAGCGCCTTGCTGGTCGGATTGTCCTCAGGCGTGACCTTGAGCTTCTTGACCAGGTCGAGAGCCTGTTTGTTGACCGCCTCGTGATCTTGCACCATGTCCTTGGCGAAATCCACGACCTCTTTGTTTTTCGATTTCTTCAGCGCCTGCTTGGCCGCTTCGACGTCAAGCACGCCCGCTGTGTAGGCGATATGCGCGATCTGCGGATCGGTCGGCTTGTCGGCAGCTTGCGACAAGGGCGCTGCGCTAAGCAGCAAAAATGCGGCCAGTGCCGCGGTCGGTCGAATAAACATGATGCTCTCCTTCACCCCGACGCGGAGCTGCATCGGGCTTCGTTTTCAGTGACGCTCATTGGATGCAGGTCGCCGGCAAACGTTCCCGCGAAAATCGGCGCGACCTATCCGGAAAGACCAAGCCGCTGCATCACGGCATTGGTCAGCCGTTCGCAGCGCCGGCCCGCGAACGGAAAGGCGTCGGGCAGCACCGGGCCGATCTGGTCGTCCAGCGCCTTGCGCACCAGCGCACGGGCGCGGTGCAGCCGGGTCTTGATGGTTTCTGGTCGCACGCCAAGCAGTTCGGCGGTCTCCTCGATGCTCAATCCTTCGATGACGCGCGCCACGAACACCATCCGGTAGACATCGGGAAGACTGTCGGTTGCCCGTTCGACAAGCTCAAGGATCTGCCGTTGCGCCATCGTCCGCTCCGGATCGTCGCTCGGGTTGAGGGGAAACCGGATGATTTCGGCTTGCGGGTTTTCAGGCATCGCTACCATTCGCCGCCTTTTGCGCAAGCGGCCGAGCGCTTCGTTGATCACGATACGCGACAGCCACGTGGCGAGCGAGGCATCGCCGCGAAAGGCCTCGAGATGGGCAAAGGCGCTGACATAGGCCTCCTGGACGATGTCCTCGGCCTCGCTGTCGTTCCGCACAACGCCGCGGGCGATGCGGTAGAGCCTTTGGTTGTGCGTCTTGATGATGGTGCGGAATGCATCGCCATCGCGTGCCAGCGCGCGGCCGACAAGCTGCATGTCGCCGGAAGCGGCGGGCGTTGCCGTCAACGCAGCAGGCATGGCCGATCTCCTGATAGGCTTCTCATCGCGACATTGGATGCATCGGCCGGCAAAAGGTTCCCGACCAATCCGCCGGCCAGCCTCGATCCGCATCAAGCGCCGGCAGAGGCTATTCTACCGCCTCCACCACACCGGCGTTTCTATTTTGTAGACGCCGTATCATCGGCTGGTCGGTCGCCATGACATCGCTCAGGATCGCAATTTTTCCAGGCTGTTACGCCGATTTCCTGGCTCAGCCTGGAAAGGTGCTGGCTCAGGCCTCTGCGGCAGCCGCCAGCCCGCGCGCCAGGTCGGCCTTCAAATCCTCGACATCCTCGAGCCCGATCTGCAGGCGCACCAGCGGCCCGTCATACGGGCCCTTGGCGATGGTGCGGTCGCCCAGGAATACCGGCACGGCAAGGCTCTCATAGCCGCCCCACGAATAGCCGAGGCCGAAAAACTTCAACGCGTCGAGGAAGGCGTGCTGCTGCTTCTGTCCGCCGCCTGCAAGAACGATAGAGAAGATGCCGCTCGATCCGCAAAAATCGCGCTTCCACAAAGCGTGGTCGGGATGGCTGGGCAGCCCCGGATGCAGCACCTGCGCCACGCCCGGCTGGCTCTCCAGCCAGCCGGCGAGAGCAAGCGCGCTCTTTTGATGGCGCTCCAGCCGCACGCCCATCGTGCGCAGGCCGCGCAGCACCTGGTAGACGTCGTCTGGTCCGGCGCAGCAGCCCAGCGTGTTGAAGGTCTCGCAAAGCTGATTCCAGCAGGCTGCATTGGCCGAGACCGTGCCGAGCAGCACGTCGGAATGGCCGGCAGGGTATTTCGTCGCCGCATGGATCGAGATGTCGACGCCGTGATCGAGCGGGCGGAAGTAGAGCGGCGTCGCCCAGGTGTTGTCCATCATGACGATGGCGCCGGCGGCATGTGCTGCCTTGGCGATGGCCGGTATGTCCTGCACCTCGAAAGTGTTGGAAGCCGGCGATTCGGTGAGCACCACCCTGGTGTTGGGCTTGATCAGCGCTGCGATGCCGGCGCCGATGCGCGGTTCGTAATACTCGACCTCGATGCCCAGCCGCTTCAGCATCGTGTCGGCGAAGTTGCGGGTCGGATGATAGACGGAATCGACGATCAACAGATGATCGCCGGCCGACAGGAAGGCGAGCAGCGGCAGCGTCACCGCGGCCAGGCCCGATGGCACCGCGACCGTGCCGGCGGAGCCTTCCAGCGCATCGATCGCGCTGTTCAGCGCATCGGTGGTCGGCGTGCCGCGCGTGCCGTAGGTGTATTTCTGGCTGCGTGAAGCCATCGTCGCCGCGTTGGGATAGAGCACGGTCGAGGCATGCACCACCGGCGGATTGACGAAGCCGAAATAGTCATGCGGGTTGTTGCCGGAATGGGCGAGCCGCGTGTTGATGCCCGTCTCGCTGCCGTCTTTTGCCATTGCTTTTCGTCCCATGGGTAGGTCGTTAGCCATAGTGCGGCGGCATTGGCCGCGCAACCGCACCGCACTCGCCAGGCCAAGGTCTTGAATATGCCAATTCAGCAGTGCGCCGTAGATCCTCTGGGCGGCTGCTAGGTGCGCTTGGCAAGTCACGGTCGGACTTTGCCGGCTTTATTGGCGCGCTGACCAATTTGCGAGCGCGTTTGTCTGCAATTTCAGGCATTTCAGGCGGTGGGTTTTCAAAGTCTTTCGGATTTGGTCATTTCCCTTGACCTCACAGGAATAATCGCCTTCGATGTTGTTCGTGAATGGGAGGCAGCGCGTCGGTTACGATGCGGGATTCCGGTAACGGGCCGGAATACATAGCTGCGTTCACACGGGAAAAAGTCAGGTTCGCCTGGAAAAAACAGAAAAGGGTCTGTGGGTCATGAAACACATTGCAATCGGCATTTTGGGCGCCGCCGCGTTTGGATTGGCGGCTTCGGCGGCCTCGGCGGCCACGCTCGACGATGTCAAGGCGAAGGGCTTCATCCAATGCGGCGTCTCGACCGGTCTGGCCGGCTTCTCGGCGCCGGACGACAAGGGTGAGTGGCAAGGCATCGACGCGGACTTCTGTCGCGCTGTGGCGGCCGCCGTGTTCGGCGATGGCACCAAGGTGAAGTTTACGCCGCTCAGCGCCAAGGAGCGGTTCACCGCTCTGCAGTCGGGCGAGATCGACATCCTGTCGCGCAATACCACCTGGACCATCAATCGCGACACCGCACTCGGCCTGAACTTCGTCGGCACGACTTATTATGACGGCCAGGGCTTCATGATCAACGCCAAGAAGCTTCCGGGCGTGAACTCGGCGCTGCAGCTTTCGGGCGCGGCGGTCTGCGTGCAGAGCGGCACCACGACCGAACTCAACCTTGCCGACTATTTCAAGTCGAACAAGATGGAGTACAACCCGGTCGTCTTCGAAAAGTTGGAAGAGGTCAACGCCGCCTATGACGCCGGCCGCTGCGACGTCTACACCACCGACCAGTCGGGCCTCTATGGCATCCGCCTGACGCTCGGTGCGCCGGCCGACCACGTCGTGTTGCCCGAAATCATCTCCAAGGAACCGCTTGGGCCGGCCGTACGCCAGGGCGACGACCAATGGTACCACATCGTCAAGTGGACCTATTTCGCGTTGCTCGACGCCGAGGAACTGGGCATCACCAAGGCCAATGTCGACGAGATGAAGAACTCGGATAGTCCCGAGATCAAGCGCGTGCTCGGCCAGGAAGCCGACACCAAGATCGGCACCGATCTCGGGGTCTCCAACGATTGGGTCGTCAACATCGTCAAGGCCGTCGGTAATTACGGCGAGATGTTCGAGCGCAATGTCGGCTCGGGCAGCCCGCTGAAGATCGCGCGCGGCATCAACGCGCTGTGGACCAAGGGCGGCCTGCAATACGCTCCGCCGATCCGCTGATCGAAAATGGATCCGGAAGGCAGATCGTCTGCCTTCCGGTCTCTCTTTCCAGGGGACTGTCGAATGGCATCGCAGGAAGTTCTTCGCGAGGAGCCAAGCCGCGGTTCCTTCATCAATGATCCTCGCGTCCGCGGTATATTCTTTCAGGCAGTGGTCCTCGTCCTGCTTGTAGCCGGGGTCTGGTGGGTTACCCACAACGTCCTCGTCAATCTGACGCGCTTGCACATCGCTTCCGGCTTTGGCTTCCTCAAGGGCCGCGCCGGCTTCGATATCAGCGAAAGCGCGATCGCTTATTCGTCGGATTCGACCTATTTCCGAGCCATCCTGGTTGGCTTTATCAACACCGTGATCGTTGCCGTCTTCGGCATCATCACCGCCACCATTATCGGTTTCATCGTCGGCATCGGCCGACTGTCGCGCAACTGGCTGATCAGGAAGATCTGCACTGTCTACGTCGAGGTCTTCCGCAACATCCCGCCGCTGCTGGTCATCTTCTTCTGGTATTCCGGCGTGCTTGCTGTGCTGCCGCCGCCGCGCGAGAGCATCAATTTGCCGTTCGGCTCCTTTCTCAACCAGCGCGGCTTCTATTTTCCGCGCGCTGTCTGGGGCGAAGGCTCCTGGCTGATCCTGGTCGCTCTGCTCCTCGGCATTGCCATGGCCTGGTTCGTCGCCCGCAAGGCGCGACAGCGGCAGATGGCGACGGGTCAGCCGTTCCCGGTGCTCTGGACATCCATAGCGTTGATCGTCGGCCTGCCGCTGCTGGCTTACGCGCTGAGCGGCTTTCCGCTGAGCTTCGAATTCCCGAAACAATCGACCTTCAACCTGGTCGGTGGCTTTCAGGTCAGGCCGGAGTTCCTGTCGCTCTATCTGGCGTTGTCCTGCTATACGGCCGCCTTCATCGCCGAGATCGTGCGCGCCGGCATCAGGGGCGTCAGCACGGGCCAGACCGAGGCGGCCGCGGCACTCGGGCTGCGCTCGGGATCGATCCTCAGGCTTGTCGTCGTGCCGCAGGCGATGCGCATCGTCATTCCGCCGCTGACCAGCCAGTATCTGAACCTGACCAAGAACTCTTCGCTCGCCATCGCCATCGGCTATCCGGACCTGACGGCGACTGCCGGCACTGTCTTGAACCAGACCGGGCAGGCGGTCGAAGGCGTGGTGATCATGATGGCTGTCTATCTCGCGCTCAGCCTGATCACGTCGGCGATCATGAACGTCGTCAATGCCAGGATGGCGCTGGTGGAGAGGTAGGGCCATGCAGGAACACGACATGTCCTGGGTGCGGACGGAGATGACGCTGGCGCAGCCGGCGCCGTCGAGCGAGCGTGGCCTCACCGCCTGGATCCGCAAGAACCTGATTGCCACCACGGGCGACACCATCTTGACCATCGTCGGCATCGCGCTGGTCGCTATGATCCTGCCGCAAATCATCAATTGGGCCTTCATCAACGCCCAGTGGACCGGACCGGACCGCTCGGTCTGCGCCACCGTGGCGCAAGGCGGCATCCAGCCAGATGGCTGGACCGGTGCTTGCTGGGCATTCGTCAACGCCAAGTTCGGCCAGTTCATGTTCGGCACCTATCCTGTCGAGGAGCGTTGGCGGCCGATCGTGGTGGCCATTCTGTTCGTGGCACTGCTGGTGCCTTTGCTCATACCGCGCGTACCGCGCAAAGGGCTGAACGCCATCCTTCTCTTCCTGGCGCTGCCGGTCGTCGCCTTCGTTCTGCTGGTCGGCGGCATGTTCGGCCTGCCGCATGTCGAGACGTCGCGTTGGGGTGGGCTGCTGGTGACGCTCAGCCTGTCCTTCGTCGGCATTGCCGTGTCGCTGCCGATCGGTATCGTGCTGGCGCTCGGCCGGCGCTCGAACATGCCGATCGTCAAGCTGCTGTGCGTGATCTTCATCGAGACGGTACGCGGCATCCCGCTGATTACGGTGCTGTTCTTTGCCAGCGTGATGCTGCCGCTGTTCCTGCCGGCCGGCGTCAGCTTCGACAAGTTCCTGCGCGCGCTGATCGGCGTGTCGCTGTTTGCCGCCGCCTACATGGCCGAAGTGGTGCGCGGCGGCCTGCAGGCGATCCCCAAAGGCCAGTATGAGGGCGCCGACTCGCTCGGCCTCAGCTACTGGCAGAAGATGGGTCTGGTCGTCATGCCGCAGGCGCTGAAGCTGGTCATTCCCGGCATCGTCAACACCTTCATCGGCATGTTCAAGGACACCAGCCTGGTCATCGTCATCTCGATGTTCGACCTGCTCGGCATCGTCAAACAGAACTTCTCCGACGCCAACTGGGCGACGCCGCAGACGGCCAGATCCGGCCTGGTGTTCGCGGCCTTCATCTTCTGGCTGTTCTGCTTCGGCATGTCGCGCTATTCAATGTACACGGAACGCCGTCTCGACACCGGCCACAAACGCTAAAAAGGGGACCTTGTTATGGCCATAGAAAACGCCGTCAGCGCGGAAGAGATCAAGGTCAATGCCGCTAAGATGCACATTTCCACCACCGATGTCGCCATCGACATCATTGCCATGCACAAATGGTACGGCGAATTCCATGTGCTGAAGGACATCAATCTGAAGGTGATGCGCGGCGAGCGCATCGTCATCTGCGGCCCGTCTGGCTCCGGCAAATCGACGATGATCCGCTGCATCAACCGGCTGGAGGAACACCAGAAGGGCAAGATCATAGTCGACGGCAAGGAACTGACCAACGATCTGAAGAAGATCGACGAGGTGCGCCGAGAGGTCGGCATGGTGTTCCAGCACTTCAACCTGTTCCCGCACTTGACCATCCTGGAGAATTGCACGCTGGCGCCGATCTGGGTGCGCAAGATGCCGCGGAAGCAGGCCGAGGAAATCGCCATGCATTTCCTCACGCGCGTCAAGATTCCGGAACAGGCCAACAAATATCCCGGTCAGCTTTCCGGCGGCCAGCAACAGCGCGTGGCGATCGCCCGCTCGCTGTGCATGAACCCGCGCATCATGCTGTTCGACGAGCCGACCTCGGCGCTCGACCCGGAAATGATCAAGGAAGTGCTGGAGACGATGGTCGGGCTGGCCGAGGAGGGCATGACCATGCTCTGCGTCACCCACGAGATGGGCTTTGCGCGCAAAGTCGCCAACCGGGTGATCTTCATGGACCAAGGCCAGATCGTCGAGCAGAACACGCCGGCCGAGTTCTTCGACCACCCGCGCCATGAGCGCACGAAACTGTTCCTGTCGCAGATCTTGCACTGATCCTGTACGGTTCGGGACAAGACCGGCGGACCGGGCTCTCTGTCTTGCTCGGGCCGTATTCGACGAGCGGTGATGCTCGGGAGGATCTGCCCTTTGGTCGATGGCGAACATCGGGAACTATCTTAGCAGCCACAATCCTCCTGCGACGATCACCGCATATCGTGCAGCCTTGCCCAATGCGACAAGCATCACGAATACGCCGAGATGCATGCGGGCCGCGCCTGCCGCGACGGTGAAGGCGTCCCCGACGACCGGCAGCCAGGCGAATAGGAGCAACCACGCGCCAAAGCGGCGAAAGGTCCGGCTCGCCCGCTGGTATCGTTCACGAGTGATAGGAAACCATCGCTTGAATTGCAGCGTATCGATGCCACGCCCCAGCATCCAGTTCACCACCGAGCCGAGCGTGTTGCCGATTGTGGCGATCGCAAAAAGCAGCACCGGATCGCCACGTTCGGCGGCAACCAAGCCGGCGAGCATCACTTCCGACGAGATCGGCAAGATGGTTGCGGCGAGGAATGCGCTGGTGAACAGGGCGCCATAGATTGCCAGTGCAGCCACGTCGAGCGACCGGCTATGCCTGCACGTCGATGACGCCCATCATGCCAAGCTGCTCGTGCTCCAGGATGTGGCAATGATACATCCTCCGCCCGGGGCGATCCTGGCGCAGCAAGAGCCGCACCGTCTCGCCGCGCGCCACGTTGACCGTGTCCTTCCAGGCGAGATGGGCCGGTTTCGAGACCTGCCCACCACGTTCGTGCTCGACCACCTGGAACTGCGTCCCGTGAACATGGAACGGATGGTCCATGTCGGCATTGTTGACGATTTCCCAGAGCTCGACCTGTCCTGTTTTCGACACCACGTCGATGCGGCCCATGTCGAACGCCGCGCCGTTGATCAGGAAGCCCATCTGCATATCCGTCGCGCTCATCGTCATCGTTTCGGTGAACACGAAACGCCGGCTGACGGCAGGGGTGCCAAGTTGTGCAATTGGTCGAAGCTTTTCCGGCAGCGGAGGAAACGCCTCTGCAGGTGTGTCCGAAACATTGACCGTAAGCAATGTCAGGCCTGCATCGGCGGGGCGGCCTGCGCCCATCCAGCCGCGATCGTAGTCGAGCGTGTTCAGGGTGACGGGGCCGCGCTTCTCAAACGAGACGATCAGTTCAAGGCGTTCCGCCGGGCTGAGCAGGACATCCTTGGCTGCCACCGGCGCCTCCAGCAGACCGCCATCGGTGCCGATGATCGTCATGGGTGCGCCGTCGAAGGAGAGCCGCAAAAAGCGAGCGTTAGTCGCGTTGTAGAACCGAAATCGCCGCTTTGTTCCAAACGGGACCGATAGCGCGGGATTTTTCTGTCCGTTGACCAGCACGTGATCGCCGACGCGCCCGTTCATCAAATCGACCATGGTGTTGTCCGGCATGGTGCCGTCGGCGGCAAGGCGAAGGTCTGTGAACACCAGCACAGTGTCGCCATACTCGGCCGGGATCGGGTCCGCCTTCGGCTTGACCACGAACGCGCCGGCAAGTCCGCGATAGACCTGCTCGGCCGTCTTGCCGTGTGGATGCGGATGGTACCAATACGAACCCGCGCTTCCTTCGGGCAGTTCGAAGCTGTAGGTGCGCTCCGTGCCCGTCGCAACGGGGTCCATCGGATTGCCATCCTGGTCAGCCGGAACCGGCATGCCATGCCAATGGATGGTGCTCGTCTCTTCAGGAATTCGGTTCGTGAATGCAATCTCGACACGGTCGCCTTCAGTCACCTCGATCAATGGCCCCGGGCTCATGCCATTGTACCCAAGGATTGGCGTGTCGAGCCCTTCTGCAAAGCGAACCATGGCGGGTTCAGCCGTGAGGTTTGCTCTGAACAGGCGCGGCGCATTGGCTTCATTGGCTAGCAGCGGCAACTCGCGCAACGCCTGGCCCTCAGGCAGCATGGCCGCGCTTTTTGGTGCCGCGCCCATGTCGTGACCCGCGTGACCGCCCATATCCATGCCGGGCATCTCGTCCATCTTCATCTGGGCGATGGCGCGCGGTCTGGCGAGAACCGTGGCAACGCCTGCCGCCAGAAAACTGCGTCGATCCATGTGTTGTCTCCGAGATTAAGGTCACGCGCGTCGGCACGCGGTATAACTCAGGTGGCACGCTCCGTAGCCAGATTGACATTAGCCTCGGTCACGTCATGCCAGCCGGCGACATAGGAGGCGCAGGTCATGCCCTCGGTGCCAATCTGAATCGCGGGAGCGGAAACAGGCTCGTCTGGGATTCGAGGAGTGACGGCAGTCATGGGCTTGCAACTCCAACCGGGCAGTTGCCACACGACATAAAGGTTCCCATCACGGGAAGGTCAAGAGGCAAATTTGCGATGTGCTGCCTCGGCACGGCGGCGATGATTTGAGGTGGCTCAAAAGCCCTTGACCTTCCTGTGATGGGAAGCCTCATAACGACCCCACTAGAGGAGAGCCGCAATGATAAGACTGAAAGTTCCGGAAATGAGCTGCGGGCAGGCGTCAGCAGATCAGTCGGTTACAACGAAAAATTGGCCTGCCTGAACAGCGCACGGCCGACGCGGATCATAAGCGCGCCAGCCGCGTTTGTTGCCATTAGGAGTTGTATAACAAGCCGCGTGGGCGCGTGCGGCGACAGGTCAAGGGTTCATCCTGATGCTCATCCAACCGATCGATTATTTCCTCGTCGTCTGGTTCGCGTTGGCGCTGGCTTCGACGCTTTATGTCGGCTTCGACCAATATCGCAACAATCCCGAGCCGGTGGTGATGAAATGGGGCTTCATCCTGGTTACCCTCTATATGGGTCCGCTCGGCTTGCTGCTCTACGTGCTCGCCGACAAGGAGCCCCGGCCGGGCGAGCATGAACTCTTCACCCGGCCGCTCTGGAAGCAGGGCGTCGGCTCCACCATCCACTGCGTCGCCGGAGATGCCACCGGCATCATTCTTGCCGCCGCCGTCACGGCGGCGCTCGGCCTGCCGATGTGGATCGACCTGATCGTCGAATATCTCGCCGGCTTTGCCTTCGGCCTGTTCATCTTCCAGTCGCTGTTCATGAAATCGATGATGGGCGGCACCTATTGGGAGAACGTGCGCAAGAGCTTCCTGCCCGAATTCATCTCGATGAACTTCATGATGGCCGGCATGGCGCCGGTCATGAGTTTTCTGATGATGGGCCGCGACATGCGCGCGATGGAACCGACGGAGCTTTTGTTCTGGGGTGTAATGTCGATCGGTGTCATCGCCGGCTTTGCGCTTGCCTACCCGGCCAATGTCTGGCTGGTCGCCCGGGGGCTGAAGCATGGGCTGATGACGCAGCGCGCGCAGGCAGCCGGCATCGATGGTCGAGAGCAGCCTGCCACGAGGCAACATGCGCAGATGCAGATGCAGCAGGCCGACGCCAGTGGCCGTCGCGGACAGCGCCACGATATGGCTTCCCACAAAGGCAAAGGCGGCGGCCATCACATGGAGACAGATGCCACGACGCCGCAGGTCGCTGCCCTAGGTGCCGTCTCCCTGCTGGCGCTCGCCATCGGCATGGTCGCGCCGGCGAACTGGCTGAACCTGACGCTGTCGGCACGCGACGTCGGCGGGGTGATCATGCCGCAAGGCATGATCATGGATCGCGACACGCCGGCCGATACGATGCGCGACATGGCAGCAACCGATCCGCGCCTCGTGGCCGCCTCTTATGGCCTGACGGCAAAGGGTGACCAGGACCTGCCGTTTCGGATGGAGAACGGCATCAAGGTGTTCGAGCTCCGGCCTTCGGTGGTCCGCTGGCAGATCCTGCCGGACGTCGCGGTCGACGCCTATGCCTATAATGGCCAGATTCCCGGCCCGCGAATTCACATTCGCCAGGGCGACCGGGTCAGGATCAACGTCACCAACGGCCTGCCTGAGGAAACGACGGTGCATTGGCATGGCTTGATCCTGCCGAACCAGATGGATGGGCCGTCCGAGATCACGCAGGCGCCGATCGAGCCCGGCCAATCCTATTCATACGAATTCACCGCAACCCAGCACGGAACCTATTTCTACCACCCCCATGCCAAGCCGGACCGGACCCAGGCGCTCGGCCTCTACGGTGCGCTGATCATCGATCCCGCCAATCCCGCCGATGAGGTCGCGGCCGACCATGATTACGTCATCGAGCTTCAGGAGTGGCTGGTGCGGGAAGGGCTGACCTACCCGTCGATGCCGATGGAGGGCGGCATGCCGAATTTCTTCACCATCAACGGCAAGGCCTATCCCTCGACCGAGACGATCCCGATGAAGGTCGGCGAGACGCTCAAGGTGCGGTTCATCGGCACCAACAACGGCTTCATCCATCCGATGCATATCCATGGCGGGCCGTTCGAGGTCATTGCCCGCGACGGCGAGACGATCCCTGCCTCGGGTCGTTTCCTTGCCGATACGGTCAATGTCGGGCCGGGTCAGCGCTACGACGTGATCTGGAAGGCGCAGCGTCCGGGCAAATGGCTGATCCATTGCCATATCCCGCATCACACCACGAACAACAATGTCGAGGAGAAGGGCGGCGGCGGGCTGATGGTCGTGATCGATGTGACATGACCGGCGTCGCCTAGGCTCGTTCCAACCGCTGCACCGGCCCGGACGCCATGCAGTGGCTGGGGCCAAATTTTCCCTCAAGCTGAGGTGATCTGCCAGACAGCGACTCCGGCAAGGGCGAGACCGGCGGCGCCCTCGATGGCCCGGGAGATGGTTTCGAACAGCCGTGGCTGGCGCGCGAAAAACTGTACAAGCCGTTCCCGAAACAGGATCGACAACACCGCAACGCAGGACAGCGTCACCGCCACGCCGACCATCATGGTGATGGCAAACAGGACGCCCGCTGCCGGAACACCCCTGGAGATGGCGAAAGTCATCGCGAAAAGCGTCAGCGGGCATGGGATCAGGCCTGCCATGACGCCGACAGCCTCGCCCTCGTGTCTGTGGTGATGGCTGTGGCTCAAAGCGCGCCAGAGCATCGAGACGCCAATGAGGCCGAGCAGCCCGCGACTGATATGCTCCAGAAGCGGAGCGCGGCCGACGCTGCCCAATGCTATTGAGACCAGTGGTAACGAGAGAGCCGCAATCAGAACGGCAATCGTCACATGCGTGAACGACAGCGTGATAGATACGAGCAGGCCGCGCGAGACCTTCGCATCCGAACCGGCAAGATAAGTCGCCAGGACGGCCTTGCTGTGACCCGGCGTCAGCGCATGGGCAGCCCCGAACACGACGCCCATTGGCAGGAAGGCCATGAACGCCAGCCAATTGCCTCCGGCCGAAAGCAGTTTGATCTGCTCGCCGAGCGTCAGGTAGATCGTGCGCTGAAATTCGACGAGGGTCTGGAACATCGGACGAGACTAGCAAAAAATGGGCGAGCGTCAGTGCATTTGGCCGTGGTCATGCGTGTGCTCGTGAGGGCGCGGATGGTCGTTCTCTCCATGTCCGGTTGAAAACCGCACATTCGCCTCGGCCAGGGCTGGCATATGCTGGGACAGTTCGTCCTTCAGCGCTGCCGCGATCTTGTTCGCTTCCGACAGCGGCAGGGTTTCGTTTGCGGCAATTGCGATGTCGGCGTGCAATCTATGACCGACCCAGCGCGCCTTGGCATCGACAATATGCGCGCCCGGAACATGCTCGGCGGCATGTCGGATTTCATCCATCACACCGGGTTCGATTCCATCCAGCATGCGGGTCAGCACCGAGCGGGCCGATTGCCAGACAATACCGAAGATCGCAATCGTGATCAGCAGGCCGACGATCGGGTCGGCCAAGGAAAAGCCGAGCCAGACGCCGATGGCTCCGATGACCACGGCAAGGCTGGTAAGTCCGTCGGTGCGGGCGTGGTAGCCGTCGGCAATCAGTGCCGCGCTGTTGATTTCGCGACCGACGCGGATACGGAACACGGCAACCGCCTCGTTGCCGAGGAAGCCGACAATGCCCGCCGCCGTCAGCCAGCCGAGGTGTGTCACCACTTGTGGATTAATCAGCCTGTCGATGGCTTGGTAGGCGGCGACTACAGCGCTGAACAGGATGATGAGCACGATGATAATGCCGGCCAGATCCTCGACCCGGCCCAAGCCATAGGTGAAGATCCGCGACGGCTTGCGCCGCGCCAGCACGAACGCAATCCATAGCGGGATCGCCGTGGTCGCATCGCCGATGTTATGGATCGTGTCGGCCAGCAATGCCACACTTCCCGACAACGCAACCACGACCATCTGCAATGCCGCGGTGATGGCCAGGATTACGAACGACCATTTGATTGCCCAGATGCCCCGATCGGTGGTGGCAATTGTCGCATCGATGACGCCATGGGTGTGACCGTGCGGACTGTGACCGCCGTGATGATGTGCGGCGTGCGAGCCGAACCCGAGCCAGTCCAGAATGCGGGCTACGATGGCATTCATAGATATTTCGCCAGCTGCTTGAGTTCCGCCAGCGAGTTGCCGCCGGTTTCTACGCTGTCCGTCAGGCAATGCTCGATGTGGTCGTTGATCAGCTCGCGCTTGGCGCTGCTGATCGCTTTTTCGACGGCATGAAGCTGCTGCGCCAGATCAACGCAAGGGCGACGCGCCTCGATCATGGCCAGCACCGCCGCGAGGTGGCCTTGCGCGCGCTTCAGGCGCTTTATGATGGAAGGATGCGAAGCGTGGAGGTGATCTGACATGCCTCAGCATATCCTCCCGGGGAGGATATGCGTCAAGCGCTTTGTCAGTGGCGCAAGTTCCGGAGAGGCTTCACCTTGAGCATTGCTTGTTCTATGCCTTTCCCATGAAGAAGCTTGCCCGCTTTCTTGGCCTGCTGGCCGTTGCAATAGCGCTAGCGGTAGCGCTGGGCACGCTGCTGCCGCGCCCGCTCTGGCCGGCGGCCGTTGCCGATCCGATCGGCGCAAGCCACCGTATCTTGGTGCTGCAAAATCCAATCCACACCGACATCGCCATCCCGGTCGACGACGATGTGCGCCGGCGCTTCCATTTCCCGGTCGATGCCGGCATTACAGCCGACATGGTGGAGGTCCGCTACGTCGTCTTCGGCTGGGGCGGCCGCGCCTTCTATCTGGAGACGCCGACCTGGTCGGCGCTGAAGGCGGTGCCGGTGATGAAGGCGCTGACCGTCGATGCCTCGGTGATGCATGTCGACATTTCCGGCGAAATCGCCGAGCCGCATCCCGACGTCGCCGGCTTCGACATCGGCGACGAACGCTTTACCGCGCTGCTCGATTACATTGCGGCAAGCTTCCAGCAGGGGCCGAACGGGGCCATTCCGATCGAGAATGCGGCCTATTCCCGCTTCGACCGGTTCTTCGAAGCCAATGGCCATTTCAATGCGCTGATCGGCTGCAACACCTGGACGGCGGCGGCACTGCGCACGGCCGGCCTGCGCACCGGCTGGTGGAACCCGCTGCCAGCCTCGCTCGGCCTGTCGATGCGGCTTTACAATTAGCTATTTAGGCTCATCAATCGGTTCTGCGGTCCGGCCGATCCGCTTGAAATATGGATTTCGGACAGCGCTCTGCCAGAATTCTTCGGTCAATTCAGGGATGTCGTTCGTATCGACATCATCCGTCGAACGTGCTTTCAGCGCTGCGATTTCCGCTTTCTGGACATCTGTCAGCGGAGGCGAATTTGTTGGGTCAAATGCGTATCGGATGACCTTGGCCATAGCTCGTTCTTACTAGGCGGGGGTATTGCTGTCGAATGCTAACCTCTCATTCCTTCGCGCCCCCTCTGTCCTGCCGGACATCTCCCCCACGAGGGGGGAGATTAGCGGCTTCGGTGCCTTGCTAGGTCATGCAACCTTGAAGATTGGCGAAAGGCAATATGTGGTGGCCAATCTCCCCCCAAGTGGGGGAGATGTCCGGCAGGACAGAGAGGGGCGCTGTCCCGCCAGCCTGTCGTGCGTATCATCGCGCGCCATCGTCCAACGCCCGCCAGCCATAGAGCCAGTCGAGATCGGCGGCGAGTTTTTCGGGTGAGCGCATCGCCAGGAACAGGTTGCGGGCCATCGCCACCGGCCCGGCCGCGTGCCAGGCGAGGCGGTTGACGGCGCCGCGGCGGGCGACCTGGGCGACGCGCGGCCGCCGCGCCTGTTCCCAGGCGGCAAGCGCCCCCTCAAGATCGGCTGGCGAAGCGGCAACGAAGCCGGCAAGCGTCGCCGCGTCCTCGATCGCCATCGCCGCGCCCTGTGCGGCAAAGGGCGTCATCGCATGCGCCGCATCGCCGATCAGCGCGATGCCTTCCGGCGTCGTCCACCGCCGCTGCTCGACGGTGTGGATCGGCCATGCCGTCCACGGCGCGGCCTCGCTCACCAGACGGACCAGCGCCGGCGCGGTATCGCGCATGGCGCTTGAGAGGCTGGCGGGGTCGGCATGCCCCGACCAGCCCTCGGCGATGCGCTCGCCCCTGGTGAAGGCCGCGAGGTTGAAGACAGTGCCACGGCTCACCGGATAGGCGACCATATGGAAGCCGGGATAGAGGAATGCAGTAACGCAATCGGGCGCACCGATCGCTGCAAAGGTTTGTCCGGCAGGGCTGTCGGCACCGACGGTGGCGCGCCACGCCAGCTCACCTGAAAACCGGCTACTACCGAATTCGGCCGCGTTGCGGGCAAGCGTTTCTCGCACCGACGACCAGACGCCATCCGCGCCGATCAGCAACGATGCTTCCGTTTCGATGGCCGTGCCGGCAACCTCTATCGTTGCGGCGATGCCATTGGGTTTGACGGCGGCACTGACGACGAGAACGCCGGTGACAAGTTCGATGCCGGGCCGCTCGGCTATCCGCTCCATCAGCGCTGACTGCAGATCCGCGCGGTGGGCGACGAGATAGGGCGCTCCCCAGCGCGTTTCGGCTGCCTGGCCAAGCGGTACGCGCGCCAGCTCGCGCAGCGTGGGGGCATCCTTGAGTACGACCGCCTCCGGCCGCACCGCCGTCGGCAACAGCCGATCGAGTACGCCTAATTGTCGAAGAATGCGTGTCGCATTGGGCGAAAGCTGGATGCCGGCGCCGGCAGCCTCGAGGTGCTGCGCCTGTTCGAACAGTTTTATCCGATAGCCGCGGTCGGCGAAGGCCAGTGCCGCGGTCAGCCCGGCGACGCCCGCCCCGGCGATGACGACCTGCCGGGACTGCGTTTCCTGCATCAGGCTTGTCGCGGAAGAATCAGGCGGCCTGGTCGATATAGAGGCAGCCCGGCGGCTGCGTTTCCAATGCCTTCAGCTTCGGCGAATAGCGATAGAGCGTCGAGCAATAGGGGCAGACTTTTTCATTGTCGTCGCCCATGTCGAGAAATACATGCGGGTGATCGAAAGGCGGATTGGCGCCGGTGCACATGAATTCCTTGACGCCGATGTCGATTGCCGGATAGCCCGCATCGTTCTGGAAATGGGGAATGGAACCGCCTGCCATCGTCGTCTCCTGATCTTGTCGGTTGCATCTGGATCATAACCCGTCTCTTTGCAAGATCGATGAAATGAAACTGTCGCAAAAGCCTGTCAGAGGATAAGTTAAGCCGGTTAACACCGTAATCCGCGGACAGGTGTGAGAAGAGCAGGAACTATGAACGAACTGAAGCCGGTCCAGAACGAATTCATCACCATCGAGGCGGCGAGCCGCGAAGGCGGCAATCCTGACCGCTTCGTCAACCGCGAGTTTTCCTGGCTGCAATTCAACCGGCGCGTGCTCGAGGAATCGCTGAACGCCAATCATCCGCTGCTCGAGCGGGTTCGCTTCCTGTCGATATCGGCCGCCAATCTCGACGAGTTCTTCATGGTCCGCGTCGCCGGTCTTGCCGGCCAGGTGCGCGAGGGCATCGTGCTGAAGAGCCCGGACGGCCGCACACCCGAGCAGCAACTCGAACAATTGCTGCGCGAGGTCGAGCGCCTGCAGGAGGACCAGCAGAACAGCCTTTCGGCGCTGATGCTGCAGCTCAACAAGGAAGGCATCGAGAGCATCACCCGCGATGCCCTGACCAAGGACGAGAAGACCTGGCTCGAGGACCATTTCCAGGAGCAGGTGTTTCCGGTCCTGACGCCGCTGTCGATCGACCCGGCGCATCCGTTTCCGTTCATTCCCAATCTCGGTTTCTCGATGGCGCTGCAATTGCGCCACCGCAAGAACGGCGAGGAAATGAGCGCGCTTTTGCGCCTGCCGGTGGCGCTGAGGCGCTTCATCCGCTTGCCGGATCGCAAGCATCACGTCCGCTTCGTTCCGCTCGAAGAGGCGGTCAGCCTCTACATCGGCAAGCTGTTCCCCGGTTATGAGGTCAAGGGCTCCGGCACGTTCCGCATTATCCGCGACAGCGATATCGAGGTCGAGGAAGAATCCGAGGATCTGGTGCGGCTGTTCGAGACGGCGCTGAAGCGGCGACGCCGCGGCTCGGTCATCCGCATCGAGTTCGACAGGCTGATGCCGGCCGAATTGCGCGATTTCGTCGCCGGCGAGCTCGGCGTCTCGGCCAGCCGCATCAGCGTGCTTACCGGCCCGCTGGCGCTTAGCCAGATCTCGGAGATCGTCGCCGTCGCCCGCGACGATCTGAAGTTCACGCCCTACAATCCGCGCTTCCCCGAGCGCATCCGTGAGCACGGCGGCGATTGCTTTGCCGCCATCCGCGAGAAGGACATCATCGTCCACCACCCTTACGAATCCTTCGACGTGGTGGTGCAGTTCCTGCGCCAGGCGATGGCCGATCCGGAAGTGGTGGCGATCAAGCAGACGCTCTATCGCACCTCCAACGACAGCCCGATCGTGCGGGCTTTGGTCGATGCGGCGGAAGCCGGCAAGTCGGTGACGGCGCTGGTCGAGCTCAAGGCGCGTTTCGACGAGGAGGCCAACATCCGCTGGGCCCGCGACCTCGAGCGCGCCGGCGTCCAGGTTGTCTTCGGCTTCCTCGAGCTGAAGACCCACGCAAAGATGTCGCTGGTCGTGCGGCGCGAGGACGGCAGGCTACGCAATTACGTGCATCTCGGCACCGGCAACTACCACCCGGTCACCGCCCGCATCTACACCGACCTGTCCTTCTTCACCACCGACCCGACGATCGCGCGCGATGTTGCGCAATTGTTCAACTTCATCACCGGCTATGCCGAACCGGCCGAGCAGATGCGGCTGGCCATATCGCCGTTCACGCTGCGCAACCGCATTCTCAAGCACATTTCGGACGAGATCGGCCACGCGCTGGACGGCAGGCCGGCTCGCATCTGGATGAAGATGAATGCGCTGGTCGATCCGATCATCATCGATGCGCTTTATGACGCCAGCCGCGCCGGCGTCGAGATCGATCTCGTCGTGCGCGGCATCTGCTGCCTGAGGCCGCAGGTGCCCGGCCTGTCGGAGAACATAAGGGTGAAGTCGATCGTCGGCCGTTTCCTCGAGCACAGCCGCATCTATTGCTTCGGCAACGGCCACGGCCTGCCATCGGACGGGGCGATCGTCTACATCTCCTCGGCCGATCTAATGCCACGCAATCTCGACCGCCGCGTCGAGACCATGGTGCCGATCACCAATCCAACTGTGCATGAACAGGTGCTCGGCCAGATCATGCTCGGCAACATCATGGACAACCAGCAAAGTTTCGACGTATTGGCTGATGGAACCTCCCGGCGCGTCGTGCTGGAAGAGGGCGAGGAACCGTTCAACGCGCAGGAATATTTCATGACCAATCCGAGCCTGTCCGGACGGGGCGATGCGTTGAAGTCGCATGCCCCCAAGCGCATCGCGCAGTTCAAGCGCCGCAAGAAACAGAACGCAGCGACGGGCTGATGATTTCAGCGTCCCAGGGCCGGCTGCAGGACCGCCGACCGCTGTCCATCATCGATATCGGGTCGAACTCGATCCGTCTTGTCATCTATGAGGGGTTGGCGCGCTCGCCGACCTTGCTTTTCAACGAAAAGATGCTGGCCGGCCTCGGCCGCGGCATCGTTTCGACCGGAAAGCTCGATCCCGAGGCGGTGACGCGCTCGATGGAAGAGTTCCGCCGCTTCCACGCGCTTTCCGACCAGGCCGGCGCCGAGCGCATGTATGTGCTGGCGACCGCCGCCGCTCGCGAGGCCGTCAACGGCCCCGACTTCATCCACCGCGCCGAGGACGTGCTCAAGACCGAGATCCAGGTGCTGAGCGGCCGCGAGGAAGCCCATTATTCGGCACTCGGCGTCATCTCCGGTTTCCACCCGGCCAACGGCATTGCCGGCGACCTTGGCGGCGGCAGCCTCGAACTGATCGACATCGATGGTGAGACGATCGGTGACGGCATCACGCTGCCGTTGGGCGGCTTGCGCCTGCAGGACATGGCGAAGAACTCGCTGACCCAGGCGGCTAGGATCACGCGCGAGCAACTGGCGCGGGCGAAGCTGCTGAAGGGCGGGCAGGGCAGGGCCTTCTACACGGTCGGCGGCACCTGGCGAAACCTCGCCCGGCTGCACATGGAAATGACCAACTACCCGCTCGGCGTCATGCACCATTACGAGATCGGCATCGAAAGCGCCGCAAACTTCCTTCGGCAGGTCGCCAAGGCCGAGATCGATAAGATCAAAGGCATCGAGGGCGTCTCCAAGAACCGCCGCTCGCTGCTGCCCTACGGCGCCATCGTGCTGCAGGAGATCATGGCGGCGATGCAGCCCTCGAAGATCATCGTCTCGGCGCTGGGCGTGCGCGAGGGCTTTCTCTATTCGCTGCTCGACAAGGCCGAGCAGAAAGCCGATCCGCTGATCTCGGCGGCGGAAGAGCTTGCCCGCCTGCGCTCGCGCTCGGTCGACCACGCGCATGAGCTTGTCGAATGGACCGGGAAGGCGTTCGCCGCCTTCGGCATCGACGAAACCAGGGATGAAGCGCGCTACCGCCACGCCGCCTGCCTGCTCGCCGATATCGGCTGGCGTGCCCATCCCGAATATCGCGGCAAGCAATCGCTCAACATCATCGCCCACGCCTCGTTCATTGGCGTCGACCATCCCGGCCGCGCCTTCCTGGCGCTTGTCAGCCTGTTTCGCCACGAGGGGGTGTTCAATGAAGCCGCTCCGGAAATCCGTGGGCTGGCGACACCGCGCTATCTCGAACGCGCCCGCGTGCTGGCGGCACTGCTGCGCGTCGTCTATTTGCTGACCGCGGCAATGCCGGGCGTCATGCCACGGCTGAAATGGGAAAACCGCGGCAATGGCGTGCTGGCGCTGGTGCTGCCGGCAGCGCTGGCCGATCTTTACGGCGAGCGGCCGGCCGGCCGGCTGGCACAGCTGGCAAGGGTCACCAACCGCAGGCTGGTGCTGGCAGTCGAGGGCGGGCCGAGCATGACGGTGAAGTAGGCTGTCTCAGCCAAGTAATCTTAGCTCCGCCTCAAGGCAATCGCTTCAGGTTGGCGCTGCCTCTCATTGCCTTGCCGGGCATTTCTCCCCGTATAGCGACGGGGAGAAAGATCCCTTCGCAACAGATTTCGCTTACTCCTAGCGTTGCAGAAAGGGTGCCGGGGTCGCGGCCAGCTTCCTTCTCCCCGTCACTATACGGGGAGAAGATGCCGGCAGGCAGATGAGGGGCGGCGCCGACTTCTGCAGGTGGACGAGTCGAGCGCTAGCTTTTGGGTGAAGCAATTGCTCTGGGCATCCGCCCGTCAGCCGACCATGCGCCGGCGCCAGCCATTGCCAGCGCGAGGAAACCGCCTGATATGGCGATGTCCTTCATCAGCATCTGCGAATGCATGAAGGTCAGCGTCGGATCGTCGCCGCCCTGACCATAATGGCCGATGAAGCCCGCCGCGATGCAGAAGGCAGCGAGCAGCAGTGCCACGATAGGTGTCTTGAAGCCGACGAGGATGAGCAGTCCGGCGATCAGCTCGAACAGGCCTGTCGCCCAAGCCACCAGCGTCGGCAGCGGCAGGCCGAGGCCGGCGAAATAGCCCGATGTGCCGGCGATGTCGGCAAGCGCATGGAAGCCGGACGGCACGAACAGCGCGGCGAGCAGCAGCCGGGAAAGCAAGAGCAGCGCATTGCGAGGCATGGTCTCCTCCGATATCGGCGGCCGATCCTAGCAGAGTTCCAGCCAGCAGATATAAACCGACAACGAAAAAGGGGCGCGGAAAATTCCGCGCCCCTTTGTTCAGGAAATGCTGGGCCGCTTCAGCCGCGCTTGGCGTCGATCGAATAGGCGCCGGCACCCGACGAGGCGAGCACGAGGAAGCCGCCGGCAATGCCGAGGTTTTTCATGAAATTGATCATCTGCATCTGATCGTCCCAGCCGGTGTGGGCGACCAGTGCGGTGGCGACTGTGAAGATCGCCATCACCCAGCCGACGATCCGGGTCTGGAAGCCGACGAGGATGGCGAGGCCGCCAAGCAGTTCGATCAGGCCGACGACGATGGCGGTCACCATCGGCAGCGGCAGGCCGAGGCTGCCGAAATAGCCGGCGGTGCCGGCAATGGCCGTCAGCTTGCCGAAACCGGAAAGCAGGAAGATGACAGAAAGCAGGATGCGGCCGAGCAGGATCGTGCCCGAGGCGCCGGAGGCGGTGCCGGCAAACGAAGTGTTGGTGGACGTGTTGGTGGACATGCGTAACTCTCCAGAAGGGTTTGGCCAAACGACTTGGGATAGCCGTCCAGTTAGCGCATGCCGACTGTTCACCAAAGACGTCGGATTGGTTACGGATTGTTCACCGAGGTAACGTTTTCGCGATCAACTTACCCTGGGTGCGTCATGTCCTCCGGCCGTACCAGCCGCTCATAGTCGGCTTCGCTGACCAGCCCGGTGGCCAGCGCTTCCTCGCGCAGCGTTGTGCCGTTCTTGTGCGCCGCCTTGGCGATCTTGGCGGCGTTGTCGTAGCCGATTGTCGGCGCCAGCGCCGTCACCAGCATCAGCGAACGGTCGAGCGCTGCCTTGATGTTGTCTTCGCGGGCCTCGATGCCGACGACGCAATTGTCGGTGAACGACACCGAAGCGTCGGCCAGCAGCTGTACCGATTGCAGGAAACAATAGGCCATCAGCGGATTGTAGACGTTGAGCTCGAAATGGCCCTGGCTGCCGGCGAAGCTGATCGCCGCGTTGTTGCCGAACACCTGCACGCAAACCTGCGTCATGGCCTCGCATTGGGTCGGATTGACCTTGCCCGGCATGATCGAGGAGCCCGGCTCGTTTTCCGGCAGCGATAATTCGCCTAGGCCCGAACGCGGGCCCGAGCCGAGCAGGCGGATGTCGTTGGCGATCTTGAACAGCGCTGCCGCGCAGGCATTGATGGCGCCGTGCGAGAAGACCATGGAATCATGGGCGGCCAGCGCCTCGAATTTGTTCGGCGCGGTGACGAAATCGATGCCGGTGATTGCGGCGATGCGCGCCGCCACCTTTTCGGCAAAACCGACCGGCGCGTTGAGGCCGGTGCCGACCGCGGTGCCGCCCTGTGCCAATTCCTGCAGACCGGGCAGGGTCATCTCAATGCGCTTGACCGACGAGGCGACCTGCGCCGCGTAGCCCGAGAATTCCTGGCCGAGCGTCAACGGCGTGGCGTCCTGGGTGTGGGTGCGGCCGATCTTGACGATGTGGGCGAAAGCCCTGGTCTTGGCCTCGAGTGCCGCATGCAAATGTCTCAGCGCCGGCAGCAGATCGTGGATGATGCGTTCGGCGCAGGCGATGTGCATGGCCGTAGGATAGGTGTCGTTCGACGACTGGCTCATGTTGACGTGGTCATTGGGATGCACCGGCTTCTTCGACCCCATGACGCCGCCCAAAAGCTCGATCGCCCGGTTGGAAATCACCTCATTGGCGTTCATGTTGGACTGCGTGCCAGAACCGGTCTGCCAGACGACCAGCGGGAAATGCTCGTTCAGCTTGCCGTCGATGACCTCCTGGGAGGCCTCGATAATGGCTTTGCCGATCGCCGGATCGAGCCGCTTCAGCTCCATATTGGCCTCCGCTGCCGCCCGCTTGACGATGCCCAGCGCCCGCACGATCGAGGCCGGCTGTTTCTCCCAGCCGATCTTGAAATTGGCCAGCGAACGCTGCGCCTGCGCGCCCCAATAGCGGTCGGCGGCGACCTCGATGGGACCGAACGTGTCGGTTTCGGTTCTGGTCTCTGGCACGCTCACGAAGTCTCTCCGGTTTGCAATTTGCAAACGGCGTATCGCGTTGCACAAACGCGTTCAAGCGGAGATTGCGGACGATGGGGATGCAAATCGGTTGAAGCAGCGCCTTTTCCTTCTCCCGCAAGGGAGAAAGAAGAGCGCGCGCTCCTCACCCCGCCGTGTACCCTCCGTCGATGGCAAAGATACCGCCGCTGGTCCATGCCGCTTCGTCGCTCGCGAGATAGACCGCGATGCCGGCAAGGTCGCTGGTTCGGCCGATGCGGCCGAGCGGGTAGCTGCGCTCGACATAGGCCTTGAGCTCGGCTTGCGCGGCCTCAGGCAGATTTTCGATCGACCTGCGCCGCATCGCCGTGTCGACCGTGCCGGGCGCGATGGCGTTGACCCTTATACCGCGCGGCCCGAGCTCGAAGGCGAGCGACTTGGTCAGCGAATTGAGCGCGCCCTTCGACAGCGAATAGAGGCTGGACGGCCGCTTCGGGATCATCTTGTGCGCGAAATAGGACGAGATGTTGATCACCGAAGCCGCGCCCGGCGCGAGATGCGGCAACAGCCGCTGAGTGAGGAAGAATACCGCCGTGACGTTGAGTGCGAAGGACTGCTGGAACTGGTCCTCGCTGACGGTTTCGAACGGCACCAGGAACGCTACGCCTGCATTGTTGACGAGGATATCGACAGGCGGGCCGCGTTTGACATGCTCGACCACGGCATCGATGCCGGCACTGGCCGACAGGTCGGCCGACAGCGTTTCGACATTATCCCCGAGCTGCTTGCGGGCGGCCTCGAGTTTTTTGCCGTCGCGGCCGACGATCAGCACGTCCGCGCCTTCGCGCAAAAACGCCTCGGCGATTGCCAGCCCGATCCCGTCCGAGCCGCCGGTGACCAGTGCCCGTTTGCCGCCTAGTCTCATCCAACACTCCCGCGCATTGCCGTCTTGTCTGGTAAGGAGAGCAGCGCCGTCGCCGATTGTCGTCAAGCCGCCGGCCTATCTCACAGTATGAACTTCGGCTGTCGGGCACGATGGTCTATTCGGCAGCGGCTGCACCGCGCCGAACAGCCAGCCGCGTAGCGACGAAATCCTTGACCTGATGAATGGCCTGTTCACGCGTGACGCTGCCGGGCTGCAGGCCAAGCCGCAACCACAGCCCGTCGATCAGGGCGGTGACGCCGAAAGCGATCTCGTCAGCATCGCGCGCCGGCGCCAGACCGCGCAGGCCGGATAGCAGGTTGGAGCGCATGCGCGCATGGATCACCTTCTGGATGCGAGCCAGCTTTTCGTCGCGCGGCACCTCCGCGCAAAGCGAAAGCCAGGCATGGCAGAGGGACGGCTGGAAAAGATGCGGCTCGAAATTGCCTTCAATGATGGCGTCCATCCGTTGCATTGGCGTGCGCGCCTGTCTCAGCCGCTCGACCACCGCATGACGCAGCACCAGGTTCGATTCCCGCATGGCGTGCTCGAACAGTTCCCGCTTGCTGCTGAAATAGTGCAGCACGATGCCCTTCGACGCGCCGGCCTGTGCCGCCACTTTTTCGATGGTCGCGCCAGCTATGCCTTCGCGCTGAAGCACGGCAAAGGCAGCTTGCCGCAGCTCTTTGCGGCGTATGTCGCTGAGACGCTTGAGTTTCACGGGCCGGATCCATGCATCGAAAACCGACGTTGACATTTTCGTCCGTCGAGATCAAGAATTAACCAGCGGGACAATATAAAAACCGAGTGGTCAACACTGTTGATGAAATGAGGAGAACCGAAATGCTTCGTAGCCTTGGAATGGGCGCCTCGCTGTGCGTCCTGCTGGCTAGCCAGCCGGCCTTTGCGGCTGAACCCGAGCAATGCAAGGTCGTGCGCATGGCCGAGCCTGGATGGAACGACCTTGCCTTCACCACCGGCGTCACCAGCGTCTTGCTCGATGCGCTCGGCTACAAGCCGGCAAGCTCGCTTCTGGGCATCAACGTCATCTATGAATCCTTGAAGAACAATGATTTGGACGTGTTCCTTGGCTATTGGGATCCGGCGATGATCACCTACTACGGGCCCTATAAGAAGGACGGCTCGGTAGACGATGTGCGCGTCAATCTCGTCGGCGCCAAATACACCTTTGCCGTACCGACTTACGTCTGGGAGGCCGGTGTCAAGGATTTTGCCGACCTGCAAAAGTTCGCAGACAAGTTCGGCAGGAAGATGTACGGCATCGAGCCGGGCTCCAACCAGCTGATGATGGACGCCATCGCTGATAAGTCGCTCGGCCTCGATGGCTGGCAGGTCGTCGAATCGAGTGAAGCCGGCATGCTTTCCGAGGTCGGCTACGAGATCAAGGAAAGGCGCTTCATCGTCTTCCAGGGCTGGGCGCCGCATCCAATGAACACGATGTACGACTTCAGATATCTGAGCGGCGGCGACAAGTTCTACGGCCCCAACTTCGGCGCCGCGACGGTGACGACGCAGGTGCGCAAGGGCTATCTGCAGCAGTGCCCGAATGTCGGGCAGTTGCTGAAGAACCTCGCCTTCGATATCGATTTCGAAAATCTCGGCATGGGCTATCTCATCAACGACGGCATGAAGCCGGAGGAAGCCGGCCTGAAGGCGATCAAGGAGAATCCGGATAGGCTCGGCGCCTGGCTTGCCGGTGTCACCACATTCGATGGCAAGCCCGCGCTCGATGCAGTCAAGCAGCAGCTCGGCCTGTGATATCGGCCGATCAGGCGGGCTGGAACGGCCGCAAGCGCAGGGTCGGTCCCGGCTGCGCTGAAACGGCCTGCGTCGAAATCGACGGTCAGGAGCCCGCGCTGGTGCTGGTGCACGGCTTCTCCGACACGAGCCGCAGCTTCTCCTTGCTGGCGCCGCATCTCGCCGGGCGCCGGCTTGTCATGCCAGACCTGCGCGGGCATGGCGCCTCGCCGGCCGGCACACGCGGCTTCGCCCCGGCGGATTTCGCGGAAGACGTGGCGGGTTTGATCGAGCAATTGCGGCTCGAGCGGCCGGTTCTGGTCGGGCATTCCCTGGGCAGTATGGTGGCGATCGAGGCAGCCGCGCGCTACCCCGAGATGATCGGCGGCCTGGTGCTGATGGCCGGAACGCTGCGGCCGCAGATCGGTGAGGACCACCCGATGACCATTGGTGTGCGGGCGCTTCGAGATCCGATATCGCCGGCCGATCCGTTCTATGACTATTGGCATGCCTGCGAGGCCGAGGTTCCAGCGGACTTCCTGACCATGACTGCGGAGGAGGCGTCAGCCATGCCGGCGGCACTTTGGCGCGCAATCCTGGAGCAGGTTCGGCGCATCGATCTGACCGACAAGGCGCGCACGCTGCGCCTGCCGGCGCTTGTCATTGCTGGCGGGCGCGACGTTCTCTTCGACGAAACGCACCAACGGCGGCTCCTCGAAGAAATCCCTGCCGCCAAGCTCGTGAGCGCGGCGCGATGCGGGCATAATTCGCATTGGGAGGATCCGGCATTGGTTGCGGCAGCCATCGCCCGATATTTCAAGGTCTGGAATGAAGCCGACCTCGAAGCGACCGGCAATCCGGGCTGAGAGCAGTCATGAATCTTTCCGAATACGTGGCGTTGGATGCCGTCGCCCTGGCCGGGCATGTTCGCTCGGGCGAATTATCGCCTATCGAGGTCGTCGAGGCGGCTATCGAGGCGATCGAAAGCATCAATCCCGCCATCAATGCCGTGACACTAATCGATGCGGACCGGGCGCTTTCCGCCGCGGCAAGCTGCAACCGGCAAGCCGCACTCGCCGGCATTCCCTTCCTGGTCAAGGACACCGGCGTCAATGTACGGGAGTGGCCGACGACGCACTCGTCGCTCTACTTCAAGGACGCCGAGCCGAAGCCCGACAGCGAGATCGTCCGGCGCTGGCGGGCCGCCGGTCTGATCTTGCTGGGAAAGACAAACACGCCGGAATTTGCCAACGACTTCGTGACCGAGCCCAGCTTTCGCGGCCCCACCTTGAACCCCTGGGATCTTTCGCTGACGGCGGGCGGTTCGAGCGGTGGTGCTGCTGCCGCGGTGGCAAGCGGCATGGTGGCGGTCGCCCACGGTTCCGATATCGGCGGCTCGATCCGGGTGCCGGCTGTCTGTTGCGGCGTGTTCGGCATGAAGCCGTCGCGCGGGCTCACGCCTGTCGGGCCTGGTCGAGGTCAGGTCGGCGCCGGGCTCTACGCCGAGAACGTCCTGTCCCGCACCGTTCGGGACAGCGCCGCCATGCTGGACATGACTGCCGGTCCAGAACAAGGAGCGCCTTACTCCGTGTCGAAATCGGTGCCGTCCTACCTGGACTGGCTGTCTTCCGCCGGCGAGCGTCTACGCGTCGCGTGCCTGGCGCACCGGCCGGATGGCACGCCGGTCGCGTCCGAGATTGGGGAAAAATTCCAGGAAGCCATAATCCTCCTCGAGGATATGGGGCACGAGGTCACAGAGGCGCGTTTCCCGCGGGAAGCCAGCGCCGGAGCGGACTGGAGCATCTTCTGGATGTCGGAGGTTGCGCGGCTGGTTGACGAGCGCGCCGATGAGATCGGGCGGATGCCGGCGGCTGGCGAAATCGAAGGCCTGACTCGTCACGCGCTCGACTGTTTTCGGCGGTCTTCGGCCGCCGACTATCTGAGGGCGCAAGACCACGTGCACAGCGCTTCGCTGGCGATGGCGAGAGCCTTCGATGCGTTCGACCTGATCATGACGCCGACCACGGCCGACCTGCCACCCCGGCTTGGCGCCATCCATGGCGATGGTGCTGTCTTCGATTACGAGGCTTGGGCGAGCCGGGCCTACGGCTTTGCGCCTTTCACGGAAATCTTCAATGTCACCGGCCAACCGGCCGCCAGCCTGCCGCTGTTCCAGTCGAAAGGCGGCCTGCCGATTGGCATCCAGCTTATTGGCCGCAAGAACGAGGATCACCGGCTGCTTCGCGTTTCCCTTGACCTGGAGCAGGCAACCGCATGGACGGCGCGTTATCAGGTGATCCATGCCAGGCATTTTCAGGCGTGAACCAGATGAGGGGACTCCGGCGGATATAGGCGCTTCAACGGCGTTGGTCATACCGGCGCCCGAGCAGCGATCGCGCCGTCGGCGCCAGGCGCAGAACCTCCACGGGCCTGGCCAATTCCCGCTGCGCGGCCTGCTCGAATGCCTGCCATTCCGGGGAGGCAGCCAAGGCTGCCTCGTGGCGAGCGTGCGCTTCGGCGCTGTCGAAACCCGTGATGCTGATGAAGACGTTTTCGCCGGCCCGCACCGGCAGCCGCGGAAAGCTGTTTTCGGCATGCTCGGTGACGAAGGCGGCGAGCGGCCTTGCGCCAAGTGCGGCAAGCACCGGAAGAGCCCCGGTCTGGAAATCCCTGGCGAAGCCGGCTTCCAGGCCCGGCCGCAAATGATGAATCCTGATGACAACAATTGCCTGCAAATCATTGCTTACGGTTGGTTTTTCGAAATCCGGTGTGGCTGCCCGTTGCGATCCCGAGAGGTCTAGGCCGGCGCTCGGCCAGGCCGGCTTCAGCAGCAGCACGTCGTCGGATGAGATCATCGTGGCGTTGGCGGCGTCGCGCCAGGCAGCCCAGACCGGCCCGTCATAGAAGGCGGTCAGAGCGTTTTTCCGCGCTTCCATACCGTCGAAGCCGCGCAGCCAGACGAACATATCCGGCCGGTCGAGATCGCGGAACTGGCCGATGATGGTCATCCCCGCCGTTTCCTGGCCCTCGATCAGCTGATTGTCGAAGACGCCGATCAGCGTCTCGCGCCGGCCGGGTTTCAGCGTGTATTGCCGGAGTTCGACAACGGGCGAGGCGAGCAGATCGGATTTAGATTCGGCGTTCAAAGGCAGGTTCATCGCTGGATCTCCAAAACAGGACAGTCATCCTGTTTATAAAACAGACCGGTTGTCCTGTTTTGTCAATCTGCTATCGTCTGAAGATGTCAGCAGAGATAACCGCTCGCCCAAAGTCGCGGGCTCAAAAACGCACCAACGACCCCGAAGGCATGCGCAAAAAGTTGCTCGATGTCGCCGAGGAGGCGTTTCAGGCACGCGGCTATCACGCCTCCAGCATGGGCGACCTGATGGCGACGGCGGGCGTCACCGGCGGCGCGCTGCACCACCATTTCCCAACCAAGAAGGCGCTGGCGCTTGCAGTGATCGAGGAGCGGGTCGCCGCCGCGGTAGAAGAGACATGGATCGCACCGGTGCGGGAGGCTCCCTCAGCGCGCGAGGGCGTGCGCTCCGTGTTCGCGGCCGTCGCGGCGGAGCTGGAGCGGCAGGGTTTCGTGCGCGGCTGCCCGCTTAACAACCTGGCGCATGAGCTGTCGCTTGCCGATCCGGATTTCCGCATTGCCCTTGCCGGCATTTTTTCGACCTGGCGTCAGGCGATCGCCGACAAGATCAGCGCCGACCAGCAGGCGGGCCGGGAGCTGGGCACCGATCCGCAGCGCTTTGCAGCGTTAGCCGTCGCCAGCTATTCCGGCGCCATGTCGATGGCCAAGACCGCACAGGACGCAAGCGTGCTGCGCGACTGCCTGATGGCGTTGGAGCAGGGAGTTATGTCGTCCAAAACAGGAACGAGGCGACGTAGCAGGATACTGCACAGAGCCCTCTGACGCCGGCAGGACAGAGGCGCCCTGTCGCTGATGTCACGACCAAGGCGGGAAGGCCGAGCTCCTAATTCGGCAGCGGCTTGATCAGCTCGTAGCCGACCACGCTTTCGGCACTGGTGCCCTCGTCATAGCGCCTGGCCACAACTGCCTGCAGGTCGGGTGCGTAGAGCGCGGTAAACTCGTCCCGCGTCTCGCCGGCCTCGCTCCTGATCGTCTGCTTGACCGCGAGCACGGAGTATTTGCAATCACCCAGGCTGACCGTCTCCTTGCCCTTGACGTTGATCTCCAGCGTCTCGGTGCCCTTCGGCGGCTTGTTCGGTGCGAGACGGGCAAATACGATCTTGCTCTTAGCCCCCGCCTTCAGCGGGAACACCTTCCTGAGATCGGAAAACGGGATCATCGCCAGCTGCCCCGTGCTGCTGTCGCGAAACACTTCGATCAGCCCGCCGAACAGGTACTGCGACTGCGGCGATTGCGACTGGTATTTGTTGGCCACGGCAACCATTCCGCCCGCCGCCGGACGAAATTCGCTGTGGATGCCGGGCCTTTCGAGAATGAAGCCGGCCTTGGCCGATTTGGCGTCGATGCACTCGGAGGCATGCGCTGCGCTCGTCATCGCCAGAATGGCCATTGTCATGCCGATGGATGCAGTGTTCATGGCGTCCTCCTCTGCCCGCGCAAGTTGAATGCCGAAAGCAATGCCAGACCTGAGAGAACGTGTCGACACACTTTGCGAGCAACTGGACTGCCGGTCCGCGTCGTGCTGAATTTTAGCGCATGATGCATCGCATTTCCGCCCGACCGGTCTCCCGGCGCAGCTTCCTGATGAAGGCAGCGGGCCTTGCCGCGGCCGGCGCCGTTTCGCGCCCGGCCTTCGGCCAGACCGGGCAGCGCATTCCGCCGATCGACGCCACCTTCTTGTTTATCGCTGATGTCCATGCCTGCCGCATGGCGAACGGATTGAGCCCGCATTGCGAGCAGGAGGGCAAGACCGACGCTGCCTTGCTGCGCAATGTCGCCGCACTCAACGGCGTCGGTGACCGGCAATGGCCGGCTGAGATCGATGGCGTTGCCACCGGCCTGCGCTCGACGGGCAACATCGGCACACCGCTCGGCCTCGTCGTTGGCGGCGACATCACCGACGACGGCGGCGGCCAGATCACCCAGCCCAGCGAGGGCACGCAGCTGCTTCAGTTCAGCCAGCGCTACCAGCAAGGCGTCGGCCCCGACCGCGTGCACATGCCGGTCTATGTCGGCCTCGGCAACCACGACCTCGACCAGAACGGCCCGCGCTCTCATGTCGACTGGTATCGCCGCGAAATGCGCGACCACGTCGAGGTCAACCACCGCCCCGGCGTGTTCTTCAAGCCGCCTGCGCCGGCGACCGACTACGACGTCGAGACCGACTGCTATTCATGGGATTGGGGCGGCTTGCATCTTGTCCAGACGCACCGTTTTGCCGGCGATACCGGTCATGGCGCCGCCAGCAGCCTGCCATGGCTGAAGCAGGACCTGGCGACTTATGCCGGCGACGGCCGCCCGGTCATCCTGTTCCAGCATTACGGCTGGGATACTTTTTCGATCGAAAGATGGGACGCCGCCGAGAAAACCTTCGACGACGGCGGCACGGGTCCGCCGCACTGGTGGAGCGAAGCCGACAGGCAGGCGCTGCTGGCTGTGCTGAAGGGTTACAACGTCGTCGGCATCTTCCATGGCCACCAGCACGCGACGCCGATGATCTACCACCGTGACGGGCTCGATATGTTCAAGCCGAAGGCTGCCTTCATGGGCGGCTTTGCGTTGGCGCGGGTGAGCGAAAACAGCATGGATGTGGTGCTGGGCGAAGCCGCCGGAGATCATGGCGAGGTCACGTTCACCAATGCGTACAGCAAAAGCCTGATTTTCTGACGGGCAGGAGAGGACGCAAAAAAGGCGGCCGAGCCGCCTTTTCCTGGTTTGCGAAGGGCTGGCGTCAAAGCGCCTTCTTCACCTTGTCCTTCACGTCGCCGTAAGCCTTCTGCATCTTGCCGGTCGCCTTGTCGACGTTGCCTTCGGCCTCGGCGCGCTTGTTGCCGGTGGCCTTGCCGGCGGCCTGCTTGACCGAGCCCTTGGCTTGCTTGGCAACGCCGGCAACCTGATCCTTGTTCACCATCTCGCATCTCCTGAACCGTTCGCCTGGAGAAACGGTCGCGGATCGCTTAGGTTCCGGGTTCGGCCGGTCGAGTTGGGATAGCTTCCGGCCGCGAAGCCGACAGGATAGGGTGCACCAGAACGCCCGAACAGACAGGGCCGGAGGGACAATGGCTGAATTCACGCTCTTCATCGGCAACAAATGCTTCTCGTCCTGGTCGCTGAGGCCATGGCTGGCGATGAAGCATCTGGAGATCCCGTTCGAGGAAGGTTTTGTGCGCCTGCGCACGGCCAAGTGCCGGTGCTGAACCATCGGCTGCCGAACGGCGAGGTCCGGATCGTCTGGGAAACCCTTGCCATCCTTGAATATCTCGCCGAGCTGTTTCCCGAGAAAAAGCTCTGGCCGGCCGATATCGGCGCCCGCGCGCTGGCCCGCTCGGCGGCAACAGAGATGCATTCCGGCTTTCGCGAGGTCCGCTATGGCTGGCCGACGAATTTGCGCCGGCCGAAAGGCCACAAGCCGCTCGACGCCGAAGGTGAGGCGCAACGGGCGCGCATCGAGGATCTGTGGCGGCAATGCCGCGAAAAATACGGCAAAGGCGGGCCGTTTCTGTTTGGCCATTTCACCGCGGCCGACGCCAGGTACGCGCCGGTCGTCACCCGCTTCGACACCTATGGCGGCATGTTGGCAACCGATACCCGCGCCTATGTCGACGCCGTGCTTTCGATGCCGGCGATGCGCCACTGGTATGCCGAGGCGGCGAAAGAGCCTTGGCCGGAGCCCGGCCCAGACGAGTAACCAAGCAAAGCCGGTCTTCCACTTCGCGCCCCGCGGCCTATCTGAAGATCGGGCAGGGGCTTTGGAGACTTCACCATGATAGCTGTTTCTTCCGCACTGGCCGGCAAGGTCGCTCTCGTCACCGGCGCTTCATCGGGCATCGGCGAGGCAACCGCTGTGGCGCTGGCCGCCGCCGGGGCAAAGGTGGCGATTGCCGCACGCCGCGCCGATCGGCTCGAAGCGCTGGCCGCGCGTATCGAAAAGGCCGGCGGCACGGCGCTCCGCATCGAGGCCGACGTCACCAGCAACGACGATGTCAGCGCCATGGTCGACAAGGTTGTCGCCGAATGGAGCCGCCTCGACATCCTCGTCAACAATGCCGGGGTGATGCTTCTGTCGCCGGCCGCCGAGGCGGTGCTCGACGACTGGCGCCGCATGGTCGAGATCAACCTGCTGGCGCTGATGGGCGTCACCAAAGCGGCGCTGCCGCATCTGAGGGCCGCCAAAGGTCACATCGTCAATGTCTCGTCGGTCGCCGGCCGTGTCGCCAATCCGGGCGCCAGCGGCTACGCGGCAACCAAGTTCGGCGTCGTCGGCTTTTCCGAATCGCTGCGCCGCGAAGTCTATGCCGATAAGGTTCGCGTCACCGTCATCGAGCCCGGCCTGGTGCGCACCGAGCTCGGCGACCATATCACCAACCCGGCGGCGAAGGCCGGGCTCGACCAGCGGCTCGCCGCCATGAAGGCGCTGACCGTCGAGGACATCGCCGCGGCCCATTCTCTACGCAGTGAGCCAGCCGGCACACGTCAACGTCAACGAGATCGTTATCCGCCCGACCGACCAGGAACGGTGAACGGCGTCAGATCTTTTCGCTACGCTTCGAATCCCGCCCGCAGGAAATCGCCACACTCCTCGACCAGCCGCGACGGGTCCCTCGCGAGATAGACCCCGAAATCCGCCATCGGCGCCGGCGGCAGGTTGAAGCGTCCGTTGAGGCTTTGGCAGTCGGGCGGTAGTCCTTCCTGCAGCAGAAGCCCGATGCCAAGCCCGGCCCTCAGCGCCGAGATCAGTGTCGCGAAGGTCGACACGCGGCAGCCGATCTTCCAGCCGATCCCGGCCTCGGCGAGCGAAGCCAGCATTCTGTCCTGCCAGGAGCAGGCGCCTTCGAAGATGATTAGCGGAAGCTCGACCTCGTCATCGATCTCGATCATGCGGCTTGCCGCCCAGACCAGCTGTCGTGACAGATGGCCTCGCGGCGCCATTGTGAAGCGCGCCGGATCGGCCATGACGATGTCGCATTTTCCTTCGCCCAGCGACTTGCTGAGATCGGTGCTGCTGGCTGATGTCAGCTCGATCTCCACGGAAGGATGCCGGCGGCGGAAGTCGGCAATGATCAACGGCAGCCGCGTCACCGCCAAATCCTCGACGATGCCCAGCCGGACACGGCCGACCAGCCTGCGGCCTTCTATCTCGCGCCTGGCATCGTCGCCGATCGCGATGGCCTTGCGGGCGAAGGCGAGCAGGATCTCGCCGGCCTCGGTCAGCGTCACGCCGCGCGGCGAACGGCGCAGCAGCTCGGCGCCGACTTCACCCTCGAGGCGCTGAAGCTGCATACTCACCGCCGCTTGGGTGCGGGCAAGCCGATCGGCCGCCCGGCTCATCGTTCCCGTATCGGCCACGGTGACGAAGGCGCGCAGCAGCCTGACGTCGATATCTTCAGTCATAAGAATTCCTGATAGCTGTGTCAGCACTATCAGGCTATCCGAAAGCCCGATCTGAATTCAAGGTCCGCTCGCACGAACGGAAACAGGAGCAGCCACCTTGTCCTACAGAAGAAGATTTGAGGAGTTCGGTGTCGCTTGGCCATCGCTCGAGCGGCCTGCTTTGCCGTTCTCGCCGACGGTTCGGGTCGCCGACATCGTCTATGTCTCCGGTCAGATTCCCGAGATCGCGCAGGAGATCGCCGCGATCGGCCAGGTCGGCAGAGAGATCGATCTGGCTGCTGCGCAGAACGCCGCCCGGCTCTGCGCGGCCAACATCGTCTATTGGCTGGACAAGGAACTGGACGGCAATCTCGACCGTGTCGTGAAATTCGCCAAGCTGACCGTCTATGTGAATGCGGCGGCCGGCTTTTCGGCCTATTCGGAGGTCTGCAACGGAGCATCCGAATTTCTGCTCCATGTTTTCGGCGAGCGTGGCGAGCACGCCCGCTGCTCGCTCGGCATGGCCGGCTTGCCGGCCAATGTTCCGGTCGAAGCCGACGCTATCGTGCATGTCCGCTAGGGAAGTCGCCCGAAATGGGCAGTGAAACCAGGAGGACGCTTGGCTTGATGGCTGCAAATCTTGAGGGAAGGAAGGCGCTTGTTCTCGGCGGAGGCAAGGGCCTCGGTTTCGGCGTCGCCGAAGCGCTCGCGGCGAAAGGCGCCGAGATCATCCTGGTCGGACGAGGGGAGAAGACCCTGGATGCGGCGCGGCGCGCGATCGAGGCCGCCGGCCACATCTGCTCGACCTTCAGCGCCGACCTCTCCGACAACGACAGCGTCTCCCGGCTGATCCGTGCCGTCGAGGGCGAGCATCAGCGGATCGACATCGTCCTGCTCAACGGCGGCGGCCCGCCGCCCTTCGCGGCCAGCGTCTTCGATGCGAGCGTCTGGGAGAAGCAGTTCACCAGCATGGTGCTGAGCCAGATGCGCATCGCCATTTCTTTCCTGCCCGGCATGCGGGCGTGGCGCTGGGGACGCATCATCGCCGTTTCCTCGACTTCCGTCCGTGAGCCGATCCCCGGCCTTACCGCCTCGAACGCGCTGCGTGCGTCGCTCGCCGGCTGGGCCAAGACGCTGGCCGGCGAAGTGGCGGCGGACGGCGTCACCGTCAACCTGTTGCTGCCGGGCCGTTTTGCGACGGACCGGACGAAACAGTTCGACGCCATGGACGCCGCCGACAGGGGTGTCGACGCTGCTGTGATCGCCGCCGAGAGTCAGGCTGAAATCCCGGCAAAGCGCTACGGCACTCCCGCCGAATTCGGCGCGGTTGCCGCATTCCTGGCCAGCGACGCAGCCGCCTATGTCACCGGCGTGGCGTTGCCGGTGGATGGCGGGCTCAGCCGCGGCATGCTGTGAGGGGAAGGGTGCAGCGGCGCGAATGGTCGCATCACGCAGGAACGCCCCTCGTGCCTTTTATCTGCGCGGGGGGCGTCCTGTTTGTCGTCCGCCTTTCTCAAAATCGCTCTTTCGAGAACGGCTTTCGACATCGACAGTAATGCTCGCGTCGCCAAAATGGTTCCCGGCTGGAGCAATTCCAGGAAAAGTGTGAACGGTTTTCCGTCCGGAATTGCGCAAAAACAAAGAGATAGAGCGGTTCATCGTTTCCGTGAACGATGAACCGGTCTAAGTGGTTTTTCGGCGGGCAGTAGCCCGGTTTTGCTGTCGGATTTGCCGGAGCGCGGGTCGCCGCCGCGCGTCTCTGCGAGTGTGGCAAATCAAAAAAATTGACACAGCGCGCAAAGAAGTCTACAAGAATTTTGTCGATGTTTGTTTGACCGACTTTTGTTATCCGCGCGCCGAGGCGCGCCTTTGACGAACTTCCCCATCAAAATCGAGACAAACGTTGTTGTGCATCCGCATGACGACGAACGAATATTTGCCATGGAAAGGGTTCGTTATGAGCACAGGCACAGTTAAATGGTTCAACGCCACCAAGGGTTTTGGTTTTATTCAACCTGACGACGGTTCTGCCGACGTTTTTGTCCACATCTCAGCCGTCGAGCGCGCCGGAATGCGCGACATCGTCGAGGGCCAGAAGCTTGGCTACGAGATGGTCCGCGACAACAAGTCGGGCAAAATGTCCGCCGACCAGTTGAAGGCGGCCTAAGACGGAATTCAGCCTCACCGGTGACCACGGATGTACTGGCACCGGTGAATGGCAAATTCCGGCGCATGGTCGCGGGGAGGTTAAGTCCCCGCTCATGCGCATGAGAAGAACGTTTCTTTGCGCGTCTCTCGGGATGCGCGGGCGCTCTCATGGAAGGTCAGGCGGTGCCTGGCCTTTTTCATTTTTGCGCTTCGACCGCCGAAAGAGCGCTGCTCGACGGCCCGGACGTGCTAAGAGGCTGTAAGGACGTTCCAGCAATTTGAAACCGGCTGCCGTATTGCTTTGTGCGGGATCCTGGCCAAAAGACCAGTCTCGTCACTTTTTCGGCGGCGCGCTCCGAACCGGGAGAAAGACCTTGACCGAACCTTCAAAAAAACCCCGCGACCAGGCCGAATCCATTTTTAGCAAGACGCGGACCCAGTCGATGTCGCTCGACCGCATCAATTCCGAACGGGATGCCGTCAGCCAGGCCCGCGAAGCCAAGACCGCGCGGCTGCGCGAACTGCGCCTGGAAAAGGAAGCCGACGAAATGGCGGCAGCGGTTGCGCTCGCGGCCTCGCCAAGACGCGCAGGCAAACGCTGATGGCCACCAAACGTGTGCCTCAAAAGGCGATCGCCGCCGATTCGACCATCGCCGATGTCGTGAGCGAACTCGACAAGCCGGTCGAATATGTCCGGCGCGTGCTTGAAAAGCTCGAGCGCTGCCGGCGTGTCCACGGCGATGCCCAGGTTCGGCTCGGCGTCCGCGGCCGTGCCGAATGCCCCAATTATCTGATCGAATACGTCCGGGAAAACGCCAAGACCCACGAGCGCGTGACCTTTCAGGATGCCGCCTACAGCGGCAGCACGCATCGCGAGCTGGCGCCCCGGCACATCGAGGAAGCCAGGAACTGGTCGCCCGAAGAAATGAACATCACGGCCGTTTCGGCGCTCATCGGCCGCCTTCGCAATCCGAATGCGCCATCATCGCGTTTCTCTGACGAGGATTGATATGGCAATCAAGTTTTCCGCCAAGGGCCAACCGGCAGCACCTGCTGCCGCCGTGAAGCCGGCCAAGCCGTCCGCCGCGCCAAAAACCGGTGAAGCCGCCGAAGCAGGCACCGATCTGTTCAGGTCGCCGGCCGAAGCGCCGCCGCGCAAGCCGAAGAAGAAATAGCGCCCTTGCAGCAAAATGCCGGCCGGAAATCCGCGCCAAGGCCGCTTGCCTTGGCGGTCGCGGAGGATTTTTCGTCGCCACAAGAGGGCGCCGGTCCGGTTGCCTTCGATTGCCAGACCTGTGGCGCCTGCTGTGCCTACTCGTCCAGATGGCCGCGCTTCTCCACCGAGGATGACGCGCAGCTCGACCTTATCCCGCAAAAATACGTGGCTGCCGACGAAGCCGGCATGCGCTGCGACGGCGCGCGCTGTTCGGCACTGTGCGGCGAGGTCGGCAAGTCGACCGCCTGCGGCATCTACGAGATCCGTCCTGACGTCTGCCGCGCCTGCATGCCGGGCGATGACGACTGCCTGATGGCGCGCCGGGCTCACGGACTGCCGACGCTTGAATGACGGCCCTCGGGCTGGCGTCCCAGTTTGAATTTCTTCAGTCAGATGATCGAAAGTCGCTGCGGTAGAGGCCGGGCGATCGTCCGGTCAACCGTTTGAATGCCTGCGAGAACGACGGCACCGATTCATATCCGACGGCGCGCCCGATCTCGCCAATGTTCTGGTTCGTTTCCCGCAGGGCCTTGGCGGCAAGGTTCATCCGCCACCGGGTCACATAGGACAGCGGCGGCTGTCCCACCAGTTGAGCGAAGCGACGCGCGAAGGTGGCCCGGGACTGTGCTGCGCCGCTGGCAAGGGAAGCGACAGTCCAGGGATTGCCCGGCCGCTCGTGGATCAGCCGCAAAGCTTGCGCAATGCCTTTGTCGCGCAAGGCGCCAAACCATCCCCCCGTTCCGAGTGGCTGATGTTCGATCCAGGCACGCAACAAGAAGATCAACGTGCTGTCGAGAAGGCTTGGGGCGACAATGTCGTGGCCGCCGAGATCGCCTTTCGCTTCGACCTGCAGAAGTTCCAGGGCAAGCCGCAGCGGCTCGCTGGTGCCTATCTGATTTCGGGTCAAATGAATCAGCGGAGGAAGCAGCGAAACCATCGGGTATGGCCCGACGCCGTCGAGTGAATATCTCGCACAAAGAAGAGTTGTCGCGGCGCGCTCGCTTTTCGGTTCTGGTCCGCTCTGATTTGCGGAAAGGACGGCGGATATCGATGCCGTCGGTGCATCCGCCGGATTGCAAAGGGCATGCCCGATACCGCTCGCGACAAGGATGACATCTCCCTGGTCTAAGCGGATCGGCACCTTTTCACCGGCTAGCCGCAGCCAGCATTCGCCGTTCTGTATGACGTGGATGGCGGCATTCCTTGTCGGATCCACCGAAATACCCCATGGCCGATGCAGGGTCGCGCTGCCGATCATGGCGCTGCCAAATCTCAGCGAAGCAAGAACTTCGGACAAGGCGTCCACGAGAACCATCCTCCAACGATGAATAGGACGACGCTATTAGACGATCGGATAAGAATCTAGCGGAATAGCGTATCGACCATCTCACAATCGCGACAGATTATGTTGGCAATGTTGGCGTGCGGACGCTCCTGTCCACGCCGGGCAGAAGCAGGCACCTGACGGAGCAAAACATGCGTGACGAACCATCAAATCCACTTCCAGCCAAGGCTCATAGTTCGCTCGAGACCAACAAGATGATCGTCCTGGACTTCATCGACAAAGCGGTAAACCAGGGCAACATCGAAGCTGCTTCGATGCATTTTGGCGAACGCTACATACAACACAATCCGAACATTGCGGATGGTGGGGAGGGCTTCAAAGCCTATCTGCAGCAGCTCAAACAGTCATTTCCCCTCGTGAAGGGAGAGGTGAAGCGGATTTTTGCCGAAGGGGATTTCGTCATCGTGCACATGCACGCAAAACGTGAACCGGAGGAGGAAGGCTTGGCCATCGTCGACATTTTCAGGCTGAACGAAAGTAAGCTCGTCGAACACTGGGAAGTTCGGCAGCCCATTGCCGATAGCAAGCTGCACGCCAACAGCATGATCTGAATGCGCATAGGCTCTCAGGCTGGCTTGTGCCCGCACGTTTCGCTGACTACGCTGCCGGCGGCAGGGCCAGCACCGGGAGACCATCCGTGAGCATCGAATTTTTGTTGACGTCGCTGATTGTCGTGGCTTCGCCCGGTACCGGCGTTCTCTATACGCTGAGCGCCGGGCTTTCACGTGGTGTGCGGGCCAGCATCATTGCCGCTTTCGGCTGCACGCTCGGCATCATTCCGCACATGGCGGCCGCCATCACCGGCCTGGCGGCTCTGCTGCATACCAGTGCCGTCGCCTTCGAGACGCTGAAATATCTGGGCGTCGCCTACCTGCTCTACATGGCCTGGAACACGCTGAAGGAGAAGGGCGGCCTGAGCGTCGACGAAAATGTCGCGCCGCGCTCGGCCGGCAAAGTGATCGCCTCCGGCATTCTGATCAACATCCTCAATCCGAAGCTGTCGATCTTCTTCTTTGCCTTCCTGCCGCAATTCGTTAGCACCACCGAATCGCATGCGCTGTCGAAGATGCTGGAGCTCAGCAGCGTCTTCATGGTGCTCACCTTCGTGGTCTTTGTCGGCTACGGCGTTTTTGCGGCGTCAATCCGCAGCCATGTCGTGTCGCGGCCAAAGGTGCTGACCTGGATGCGCCGCACCTTCGCCGGAGCCTTTGTCATGCTCGGCGCCAAACTGGCGCTGGCGGACCGGTAGACAGCTTTATGCCTTCACGTAGCCCATGGCCTCGACGATCTGCCCGTCCGCCACGCGCATCAGGTTGACGCCGCGCAGCGAATTGCCGTCGGCCATCCAGTAGCGCCAGCGGATCGTCGCCCGGTCGCCGGCGACGAAGGTTTCTTCGATGTCGAAGCGCGTGCCGGGTCCGGTCGCGATCGCCGACCACAGTTCGACGCAGGCGCCCTTGCCGATGCGGCGGGCACCGTCCGGGGCTGGCGTGGTGTTCTCGATCACGCAATCTTCCGCCACCAGATCGTCGAGCGCCGACGGGTCGTGGCGCTGGAAGACGTCGTTGTAGCGCCGCATGATTTCGGCCGTTTCGGCGGAGCGTTCGGCTGCGGCGATATCGATGATGAGTTCCTGTGTCATTGGATATTCCTTTCCCTTCAGTGATCAGTAGCGGCCTCGATGAGGCGGGCCTTGAGCGTGATCACGGCGACGCCGGCCAGCGCCCGCGACACGAGGCAGCTCTCCTTGGCGGTCTGCGCCAGCCGCTCGAAATCCGCCGCCGCCAGCCCGGCGACGCTTGCCTCCGTCTCCAGTTCGATACGGGTCAGCGTCGGTCCGGCCGCGGTGGCGCCGAGATGCGCTTTCGCGATCGTGTGGATGTGCGCGGGAGTGTGACCTTCGCGGCCGAGGATGGCGCTCAGCGCCATCGAGAAGCAGCCGGCATGCGCCGCCACAATCAATTCCTCCGGGTTGGTACCGGGACCGTTCTCGAAACGCGACGGGAAGGAGTAGGCACCTTCGAAGACGCCGCTGCCGAGCCTCAGCCGGCCCGAACCTTCCTTCAACGATCCCTGCCATTGGGCCTCTGCTTCACGAATGGTCATTGTGTCTCTCCTTTTAGTTTGAGGGTTGATCAGTTTTTTGGGGGCGAACCAGTCAGGCGCCGTCGACGACCACTTTTCCGAAGACGTCGCCTTGCTGGAAATAGCGGTAGGCGTCGTTGGCCTCGTCGAAGGCGAACACCTTGTCGATGACGGGCTTGAGCCGATGCACCGAGATGGCGCGCAGCATGGCTTCGAGGTTGGTGCGATTGCCGACGAACAGGCGGCTGATGGTGGCGAGGCTGCGCTGGTAGACCGGGCCGGGGATCTGCACGGTCCCGCCTTTCGCATCCTGTATGGTGAGAAGCACGATGCGCCCGTAAAGGGCGCAGGCGATCATCGATTGTGCGAAGGTCGGCGGGCCGCCGGTCTCGACGACGAGGTCGATGCCGCCGGTCTGCTCGCTCACCGCAGCACCCCATTCCGGCATGCCGGCTGTCGAGACGACGAGGTCGGCGCCGAGCGCCCGCAGCCGGTTCAGCTTCTCGTTGCGCGAGGTGACGGCCACGACACGGCAGCCGAGCAGCTTGGCGAATTGCAGCGCAAACAGCGCGACGCCACCTGAACCGATGACAAGAACCCATTGGCCGGGCTTCGGCATCTCGGCCGCCGTCACGGCATTCCAGGCGGTCAGGCCGGCGCAGGTCAGCGTCGCCGCTTGATGCCAGTCGAGATGATCGGGAAGCGGCACCGCCCATTGCTCGTCGAGCACGGCGTATTCAGCCAGCATCCCGTCCAGCGTGCAGCCAAGTTGGTCGATAAGACCGGCATTGATGCGGCCATCGATCCAGCGCGCAAAATAACTGCCGGTGACGCGGTCGCCTACGGCAAAGCGGGTGACGGCCTCGCCGAGGGCAACGACTTCGCCGGAACCGTCGCTCAGCGGGATAACGCCTTGGCGCGGCGCCAGCGGATAGGTGCCGTTGAGGATCATCGTATCGCGGCGGTTGAGCGAGGTGGCGCGGACACGCACGACGATCTCGTGCGGCTTCGGCGTCGGCTGCGCCTCGTCGCGCATCACCAGGCCCTTGGTCCCGCTCGTTCCTTCAAGGCGATAACTGCGCATCTGCTTCTCTCTATATGTAGACTGATCTACATATTATGTAGACCGGTTGTCATATTCGAGGCAAGGCCTATAATGCTCACTCCTGGCAGAGGTTGACATGGCGAACGACACCCGCACCCGCATACTCGAGACGACGGCGCTGCTGCTTAGGCAGCGCGGCTACCACGGCACGTCGCTCAGCGACATCTTGAGCGCCTCCGCTGCACCGAGAGGCTCGCTCTACTTTCACTTTCCGGGCGGCAAGGATCAGCTGGTCATCGAGGTGACGCGCGACAGCGTCGCCGATGTGACGCAGAGGCTAGACGCCGCGCTCGCTGCCGAAAAGGACCCGGCGGTGGCTGTCCACCACATCTACCAGTCGGTCGCGCGCATGCTGGAAGACAATCAGTTCACGCTCGGTTGCCCGATCGCGCCCGTGGTGTTGGACTCGCCGAACGACATGCCGCAACTGGCCGAGTTGTGCCGGTCGGCTTTCGAGCAATGGATAGGCCTGCTCGGGGCCGCCTTCGTCAGGGCTGGGGTGCCCGAGCGCCGCGCGCATGCGCTGGCGCTGCTGGTCGAATCATCGCTGGAAGGGCTGATGGTGATCGCGCGCGCCACCCACGACCGCGCCCCGGTGCTGGCGGTAGCCGATGAGGTCGCCGCGCTGATTGAGGGGGCATTGCTGGCTAAGGGCGCCGCTGCCGCGGTGCATTGACGCCGCTGTTTGAGCTTAGCGGCTTGCTCTCAAAGCAGAAAGGGCGACCTCTCGGTCGCCCTTTCCGTATCTGAAGACTTGATGGATTGCTTGGATTAGAAATCCATACCACCCATGCCGCCCATGCCGCCGCCGCCCATGCCGCCAGGCATGCCGCCGCCAGCCGACTCCTTCTTCGGAGCCTCAGCGATCATGGCTTCGGTGGTGACCAGCAGGCCAGCGACCGAGGCCGCGTCCTGCAGAGCCGTGCGCACAACCTTGACCGGATCGACGATACCCATGGTGATCATGTCGCCATATTCGCCGGTCTGGGCGTTGTAGCCGAAGGTCGCGCCCTTGTTCTCGAGGATCTTGCCGGCAACGATCGATGCTTCCGCACCGGCGTTGGACGCGATCTGGCGGGCCGGAGCCTGCAGCGCGCGACGCACGATGGCGATGCCCGCGGTCTGGTCGGAGTTGGCACCGGTTGCCTTGATGGTCAGCGAAGCGCGCAGCAGTGCGACGCCGCCGCCGGGAACGATGCCTTCTTCGACGGCCGCGCGGGTCGCGTTGAGGGCGTCATCGACGCGATCCTTCTTTTCCTTGACTTCCACTTCGGTCGCACCGCCGACGCGGATGACGGCAACGCCTCCCGCCAGCTTGGCGAGACGTTCCTGCAGCTTCTCCTTGTCGTAGTCCGAGGTGGTCTCTTCGATCTGCTGCTTGATCTGGGCGACGCGGCCCTGGATCTCGGCCTTCTTGCCGGCGCCGTCGACGATGGTGGTGTTCTCCTTGGAGATCGACACCTTCTTGGCGCGGCCGAGCATGTTCAGGCCGACATTCTCGAGCTTGATGCCGAGGTCTTCGGAGATGACCTGGCCACCGGTGAGGATGGCGATGTCTTCCAGCATGGCCTTGCGGCGATCGCCGAAGCCCGGCGCCTTGACGGCGGCGATCTTCAGGCCGCCACGCAGCTTGTTGACGACGAGCGTGGCCAGGGCCTCGCCTTCGACGTCTTCCGAAATGATGACCAGCGGCTTCGAGGTCTGCACGACAGCCTCGAGGATCGGCAGCATGGCCTGCAGGTTGGAGAGCTTCTTCTCGTGGAGAAGAATGTAGGCGTCTTCCAGATCCGCAACCATCTTCTCGGCGTTGGTGACGAAGTAGGGCGAGAGATAGCCGCGGTCGAACTGCATGCCTTCGACGACTTCGAGCTCGGTCTCGGCGGTCTTGGCTTCCTCGACGGTGATGACGCCTTCATTGCCGACCTTCTGCATCGCTTCCGCGATCATCGAGCCGACCGAAACATCGCCATTGCCGGCAATGGTACCGACCTGGGCAACCTCTTCCGAGGTCTTGATCTTCTTGGCGTTCTTGATCAGCGTCGCGACCACGTCGGCGACGGCGAGGTCGATGCCGCGCTTGAGGTCCATCGGGTTCATGCCGGCGGCAACCGCCTTGTGGCCTTCCTGGACGATCGACTGTGCCAGAACGGTCGCGGTCGTGGTGCCGTCGCCGGCGATGTCGTTGGTCTTCGAAGCAACTTCGCGGACCATCTGCGCGCCCATGTTTTCGAACTTGTCCTCAAGCTCGATTTCCTTGGCGACGGTGACGCCGTCCTTGGTGATGCGCGGTGCGCCGAACGACTTGTCGATGACGACGTTGCGGCCCTTGGGGCCGAGCGTGACCTTCACTGCGTCGGCGAGGATGTTGACGCCGCGCAGCATGCGCTCACGAGCGTCGCGGGAGAATTTTACGTCTTTGGCAGCCATTTTTAGCTCCTGGCAGGGGCTTGAATTGAGCCCGAAGATTTAAGTGAGGGTGTGGCCGATATTCAGCCGATGATGCCCATGATGTCGGATTCCTTCATGATCAGAAGGTCTTCGCCATTGAGCTTGACTTCGGTGCCCGACCACTTGCCGAACAGGATGCGGTCGCCGGCCTTGACGTCCAGCGGGACGAGCTTGCCGGCTTCGTCGCGGGCGCCGGAACCGACGGCGATGATCTCGCCTTCCTGCGGCTTTTCCTTAGCCGTATCGGGGATGATGATCCCGCCCGCGGTCTTGGATTCGGATTCGACCCGACGAACGACCACGCGGTCATGAAGCGGGCGGAACTTCGACTTTGCCATTTTTTATTCCTCGATGAGAATGGTGAGAACAGTTCCTCCGTCCGGCGGCGCCGGACATGTGGTTAGCACTCATCTTGGAGGAGTGCTAACGTGGCGCTGAAATAGGCTGGCAACTCGCGCGAGTCAAGGCGCCCGGTGAGCATCATCAGGACAATTGCTTCAAACAGGATCCTTGACTAAGTCAACTAAATGGCTGATCTTGCCGGGAGGAGGATGCCATGACCATTCATCATCACCCAGGCAACGAGCAGGTCGACGCGGTGCGGGCCTTCAACCGCTTCTATACCCGCCAGATCGGGCTGCTCGACGAAGGGCTGCTGAAAACCACCTTCTCGCTGACCGAGGCGCGGGTGCTCTATGAGCTGGCGCATCGCGATGGCCTGACCGCCACGGATCTTGGGCGCGACCTCGGCCTCGATGCCGGTTATCTCAGCCGGCTGCTGAAGAAGTTCGAGGAGCGTGATCTGGTCGAGCGCGCCACGATCGAGGCGGATGCGCGGCGCTCGTCGATCGCGCTGACCAAGGCCGGGCGGCAGGCCTTCGCTCCGCTGAACCAGGGTTCGCACGACCAGGTCGCGGCTTTGCTCGAACGGCTTTCGGTTGCCGAACAGGACAGGCTGGTCAAGGCCATGCAGACGGTGCAGCGTTTGCTGGGCGGAAGCGCCGAGCCCAAAATTCCCTATATGCTGCGGCCTCTGCAAGTCGGCGACATCGGCTGGATTATTCATCGCCAGGGCCTGCTCTACGCGCAGGAATATGGCTGGGACGAAACCTATGAAGCGCTGGTCGCCGAAATCCTCGGTGCCTTCGTCAAATCCTTCGATCCGAAATGGGAACGCAGCTGGATCGCCGAGCGGGAAGCGGAGGTCGTCGGCTCGGTCTTCGTCGTGCGCCAGTCGGACGAGGTGGCGAAGTTGCGCCTGCTCTATGTCGAGCCGTCGGCGCGCGGCCTCGGCATCGGCAAGCGGCTGGTCGAGGAATGTGTCGGCTTTTGCCGCGCCAAGGATTACAGGACACTGACGCTGTGGACCAACGACGTGCTCGCCGCCGCCCGCCACATCTATGAGGCTGCGGGCTTTAAATTGTCCAACGAGGAGCGCCATCATTCCTTCGGCAAGGATCTGGTCGGCCAGAACTGGAATTTGGAGTTGTAGCAGCGCTACAGAATTCCGGGCATCGGCCTGCGGCGGTCGCTCAGGTTGTTGGCTTAATGTTTTGGTTCAAGCGAAAGAAATTGGTAGGATCATACTTGTTTTTTAGTGCGGCCAACCTCGGATAATTCTCGCCGTAAGCTGCCAGAACCCGATCAGTGCCCTCTTCGCCGAGATTGTTGGCATAGACGCCGCCGGTCGAGAACGGTCTCATTGCATCCCACAGGTCACGCGCCCATCGGATGTGCGTTTCGTCGTCAGACGGATTGTCCCAGATCGATATCGGGAAGCAATCGTAAAGTGCATCCCGGTTGGCGTAGGGCGTTCCGTCCATCGGTACTCGCGAGATGGCGCCGCCAACCTGCTGCAGGACCAGAAGCGATTCGCTGGGTGCAGTCATGTAAGCCGCAAGCATGGTATCGATCGCCTGATCTGTGATTTCGCGCATGAACTGCGCCTTCCAGTAGTAGCGCCGCCCGCGCGGAAAGAGGCTGTCCCCGGCCGATTGGATTTGAAGATAGGGGACAGGAGCAATCTGGCGCTCAACCGGCCGACCATACTCTCTCAGAGGTTGAATGATTTGCTGGCCCTCGTCGAGCGGGCCGATGTAGCACGCCGATATGCTGAAGAAGCGCTCGCCCGAGGGCGCCGTGACAAGTGCTGCATCCAGGCTCAGCTCATCTGGGGCGCCGCTCGAGAACGCACGGTAGAACCGCATCGCTTCGCGTGCCTCTTCGTAGCGGTATAGCATCGATCCCGCGATGAGGAGCGGACCCACGGGATGGAGCTTGTATTCGAAAGTCGTGACTATTCCGAAATTGCCGCCGCCGCCCCGAATGCCCCAGAACAAATCTGCATTTTCGGCCGCGTTTGCCGTGAGCAACCGGCCGTCCGCCGTCACGATTTCGACAGCGACAAGGTTGTCGCAGCTCAGTCCATGTTTGCGGCCAAGCTTGCCGAAACCGCCGCCGAGTGTCAGTCCGGCTATGCCGGTATCCGCGTTGACACCCATGGTCGTCGCAAGACCATGGACCTGTGTGGCTGCGTCGAACTCGCCCAGGTTCAAGCCAGCTTCTGCGCGCGCAACACGGCGGATCGGGTCGACTTCGATCCGCTTCATGCGTGACACATCGATCACCACGCCGCCGTCGCATACCGAACTGCCGGCGACGTTATGACCACCGCCGCGGACGGCGACGAGGAAGCCTTGCGATCGGGCGAAGTTGACGGCCGTGACGACATCGCTGGATTCGGCGCAATAGAAGACAGCCGCCGGCCTCTTATCGACCATGCCATTCCAAACTCTGCGCGCCTGGTCATAGCCAGGGTCGTCCGGAAGGATCAGATCGCCGCGAATCGCCTGCCTGAGCCGGGCGATATCTGGCGCCTGCAACGTCGGCTCGGAACCGTCTATAAGCTTGAACATGCTCATCGAGGGATACCCTTCGTGATCTGGCACGGTTGGACAGGCCGCTTTCGTTCACCGACATGTGTCGGATCATAATGATCTCATGCGACGCCATTCGCTGCAAAATCGAATATCTCAGTCGCTGGATGAGCTAAATTCATCTAAGCTGCCTGGATGAGAAAACTTCCGCCGCTCGGGTCGCTTCGCGCCTTCGAAGCCGCTGCCAGGCTGATGAGCTTCAGGAAGGCCGCGACGGAACTCGGAGTGACGCCAACGGCCATCAGCCACCAGATTCGATTGCTGGAGGAGGTCTGTGGGCAACTGCTGTTCCGGCGGCGCCCACGACCGCTGGTGCTCACAGGCGTGGGCGAACGGCTATTTCCGGTAATTTGCAGCGGCTTCGACGCTTTCGCTGCGGCAATAGCATCAGCCTCGGCCGGTGTTGGCCAACGCCCGTTGCGCGTGACGAGCCCAAATGCATTTGCCAGCCGATGGCTGGTTCCGCGCCTGTCGAAGTGGCGCGAACAGCATCCGAACATTCCACTGGAGATCATCGGGACAGACGCCGTTCTCGACCTGCGAGGCGGTGACGCCGACGTCGCGATCCGCTATGCGCGCAGGATGCCGCGCGATGTTCCCGCGCAGGAAATTTTTCGGGACGCATTCTTTCCGGTATGCAGCCCGGAGCTGTTCGCAGGAGGCGACCGACAGATCGAGCGCGCCGCCGATCTGCTGCAATACCCGCTCATCCATTTCAATTGGACGAACCGCGACCCGGAAGCGCCGACTTGGCAGCGATGGCTGGCGATCGCACGCTCGATCGATCCCAGCATCCCCAATGCCAACCAGGCATGGGACTTAAGTTTCCGCGAAGAGCTGCACGCGATTGACGCGGTAGCGGCAGGCCAAGGCATCGCTATCTGCAGCGATGTGGTCGTCAGTGGCGAACTCGAGGCTGGCAGGCTGGTCAAGGCACATGATCTCTCTCTGCCAGGCTATGGCTTTTACCTTGCCTGCGTAGCCAATCACCCCCGACAAGCGCATGTCGAAGCCTTTTCCGCCTGGATGAGATCGATAGTCTGAGCATCTGAACGCCGATCTTCTGCATACTCGTCACAAGCGCCCGGGGTGATAAATTGCTAACCACGATCGCCCTGCACTGACTGCCATGCACACTTGCCGGCTTCTGGCATAATCCGGCTCCTTGAATTATGAGCACGCTTATTATATATGTCGCTCATGGTTTCCGATGGCATCGACAGATTGGGCTTTTTGATCCACGACGTGCAGCGCCTGATGCGCAAGCGCTTCGAGGCGCGCGCCAGCGGTTTTGGCCTTTCTTCGGCGCAATGGCGGCTTCTGGTCCGCGTCGCCAAGGAGGCGGGTGTCGCGCAGGCGCGGCTTGCCGAGCTTCTGGAAATCGAGCCGATCAGCGTCTCGCGTCTTGTCGATCGCATGGAGGAGGGCGGCTGGATCGAGCGCCGTCCGGACGCAACCGACAGGCGGGTGCGCATGATTTTCCCGACCGCCAAGGCGAACGCGGCCTACGCCCACGTCAAGAGCCTTGCCGGCGAGGTTTATGAGGAATCGCTCGTTGGCGTTTCGCCGGAAGATCGCCGCGTCCTGGTCAAGGCGCTGGAGACAATGGTGCAGAATCTTGCAGATGGTGACACGCCGCCCTCGGAAAAAGTGAAGAATACGGAAGGCGCAGCAGCATGAACGCGGTAGCCAAAGTAGATGAGAATGCGGCCAAGCTGGAGATGGAAGCTCCCGCGAAGCCGGCGGCAGCTCCGGTAACGGTCGCTGCGCAGGTAGCTCCGGCGCCGGTGGCGCCGAAGAAGAAGCGTCGTGCCGGCCGCTTCCTTTTGATGTTTGTGCTGCCCGCTGCGTTGATCGCCGGCGGCAGCTATGTCTGGGTGACCGGCGGCCGCTATCAGGAGACCGAAAACGCCAATCTGCAGCAGGCCAAGGTGTCGATAGCCGCCGATGCGGCGGGCCGCATTGTTCAGGTCGACATTTTCGACAACCAGTCTGTCAAGCAGGGCGACGTGTTGTTCGCCATCGATCCCGAGCCCTACCGGATCGCGTTGGCCCAAGCCGACGCGGCGGTGGCGGGCGCGCGGCTCAATGTCGAGCAGCTGCGTGCGGCCCATAGCCAGGCGCTGGCGCAGGAGAAGTCCGACGAAAGCCAGGTCCAGTACGCGCAGTCGCAATATGACCGCGCCGCCGACCTTGCCCACAAGGGCATCAACGCCAAGTCGTCGCTGGACGAGGCCAAGAACGACCTCGACAAGGCCAAGCAGCAACTGGCCGTGGCCCAGCAAGGGATCGTCAGCGCCAAGGCGGCACTTGGCGGCAATCCCGACATCGAGACCGACAAGCATCCAACGGTAATGGCGGCGCTCGCCGCACGCGACAAGGCGGCCTACGATCTGGTCCAGACCACGGTCAAGGCGCCTGCCGACGGCATCGTCAGCCAGGCCGCTTCGTTCAAGGTCGGCCAGTATGTCGGTTCGGGCACGCCGCTGTTTTCGCTGGTCGAGACCGGCGACACTTGGGTCGACGCCAATTTCAAGGAAACCCAGCTCACAAACATGAAGCCGGGCCAGAAGGCCGAAATCGTGGTCGACACCTATCCGGGCAAGACGTTCGAAGCCACCGTCAAGGCGATCGGCGCCGGCACCGGGGCCGAGTTCTCGCTGCTGCCCGCGCAGAACGCCACCGGCAACTGGGTCAAGGTCACGCAGCGCATTCCGGTCCGCCTGGAATTGGCCGATGCCGACGCCAAGATGGCGCTGCGCACCGGCATGAGCGCGACCGTCACGGTGGACACCGGCGTTTCCCGCGGGCTGCCGAGCATTTTCCGCCGCGCCACGGCAGGCGAGGCCAAGTAAGGAGGCCTAACAGCGGCCGCATAGCAAACAGCGAGATGGATGCAGGTGACAGGATTGGTCCGAGGGAGGCGCAGGAAAAATTGAATGCGTAGACGGGCTGCACTCTAGCCTCCCTGAGCAGACAACTCCGCTCAGGATCTTCGGTCCTCAGGTTTCCGGGCGGCAGGCGCCCGCTTTGTCGAGACGCTCAGTCGATGTATCCCCCACATCGATGCTCGCGTCCCACCGCGATGAGGGTCTCTCTACAGCGAGGGCCTCGCCGTCCGGAAACCTAATGTACACGTTTTTGTTACCTGCTGGAAGTTTTACGTCATGAGCAGCCCAGAACCCTTTCGCGAAGTACCGCACCGCGGCCTGATCACAGTTGCGCTCATGCTGGCGACGATCATGCAGGCGCTCGACACGACGATCGCCAACGTTGCGCTGCCGACCATGACCGGCGATCTCGGCGCCTCCCCCGACAACATCAACTGGGTGCTGACCTCCTACATCGTTGCCGCCGCGATCATGACGCCGGTGACCGGCTGGCTGGCCGATCGCTTCGGCCGCAAGGAGCTGTTCCTGACGGCCGTGGTCGGCTTCACGGTCTTCTCCATGCTGTGCGGCATCGCCTGGAGCCTGGAGACCATCGTTCTCTTCCGGCTGATGCAAGGCGTGTTCGGCGCGGCCATCGTGCCTCTGTCGCAGACCTTCCTGCTCGACATCAACCCCAGGGAACGCCACGGCCAGGCAATGGCCATCTGGGGCGCCGGCATCATGCTGGGACCGATCCTTGGCCCGACGCTGGGTGGCTGGCTGACCGAGAATTTCAACTGGCGCTGGGTGTTCTTCATCAACCTGCCGGTCGGCATCATCGCCTTCCTCGGCATGGCCGCATATCTTCCCAGCGTCGCCCGGCGGGTGCGCAGCTTCGATTTCTTCGGCTTCACCATGCTCTCGCTCGGTGTCGGCGCGCTGCAGCTGATGCTCGATCGCGGCGGCGAGGTCGACTGGTTTTCCTCGATCGAGATATGGATCGAGCTTGGTCTTTCCATCACCGGCTTCTGGGTATTTACCATACATACGTTAACGGCGGAGCACCCCTTTATCGACCCGAAGATCTTCCTCGATCGCAATTTCGTCACCGGGCTGGCGTTCATCTTTGTCATGGGCGTGCTCATCTTGGCGAGCATGTCGCTGCTGCCGCCAATGCTGTCGACCATCTTCGGCTATCCGACCCTCACCATCGGCATCGTCCTGGGGCCGCGCGGTGTCGGCACGATGATTGCGATGCTGTTCGTCGGGCGGATCATGCACAGGATCGATGCCAGAATCCTCGTCGTCATCGGCTTCCTGCTGACCGCGCAATCGCTCTACACGATGTCGAGCTTTTCGCCGCAGATGGACAACTGGCTTATCCTCAGCTCCGGCGTCATCCAGGGCCTTGGAATGGGAATGGTGTTCGTGCCGCTGTCCACCGTGGCCTTCGCCACGCTCGACGCACGCTTCCGCACCGATGCAACGGCGTTGTTCAGCCTGGTGCGCAATCTTGGCTCGTCGATCGGCGTGTCGGTGGTGACGGTTCTGCTGGTGCGTAACACGCAAATCAACCACGCGGAGCTCTCGGCCTATGTCAATCCGTTCAATCCCAACCTCTGGGCGGCGTCGCCGGCAGCGGCGGGCGGCGATCCGACGGCGCTGTCGCTGATGGATCGCATGGTAAACATACAGGCGATGATGATCTCCTACGTCAATGACTTCAAGCTGCTGATGATGATGACACTGCTTGCCGTCCCGTTTGTTTTCCTGCTGCGCAAGCCAAAGGCTGCGCCGCCCGCCGGTGGGGCGCCTGCCGCGCACATGGACTAAGCCTCAGGGCTTACCGCAACCGCGACCGGCTCGAGGCTCCGTTGCCTGTACCGGTCGCGTCGGCATTGAGCCGGTTCACCTGCCATTAGTATATCCGGACCAATATGCAGTCGCTTTTGGGTTAAAGGCGAGCCTCCTTTGCTTGCCTCAAGCATCAGCGGGAGGAATTGTGTTTGGCCACGAAATCATCCAGGCAAACCGCCGAAGCGCCCGAATCCGCCAATTTGACGACTCTGGCACAACTGGCGACTGCCTCATATGAGGCCCTCGAGCGCGAGCTTCGCGCCACGATTGCGGCACTTCAGGACCAGGCACTGCGGTTCCAGACCGCGATCGAGAACATCTCGCAAGGCATCTGCTTTTTTGACGCCGATGAACGGCTGATCCTGTGCAACCGCCGCTATGCGGAAATCTATCGCCTTGCGCCGGAGCAGTTGCAGCCGGGCCTGGCTCTGCGCGAAATCGTCGAACGTCGCGTCGCTGTCGGGACCTCGCCGATGAAAGCGGACGCCTATCTGCCGTTGGCCCGGGCAGTCAATTCCGGCACGGCTTCGAGAAACTGGTCAGCCGTGCTCGCCGACGGCCGGACAATTCAGGTTTGCCACCAGCCGATGCCCGACGGCGGCTGGGTGGCCACGCACGAGGACATCAGCGAGCTCAGCGCCAACCGCTTGGTCGTCGACGAGCGTATCTCGTTGCAGACGCTGATCGACCTGGTGCCTGACTACATGTGGGTGAAGGACACCGAAAGCCGCTTCGTCGTCGCCAACCGAGCCATTGCGTCCGACAGCGGTCGAGACAGCACGAGCGACATGATCGGTCTGAGCGACTTCGACCTTCATGCGCCGGAACTTGCGCAGAAATTTCGCCTCATCGAGCAGCAACTGATGCGCGATGGACAACCGATGATCGACGAGGAGGAGTTCGTCGTCGATGCGTCAGGCACCGGCAAATGGTTCCTGTCTACGAAACTGCCGTTGCGCAACGTTCAAAACAACATTTTTGGCCTCGTCGGCATTGCCCGCGACATCACTGCGCGCAAGCAGGCCGAAATCCTGCGCGACGGGCAGGCGCATATCCTCGAGATGATCGCAAAGAGTGCTCCCCTCGACGACGTGCTCGAGCGGCTCATGCATCTGGTCGAATCCCAACTGGCGGGGATATTCGGTTCGGTCTTGCTGCTCGACAAGGATGGCACCCATTTGCGCCACGCCGCTGCGCCGAGCCTGGCGAGAGACTACACCGACGCCGTCGACGGCGCCGCGGTCGGACCCAAGGCAGGGTCTTGCGGAACCGCAGTCTATCGGCGCGAACCGGTGATCGTCGCTGACATCATGCAGGATCCGCTTTGGCAGGATTATCGCGAACTCGTGCGGCCGCACGGTTTGCGTTCATGCTGGTCGACCCCGATCCTGTCGCATCAGGGCGTCGTGCTTGGCGTCTTTGCGATGTATTCGATGACGGTGCGCGAACCGACCGAGGCCGAGACCCGCCTGATCGATTTCACCACGCGCATCGCCGGGATCGCCATCGAACGCAAACAGGCCGAAGACCGGATCCACTTCATGGCCAATCATGACGTGCTGACCGGGCTTCCCAATCGCGCCTTGCTCGAGGACCGGCTTTCGCAGGCCGTCTTGTACGCCCAGCGATACGATCGCTGGGTGACGGTGGTGTTCATCGATCTGGACAATTTCAAATTCGTCAACGACACGCTCGGCCACAATGCCGGCGACGAGCTTCTGAAGATCGTCGCAAGTCGCATGGTCGACTGCGTCCGGGCGACCGATACCGTCGTGCGGCTTGGCGGCGACGAATTCGTCGTCGTGCTTTTCGACCAGCCGGCGAACGTCGATCTCGTCTCCGAGACCTTGCAAAAGCTCAGGGCTGCACTCGCCGAGCCAGTTCAGCTCGGAGCGCATCTTGTACGGGCGACGGCCAGCATCGGCATTGCCAACTATCCCAAGGATGGGACGGATCCCGATACGCTGCTGGCAAATGCCGACGCGGCGATGTATCGCGCCAAGGAGTTCGGCCGCGACAATTTCCAGTTTTACGCTCCCGAGTTCAACACCAGGGCGCATGAAAAATTCGTGCTTCAGGAAGAGTTGCGAAACGCCTTGGCGCGTTCGGAATTCACGCTGCTCTACCAGCCGCAGGTGGACCTTCGATCAGGTCGGGTTTTTGCGGTCGAGGCATTGATACGCTGGAACCATCCAACGCTTGGCACGGTAATGCCGACGATGTTCATCCCGACCGCCGAGGAGACAGGTCTGATCGTACCGATCGGCGACTGGGTTCTGAATGAGGCGTGCCGGCAGAACAAAGCCTGGCAAGACGCAGGGCTGCCGCCCTTGACCGTTTGCGTGAATGTGTCGCCGCGGCAATTCAGGGAACGCAACCTGATCGATCGCATCGTCAGCGCGCTGAAGGACAGCGGCCTGGAGGCCAGGTATCTCGAGCTGGAGGTGACCGAGAGCCTTATCATGCAGGATATCGAGCTCGCCGTCGCGACCATGAACGCCCTGCAAAGCCTGGGTGTCCAGATCTCAATCGATGATTTCGGCACAGGCTATTCTAGCCTCAGCGCACTCAAGACCTTTCCCGTGGCGCGGCTGAAGATCGACAAGTCCTTCATCAACGATCTTGCCGCCGACGAGAACGACCAGGCTGTGGCCAGCGCGGTGATTTCATTGGGGCAAAATCTCAACCTGAGGGTCATCGCCGAGGGCGTTGAGACAGATGATCAGGTTGCCTTCCTGCGCAGGAACAATTGCGACGAAATGCAGGGCTATCATTTCAGCAAACCGGTTTGCGCGCAGGACATCGAGGAATTGCTCGGCGGCCGCAAAGACTGACGGGTCGGTCGTCCGGCAGGGCCTCCGCCGATCAATGGCGCAAGCTTATCTACCGAGCACAAGGCACCAGTAGCGAAGCGTGCTGTCGCGGCCGTCGCGTACATAAGCGAGGCCGAAGCGGGTGAAGCGCGGGTCGAGCATGTTGCGGCGGTGGCCTGGCGAATGTACCCAGATATCGAAAAGCTTCTGCTGGTCGAAGCGGCCTTCGGCTATGTTTTCGGCAGCAGCGCCGGCAATGCCGTTGTCTTTGACGCGCGAGGCAAAGTCCTTGCCCCAGCCGGTGGTGTGGTTCATTCGGCCGCCGCGCGCCATGTAGCCGGCCTGCTGCAGCGCCGCCTGCTCGAGCCGCGCATCGGGGACAAGCGGTCCAAGACCGGCTGAGGCTCGAATGCCGGTCAGGGTGCCGGCGGCGGAAGCAGAGACACCGGCGCCTTCACCGGTGGGCAGCACGGCGGTGGCGCAGGCGACGAGCCCGGCAACGGCGCCAAGGCCGGCAGCTCTGAGCAGCATGCGCCTGTTTAGGCCAGGTTTGCCTTCATCATTTTCGATTTTCGCAACGGTCATTCCCGCCTGACATAGCGGTGATCATGGCTTTTGCCGGGCAGGGGACCAGAATCTCGCGCAAGCCGACCCGCAGCGCAACAAAAGGGCCGAGCTCCGCTGACGACGCCCCCACTGATCCAAGGCGCTAGTGCGGGGGCGAGCGCAGGCGGGTTCAGTTGGTGCTGGTTGTGGCGGTGAACCCGCACTGCTTCTGTTCCATATCGATCTGCTTCGTGATGCGAATGGCGTTCTGTGCATAGGCCTCCGTCACGGAGCCACTATTCACGGTCTTGTCCTTCAGCGGACTCACGCCTGCGCAGAGGTGGAAAACATGCGGCTCGGCGGACTTCGCGGCTCCGTTTTCGGGCGCGATCCAGTAGACGACATCCTGACCGGCGGGGTGGCTCGCGTTCTTCGTCGCCGCCGCCACCGCGGCGGTGTCCGTCGCGATCGCCTGCGCCTGAACGGCGACATCGGGCGAACAGGCGGTGGTGGGCTGCCCCGACTTGATCTGGGCTGCGCATGCGTTCATATCCTGGGTGTACTGTTCGACCGACGGGGGTTTGAAACTGATCCCCGTGACCGTCGCGAGCACGGCCAGCGCAGCGCCGACACCGCCGGCAATCTTCTTGGTCCGCGGATCCATGTTTTTGTCGGTGAGGATCAGGAAAACCAGCGGGAGGAAGGCAATCAGCGTGATGATTGCGCCGAGCTGGTTTTGGAAGAAGAACCTGGCCGCGTCGGATGCACGGGCCGGATCGTGCCTGTTGGCCGCCTTCCACAGCAAGTTGCCGGCGATTGCGAAAATCGCGATGCCGACCAGAAGGCCGATGATCAGCGGCAGGTGTCCCTGGTCGAACTTGTTCTGGCGAAGCAGCATAATTCCGTAGATCTCGCCGCCAATGGCGACGATCCACGAGAGTGCGGCGAAAAGGCGAAGACGCGTGGCGGAGGACTTCTGGCCCTGCGTCGCTTGCCAATCCTTGGTAACGTCTGGCTTGTTGTCGGTCATTGACCAGATCCCCTGATATCGACACTTCTGCGGGCGGCGTTAGACCAGAAGGCCAACCCGCCCCGCGCAGCGGCATTGAACGAGCGCCACCCGCCTTAGCGACGCGGCGAAAATGTGAGCGCCACGGCAGCCTCATCGTCATTCATATTGCGCATGAGTGAATCCGTCCATACCCACGGAGGCAGACGCCTATGCGGCGATGGCTCCGTTCTTCTTAATCTCTGGCTCGAACTTGACGCTGCCTTCCCTCGCTTGCCTCGCTTTTCTGGCGATCCGGTGGAAGCCGCCGTGGTCACAGGGCCGGTCGAAAGCAACGTCGGCAGATCCGAACTGAGGCCGGCTCGATGGTCCAAGGACCTAAAAGCGGCCAGTCCGCTTGCGGCCCAAAATGCGACGTTAGAGTATCTGCTCGGCAATGAGCTTCTGGCGCTGCCGGTGCATGTCGGTATTCGGCCCGGATCCGACCCAAAGCGGCTGTCCAGCCTCGGGTGGCAAGCGTCCGATTTTCACCACCGGCTAGGCGGCTGTGTCCAGACTCGTTTCCGGCGTCGATGTAGCCCGGCCGGCCCGGTCGTCCTCGGTATGTTCCCACCAGTCGCCCAGGGCGTCGATGAGCGGCACAAGCTTGAGCCCGGGCTCCGTGAGGTCGTAATCCACGCGTAGCGGATAGCCGGCATGCGCCGTTCGCCGCACGATCCCGGCTTCCTCCAGCTTGCGCAGTTCGAGCGCCAGGATGCGGTGCGACACTGTCGGGTTGTCACGCCTCAGGTCGCTGAAGCGCTTGGTACCATCCTTGAGATAGTAGAGCAGCAAGGTGGGCCAGCGACCGCTGAGCACACGCATTGTCTCTTCGATCGGGCAGCGAGAGACGACATCTTTCATGGCGGGAACCTGGTTACAGAATAGTGCGTAATTTACATGGGGCGACCAGCGTTTAGGGTCAAGTTTCGCTGCGCAGCGTAATCCCTAAATCATGGAAGAGACAAAGAAATGGAACCTATCCTCCTTTACGGCTTCCCGCTGGGAAGTTCGATGGGGCTTGTCGCTGCATTTGAACGCGTCGGACAACCCTACCGCCTGTGTCGTGTCGACATGCTCACTGAGATGAAGAACGATGCCTATGCCAGCATCAACGGCCGTCAGGAAACGCCGGTGCTGATCACGGACGAGGGCAGGGTGCTCACCGAGACCATGGCGATTGCCGCTTGGCTCGAAGCCCGCGACACGCAACGCCGTATCAGCTTCGAGCCCCGCTCGCCAGAAGCCGACCGGATGCATCAGCTGATGGCTTTCGTGAACACCGGTTTCACCGCCGCTTTCACCCCGCTCTGGGCTGCATATGAAATGGAGTCGGCCGATCCGGTGCTGCTGGCAACCTTGCGTGACTTTGGCCGCAAGGTCGTTACCAACCGCCATGATCAGCTTGAGGCGATGATCCTCGACACGGACTTTCTGGTCGGCGGCCGGCTGACGCTTGCCGATACCACGTTGATCGGCGTGGCGCGCTGGGCGGAGTTCCACCAGGCGGTCGACGGCACGGCTTATCCCAAGCTGGCGGCGCTACGCCGCCGCATCGAAGCTGATCCGGCCGTGCGATACGCGCTCGCTGTCGAAGCTGGCGAAAAGCCCGCCGGGTCCGGCGCTTGCCTCGGTCACGTGCCGCTGGCCGAGGTGATCGATCGCTTCGCGGCCTAATCTGTTCGTTCAGCCGCCCGGCCCCCCGGCGGCGGGCGGTCGCGACAAGCGTGCCGAGATCGGATATCATATCGCCGTTCTTGAAGTGGCAGCTGCGGGCGGCCATCCTGGCGGTGACCGCCCCGACACACGGGAGAAAGGTTATGGCCGGCTTTCATGTCATGGCGGACGCAGGTGGAATGCATGTACAGCCCACGGTGCGCCGCATCAGCACCGAGGATCTGCTCGATGCGCTCCGTCTCGGCGTAGAGGATTTCTGGGCCAAGCCGTCGCACTACGTGTTCCTGTGCCTGATCTATCCGGTGGTCGGCCTGATCCTGACGCAGTGGACGTCGGGCTCGAACGCCATCCAGCTCATCTATCCGCTGATGTCCGGCTTCGCTTTGGTCGGTCCGTTCGCTGCTATCGGCCTTTACGAAATCAGCCGCCGGCGCGAGTTCGGCATGGATACATCCTGGTGGCATGCGCTCGACGTGCGCCACTCCCCGGCGCTGCCCGCGATTGCGGTCATCGGTATCATGCTGGTGGTACTGTTCCTGCTCTGGCTGTTCACCGCGCAATCGATCTACACCAGCCTGTACGGCAATCAGCCTCCGGCCTCTATTGTCGGCTTTATTCGCGAGGTGCTGACGACCAGCAAGGGCTGGATGCTGATTCTGCTCGGCAACCTGGCCGGGTTCGCGTTCGCCGCGATCGTGCTGGCGACGACGGTCGTCGCCTTTCCGCTGCTGCTCGATCGTGACGTCGGCGCGGTCTCGGCAGTCGAGACGTCGGCAAGGGCAGTTATGACAAACCCGCTGCAGATGGCGCTGTGGGGCCTGATGGTCGCCGTGCTCCTGGTCATCGGCTCGATCCCGCTATTTGCCGGGCTTGCCGTTGTCATGCCCATCCTTGGCCACGCGACCTGGCATCTTTACCGCAGGGTGGTCGAACCGGAGCGGGCACAGCAGGTCAGGCGGCCGATGTAGGACCGATCAGCGTTGCGCGTCGGTTGCCATCTTGACGGCCAGCGCGGTCAGCACCGTGCCCATCATCCAGCGCTGGATCACAATCCATAAGGGCCGCCCGGCGAGGAAAACGGCGATCGAGCCGGCCGTCACCGCGATGATGGCATTGACGGTCAGGCTGATCGCGACCTGCGTGGCACCGAGCACCAGAAGCTGCGACAGCACGTGGCCCTTGCCGGGCTGATGAATTGCGGCAGCAGCGACAGATAGAGCACTGCCACCTTCGGCTTGAGCAGGTTGGTCATCAGCCCCATGGCGAACAGCTTGCGCGGTCTGTCTTTCGGCAGCTCGCGGATCTGGAAGGGCGAGCGCCCGCCGGGCTTCACCGTCTGCCAGGCGAGCCACAGTAAATAGAGCGCGCCGGCAAGGCGCAGCACGTCATAGGCAAAGGGCACGGCGAGCAGCAGCGCGGTGATGCCGAACGCCGCCGACAGCACGTAGAACAAAAAACCGAGCGCCACGCCGCCCAGCGAGATCAGCCCGGCTTTCGGCCCTTGCGACAGCGAGCGCGAGATCAGATAGATCATGTTCGGGCCGGGCGTCAGCACCATGCCGAGGCAGACCAGCGCGAAGGCAAAGTGGTTGGCGGGTTCAGGCAAGAGCGCATCTCCGGGTGGGGACACTCACCACACGCTTCCATCACCCGCAAGGGCATGAGGGCAGGAGCCTTTGCGCCAGCGCGCCGGGCCCCCTGCCTTAGTCGCCAATCCCATCGCCTTCAGCCGACGATGTGTCCCGTGCGACAATCGTGCGGACACAACGAAAGCTGGTGACATGGCGAAGCGCTTCGGCTAATCCGGGCCGGCCGCTACGGACCGTCGGTCGCGGCGCTTGCAACCATCATGATACAAGGACAACGGCATGGCGGATTCGCCCGACATCATCGGTTCGCTCACAGACCTGTCGGGAGCCTATTCAGCCATCCTGTGCGACGTCTGGGGCGTGGTGCACAATGGCGAATGGCATTTCCCCGCGGCGGCTGCCGCGCTGATCACTGCTCGCGCGGCGAAAATACCTGTCGTGCTGATCACCAATTCGCCGCGCCGCAGCGCCGACGTGGTGGCGCAGATGAACGCCATCGGCGTTCCTCCCGCCGCCTACGACCTTGTCGTGACGTCCGGCGACGTTACACGCGACCTGATCGCCGAAGGGCCGCGAAAGATCTTCCATATCGGCGCCGATCGGGATTTCACGCTCTATGAGGGCCTCGACGTCGAACTCGTCGAGGAGTTCGAAGCATCCGGTGTGGTCTGCACCGGCCTGTTCGACGACGAGGTGGAGAAGCCGGAAGATTATGCCGATCTTCTGCAGAGGCTGCGTGCCAGAAACCTGCCCTTCATCTGCGCCAATCCCGACATCGTCGTCGAGCGCGGCGAACGCATGATCTGGTGCGCAGGCGCTTTGGCCCGCGAATACGCACAGCTTGGCGGGCGCACGCTGATCGCCGGGAAACCTTATGCGCCGGTCTATGACGTCGCCATGAAGGAGATCGCCGACATTCTCGGCCGCCCGGTCGAGCGTTCACAAGTTCTGGCCATCGGCGACGGCATGATGACCGACATCAAGGGCGCGGCCGACAATGGCTTCGACGTGCTTTACGTATCGGGCGGCATCCATGCCCGCGATTACGGTGAAGCGCTGCAGCCGGATCCGGCCAGGCTCGCCGCCTTCCTGGAAAAATACGGCTACAGGCCGGTCGCAGTGATTCCCAGGCTGCAATAGGTTCAAGCCATGACGGCCATGTTCGAACGCATTTCCGCAACCGCACCGCTGCCGGCCCATCTGCGCGGCGGCGTGGTGGCGATCGGCAATTTCGACGGCGTCCACCGCGGCCACCAGGCGGTGCTCGAACGTGCGCGCGCCGAAGCGGAGCGTCGCGGCGTACCTGCCCTGGTGCTGACCTTCGTGCCGCATCCGCGAAAGGTGTTCAGGCCGGACATGCCGCTGTTCGTGCTGACGCCGCCGCCGATGAAGGCGCGGCTGTTGTCGCATCTGGGCTTTGCGGCGCTGGTCGAGCAGCCGTTCACACGCGAGTTCGCCTCCTTGTCGGCGGAGGCTTTCGTCACCGGCGTGCTCGAGCGCAACCTCGGCATAAGCCACGCCGTCACCGGCTTCGATTTCCACTTCGGCAAGGACCGCCAGGGCGGCCCGGCCTATCTGATGGCGGCCGGCGAGCGCCACGGCTTCGGCGTCACGCTGGTCGATGCGTTTCGCGACGAAAGCGCCGAGGTGGTGTCGTCGAGCCGCATACGCACGCTGCTGTGCGAGGGCAATGTGGCCGAGGCCGCCGGCCTGCTCGGCTACCGTTTCACCGTCGAGGCGGAGGTGATCGGCGGCCAGCAGCTCGGCCGGACGCTCGGTTTTCCGACCGCAAACATGAGGCTTTCGCCGGAAGCCACCCTTAAGGAAGGGATTTATGCCGTCCGCTTCCGCCGCGCCGACGGTTCGCTTCATGATGGCGTCGCCAGCTTCGGCCGCCGGCCGACCGTCGATGACAATGGCGCGCCGCTGCTGGAGACCTTCGTCTTCGACTTTTCCGGCGACCTCTACGGCGAGATTTGTGCCGTGTCCTTTTTCGGCTACCTGCGTTCGGAGGTGAAGTTCGACGGGCTTGACGCGCTGGTCGCCCAGATGAAGCGCGACGAGGCTGAGGCGAAGGCACTGCTCGCCGGCGTCAGGCCGCTTTCCGGGCTCGACGCGGCCGTAGCTTTTTAGAGCATCGTCCCGAACTGAAGGTCAGCGAAGCAAAAAGTGGGAACCGGTTTTCCGATAAATCATGCTCAAACCAGAATTTATCTCTTCAGCGCCAGGCCAAGGGCGATGAAGGTCCAGCCCTGGAAGATCAGGTCGACGGCCAGGAACAGGCCCAGCACCCACACGCTGTTGACCGGCCAGCCCATGGCGATGACCAGTCCCGCCAGTGCGCTGATGATGCCGGCTGCGACCACCCAGCCCCAGCCCGGCTGCGGCCGGTGGCTGTAGCCGACCCAAGCCCTGAGCACGCCTGAGGCAAGCAGCGCGACCGCCAGGAGGAAGGTCAGCACCGTCGAGGCGAGGACCGGATTGTCGAAGGCGAAGAAGCCGGCGACGGCGTAGAGGAGACCGCTGAGCAGCCAATAGAAGAAGCGGCCCCATGTCTTCACGCCGAAGGCATGGATGATTTCGACAACGCCGGCCATCAGCATCAGCCAGCCCACGACAAAGACGGAGGCGACGGTTGCGATGAACAGATTGCCGAAGGCGATGCCGCCGAAGACAAGCAGCAGCACCCCGAGCGCGACGAACCATCCCCATTTCGCCCGCGTCTGGCTGATCGCATCTTTCAAGGCATCGCCGTGCAGTGTCATCGCCTCTCCCTCAAGACTACTTGCCCTTTTTTGCCGGCTTTGAAGGTAACGCCGATAGGCCTTCTCGTAAAGCGAGCAGGGTGTGAGCGCCACACTCCCGAGCGATCCGCTTGCCAGACCTCCGCTTTTGACCCGAAGCGGCCAAATATCAGATGGAATATTCGATCATGTGCGGGGAGTGGGCCAGTGCTAAAAGATGACAAGCGGGTTTACGGGCGACCCGTCGTCCCGTGTATTCGCCATGGCGCAAGTGTAACGAAAAATTTCCAGCGCTGGCATTGGCCCTTTGTCGATGACGTGTGGCTGCCGCTGTATGCCGTTTTCAACGCTTGGCAAGACTAGGGAAGCAAAATGGGCGATGTGGACGAACACCTCGATCTGACAGAGATCAACGCCGTCCGGAGGTTGTTGACCTCAAAGCCGCGAACGGTCCGCTGGGACGAACGCCGGGCACGGCTCGACGAAGTCGGTTCGGTATGGCCGATTGCGGAGGACATCCGATGCGAGCATGTGGATTGCGATGGCCTCGCGGGCGAGTGGTCCCTGGCGCCTGGGAGTGACCGGAATAAGGTTCTGCTCTTTTTCCACGGTGGTGGCTACTGCTCCGGCTCTCTTAAAAGTCATCGTCGAATGGTTACCGAGGCAGGTCGGGCAATGGGAATGCGCACCCTCGCGATCGACTATCGACGCGCACCGGAACATCCTTTCCCCGCACAACATGAAGACGCACTCACGGCATGGCGCTTTCTGAGGCGGCAAGGGATCGCGCCGGATCGCATTGTGGTTGGCGGCGACAGTGCGGGCGGCAACCTCACCCTGTGCCTGGTCAGTATATTGCGCGCGGCAGGCGAGCCCTTGCCGCGATGTCTTTGGCTGGTTTCGCCCTGGACGGACCTTTCGATGTCCGGCGCGACACTATCAACGAAGGACGCGATCGACCCTATCATCCACCGGGCGTATTTAGAGGAACTGGCAGCCGCCTATGTTCCCCATAGTGCTAGTCGGCGCGATCCGCTGATCTCGCCTTTGTTCGCCGATCTGAGCGGATTTCCCCCAATGCTTATACAAGCCGGTTCGGCCGAGACGCTGTTGTCGGACGCAACTCGGCTCGCGGAAGCCGCTGGCGCTGCTGACGTCAAAGTACGTCTCGAAATTTGGCCGCATATGATTCACGCTTGGCCGGTTTGGAATGCGGGGTTGAGTGCCGGTCGGCGCGCTCTTCACAGCGCCGGCATGCTTGTCCGCGAGTATTTATAACCCTTGCAGAGGCAACTGCTGGCGTATTCCAGACGTCTTGATCTGGGATCTTGGTGCGCCAGTACAGTTCGCTGCAATCCGGAACAGGCCGGCCAACGCCGCCAATGTTACGGACATTAAGTCAAATTTTACCGAACTGGCGCCATGGCTTCAGTCAAGGCTGGTTGTATTGGCCAACGCGTTCGACGTATGGAGTAACGATGCGGTCTGTCCCGACGATCCCGACGGTCTTGGCCGCATTCATGCTCGGCACCTGCGGCGTTGCCAAGGCAGGCGAGGGCACCTTCGGCTGGCTGTCCGGAGACTGGTACCTGACGGTCGGCGCCACCGGCATGGTTGCCCCGAATTTCGAGGGCGGCAAGAAATACCTGCTCAGCGCCTCGCCGATCATCTCGCTCGGCAAGGCTGGTCCCGCGGCGCGCTTCACGTCGCGCAACGACAATATCTCATTGGCATTGATCGACGATGGCGGCGTCCGCGCCGGCCTGACAGGCAAGTTCCTGTTTTCCCGCGACGGTGGTGACGCCGACGAATTGAAGGGTCTCGACCCGGTGCGCTGGGGCGGGGAGGCTGGCGGCTTCTTCGAATTCTATCCTTTGGATTGGCTGCGTGCCCGCGCCGAATTGCGGCACGGCATTCGCGCCCACAACGGCTTTGTCGCCGACATCGCCGCCGACGCCTTTTACGATGTGACGCCCGATGTCAGGATTTCGGGCGGACCGCGCGTTTCGTTCGCCTCATCGGACTATTTCGACGCCTATTACGGCGTTGATGCCAAGGAGTCCCTGGCCTCGGGGCTCAGCGAATATCATCCCGGCGGCGGGGTGAAGTCGGCGGGCATCGGCGGCGCGGTGACCTGGAAGGTGACCGAGCCGATGACGGCCAGCCTGTTCGGCGAATATTCCCGCCTGATGGGCCCGGCCGCCGATTCCAGCCTGGTCAAGGAGCGCGGCTCCAGGGATCAGTTCATGATCGGCGTGTCGACGACCTATCGCTTCGATTTCTCGATGTGAGCGGGTAGGCGTCGGCTCATTTGATCAAACGGCTGTCGAACGGATAACGGTATAGGGCCGCAATCGTAATGCGTGACGCATCGTCATGGGTCGGGTTGAGCAGATAGTTGTTTGCTTTGCGCATTATGATCGAAGGAATTTTCATGAGCGCGTAACGATTGGCCGAGAGAAAGTCCGTGCCCTGTCGCCGTGTCGATTCCATGTCCTTGTCCCAGCCGTCATGGATAACCGGTTCGGTCATTTCTATTCCGTCCGGAACGTCGATTTCGATAAGCTGGTAGGTTTCCGGAACGGTTTCGCGCGTCGCATGCACCAGTATCTCCAGCAGTGCCGTGGAAGGGTGGTCGGTGCAATAGACGATGGGCATCCCGCGCCTGTTCCATCTTCCATCAACGAGCGTTCCGCCACGACCCGAGAGATCCGCGAAATTGGAGATGCGCCAGATGCGCATCGTCAGGCAAGCATGCCAAAGTCGATGCGGATAAGCTCTTCGGAAACGACGTGGGCGCCGGTCTCTGTCTCGAGGAGATCGATCGGCCTTGCACCATCCAATGCTATGATCTCGCTTCTCAGCCAACGCTGGGCTTTCTCATGGCTGCCGAATACCCGATCCGCCTGCTCGGCGATGCGTTCTAGGCGCAGGGCGCGGTCGGATTCAGCTGGCGAAAGCGGCTCGGCATGTTCCTTGCGACGCGCCAGCGTGCGGCGGGGGGCAACGATACGATAGAGTTCTTCGCTACTGAAACCCAGACTGCGCAGATGATCGATCTTGTCCGTAGGGACGGAAAAGTCGTGTGTTGCGCGAATTGCCCTTGCTGCGACCGACATGAACGTCTCCTTGGCACTGCAGGCCATTTGCCTGCAAATGTATGCGCAATTGGCACATAGCGCAAGGAAGCATCAGAGTTCGGGCTTTTCAATATCGCCTCTGTCGGTTAAAAGCCCAGCCATGACGAGCTTTTCGCGCCTTCTCGCGACTGCGATACGAATTACAGGCCCGGTGTTCCGGGCGGCCTGACGGCCGCCGGAGCCGCCGGGAATCTTGCGCGCGGCCTCTCGCGCTTTTTCCAGATCATGATAGTTCAACGCCCGGGCCCTTTTGCCGCCGGGCAACGCATATGGCAGACGAATGACTGATACCGAGACGATCGACTATTCCAAAACGCTCTACCTGCCGCAGACGGATTTCCCGATGCGCGCCGGTTTGCCGGAAAAGGAACCGCTGCTGGTCAAGCGCTGGCAGGATATGGACCTTTACCGCAAGCTGCGCGAAGACGCAGCCGGCCGCGAAAAATACGTGCTGCACGACGGCCCGCCGTATGCGAATGGCAACATCCATATCGGCCATGCGCTGAACAAGATCCTCAAGGACGTCATCACCCGCTCGTTCCAGATGCGCGGCTATGACTCGAACTATGTGCCGGGTTGGGATTGCCACGGCCTGCCGATCGAATGGAAGATCGAGGAGCAGTACCGCGCCAAGGGCAAGAACAAGGACGAGGTGCCGGTCAACGAGTTCCGGCAGGAATGCCGTGAGTTTGCGGCGCACTGGATCAAGGTGCAGGGCTCCGAATTCCAGCGCCTCGGCGTCGTCGGCGACTTCGACAATCCTTATACGACGATGGCTTTCCACGCCGAGGCGCGGATCGCCGGCGAGCTGCTGAAATTCGCCATGTCCGGCCAGCTCTATCGCGGCTCCAAGCCAGTGATGTGGAGCGTGGTCGAGCGCACCGCGCTGGCCGAGGCAGAGGTCGAATACCAAGACTATGAGTCGGACACGATCTGGGCGAAGTTTCCGGTCGTCAGCCTCGCTCGCCAGGTCATCAACATCGAGGATGGGCAGCCAGCCTTGGATCCCAAGCTGACGCAGACGTCGCTCGATCTGCTTGATGCCAACGTCGTCATCTGGACGACGACGCCGTGGACAATCCCCGGCAATCGCGCCGTCAATTACTCGCCGCGCATCAACTATGGTCTCTACGAGGTTACGGCGGCCGAGAACGCCTTTGGTCCTCAGCCCGGCGAAAAGCTGATCTTTGCCGAGAAGCTTGCGGACGACGCTGCCGCGAAGGCCAAGGTCACTCTGAATCGGCTTCGCAACGTTGGCGCCGAAGAGCTTGAAAACCTTACGCTTTCGCATCCCCTCAAAGCTCTAGGCGGCGGCTACGATTTTCCCGTGCCGATGCTCGCCGGCGATCATGTCACCGACGATGCGGGCACCGGATTCGTCCACACCGCGCCGGGACACGGCCGCGAAGACTTTGACGCCTGGATGGATGCAGCCTCTGATCTTCGCCAGCGCGGTATCGACACTGCGATTCCCTTCACGGTCGACGATGCCGGCTTCTTCACCAAGGACGCGCCGGGCTTCGGCCCGGACCGCGAGGGTGGAGCGGCGCGCGTCATCGACGACAATGGCAAAAAGGGCAATGCCAACCAGGCTGTCATCGACGAGCTGATCAAGCGCAACGCGCTGTTCGCGCGCGGCCGGCTGAAGCATTCCTATCCGCATTCCTGGCGCTCAAAGAAGCCAATCATCTTCCGCAACACGCCCCAATGGTTCGTCTATATGGACAAGGAGCTTGGCGACGGCACGACGCTGCGCAGCCGCGCGCTGAAGGCCATTGACGATACCCGCTTCGTGCCCGCCGCCGGCCAGAACCGCATCCGCGCCATGATCGAGGAGCGCCCCGACTGGGTGCTGTCGCGCCAGCGCGCCTGGGGCGTGCCGATCGCCGTCTTTGCCGATGCCGATGGCAATGTGCTGCGCGACGAGGCGGTCAACCAGCGCATCATGGACGCCTTTGAGAAGGAAGGCGCCGACGCCTGGTTCGCCGCCGGCGCCAAGGAGCGGTTCCTCGGCAATCACGATGCCTCGAAATGGCAGCAGGTGATGGACATCCTCGACGTCTGGTTCGATTCGGGCTCGACGCATGCCTTCACGCTTGAAGGCCGGCCGGACCTGAAATGGCCGGCCGACGTCTATCTCGAAGGCTCCGACCAGCATCGCGGCTGGTTCCACTCCTCGCTGCTCGAAAGCTGCGGCACCAGGGGCAGGGCGCCCTACGACACCGTCGTCACCCATGGCTTCACCATGGATGAGGAGGGGCGGAAAATGTCGAAGTCGCTCGGCAACACCGTCGTGCCGCAGGACGTCATCAAGCAGTCCGGCGCCGACATCTTGCGGCTGTGGGTGGTGACGACCGACTATTGGGAAGACCAGCGGCTCGGCAAGAACGTGCTGCAGACCAACATCGACGCCTACCGCAAGCTGCGCAACACGGTTCGCTGGATGCTGGGCACGCTCGCCCATGACGACGGCGAGGAGGTGCCGCTGGACAAGATGCCGGAGCTGGAGCGGCTGATGCTGCACCGGCTCGCTGAACTCGATGAAGTCGTACGCTCAGGCTACGACGCCTTCGAATTCAAGCGCATCACCCGCGCGCTGCTCGACTTCATGGTGGTCGAGCTGTCGGCGCTCTATTTCGACATCCGCAAGGACGCGCTTTACTGCGAAGCGCCTTCCAGCGTGAAGCGCAAGGCTTCCGTCCAGGTGGTGCGCCATCTCTTCGACTGCCTGGTGAAATGGCTGGCGCCGATGCTGCCCTTCACCATGGAAGAGGCTTGGCTCGACCGTCATCCGGATGCGGTCTCCCTGCATCTCGACCAGTTCCCGGAGATCCCGGCGGACTGGAAGAACGAGGCGCTGTCGGAGAAGTGGCGCAAGGTGCGGCAGGTCCGCCGTGTCGTCACCGGCGCGTTGGAAATCGCCCGTGCGCAGAAGGTCATCGGCTCTTCGCTGGAAGCGGTGCCGGTCGTCACCCTCGACGATGCCGTGCTCGAAGCGGCGATCGCCGATGTCGACATGGCCGAGATGGCGATCACCAGCGATCTGGTAATCGTGCACGGCAAGGCGCCGGCGGGCAGCTTTACCCTCGACGACGTCAAGGGCGTCGCCGTGGTCGTCGAGAAGGCGGAGGACCGCGGCCTGGTGAAATGCGCGCGCTCCTGGCGCTACACCGCCGATGTCGGCTCAGATCCGGAATTCCCCGATGTTTCGGCCCGTGACGCCGCTGTCCTGCATGAGCTGAAAGCTTTGAGCCGCCTCTAAGGCGGTGCACAAATGCCACGGCGGGCGGCCGATCGGCCCCCGCGCGTTGCCCTTAACGAGTGGTTGAGGTAAACACGCGAAACTCCGGACGACAAATTGTCGCCGGAATTCCGTCGGAAGAGCATAGGCGATGGGGACCGGACCTTTCTTTGGCCGGCGGCAATCGAGAGGCTGTCTACAGTGGGACTTTTTGGCATGACCGAGAGAACTTACGCGCGCGTTGCGCTGCTAGCGCCGCTTGTCGTATCGGGCCTCGCTTTGTCCGGCTGCATGGGCTCGCCCACTTACGGGACCGACAAGACCGCGGGCGCGCAGCTTGCCGGTGACCTCACCGGGGCGTTTTCCTTCGCACCCAAGCGCAAGGATAGTATCGACTACAAGCCGCGCCCCACGCTGGTGAAGCCAGGACCGGGGCAGAAGGAAGTCTTGCCGCCGCCGCAGGAAAGCATCGAGACGGCAAGCGCCGAATGGCCCGAATCGCCGGAGCAGCGCCGTGCCCGCCTGCGCGCCGATGCCACGCTGCATCAGGACGACCCGGCCTACCAGGCGCAGGTCATCGATGACGTGCAGACGGATCCGGCGTCGGTCAAGGCCGCGCTGAAGCAGTCGGGCTCGAGCCACCCGCCAGCCTGGACTCCGGCCGATTCGGACAAGGGCCGCGCCGCGGAAATCATGCGCCGCCGGGCTGAAGGCAAACAGGGCGACCCGACCACCCGCAGATATCTGAGCGAGCCGCCGGTGCAATACCGCGCTGCTGCCGACACTGCGCCGCAGGGCGACCTCGGCGAGGACGAGTACAAGAAGGAACGACGCCTCAAGAAGGAGGCGGCCGCCAAGAGCAAGAGTGGCGGCATGTTCGACTGGCTGCCTTGGTAGCCTGACGGCGCCAGAGACTTTCTGGCCTGGATTGGTTGACTTGGATTTGGACCGTCTGGCGGACCAGAAAATCAGGGTCCGCGTCGCTCGCGAAAAAAGTCTTTCAGCAGCGCTGCTGCAGCGTTCTCGGCCATGCCCGGATAGATGTCGGGCACATGGTGGCAGGTCGGTGACGTGAAGAAGCGAACGCCGTTGACCACTGCGCCGCCCTTCTCGTCGGCAGCGCCGAAATAGAGCCGGCGCAGCCTGGCGAAGGAGATGGCGCCGGCGCACATGGCGCACGGCTCCAGCGTCACATAGAGATCGTGGCCGCTGAGCCGCTCGCTGGAAAGCTTGCGGCAGGCCTCGCGGATCGCCAGCATCTCGGCATGGGCGGTGGGATCGGCGAACTCGCGGGTGCGGTTGCCGGCACTCGCAACGACCGTATCGCCGCCGACGACGACCGCGCCAACCGGCACTTCGCCACGCAGGGCGGCGGCTTCGGCTTCTTTCAGCGCCAGCGCCATGAAATCCTGCCGCTTCACGCGGTTTCCATTCCGATTATCTCCTCGCCACTAGAGCGCGATCCTGTTACTACCCGCGCAAACGAGCAAAGGCCACATGGACGACAAAAACAAGAAATTCCCGCGCAAGGCCGGCCCGAAACCGGCGGGGCCGCGCGGTCGCGATAGCGCTCGCGGCAAGGGCGGCAAGCCGTCCTTCGGCGCCAAAAAACCTTATGCTCCGCGCGGCGACCGGCCGGCGGCGGCCGAAGGCGAACGGCCGAAGCGCGACTTCAAAGGCGGCGACAGGCCGTTCAGCAAAGTGCCGCGTCCGGAAGGCAAGCCTTATGAAAAGCGCGAGGGTCCACGCAAGCCTTATGCGCCGCGCGGCGACCGGCCAGAAGCTGCCGAAGGCGAGCGGCCGAAGCGCGACTTCAAAGGCGGCGACAGGCCGTTCAGCAAAGGGGCGCGTCCGGAGGGCAAGCCTTATGAAAATCGCGAAGGTCCGCGCAAGCCTTACGCACCGCGCGGCGACCGGCCGGCAGCTGCCGAAGTCGAGGGCGGCGAGAGGCGCTTCGACCATCCCAAGCGTGACTTCGGCGATCGTCCCAAACGTGATTTTGGCGGCGATCGACCCCATGGGGCACAAAGGGCACAGGCGGCATCGGAAGGCGGCTTCAAGCCGCGCCCGCGTCGCGTCGAGGCAACGGAAGAAGCCGGCGAACGCATTGCCAAGCGGCTGGCGCGTGCCGGCCTGGCCTCGCGCCGCGACGCCGAGGAACTGATTGCGGCCGGCCGCGTCAAGGTCAATGGCAAGGTGTTGTCCTCGCCGGCCTTCAACGTGATGCCCGGCGACATCATCCATCTCGACGGCATGGAGATCCCGCCGATCGAGCGCACCAGGCTGTTCCTGTTCCACAAGCCGGCCGGCGTGGTCACGACAAACCGCGATCCCGAAGGCCGCAAAACCGTCTTCGACGTGCTGCCGCCTGGGCTGCCGCGGCTGATGACCATCGGCCGGCTCGACATCAACACCGAAGGCCTGCTGCTGCTCACCAACGATGGCGGCCTGTCGCGGGTGCTCGAACTGCCGGCCACCGGCTGGCTCAGGCGCTATCGCGTGCGCGTCCACGGCAAGGTCGAAGAAAGCGCGCTTGCCGGCCTGCGCGAAGGCCTTGCCGTCGACGGCGTCTTTTATGGCGCCATCGAAGCGACGCTCGACCGCGAGCAGGGCTCGAACGCCTGGCTGACACTCGGCCTGCGCGAAGGCAAGAACCGCGAGGTCAGGAACATCCTGGGCTCGCTCGGTCTCGACGTGACGCGGCTGATCCGTATTTCCTACGGGCCGTTCCAGCTCGACGATTTGCCGGAAGGCCATGTGCTGGAGATCAAGGGCCGCGTGCTGCGCGACCAGCTCGGTGAGCGCCTGGTCGAGGAATCAGGCGCCAATTTCGATGCCGATATCGCCAAGCCGTTTTCCAACAAACCGGTCAGGCGTGAGCGGGAGGAGGAGCCCGAGCGGCCGAAATTCACCCGCGACGGCGAACGCCGGCCGATCGGCGAGGGCGGCCTGATTAAGAACCGCAAGCGCCGCGAAGGCAGCCGCGACGAAGCGCTCGGCAAGCTGTCGACAAGCCCCGACAGGAGCTTTGGGCCGAAAAAGAGCTTTGGCGAGCGTGGCCCCAGACCTGAACGCGGCGACTTCGGGGACAAACCCCGTGGCGACAAGCCTCGTGGCGGCTTCGGTGGGAAGAAATCCGAACGCGAGCAGCGGCCGATCGAGCCGCCGGGCCAGCGCAAGGCCAATGTCTGGATGGCGCCGGGCGCACGGCCGATCGGCAAGGGCAGGGCTGAGGCAGATGCCGCCAAGGCGGCAGAAAACAAGGCGCGCAAGGCCTCGTTCAAGCCGTCTTACGGCAAGCCCCGCGGCAAGCCGCAAGGCGGCGGCGCAAAGCCGTTCGGAAAGCCACGCGGCGAGCGTCCGGATAGTGGTGGCGACCGGCCGCGTGGCGGCCCGAAGGGAAGCAATGCGGATCGTCGGCGGTGAGTTTCGCGGGCGTCCGCTGGCGACGCCCCGCACCTTTGCCATCCGCCCGACGACCGACCGCACGCGTGAGGCGGTCTTCAACGTGCTGACGCATCGCTTTCCCGAAAAACTGAACGGCGCGCGCGTGCTCGACCTGTTCGCCGGCACCGGCGCGCTCGGCCTCGAAGCGCTGTCGCGCGGCGCCTCCTACGCTGTCTTCATCGAAGAATCCGCCGAAGGGCGCGGCCTGATCCGCACCAATGTCGAGGTCTTCGGCCTCACCGGCCGCACCAAGATATTCCGCCGCGACGCGACGGGCTTGGGCGAGGCGGGCACCATCGCCGCATTTGGCCTGGTCTTTGCCGATCCGCCCTATGGCAAGGGCCTTGGCGAACGCGCTTTGCGCTCGGCCAAGGCCGGCGGCTGGCTAGCCCCTGGCGCGCTCTGCGTCATCGAGGAAGCGGCGGCGGCGCCGTTCGAGGCAGGGCTGGGCTTTTCGGTTGTCGACGAGCGCAACTATGGCGAGACGGTCATCCGGTTCATCGAGGCCGCCTGAGTTCGGCTTCCACGATGGCGCCTTCAAAATGACGAACAATTCGCTTTGCCTCGACCAGCAACCCCGCCTATCGTCCCATCACAAACCGGAGCCATCTATGACATTTCAGGCTGAATGGCTGCGCGGAACGCTCTTGGGACTGGCTCTGGTGATGGCCGCGCCGGCTCTGGCGGATAACAATCCTGACGATAGCGTCGTGACCGATTTCCTGCTCGACAACGGCATGGAGGTCGTCGTCATCCCCGATCACCGCGCCCCGATCGTCACCCATATGGTCTGGTACAAGATCGGCAGCGCCGACGAGCCGCCGGGCAAGTCCGGCATTGCCCATTTCTTCGAGCATCTGATGTTCAAGGCGACCAGCGAGCATGCGGCCGGCGAGCTCGACCGCGCCGTCGCTTCCATCGGCGGCTCGGACAACGCCTTCACCTCCTACGACTACACCGCCTTTCACGAGACGGTGGTGCCGCAGGCGGTCGGTGAGATGATGGGCTTCGAGGCCGACCGCATGCGCAATCTCATCCTCAACGACGATGTCATCAAGACCGAGCGCGACGTCATCCTCGAGGAGCGCCGCTCGCGCATCGACTCAAATCCGCAGGCGGTGCTCGACGAGGAGATCGACGCCACGCTGTGGCAGAACCAGCCCTACCGCATTCCGGTCATCGGCTGGATGCAGGAGATGGAGAAGCTGAACCGCACCGACGCGATGGCCTTCTACAACAAATACTACACGCCCAATAACGCCGTGCTGGTGGTGGCCGGCGATGTCGAGCCGGAAACGGTCAAAGCGCTGGCCGAAAAGACCTATGGCAAGGTCGCGCGCGGCCCGGATCTGCCGCCGCGCATCCGCCCGGTCGAGCCGGAACAGAACACCAGGCGTACGGTGACGCTGACCGACGGGCGCGTCAGCGTTCCGAGCTTCACCACGCAATGGGTGGTTCCGTCCTATCACACGGCAAAACCGGGCGAAGCCGAAGCGCTCGACGTTCTGTCCGAAATCCTTGGCGGCGGCAACCGCAGCCGGCTCTACCAGGAGCTTGTCGTCAGGCAAGGCATCGCCGCCGAGGCTGGCGCCTTCTTCCAGGGCACCATGCTCGACGACACCAATTTCACCGTCTATGGCGCGCCGCGCGGCGATGCCAAGCTTGCCGACATCGAAGCCGCGGTCGACGCCGAGATCGCCCGCATCGCGAAAGACGGCGTCACCAGCGACGAGCTGGAAAAATCCAAGGACCGTTTCGTCCGCTCGATGATCTTTGCCCGCGACAAGCAGGAGGACATGGCCAACATCTACGGCTCGACGCTCGCCACCGGCGGTAACGTCCAGGATGTCCAGCAATGGCCGGACCGCATCCGCAAGGTCACCGCCGACCAGGTCAAGGCGGTCGCTGCCCGCTATCTCAATCTCGACCACGCAACGACCGGCTATCTTCTGCCGCAAACCCAGGCTGGGAATTGATTTGATGATGAGCCAGCATGGTCCCGCTCTGCCTTCTCCCCTCGTGGGCTCCTCCCCTTCTCCCCTTGTGGGAGAAGGTGGCCGAGCGAAGCTCGGTCGGATGAGGGGTGTTCCAGCTTGGCACCAACGGCACTCCGTCCAACACCCCTCAACCGTCTCGACGCTTCGCGCCGATCCACCTTCTCCCACAAGGGGAGAAGGGAAGCGCGCGCACGCCGGTCCTCTTCTAGCAACCCTCATCCTCTCCCTCGTCTTCCTCGTCCTGCCGGCGCTTTCCGCCCGCGCCGCCATGAACATCCAGGAGGTGACCTCGTCGAAGGGCATCACCGCCTGGCTGGTGGAGGATTATTCGGTGCCGATCGTCGCCATTCGTTTCGTTTTCGATGGCGGCGCGACGCAGGATCCGCGCGGCAAGGAAGGGCTTGCCAATCTGATGAGCGGCCTGTTCGACGAAGGCGCCGGCAACCTCGACAGCGAGGCCTTCCAGATCAAGCTTGACGATGTCGGCGCCGAGATGAGCTTCGATGCGCAGCGCGACGGCATCTACGGCTCGATGCGCATGCTGGCCGAGCAGCGCGACGGCGCCTTCGACCTGTTGCGCGTGGCGGTCAACCAGCCGCGCTTCGACCAGGTGCCGATCGACCGCATCCGCTCGCAGATCCTGTCCGGCATCATCGCCAACGAGCGCGATCCCGACACGCTCGCCCAACGCAAATGGCTGGACGCGATCTACGGCCGGCATCCCTATGCGCGGCCCGACCAGGGCACCAGGCAAAGCATCGCGACGATCACGCCGGCCGATCTCAGCGCCTTCCACAAGGCGAATTTCGCCCGCAACGGCCTGCATGTCGCGGTGGTCGGCGCCATCGACGCCGAGACGCTGAAGCAGAAGCTCGACCTGGTGTTCGGCAGCCTGCCGGAAAAGCAGGCGCTTACGCCCGTTCCCGACATCGACCTGAAGCTCGGCCAGCAGCTCGAGGTCGTTTATGACCAGCCGCAGGCCTCGCTGCAACTCGCCTATCCCGGCGTGAAGCGGAATGCGCCGGACTTCTTCGCCGCCGTGCTGATGAACGAGATCCTCGGCGGCGGCACCTTCACCTCGCGGCTGTTCGACGAGGTGCGCGAGAAGCGCGGCCTGGCCTATAGCGTCAGCTCCGACCTCGTCGACCACCAGCATTCCGAGGCGCTGTCCATCACCACCTCGACCCGCGCCGACAGGGCGGCCGAGACGCTGGCTGTGGTGCGCGACGTGGTCAAGCGCATGGCCGAGGAGGGGCCGACCGAAGCCGAGCTGGCGGCGACCAAGAAATACATGATCGGTGCCTATGCCATCAACAATCTGAATTCCTCCGGCGCGATTGCCTCAACGCTGGTCGAGATCCAGCTCGGCAAGCTCGGCATTGACTACATGCAGCGCCGTGCCGCGCTGATAAACGCGGTGACGCTGGACCAGGTCAAGGCGGCGGCGAAGAAGCTGCTCTCCGCCGAGCCGGCGGTCATGGTGGTCGGGCCGAAGCTCGGCGCGGCCAACAAGGGATGAGCCCTAGCTTCGGCATCGCCTTTGGCGGCGGCGGCGCGCGTGGGCTGGCGCATATCCATGTCATCGAGGCGCTGGACGAGCTGGGCATAAGGCCGGCGGCAATCGCCGGTTCGTCGATCGGCGCCATCATGGGCGCCGGCATGGCCTCGGGCATGACCGGCAAGGACATCCACGACTATACGCGCTCGATCCTCGGCCGCCGCGCCGAAGTGGCGACGCGCATGTGGCGGGCGCGGCCCGGCACTTTTGCCGAGGCGGTGCAGGGCGGCTTGCGGGTCAGCCAGTTCAATGTCGAGCGCATCCTCAAGGCATTCCTCCCCGACGCCATTCCCGAGACCTTCGCCGAACTCAAAATACCGCTGAAGGTGACGGCAACCGATTTCTACGGACACAAGCTCGCGGTGCTCGACGAAGGCGAGCTGCATTCGGCGCTGGCCGCCTCGGCGGCGATCCCGGCGGTGTTCCGCCCGGTGATGCGCGACGGCAGGCTGCTGATCGACGGCGGCATCTACAATCCCGTGCCGTTCGACCTCATCGAGCTCGACGCCGACATCATCATTGCCGTCGACGTGGTCGGCGCGCCGACCGAGGCCGGGCGCAAATTCCCGACCTCCGTCGACCTGATGTTCGGCGCCACGCAGCTGATGATGCAGTCGATCATCGCCAGCAAGCTCAACCAGAGCCGGCCCGACATTCTGATCCGGCCGGCGGTGTCGAAATACCGGGTGCTCGATTTCATGAAGGTCGAGGCGCTGATGGCCGAGACGGTGGCGATCAAGGACCAACTGAAGCGCGAGATCGAAAAGGCGGTCGAGGCCTGCACCAAGGCCGAAACCAGCAAGCGCACAAACCGTCTCGGCGGATGACAGCCGTCAGTCGTCGGGCGTCAGCGCCCGCTGGACCATGAGCGTGTATCCTTCGTAAGTGGCGCGGATCAGCTCGAGATTGGCGCCAATCTCAGCCCCACTTCATCTCGCCGGTGGCGACCTTGGAGCCGATGTCGAGCGCGACGCCCATGCCGAGGCCGGGGAAGCGGGCTTCCATGGCGCTCTTCAGCGCGGCAGCGTCCTTGGCCTTGGCCAGTTCTTCCTCGAAAGCGACGAGATAGGCCCTGGTGTGCTCGACGCCCGAAAGGTCCGTAGCGGCCTCAGGGGCCATGTGCCCGGGCACGACGATCGCCGGCTTGCGCGCCGCGATCTTTTCGAGATTGGCAAGCCAGGCGGCGCGCAGTTCCCTGGTCGGCGTGTCGGCGGTCCAGACATGCACGCCGGCAAAGATCATCACCCCGCCGAACACCGCGTTCAGCGACGGCACGAAGAGATAGCGCCGGTTGGCGAGGCCTTCCGCGGCGACGATCTCGATGCTCTCGCCATCGACGCTGAGCGCCTTGCCGTCGAACGCTTCGGGGATGACGACATCGGCCAGCGCCTGCGGGCCATTCTCCTTCAGCTGCGGCCCCCAGACGGCAAGCTTCTTTTCGACATTGCCGTTGATGGCGGCCACCGTCTCGGCCGCGGCGATCACCCGTGCCTGCGGGAACGCCTGCCTGATCGGCTTGAGGCCGAAATAATAGTCCGGGTCGGACTGGCTGACATAGATGGTGGTGAGCGTCTTGCCCGTCGCCTTGATCGCCTCGGCCACGGCCCGGCCGTCGGGGTAGGTGAAACCGCCATCGATCAGCACGGCTTCGGCGGCGCCGGAGACCAGCACCGGGGCGCGAAAGAAGCCGTTTTGCCCAGCGGGAAAATGCTTCCAGGAAAGCCCGCCGGCCGCATGGCCGAGCCCGGCGGGAGCAAAGACCGCGGCAGCGCCGGCGGCGAGGGTGGTTTTCATGATGGCTCTCCGTGTGAACATGGATGTCTCCTGGGAATGCGGAACTCGGCGGCGCGCAGCCTCGATGCCCGCAAGATTGCAAAAGCGGAATGCGTATTGAAGGCCGACAAAATAGACGTAATGTATGCCATTGCCTGACAATGAGCTGCACCTGCCATGAGCGAAGCATGAACCTGAACCGTCTGGCCTATTTCGCAGCGGTGGTCGATGCCGGATCGTTCACGCGGGCCGCCGAGCGGCTGGGCATCACCAAGGCGGTCGTCAGCCAGCAGGTAGCTCGGCTGGAGCGCGATGTCGGAACGACGCTGCTGATCCGCACGACGCGGCGCGTCCATCCGACCGAGGCCGGCCGGACATTCCATGCCCGCTGCCTGCAGGTCCTGCAGCAGGCCGAGGATGCCTTCGACGAGCTCGCGCAGGCCGCCGCCGAGCCGACCGGCACGCTGCGCATCGCCGCGTCTAACGACTACGGCACGTCGGCGGTGGTGCCGGTGGTCGCCGCCTTCAGCGCGCGCTATCCCGCCTGCCGGGTGGAGCTGACGCTGGGCGACGAGACGATCGACCTGGTTTCCGGCCACATCGAGGTGGCCATCCGCGTCGGCTGGCTGGCCGATTCCAGCCTGCAGGCGCGGCGCATCGGCACCTTCCAACAATTCATGGTATGCGGCGCCGGCTTTGCAGGCCGGTTCACCGCCGGCGAACCGCAAGATCTTGCCGGGCTGCCCTTCGTCGCCAACATGGCGCTGCGCGAACCGCTGCTATGGCAATTTTCGCGCGGCGATGACGAGCAGGCCGTGCGCATGCAGGCAACGATTGCGATCGACGCGACGCCGGCAGTGCTGGCGGCGGTCCGCGCCGGCGCCGGCCTGTCGGTGCTGCCGGACTTTTTGGTGCGGGACGAGCTGGCCGCCGGGCGGCTGGTGCAGATCCTGCCCGAGTGGCGGCTGCCCTCCGGCGGCATCTACACAGTCTACCCCGCCGCCCGCTTCCGCCCGCCCAAGGTGATGAGGTTTGTCGAGATGCTGATTGCGGCCGTGCAGAAGGTGGAGGCAGGCGGGCGGGGGCGGTAGATTTGGGCGAGGCGCCCTTGGCCGAAGCTGCCAATCTCCCCCCTTGAGGGGGAGATGGCCGGCAGGCCAGAGGGGGTCGTCTCGCGTAATGCGCCAACCCCCACCGACGCAAGAGGCAGGCCGCGCCCGGTCGAACCGCCCCCCTCTGGCCTGCCGGCCATCTCCCCCTCAAGGGGGGAGATTAGCCTTCATCACGGCTTGCCCATTCCAGCCGCATATTCCAGCGCCACCACGCCGTTGCTGAATTGCCTGGCCGAAATCAGCTCGAGCGGCAATTGCGCGCCGGGCGGGAACAGCAGCTTGCCCTGGCCGACGGCACCGGGGTAGCTGAGCAGCCTGATGCGGTCGACAAGGCCGTGGCGCAGCAATTCCTGCGCGACGCTGAGGCTGCCATGCACATAGATGTTGCCGCCGCTGCCTTGCTTCATCCCTCTGACCGCGTCCGGCAAGGCGCCAGTCAGCAGCTCTGCCGGCTGCCAGTCGAGCGCCGTCAAGCTGGTCGAGGCGACATATTTCGGCAGTGCGTTGAAGCGGTCGGCAAAATCTCCGGTCTCCTTGGGCCACGAGCCGGCAAAGATCTCATAGGTCGTGCGCCCCAAAAGCATGGCGCCGCTATCGGCAAGCTCGTCGTCCTTGAATTTTTGCATCTCGTCGTTCCAGGCGACGCTCGGCAGCTTCTCGACCTCGGCGATCCCATCGACGCTGATGAATTCGGTGACGATGAGTTTTCGCATGGCGGGTTCCTTTCTGCCGGAGGCGGGCGCGGGTCTTGTGCGAACTGCGCCATCAACTAGCGCGGCGCTTTTTCAGGGGCAGGGCTTTCCCCTGTTCGCTTCCAAAGACCGATACCGTGGGAGAAGCTTCTCCGGCCTGCCCGTCGTTCAGTCATGCCACAAGGTCCGTATCGGAGGCCGGTCTTTTTTGCCTGTCCCCGATTGGATCTGGTTCGTAGTTACCGGCTGCCTACAGGTGGGCAATACCGGCTTTCAGCAGTCCTTCGCGGACGTGCTGCACATCAGACTCCTGGGCATAGTGCAGGGTGGCGATAAATGAATCGAGGTCGAATTGGGGATCGAGCGTTCTGATCTTGCCTAGATGCGCCGCGGCCGCGATTTCGTCGCCGAGCCAGCCGTAGCAGGCAGCGGCGAAAGCGTGCTGAACCGAGTCCATGGTTGACAGATGCATGAAAGCTTCGATCGCCTCGCCATACTGGCGCGCGGCGAAATGCGCCTTTCCCAGATGGCTCCAGAACCTCTCCGGGTGGTGCGGGTTCAACTGCATTGCCTTGCGGATCCATTCAATTCCCTCTTCCGGCCTCCCCAGCCACGTCAATAACTCGCCTTGCTGCACCACCACGAGGTCGTAATTGGGATTGAGGGCCAGCGCCCGCTCTTGATGGTAGCGCGCTGTGGTCAGCTCATTGTTGTTCACGTTCACTGCGGCGAGGATGCGGTGGACATCGGCATCGTTGTTGTCCAGCGCCAGCGCCCTGTCCAGCGCTGCCTTAATGTTGTTCCAGACGGCATCCCTGTCTTCGCACCAGTTATGGACCCAGGCCTGGCCAAGAATGCAGGCCCGCCAGGCATGGGCATGGGCATAATCGGGGTCGAGCGCGACGGCCCTCTCTATCAAGGTTTGCGCGCGTTCATTATCCGCAATCGTGCTTCGGTGATGCAGCACCTTGGCAGCAAGCACACATTCATACGCGGCCATATTTGCAGGTTTCGCCCGCGCGAGCTGGTCCCGCTGAGCCGCCTCGACACGACCGGGCAGCGTGGCTGCGATCGCCGCGGTCACCTCATCCTGAATCGCGAATATGTCGTCCAGCTTCCGGTCATATTTGTCTGCCCAGATATGAGCGTCATTCGCCGTGTCGATGAGCTGAACCGTCACGCGCACCCTGTCGCCGATCTTGCGGACGCTTCCCTCCACCAGGTATTGGACGTCGAGTTTTTCGGCCACCTCGCGCACATTCACGGCGCGGTTCTTGTAGACGAAGGCGGAATTGCGCGAGATGACGAACAGCTCATGGTGGCGGGACAGTTCCGTGATGATGTCCTCCGTCAGTCCGTCCGCGAAAAATTCCTGCTCGGGGTCGCCGCTCATGTTGCTGAATGGCAGCACCACTATCGAAGGTTTCGAGATGGATCGCTTTGCCTCGACTTGTGGCAGGACAGGACTGTCAAACCCAACGCGATAGAGGCGAACCGGGCGGCTGATGTTCTTTAACGTCTTCTCGCCCAGGTCCTCCATGGCAATTTCGAGACGGTCGGCAATTTGGGTCGCCACCGCTGCGGTCACGCAGATGCCGCCGACGTCGGCGAGTTGCTCGATGCGCGAGGCAATATTGACGCCGTCGCCGAAAATATCATCATCGTCGAAAATGATGTCGCCGAGATTTATGCCGATCCTGAATTCGATGCGCCGTTCTTGCGGCACATCCGAATTGCGCCGTTTCATGCGCTGTTGGATTTCCACGGCGCATTTCACGGCATCGGTCACGCTCTGGAACTCAACGAGCATGCCGTCTCCGGTGGTCTTGATGATCCGGCCCTTGTTCTTCGCGATGGCGGGATCGACCAGTTCTATGCGATGGGTGCGAAGGCGTGCGAGCGTGCCGGATTCGTCGGCCTCCATTAGCCGACTGTAGCCCGCCATATCGGCAGCCAGAATTGCGGCTAGTCTCTGTTCCATCGCTGAACCAAAAACCAAGCCTATACTTCCTGGGCTGCCAAATCCAGCAATTTGGGTTGGTGGCTGAATCACGAAGTCTTCCTACCGCAGCAGCAAGAAAGGGCGCCTTCCGCCTGGTGGCTGCGAACTCGATCGCATCAATCGCCGGAGACGCCCCGATCCACGCGGCGTCAAACTCGTCGACGCGACATATTTCGGCAGCGCGTTGAACCGGTCGGCGAAGTCTCCGGTCTCCTTAGGCCACGAGCCGGCAAAAATCTCATAGGTCGTGCGCACAAAAGCATGGCGCCGCTGTCGGCCAGCTCGTCATCCTTGAACTTTTTGCATTTCATCGTTCCAGGTCACGCCCGGCAGCTTCTCGACCTCGGCAATGCCATCGACGCTGATGAATTCGCTGATGATGAGTTTTCTCATGGGGGGTCGTTTCTGTCGGGGGACGGATGGGACGGGGCTTTTGCGACAGGCCCGGTGAATTAGAGCCGCGTTCTGTCATGGGGAGGGGCGTTCCCCATTAGCTTCCAAAGACCGATAGGTGGGGAAAAGCTTCTCCGACCTGGACTAAGCTCCCAAGGTCGGATGATATTACCTGGGGCAGGCATCTCCAAAGAACAAATTGTAGAAAGATCATGGGGTTCGGGGTCTTCATTCACCGGTCAGATTCGATCTACAAAGACCACCCGGCTGAGCAATACCAGTTTCCTAGCCAATATCTGCGCCGGGTTGAAGCATGCGTCGGCGACTGGATCATCTACTATGAGCCCAGCAAGGTAGAAGAGAGCCGCGGCTATTTCGCCGTAGCCAAAGTCCAACAGGTCATCCCCGATCCTGCGAAGCCTGATATGTACCTCGCTCTGATCGAGCCCGGAACCTACCTCGATTTCGTCAATCCTGTTCCGTTTAACGGCGCGAATGGCATCGTTGAGAAGAGTGTACTTAACGACGAAGGGCGGATTTCCGGTCGCGCCCAATCGGCGGTCCGGCCAATCAGTCCAACCGACTTCAACCGCATTATCGATCTCGGCTTGGACAGTAATGAGTTATTGCTGCCGCGCGTTGATGAGAGCGGCACGTCGCTTGGCTTTCAGGATGAGCCAGCGCCGTTCGAGTTCGAGCAGAGCCGTGACCGCGTGAGTTACATTGGGTCACGAATCGTACGAGATCGTATTTTCCGCCGCATCGTCTTGCGTGCCTATGACGAACGCTGCGCGATTACGGGACTCAAGTTGATAAATGGCGGCGGCCGAGCAGAGGTTTCCGCGGCGCATATTCGACCGGTTGAAGCGAACGGTCCCGATATTGTCAACAATGGGATCGCACTGTCCGGTACAGCGCATTGGATGTTCGATCGCGGATTGATCAGCCTATCCGACGATCTGGAAATCCTGATCTCGCGACAGGTTAATGACCTCGACAGCGTGCAGGCGTTCGCAAACAAGACTCGCCGTGCACTTCCGCCTCGCCGACAGTCTGAGCGCCCGCATCCTCGTTTCTTGCAGTGGCACCGCGAGAACTGCTTTAAGCAGTGAGGCGCCGCCGGCGTGTTGGTGGGTGAGTTGGAACGGCCACTTTTGACCACTTGGCGACCTTCATTGTCCGCTTCTCGAATGGCAGCAATGCGCCTTACATTCGGTCATTCGTGCCAAAGTTTCCTTGCTCCTAGAAGCCGCCATTCGGTCATGTAGCCGGCGACAGCTGCACCGTCGCCTCGCGCGATATGGACAGCCCTCCGAGAAGCGGAGCGTACGCGGCGAGCCTGCGGGATACGAACTCCGTGAAGAGCCGCACGCGCTTCGTCTTGCGTGTTTCACCCTGTGTGAGAAGCCAGAGCGTTCCGTACATGTGCAGATCGGTGCCCGGCACCCTCACCAGTAGGGGGTCGGCATCGCCAATGAAGCACGGCAGTGTCGTCATCCCGAGCCCTTGCCGTACAGCAGCGATCTGCGCCTCGCCGTCCGTGGTCCTGAATGGGATCCTCGTGGTGCGAACCTCACCCTCGCTGGCCCATTCCGGAATTCCATGAATGCTTATGACGATCCACCGGATGGGATCAGGCGCGCCCGCACGCCATGCGGCTAGTCGATCGCAGGACATGTAGACGCCGCCGAACAGCTCCGGTCCCTTCTGGCCGTGAAGATTGAGCGGCAGGGTTTTGCGGTCGTAGACGACGCGGATGGCGACGTCGGCCTCTCGGTTGGTCAGATTTGCGAGCTCGCCGGACGACAAGATCTCCATCTCGATGTCCGGATGCAGACGCGCGAAATCGGCGAAGTCCGCGATGAGCAGGTGTGTCGCGAGGGACGGAGCCAACGTCACCCGCAGAAGCCCGCGCACGCTCTGGTCGCGCCCGAAGACGCGCGTCTCCAGCTGGTGCGACGACGCTTCCATCTGGTTCGCGAGCTCGAGGACCTCCTCGCCCGCAGCCGTCAGGCGGTAGCCCGAAGGCAGCTTTTCGAACATCTGCGCCCCGAGGCGGTCCTCGAGCTGGGCGATGCGTCGCAGCACCGTCGCGTGGTTGACGCCGAGGCGCTTGGCGGCAGCCCGCACCGAGCCTCCGCGCGCGACGGCAAGAAAGTAGCGAATGTCATCCCAGTCGATCATGGTGCAATCCGGCACCGCGCGGTGCGCCTTCCAAGCCCATTCTAACACACTGATCTGTAGTAGCTGGATCATTTTCGCACCACCGATGTGCGCGATTCCGCACTCACCGCCTGACTTCGGCGAACCCATTTTGAGGATCTCGATGAAACCTCACCGTACAGCCAATCAGCGAAAGACAAAAGATTATGAAAGCACTCGAAGGTAAAATCGCAGTCATCACGGGCGGAAGCAGCGGGATCGGGTTAGCGACAGCCAAGCGCTTCGTGGAAGAAGGTGCGCACGTCGTGATCACCGGGCGAAGAGAGAAAGAGCTGAAGGAGGCCGCAGCCTTCATTACGAGAAACGTTACGGCGGTCGTCGGCGACGTGTCGCGCTTGGAAGATCTGGACCACCTCTATGCCATCGTGAAAGAGAAACATGGTCACATCGACATTCTCTTCGCGAACGCGGGCGCAGGGACAATCGCACCGCTCGCGGTCGCTACTGAGGCCCATTTTGACCAGACCTTCGATGTGAACGTGAAGGGTCTGTTCTTTACGGTGCAGAAGGCCCTTCCTCTCTTCAAAGACGGCGGTTCGATTATCCTGAACTCTTCAGTGTCGAACGTGTTGGGGGTTCCAGGGTTTAGCACCTACGCCGCGAGTAAGGCTGCTGTGCGCAACTTTGCGCGCGCTTGGACACTGGAGCTGAAAGACCGCAAAATCCGCGTGAACGCGATGAGCCCCGGGCCAATCGAGACCCCCGCCTTAGAGACAACGACAGGCCTTACCCCCGAGCAAGCCGAGCAAGCGGCCGCCCAGTTTGCGTCACAGATCCCAATGGGTCGCAGGGGAAAGCCAGAGGAAATTGCGGCTGCCGTCACCTTCCTCGCCTCAGATGAAAGTTCTTACATCACCGGCGTGGATCTGGCGGTCGATGGAGGCATGGCGCAGGTCTGACCCGGCGTTAACACAGGATCGGAGAAGCATTATGAGTTACGCACTTATCGGCTTCGGCAAGATCGGTCACGCTCTCGCCAAGGCGTTTGCCCGCAAGGGCATCGAAGTGTCCGTGGCAATCACGCGCGACCCGGAAAGCTTTGCATCCGACGCGGCCGCGATCGGACCCACGATCATCCCCAAAACACTGGCGGAAGCGGTCAAGGCGGACATCATCTTTTTGGCGGTCCGTTTCGAAGCGCACCCGGATGTCGCGAAGGCGCTCCCCAGCTGGCAGGGCAAGACGATCATCGATGTGACCAATGCCTACGGCGTGCCCCCTGAGGAACTGGGAGGACAGCCTTCGTCCAAGTTCGTCGCACAGGCCTTCACTGGCGCAAGACTGGTCAAGGGCTTCAACCATTTGATCGCTGCCACCCTTGACCAAGACCCGGCCGTGCATGGTGGCAGGAGAGTCGTGTTCCTGGCGAGCGACGATGACGCTGCCGCAGCGGAGATTGGTGCGCTCGCGGAAAAGCTCGGTTTCGCGCCGATCAAACTTGGCGGGCTTTCGGAAGGCGGATTGCTAGTCCAGGCGCGCGGAAATAGCTGGGGTCAACTGATCTTCAAGGACTTGGTCAAGTTCGACTGATGAACACGACGTGCCAACCGGCAGGGCCACGATGCACGGATCGGATCGAGCACGATGCGATCCGTGCGAAATGGAGAAGTTCCATGAGCATTGAGAAGAACATCCAGACGGTGAAGGACTTCTTCGCCGCGATCGGCCGCGGCGACAGGGAGGCTCTGCTGGCGCTGGCCGCCGAAGACATCGAGTGGATCATCCCGGGCGAGGACTGGCCGCTGGCCGGAACGCGCCACGGACACGCCGGGATGGCGGATTTGCTTGAGACGGCATCCAAGTCGATAGAAACGTCCACGGAACCCCGGGAGTTCGTAGCGCAAGGAGACCGGGTCCTCGTCGTCGGCTTCGCGAGGGGAAAGATCAAAGCTACGAACAGGACGTTCGAGGACGACTGGATCTTCGCCATCACGGTCCGGGATGGTAGGCTGACCAACATCCGGGAATATGTCGACACGCAAGCACTGGCCCGGGCCTCGCAGATGGACGCGTCCGGGCTCGCGTAGCGCTGGCCCTCTGCGGCCATCGGCTCGGGGTAGACGGTGGATCAGCCGTGGATTGCCCGCCTCGCACGCCGCCCGCTCGTCGAATGCCTAACCGTAAGGGAGATTCCGATGTACGACCAATCCAAGCTATCCGAGTTGATCCGGTTCGCCCGCATCGATGCGGGCTCCACCGTCATCGACGTGTACCCTGGCGACGGAGACTGGACGCGCCTCTTCTCCGACATCGTCGGACCAGAGGGGCGGGTCTACAGCTTCGTGCCGGCCGAGGTCGCCCACTTCAAGAACGATCCGGTCGGCCGCATCCAGACGCTCTCGAAGGAGCCGGGCCGAGGGAACGTCGAGGCCGTCTCGGCGGACCTCGTGGCGATGCCGGAGGTCACGCAGCCAGCGGATGTCCTGTGGTTGCACCTGTTCTACCACGATCTCCACACCGCGCTGATTCAGGCCAGGGGCGCGACGGCGGCCCAGTTCAATCGAGCGGTCTATGAGCGGCTGAAGCCCGGTGGGTCCTACGTCATCGTAGACCACGCCGCCGCCGTCGGGGCGGGCACGAGCGACCCCCAGTCGCTGCATCGTATTGAGCCTGCATCCGTTCGGCAGGAGGTGGAGGCGGCTGGCTTCGTACTGGACGCGGAAAGCACCATCCTCGCGAACAAGGACGATTCGCACTCGATCAAGGTCTTCGATCCCTCGATCAAGGGCGAGACCGATCGCTTCGCCTATCGGTTTTTGAAGATCTGACACTAGGCCACTCGCCAACGATGAGGTCGGCTCTCGCACGGGACGCGGCTTTGACAAATGCGACGACCCATTGTGGGTCGGTTTCGGAACGACCGCTTTACCGCAGAAGTTGGTTGAAACCGGATCGTCCGCTAACGGCCCAATCGAGACGCTCGGGTCATACTCGCCAAGCGTCCGCTCGTGGCGCCTTGTTGACCTTGGACCAAGAGAGACGCGATCTTAAAACACGCCGAGTCAACCTGCCGGTATCACCGGTGCAGCCGGATCGTGCGGTCCAGGAACATGGCCGGCGGGGACCACTGCCGCCGCGCCGAGTACGTGCTTCTCTTGGTCGTCGAAGAAAATGTGCGCACCGAGTGCCTTTAATATAGGTGCTTTCTCACGGCTTCCGACGAAGTGCGCCTCATCGGCAGGTGTCCCCCAAGCCCTCAGCGTGCGAATGACACGCTCGTGGGCAGGGGCGTTCCGAGCCGTGACTAGTGCGATGCGGACCTTGCTTACGTTACCCTCATCCAGGAAAACTCGCCGCAACGCGGACAGCTTATGAAGAAAATTTCCAAACGGGCCGCGCGCCATTGGATTGCTCGCGTTCGCGGTCTCATGAGCTAGGAAGGCGTCCAATCCATCCTCTTTGTAGATCGCGTCGGACTCGGGACCAAACACGACAGCATCGCCGTCGAACGCGACCCGGACCTCGCCCGAGGGCGTTTCGGCACGGTCCTTAGGTGCCAAGCCGAGCCGGGCGGCAGCCGCACCGCCAATTACCGCTCCTTTTACGTCCGCGTCCGCGTTCGAGAGAAATAGGTCGATGCCCCACGCCGGTACAAAGGGCGCAAGCGACCGCCCGCTAGTAAAACTACCCGTCTTAACGACAAGCCCGTGGTGATCGATCGACTTGAAGGCCCGGAGCGAGAGGTCTGGCGAATTCTGCGACAAGAGGATCACCTCGACATAAGGCGCCGCGCCGGGATCGTTCAGCGCGAGTAACCGCTCGACCACCTCGAAGCCGGCGCCCCTGCCGAGGATGACTCCCTCCCGTTCGAGCTGCATAGCGGCATAAGCCTTGACGCCGTACTCCTCGAATATGCGATGCTCTTCCTCCAAGTCAAAAAGCGCGCGCGTAGAGATACCGATGCGGAGAGGGCTAGATCTAAGCGCAGCCGCTGGATCGCGATTTCCCTTGTCGTCCTCGGCCCTAAGCGCGGCATCCATGACTTCCATGTGCGCTAACTCCCGACCTGGGCCCGCCTTGGAGGAACCCCTTTTCACAACTGCGTATTTCAAAGCATTGGAGACGTGTGATTAACTTACCTAAGTCTACTACCACAACTGGGTTGCCATCATCCTATCAGTCAAGCGACTAATCGCCCGCTGCTTGAGGGTTTTCAAACTCCGCGCTGGCCGCGAGCGTCTGTTCTTGGGCGCAAGGCGGTCGTTGACTGGTAACCGCTGCTCGCCTCACCCACCCCACTATACCCGCTTGCATTCCCAGCATTCGCATCTTAACCTCCTCTGGGAAAACCTTTTCTCAGTCCTTCAAGCGTCGCCAACCACCCAAATCGACACGCTACTGGCCTCTCCGTTGCCGGCGTCAGCGTTGCAACCGCCTCAAAAGCGCTTAACGGGCAGGGGCGGATGACTGCCGAGACGCGCGAGCGGATTCGTGAGACGGCGCAGCGGCTGGGTTTTCGCCCGAACAGCCTGGCGCAGAGCCTGTTGCGGCGGCTCCTTTACCGTCGGGCCCGCTGACCAACGACCTATCGCCGCGCCTTCGCCGCGCATTTGTGACGGTCACCGCCCTCATGAAGCAACTCTGATATTTGGTATCATGGTGCGATGCCAAGCCGTTGCCGGAGGGGATGCGGGTAACGTCAGCAAAGTGGAACAATCCGGCAGCCGGCGGGTTTGTAGGATGAAGGGCGATCTGTTTCGGAGGAAGATTACGATGAAACGCGTCCTTGCCCAAATTGCGGTGCGACTGATGCTCGGCGGCGTAACCGCCTGTCTGCTCACGGTCGTCCAAATTCCCAACCCGATCATGCCGTTGTCGCTTGTGTCCGAGGCAAGGGCTGCCACCACCGTTTCGATCAGCACATTCTACGAAGACCTGTCTTCCTATGGTGATTGGGTCTCGTATCACGGAGCGACCGTTTTCGTGCCGGTTGATGTACCTGACGGTTGGCGTCCGTATACCGTTGGACACTGGGCCTATACCGAGCAGTATGGCTGGCTGTGGATATCCGACGAGCCATTCGGCTGGGCGACGTACCATTACGGCCGGTGGGGCTATGCCGACGATATCGGCTGGTACTGGGTTCCGGGCACCCGTTGGGCGCCGGCATGGGTGAGTTGGCGTCGTGACAGGGAGCACATGATTTGGGCTCCGCTGCCGCCGCGCCGCGATCCGGATTTGATTTCAATCGAGGTGACCTTCGACACGACGCCGGATTATTACTGGGTTGTGGTCCCCACCCGCGAATTCCTTGCTGCGGACATTTCTACCGTCGTTATCCGGGATGAGCCGGAGTTTGTGCGCATCGTCGAGGCGGCCGAGCCGGCCGGCGACGTGACGATCCAGAACAATGTGGTGATCAACAAAGTCATTGATGTTGATGTGATCGAGAAGGAGACGAACCAGGAGGTGACTGCCGTCAAGGTCAGCAAGACCGACGCGCCCGAGCAGTCCGGCAAATTGGAAAACGATACGGTCACGGTCTTTCAAGGTGAGGTGAAAGCCGATGCCGATGCCAAACCAGCTAAGCTCAAAGACATCGAGGAGGTGAAGCAGGTTCAGGCTGGCCGCAAATCGAAGCCGACCGAAGGCGCAGCAACGAGCGAACAGGCCGAGCCGGAAAAGACCGCCAAGCCTGAGAAGCCGACGGCCAAGGAGCAGCCCGCCGCCGGGCAGCAGCAGGCTGAGCCCGAGCAGGCGGCCAAGCCTGAGAAGCCGAAGACCAAGAAGCAGCCCGCCACGGAACAGCAGCAGGCTGAGCCCGAACAGACGGCCAAGCCTGAGAAGCCGAAGACCAAGAAGCAGCCCGCCGCCGAGCAGCAGCAGGCCGAGCCGGAACAGGCGGCCAAGCCTAAGAAACCGAAGACCAAGAAGCAGCCCGCCGCCGAGCAGCAGCAGGCCGAGCCCGAACAGACGGCCAAGCCTGAGAAGCGGAAGGCCAAGAAGCAGCCCGCTGCCGAGCAGCAGCAGGCTGAGCCGGAGCAGGCTGCCAAGCCTGAGAAGCGGAAGGCCAAGGAGCAGCCAGCGGCCGAGCAGCAGCAGGCCGAGCCCGAGCAGGCGGTCAAGCCCAAGCCACAGAAACAGAAAAACAAGGCGTGCGATCCACAGACTGAGAACTGCTAGCTCTGCGGGTAGACTTCGGCACCGCGATTATTCGATCGCGGTGCCCGTCGTGGACCTAGGGCAGACATTCGCAGTTGCCTGCCCGAACAACCAGGCCATTCCCCCTTGCCATCCCCACATCCTTCGTCCTAATCTCCCTCTGAGAAAACCTTTTCCCAAATCGCCCCGCAGCCGCTGACCCCACCATTCAGCACCCGCAGGGGCCATAAGAGAAAAGCTTTTCTCAATGGGAGGATCGAAATCCAAATCATGGCGTCCGATGCGCAGCCAACGCCCGCCAAACAGCCGGTCACCTTGCGCGAGGTGGCCGCCATTGCCGGCGTCAGCGTCGCCACGGCGTCAAAAGCGCTGAACGGGCAAGGGCGGATGACGGCCGAGACGCGGACCCGTATTCGCGAGACGGCGCAGCGGCTTGGCTTTCGCCCGAACAGCCTGGCGCAGAGCCTGCTGCGGCGGCGCTCCTTTACCGTCGGGCTGTTGACCAACGACACCTATGGCCGCTTTTCGCTGCCGCTGATGGCCGGCGTTTCCGATGCGCTGGTCGATGCCGGCGTCTCGGTGTTCCTGTGCAATGTCGAGGACGACCCGCGCCTTGCCCAGCTGCATGTCGATGCCATGCTCGACAAGCGCGTCGACGGCATCATCGCCACCGGCAAGCGCATCGACCGCCATCTGCCGGTCGACCTCGCCAATCTCGGCATTCCGGCGATCTACGCCTTCACCGAGCCCGATCCCAACGCCATCGCGTTCGTATCCGACGATGCCGGCGGGGCGCGGCTGGCGGTCGAGCACTTTTGCCGCCTCGGGCGGCGGCGCATCGCCCATGTCAGCGGTCCCGCAAGTTTTGCCGTGGTGCACGCGCGGGCGCAGGCCTATCGCGAGGTGCTGGCCGAGAACGGCCTGCCCGTCATGGAGCCGCTGCTCGGCCCGTGGTCGGAAGCCTGGGGGCATGAGGCGGTCAGAAAACTGTTCGACGGCGACGACGGCACGGGCGAAAAGCCCGATGCGGTGTTTTGCGGCAACGACCAGATCGCGCGCGGCGTCATCGACGCTTTGCGCGAGCGCGGTATCGGCGTGCCGGACGAGGTCGGCGTCATCGGCTTCGACAATTGGCAGATCGTCGCCGAGGCGACCCGCCCGCCGCTGACCTCGGTCGATATGAATCTCGCAGCACTTGGCCGCGAGGCCGGCCTTGCCCTGCTTTCGCTCGTCGGCGGCGAACCCGCTTTGCCGGGCATCAGAAAACTGCCGTGCCGGCTGGTGGTGCGTCAGTCATGCGGCCGTCCGCCGGACGGCTGAACGAAACGGGCCGTGTCGATAGTCACCTGCTTGGGGGCGCGGCTAAATTAGAACCATGTGGAGGAGAAGCATGAGAACCACCATTACCGGGCTCGCCATCGCCGCGAGCATTCTGGGCACGCTGGCAACAGCCGGCTCGGCCGCCGCCGACACCGCCAACATCTGGGTTCGCGCCGACGGCTCGAACTTCATGCCGCGCATCGTCGATGCCTTCAACAAGGGGCATCAGAACCAGATCAAGCTCGACATCATCCCCAACGCCGAAATCATCCCGAAATACGGTGCGGCCGCCGCCGGCGGCACGGCGCCCGACGCGCTGTCGCTCGACCTGATCTACACGCCGTCCTTCGCCGCCGCAGGCCAGCTGGAGGACATCACCGACTGGGCGAAATCGCTGCCTTATTTCGCCAGCCTGTCGCCGGCGCATGTCAAGACCGGCACCTATAAGGGCCGCATCTACGGGCTGCCGTTCTCGGCCGATAGCTCGGTGCTGATCTGGAACAAGAAGTTGTTCAAACAGGCCGGCCTCGACCCTGAAAAAGGCCCGACCAACTGGGCCGAGATCGAAGCCGATGCCGAAAAGGTCAACGCGCTCGGCGGCGACATCAAGGGCTTCTATTTCTCCGGCAATTGCGGCGGCTGCAACATCTTCACCTTCACGCCGCTGATCTGGGCCTCGGGCGGCGACATCCTGACGGAGGACGGCTCGAAGGCGACGCTGGACACGCCGCAGATGCGCGGCGCCATCGACCTCTACCGTTCGATGGTCAAGAAGGACCTGGTGCCTTCAGGCGCGCAGACCGACACCGGCTCCAACTTCTTTGCCGCCTTCGCCACCGGCAATATCGGCATCTCGCCCTCCGGCGCTTTCGCCATCGGCGCGCTCAACACGCAATATCCCGATATCGACTACGGCATCACCTTCCTGCCGGGCAAGGATGGCGGCTGGTCGTCGTTTGCCGGCGGCGATAATTTCGTCGTCACCAAAGGCACCACCAAGGTCGCGGTGGTGAAGGAGTTCCTCGACTTCGCTTATTCGCTCGAAGGCCAGACCATCCTGGCGAAATACGGCAGCCTGCCGGTGCGAGGCGACATCGCCAATGAGGCGTTGAAGGACCTCGACCCGCGCTACAAGGTCGCCGCCGAAGCCATGGGCAAGGGCCGCACGCCCTATTCGGTGGTGTTCAACGACCTGATCAACTCGGCCAACGGTCCGTGGAACCAGATGATGAACGAGGTCTTCTTCGGCGAAGACGTCGACGGCGCCATCGCCAATGCGCAGGAGACCATGCAGTCGATCATCGATTCGGCGCCGCAGAAGTAAAGCGCCACCTCCCCCTCGAGGGGAGGTCGGACCGAAGGTCCGGGTGGGGTCGTTGCGGCAGTGCTCGACGCTTTCTTTTCTGTTGGAGCACTTCGCAGGCGACCCCACCCCGGCCTTCGGCCGGACCCTCCCCTCAAGGGGGAGGGGGACGTCCCACCAATGGAAGACCCGCATGACCACCATCACAGCAATCTCCGCCCCGGCGCGCCCCAGAAAACTCGTCGGCGCCGGGCGCCGGCAGTGGATCGGCCTGCTCTATGTCGCGCCGGCCGTCGCTCTTGTCGTCGTCTTCTTCATTGTGCCGCTTTGCATGACCGCCTGGATGTCGCTGCACAACTGGCCGCTGATGGGCGCGCATAGCTTTGTCGGCCTCGACAATTATTGGGCGATCCTGCGCGATACGCGTTTCTGGAACGCGCTGAAGTTCACCGGCTACTACACGGTGGTGGTGACGATCGCGATCTTTGCCGTCGCCTTTCCGCTGGCGCTGTTCATCGAAAGGCCGCGGCAGCTGACCGGCTTCTACCGCACCTCCTTCTTCATGCCGGCCGTCATCGGCTTCGCCTCGGCGAGCCTTTTGTGGTCGTGGCTGCTCAACGTCGATTCCGGCCTGTTCAGCCCGGCCGCTTTCGACCTCGGCCTGACCGAGAAGAAATTCAACCTGCTGGCGACCTTCCAACCGGCCTTCTGGTCGATCATCGCCATGGTGGTGTGGAAGGTGGCGGGCTTCACCATGATCATCCTGATGACCGGGCTGCAGTCGATCCCGCCGGATCTGCAAGAGGCGGCGATGATCGACGGGGCAGGGCCATTCGCGCGTTTCCGCGCCATCACCTTGCCGCTGATGCGCCGCACGCTGGCGCTGGCGCTGATCCTGTCGGTGGCCGGCTCGATCCTCGCCTTCGACCAGTTCTACATCATCCTGCGCGGCGGCCCGCGCAACCAGACGCTGACCGCCGTCTACTGGATCTTCAACCAGTCCTTCGTGTCGTTCAAGCTCGGCTACGGCGCGGCCCTTTCGATGATCCTGCTGGTCATCCTGGTGGCGCTCAGCCTCATCCAGCTGCGGCTGCTGCGCCAGCCAGAGGGGGTCGACTGATGGCGCAGGCAAGGAGCCGCAAACGCCGCATCGGCATGCAGATCGCCGAGCATGCGACCGGCATCACCGCATCCATTCTGTTCCTGGCGCCGATCGCCTGGACTGTGCTTTCGGCCTTCAAGCCGGCGCAGGAGGCGCGCCAGCCGCCGCTGCCGCCCTGGCCGACGACTGGGTTTTCGCTTGAGAACTACGCCACGCTCAACACCTTCGGCGATGGCCTGTGGCTGCCGGCGCAAAACAGCATCTATGTCTCGGTGATGACGGTGGTGCTGTCGGTGATCGTCAGCGTGCTCGCCGGCTACGGTTTTTCGCGCTTCCGCTTTCCGCTGAAGAACCTGCTGTTCGTCGTCATCCTGTCGACGATCATGATCCCGTTCCAGTCGATCCTGACGCCGATCTTCCTGGTGCTGACAAAAATCGGCCTGCACAACACACTGACCGGGCTGGTCTGCGTCTACGTCACGCTGCAGCTGCCGTTCTCGATCTTCATGATGCGCAACGCCTTCGACGCGGTGCCGCGCGAGATCGAGGAGGCCGCGCGCATGGACGGCGCCAACAATGTCACCATGCTGCTCAGGGTGATGCTGCCGCTGGTCTGGCCGGGCATCGTCACCATCGCGCTGTTTGCCTTCCTCGGCGCCTGGAACGAGTTTTTGGCAGCCCTGGTGCTGATGACCGACCAGTCGAAATTCACGCTGCCGATCATGATGACCGCACTGCAGTCCGGCCGCTTCGGCGCCATCGACTGGGGCGCCGTGCAGGCCGGCGTCACCGTCATGATGGTACCGTGCCTGGTGCTCTTCCTGCTGCTGCAGCGCTTCTACATCCGCGGCCTGATGGCAGGGGCCGTCAAGTGACCACAAGAAATCGAACCGGAGTAAATTGATGACCGCATCGCAATCCGCCAGTCAGGGCGCCAAGCCGAAACTCGCCTTCCGCCCGCTGCCGGTGCCGCAGGTCGATGTGCGCGGCTTTTGGGGCGACCGCGTCGATGCAGTCGCGAGCAAAACCGCCGGCATCCTCTACGACCGCTGCGTCGAGGCGCGCATGCTCGAGCAGATCGACCCGGACCGGCCATCGCCCGGCGTCGTCATTCCGTTCCACTCACCCTCACCGGACGAGGCGGCAACCGCCGGCAACGAGTTCACCGGATCGACGGTGACCACGCAGATGTTCTGGGACTCGGACTGGGGCAAGACCATCGAGACCGCCGCCTATTCGCTCTACCGCCGCCGCAACGACGAGCTCGAGAAGAAGATCGACGCCGTCATCGACATGTACGGCAAGCTGCAGCAGCCCGACGGCTATCTGTCGAGCTGGTACCAGCGCATCCAGCCCGGCCTGCGCTGGACCAATCTGCGCGATTGCCACGAGCTCTATTGCGCCGGCCACCTGATCGAAGGCGCGGTCGCCTATTACCAGGCCACGGGCAAGCGCAAGCTGCTCGACATCATGTGCCGCTATGTCGACCATATCGCCGAGACGTTCGGTCCCGAGCCCGGCAAGAAGAAGGGCTATTGCGGCCATGAGGAGATCGAGCTGGCGCTGGTCAAGCTGGCGCGGGTGACGGGCGAGCGCAAATACATGGAGCTTGCCAGATACCTCATCGACCAGCGGGGCCAGCAGCCGCATTATTTCGACGAGGAGGCGCGCGCCCGCGGCGCCGACCCCAAGGCCTATCATTTCAAAACCTACGAATACAACCAGTCGCACAAGCCGGTGCGCGAGCAGGACAAGGTCGTCGGCCACGCGGTGCGTGCGATGTACCTCTATTCGGGCATGGCCGACATCGCCACCGAATATGGCGACGACACGCTGCGGGTGGCGCTCGACCGGTTGTGGGACGATCTCATGACCAAGAACCTCTACGTCACCGGCGGCCTCGGGCCGTCCTCGCACAATGAGGGTTTCACCGCCGATTACGACCTGCCCAACGATACCGCCTATGCCGAGACCTGCGCTTCGGTCGGCCTGGTGTTCTGGGCAAGCCGCATGCTCGGCATGGGTCCCAATGCGCGCTACGCCGACATCATGGAGCGGGCCCTCTACAACGGCTCGATCTCCGGCCTGTCGCTGGACGGCTCGCTGTTCTTCTACGAAAATCCGCTCGAAAGCCGCGGCGCCCACCACCGCTGGAAATGGCACCGCTGCCCGTGCTGCCCGCCCAATGTCGGCCGCATGGTCGCCTCGATCGGCAGCTATTTCTACGGCCTGTCGGACACAGCACTTGCCGTCCATCTCTATGGAAACGGCACGGCTCGTTTCGATATCGCCGGGACGCAAATAGAGCTCACCCAAACCAGCAACTATCCCTGGGACGGCGCGGTCTCGATCTCCGTCGAACCGGAAGCTCCGACCGAGTTCACCTTGCATCTGCGGCTGCCGGCCTGGTGCCGCAAGGCGGCGCTTAAGGTCAATGGCGCCGATGTCCATCTGGATGCTATCACCAGCGACGGCTATGCCGCGATCCGCCGCGAATGGCGCAAGGGCGACCGCGTCGAGCTCGACCTCGAAATGGCCGTCGACCGCCTCTACGCCAATCCGCAGGTGCGGCAGGATATCGGCCGTGTCGCACTGGCACGCGGACCGCTGATCTATTGCGTCGAGGAGACCGACAATTCCAGCCAGCTGCACCGCATCGCCCTGCCGCGAACGGCCGACATCGAGGCGCATCAGCAGCCGAACCTTTTGGGCGGTGTCGTCACGCTTTCGGCGATTGCCAAAAAGGAGGCTTTGGAAAACTGGGAAGAGGGGCTCTACCGCACCGAACCGCCGGCGGTCGAGGAAGCAAAAATCACCGCCGTGCCGTATTTCGCCTGGGACAACCGCGACCCCGGCGAGATGCTGGTCTGGCTCAGGGACGAATGAAGCCCGACGGCGGCGCCCGACCGATCTCCTCGGCCACAAGCTCCTGCAGCTGCCAGAGATTGCGGTCGCGGATGCCGCACGCGTCGAGATGGCGAATGGTCTCGAACAGATATTCGGCGCCTGAACCCCAATGGCCGACGGCCGTGGCCAGGGTCGCCGCTATCGCTCGCTTTTCGAGCTTGCCGGCATAGCGCGGATTGGCGGGATCGACAACGAAACCAAGCGCTTGGCCCATGCCGTCGCCCGTCCTGACCTGCAGCCAGCGCGGCACGTTGACGGCCGGCAGGATGGTCATCTCACGGCGCAGCAGCGCTTCGAGATTGGCCGCCACGGGCTCGGCGATCTCGAACACCATGCCCTGACATTGGCCGCCGCGGTCGAGCGCCATCATCAGGCCGGGCTGCTCGACGGTGCCCCTGAAGCGTTGCACCGTAAAACAAAACGAACGGTGCCAGCCCGTCGCCACGGCCCGTTCGCCACCCCTGACCTCGCCGGCCGGCTTCCACAGCAGCGAACCATAGGCGAACAGCTTCACCGGCCCGGCCGGCGCGCCGGCCAGCACCTCGTCGCGAATGCGCGCGTAATCGGCATCGGTCATGTAGACCATGCCCGGCGTCGGCCCGGCGTCCTCGACCGCCCGCAAGGTGCGGGCGACCAGCGCCTCGGTCAGCGCCATCGGTGACTTGCGCGGCGCCGACCGACGCCGCGATGCGGCGGAAATGACCTTACTCATCCTCATGCTCTCAGCTTTGCCGCCATGTTGCCGAAGGCTGGAGGATTCTCAAGGGCCGAATACACCGGCGCGGTATCGGGATTGGAACCGTCATGTACAACAGCTTGCGCGTCGAATTCCAGCCACGGCACCGCATCGCTCTGCCGCGAACCGCTGAGATCGAGACACACAAGCAGCCGAACCATCTGGGCGGCGGCGTCACGTTTTCGGCAATTGCCAAAGAGGAGGCTTTCGAAAACTGGGAAGAGGGGTTCTACCGCACTGAACCGCGGGCTGTGGAGGAAGCGAAAGTCACCGCCGTGTCGTATTTCGCCTGGGACAACCGCGACCCCGGCGAGAGCTGGTCTGGCTCAGTGACGCCGGATAGGCGGTATCGCCAATTTGAGCCGCGCGCACGGCTTGAATTCGCCGGGGGGCGCGTCATCTAGCTTTGAGTGGCGCCTGCCATTTGAACGGGTGGAGGCAGATTTTGGCGCTCGAAGCTGTCGCGCGTCCGAACGCCGGTCGCCGCTTTGTTGCGGTAGCCGTCGTCGCGGTGCCGTTGGCGTTCGTCGTCAGTGGGCTGGCCATTCGCTATGCCGCATTTGCTTCGGTTTCGGCAGAACCCGGCTTCGCGGCCTATGCCCAGGCGCTCTGCCGCTGGGATTGCGCGTGGTATGTCGGCATTTCCGAACACGGCTATGAGCGCTTTCCCATTCCAGGCCAGAGCAATGTCGGACGCTGGGGCTTCTTCCCGCTCTATCCGATGCTGGTGGCGGCCATCCGGTCTGTTTTCCCTTTCCCGACCATCCTGGTCGCATCGATCACATCGATTGCGTGCAGCTATGCCGCCTGCCTGGTGGCGTGGCCACTGCTCGAGAAGAACATGCGCGCTTATGTGCTGTATTGCGCCTTCCTGCTCAGCGGCCCGTTCTCCTATCACTTCACGACTTTCCTGACCGAACCTCTTTTCGTGCTCCTGACTTCGTGCGTTTTTCTGGCGCTCAAACGCTCCAGCTATCTGGCTGCTGGACTGTCATCGGCTCTCCTGTCGGCAACCAGGCTCGTCGGAGTGCTTGTTGTATTCGCGACCGTCATTCAGATGTTCAGGGATTACCGCGCAAAGGGCGGGCCGACGCTGTCGTTCCCGCGTTGGCTGCTTGGCCGACCGGATCTGCTCGTCGCGATCTTCATCTCGCCTGCCGGTCTATTCGCCTACGTCCTGTTCCTCCATCTGACCCTCGGCGACGGCTTTGCCTTCCTGCATGTCCAGCGCGCGTTTGGACGGGTGGCGGGCAATCCGCTCGCTTTTGTATGGGATGGGCTCTCGGTCCTTCCGACAACTGGATGGCTGCCTACGGCGCCGCAATGGAGCGCGCTCGCCGCACTCATAGGACTGGCGCTATCGGCGGTTCTGGCGGTTCGCAGGCAGTATGGCGCCGCGTTGTTCTGCGCCTGCTGCATCATCCTGCCGCTGATCACGAACCTGGCGTCGATGGTCAGATACGTCGTCGGGCTTGCGCCTCTGACAATGTTGCTAGCCATGCTGCTGTCCGTGTCGAAGCTGACTTATCTCGCGGCTCTGGGCCTCTTCCTAAGCGCCTGTTATTTCATGACCGTGGCATGGATCGGAGGCTATCTTGCCCTGGTCTAGCTTTCCGGAGCCATATCGGCGCTCCGCCTCGTTCGGCGGCTACGCGCTGGCGGCGGTTCTGGCGGGAACAGAAACCGTCATTCTTGCGCTTGCTCTTAATCCGAATGTCAACGCCGATTATCGCGCCTATTACATTGACCGGACGACGACCTGCCTCAATCGCGATGCGGTCGGCAGCTATACCCTAGGCGAGACGGTGTCGTTCCGGTCCGACGGCGCCAAAAAGGCAGCCGGCATGAGGGTCTGCGGCTGGTCGGGGCCCGTTGCCGACGGCACCCATTCCCTGGGCGAGACCTCGCGGCTTCGCCTGAAGATACCGCCGCTCCGCGACAGCGTGACGGCCACGCTGCAAATGGCCGCCGTCATTCGCCCGCCGCAGGTCACGCAGCGGGTTATGATTTCGGTGAATGGCGTTCGGGTGCATGCGGTGACGCTGTCCGGCAAAGAGCCGCGAACGGTCTCGTTCGTCGTTCCAACGGCGGCCCTCGCCGAGGCCAGGATACTCGATGTCGCCTTCAACTACCTCGACGGCATTCCGCCAAGTCCGGCCGCCAGCAACATCTACAAGCGCGCCATCAAATTGTTGTCGTTCCGGCTCGATCCTATTGAGCCGGGTTAGGGCAGGCGATCGCGTTGCTTGCCGGGTCTTCGCTGCGCAAAAACCCAGCGATCGAGCACGAGAAAATTGACCGCCGGAACAAGCAAGCATGTAACCAGAATGGCAATGATCGGCGGCAGGCCGAGTTTGGCCGTCAAAAGCGCCGGCGCCGCGTAGGCGACGGCGAAGCCTGTCGCCGTCAGCAAGAAAAAACGCGGAGCTTCCGATCGATGCGATCCGCTCGACGCGAAGGTCACGAACTTATGCGCGAGATAAGAAAACAGGGCGGCTGCGGTGTAAGCCGCGAGCGAGGCACCGACCGGCGAGAGGCCGAACCGTTGCCATTTTACCAAAGCGGTGGCCATCACTGCATAAAGGATCGTTGCGGCGATGCCGACCGACCCGAAGCGCGCCAGCAGCCTCAGCCCGGCGTCGCTGGTCGAACGGCCCTCAGACATGCGCACTGCACGCATACTGCGCTCCAAGCGGCAAAGGCGCGAATACCCGCTCGACCCTTCTGGCCAAGGGCTTTGCCGACGGCAGCAGCAGGAAATGCTCGGATCGGATGTCTGTGAAGCCGGCCTGCTGAAACAGGTACGCTGCGTTGGCGGAGTTGAGCAGGACCGCGTCGTGGTCGAACGGACACCGGAACACAGCAAGGCGCGTCAGTGGATTATAGGGATTGTGCTCGATGATGCAGGCGACGCCGCCCGGCCGCACGACGCGCCGCATTTCTAGGAAGAAATCGAGCCAGGAGGAGGACGGAACGTGATGGACGACGCAACTGGCGAAAGCCAGATCGAACGCGCCATCCTCGTAGGGCAGGCTCGGCGTGGTACAGGCCCTGTAGGTCACACCTGGATTGTCCTTGCCGGCGCGCAAAATTGATTGCTCCGACACGTCGCAACCATCGAGGCTGTCGAAAGCGCCGTCGAGGTGGGGGTGGAGCGAACCGACGCCGCAGCCAACATCCAGCGCTCTTACAGCCGACCCACCCTCCCGAAGCTTTCGCTCGAAGACCAGACGCCGCAGCAGATCCGCCTTGGCGACAAGGAAGAAGTCGTGGCTGAGTCCGGAAAACCGGATGGACCCTTCGACCGCCTCGCCATAGTGGGATTTATAGCTGTCGAAGAGTTCGGCCATTGGCGGGGACTCCACTCCTGGGCTTGTGAAATGACCGGCGGCGCTCACCGGAGCCGGCACGCATCGCCTCGTCGAAGCCGGTGAGCCGATCGATCACATAAAGCGGGCGGCGTTTCACCTCGGCATGGATGCTGCCGACGTAGAGTCCGACCACGCCGGTCATGAAAAGATTGATCCCGCACAGGAGCGACACGATCACCACCGTGGATGTCCACCCGGCAATGATACCGGTTTCAAAAAACCAGGCAAAGATGGCGTAAGCGCCAAAGGCCCCCGCAAGCGCGGAAATGGCCAATCCGCCCCAGAGCGCCAGGCGCAACGGCTTCTCGGAGAAGCTGACGATGCCGTGAACTGCGAGGTGCATCATTTTCCAGAATGGGTATTTGGTCTGGCCCAGGGTTCGCGCGGGGCGCTCAAATGGCACAGCCGTCTGCTTGAAGCCCATCCAGCCGAACATGCCCCTGACGAAGCGGTCATGTTCAGGCATACGCTTGAAGGTTTCCAGCGCCTTGCGGCCGACCAAGCGGAAGTCACCGACGTCGCGCGGAATATCGACCGAGGTCATTTGCTCCAGCAGTCGATAGAATAGACTTGCCGTAAAGACCTTGAACCAGGATTCGCCCTCGCGCTTGACTCGGCGAGCATAGACGATCTCAAAGCCTTCCTTCCACTTAGCCACCAGATCGAGAACGACTTCCGGCGGGTCTTGCAGGTCGGCATCCATGACGATGACGGCATCGCCCGCAGCGGCGTCCATACCGGCGGTAATCGCCACCTGGTGGCCGAAATTGCGGGAAAATTCGATCAGCCGAAAGCGCGGCTCGGCGGCGACCACTTTTTGAAGGTATTCGACGCTTCCATCGACGCTTCCGTCATCGACGAAGATGGCCTCCGTTTCGCCGTCCAGCCTGCCGATAAGCGAACTGATGCGCTCGATAAGCCGAGGCAGCACCTGTTCTTCATTGTATATGGGCAAGACCAGCGAATAGCGCGGCGGTGACCTGTTCACCGTCATTCCAGCCCCTTGGACCACAGACTCTCGCATGCGGTTGAAAATGGAACGCAAGCTACAAAGTTCCAAGGTCACTTAAGAAACTGCTAATTTAGCTAATTCTGAAGTGGATACCGGTCCTCGAGGAGGACTGAAGGGTGTCGTGGTGACGTCGGACGTCCGCATCGAAGCGTGGAATTATCGGTAGGCTGCCGGCGCGATCGGCCTGAAGGGAAGCAGCCGCTGAGGCATAACCCTTTGACCGCATTGCCTCTCCCGGACTTGCCGGTTGAAGCAGCGCTACGGGTGACCTGAGCGTGCGGCCGACCGCTTTTGCTGCATGTCAGACGTGGCTCATGGAACATGGTCGCCGAGCCCGGCCGAGTATCGCGCTTGCAAGGCCGGCGAGCGTCCTGACCGGCAACCTATCGTACCGGGCTGGGCCTAAGCTGGCCGCAGCCGGTACGACACAACGCTTTGCCGGCCTGACGAGGACCGCCGTCAAGCAGCAGGCCGGATGTTTTGGTTCACCCGGAAGAGGTTGTTCGGGTCGTATGTCTTCTTCAGCGAGGCCAGGCGCTCGTAGTTATCGCCATAAGCCGCCTTGAGCCGTCCCTCACCCTCGTCATCCATCATGAAGTTCAGGTAGGCGCCACCCAGATCGAACGGATGCACGGCTTCCCAGTAGGCCTTGGTCCAGCGCGTCACCGGCCCCGCTTTCTGTGGGTCCGGATCGATCCCGGCGATGACCATCGACCAGGTCGCATCACGGTAATTCCAGGGTGTCTCGTCCTTGCCGACGCGATGGACCGCGCCGTCGATCGGATAGAGATGCATGAGCGATAGCTCGCTCGGTGTTTTCGCCGCCTGCTTGAGATGAGCGTCGATCGCCTCGTCGGACAACGTCTTGACGAAATCGCCCCGCCAATACCACTGCATCCCCTTCGGGTAGAGCCCATCGAACATGCTCTGCACCGCGGGATAGGGCATCGTTCCCATCCAATTGAACCAGGGCGCGGGCAGCGCATCGAGCAGCGGAGCCAGCGCCTCTCTGCCCTTTTCCTCAGGGCCGTTGTAGCAGCACATCAGCAGACACATCCGCTTTCCCCAAAACTCTTCCGGGAACGGTGCGCTCGACAGGATGGTCTTGAGCCCGAGAAAGATCCCGAGTTCTTCGGGCGCGTTCGGCAGGAACTCGCGATAATGATGCATGATGGTACGGGCGTGGCGCTGATCCCATGCGATCGGCCCCGCAAAGACCATGCTGACCTGGTGGAGCTTGAACACGAAGCTGGTGACGATGCCGAAATTGCCGCCGCCGCCGCGAAGCGCCCAGAACAGGTTGGGGTTTCGCTCCTTGCTGGCTGTGACGAAGCTTCCGTCGGCAAGCACGACATCGGCCTCGACCAGATTGTCGATGGTCAGGCCATATTTGCGCGTCAGATAGCCATGGCCGCCGCTCAGGGTCAGTCCGGCGACCCCGGTGGTCGAGATGATGCCCGCCGGTACGGCCAGGCCAAAGGCATGGGTGGCATGGTCGAGGTCGCCCTGAGTGCAACCCGGGCCTACCCGCGCCGTACGGGAATCCGGATCGACGCGCACGCCGTTCATCGCCGACAGGTCGATCACCAGACCGTCGTCGCAGCTCCCCAATCCTGGTCCGTTATGGCCGCCGCCACGTACCGCAACCAGCAAATTGTTGTCGCGGCCGAAATTCACCGCTGTGATCACGTCGGCGACGTCGACACAGCGGGCGATGATCAGCGGCCGCTTGTCGATCATGCCGTTGTAGAGCTTGCGGGCCTCGTCATAGCTGGCGTCGCCGGCGCGGATGACTTCGCCCCGCAGGCTTGCTGCGAATTTGGTGATGTCTTCATCGTTCATGACATTCCTCCCTGTTATTGGACCTGTCGGCCGGCCGACGAAACGCTAGTCCCGTCCGCTGCTCCCGCAAATGTCACATCGTCCATTTCTGTTGCCCGATCGTTCAGACTAGGATTAGACCGGATGGGTAGTTGCTCGGGCGGCTGTATTGCCGGATAGTTCGAGATGCCTGGCCGAAAACCTCGTTGTCAAAGGGAGTAGCCGATCGTTTCCGGAGGTGTAGTGCATGGATGTCCTTTCCGATGTGCTCCGAGCCGTTCGCCTCACCGGTGCGATCTATTTCGACGTCGACGCTAGCTCTCCCTGGGTCGGCGAGTCGCCGGGCACGGCCGACATTGCCGCCGCCATCATGCCGGAGGCAGAGCACATCATTTCTTTTCATGCCGTGATGTCGGGCTCGTGCTGGGCCGCGCTGGGAGACGATTCGGTGCCCCCGGTGCTCGTGAACGCCGGTGATGTCGTTGTCTTCCCCGGTGGTGTTCCGAATGTGTTGAGCTCCTCGCCCGGGGCACGGGGCGAACCCAATATGGCGATGTATTATCGACCGATAGACGAGAGCCTGCCGTTCGCGGTGATCCATGGTGGCGGCGGAGACGAGCGGACCCGGTTCATTTGCGGGTATCTTGGCTGCGATGCACGTCCCTTTAATCCTCTCCTCGCCGCATTGCCGGCCATCCTGTGTGCCCGCAAGCCCGCCGATGGAAGCAGCTGGGTTATCGACCTTTTTCGGCTGGCGCTGGCCGAAGGTGGCAGTGGGCGGGCGGGCTGTGAAACGATCCTCGCCAAGCTGAGCGAGCTGATGTTTGTCGAGATCATCCGCCGCCATCTCGAGACCCTCCCCAACGATTCGCGCGGCTGGCTGTCAGGCCTACGGGATCCACATGTCGGCGAGGCGCTCCGGCTCATCCACGCTCGCCCCAGAGAGGAATGGACATTGGACCGGCTCGCCCGCGAAGTAGGGCTCTCGCGCACAGCATTTGCGAGCCGCTTTACCCACTATGTCGAGGTCTCGCCCATGCACTATCTTGCTCGCTGGCGTCTGCAACTGGCAGGACGTTTGCTCGAACGGCCCGAAATGAGCATCGCGCAAGCGGGTGCCGAGGTCGGCTACGAGTCGGAAGCCGCCTTCAATCGCGCCTTCAAAAAGTTCGTCGGCATTCCACCTGGCACCTGGCGAAAGGGACGGTCGGCGTTGCTCGAGGCTCAGAGATTGCCCGCTGGCACCGTCCAATAGGAAAGAATTGGCAGGGCGTTGACGCTTCAGTTTGCGTGCCGCGTCGATATCGTCCCAGAATTCGAAACCCGCTGCTGGCACAAAGCGGTAGACGATGACCGGCCGCCTCGACGCTTTCGGCGAGGCGTTTCAGGCTTCGCGCCTCAATCCTTCGCGCGCTCGACATAGGCGGCATCGGCCGTCATCACCACCACGCGGGTGCCGGCGCTGATGTGTGGCGGCACCAGGGTGCGCACGCCGTTGGACAGCGTTGCCGGCTTGTAGGATGACGACGCCGTCTGGCCCTTGGTCACCGGCTCGGTCTCGACCACCTCGAACGTGGCGCGCTGCGGCAGCACCAGCGAGATGGCGATGTTGTTGTATTGCGAGATCTGTACCGGCATGCCTTCCACCAGATAAGGCGCCATGTCGCCGACCACACTTTCCGGCACCGCGACCTGATCGTAGGTCTCCGGGTTCATGAAGTGAAAGCCTTCGCCGTCGCGGTAAAGGAACGTGTGCTCGCGTTCTTCGACATAGGCGCGCTCGACCTGCTCGGTGGTGCGGTAACGCTCGGAAACCTTTACCCCGTCGGAGATACGCCGCATGTCGAGCTGGGTGACCGGCGTACCCTTGCCAGGATGAATGTTTTCGGCAAAGAGGATCACATAGAGCTTGCCGTCCTTTTCGACGACGTTGCCTTTGCGTAAGGAGCTGGCGATGACCTTCACGGGTTTCCATCCTGATAAAATTTGTTGGCGCAAATCGGCTGGAGAGGCCGTTGCGTGCGGCCTAGCGCATCTTGGCCGCAATCGCCAGCCCTCTGTGCAATTCCCCTGAAGCCGATGACCGCCGCCTCGCCGTGGTGGACGCCGCATGTCCATGCCGACCGCCGGCCGCGGCTGATCCTGCGCAATGCCATTGCCGCCGGCATGCGCGATTGGTTCGCCCGCGGCGACTTCGTCGAGGTGGAGACATCGGCCCTGCAGGTCTCGCCCGGCAATGAAGCGCACCTGTCGGCCTTTGCCACCTTGGCGATCGGGCCCGACGGCGCCCGCCAGCCGCTCTACCTCCACACGTCACCGGAATTCGCCTGCAAGAAGCTGCTTGCCGCCGGCGAGGAGCGCATCTTCAGCCTCGGGGCTGTCTGGCGCAACCGCGAGCGCGGCCCCTTGCACCATCCGGAGTTCACCATGCTCGAATGGTACCGCGTCGGCGAGACCTATGAGAGCCTGATGCGCGATTGCGCCGAGCTCGTCGCGCTGGCGGCCGAACGGGCCGGAGCGAAACGTTTTAGCTTCCGCGGCCGCGAGGCCGACCCGTTTGCCGAGCCGGAACGGTTGAGCGTCGCCGAAGCCTTCATGCGCCATGCCGGCATCGATCTGCTGGCGACGGTTGCAGCCGACGGCAGCACCGACCGCGCGGGCTTGCATGCCGCCCTGGTCCAGGCCGGATTGCGGACCGCGCCCGACGACAATTGGGCCGACCTGTTCAGCCGGGTGATGGTCGAAAAAATCGAACCGGCGCTGGGGCAGAGGCGCGCCACCATTCTTTTCGGATATCCGATCTCGGAGGCGGCATTGGCCCGGCCGAGCGCCGACGATCCGCGCACCGCCGAGCGCTTCGAGCTTTATTGCTGCGGCGTCGAGCTGGCCAACGCCTTTGGCGAGTTGACGGACCCGGCCGAGCAGCACCGACGCTTTGCCGCCGAAATGGACGAAAAGCAGCGTGTCTATGGCGAACGCTACCCGATCGACGAGGATTTCCTCGCCGCGCTTGCCATCATGCCGCAGGCGAGCGGCGCGGCGCTCGGCTTCGACCGGCTGGTGATGCTCGCCACCGGCGCGCTCCGGATCGACGACGTGATCTGGACGCCGGTGGTCGGTTCTGACGATAGGTTTTGCTGACCGGCGCGTCAGATCTGGAACCAATTACATGGTCAGGCCAAGCCTCCGCTGGCGGCGTCGGCCAGAAGATTAGCGAGGACGAGCAGGATGATCGAGAGATCCATCATCAGCGTGCCGGCGGCGGTGATTGCCAGGAGAGCTTTTCGCGCAGGCCGTTGGCATTGCCAGGAACTCCACCACGACGACCTCATCGTGGGCGAAGCGCTGCAACCGTTCCGTGTGTTGCCGCCATCATGGCGGGCCGGCATAGTGCTGGCGGAGTGCTCGGCGCAGCGGAGCTACCGGCCGTCGTACTCAGAATGGGCTTCGGCACAATGCCAGACAAGAATGCGCTGGACACAAAGCATGGCGGCGAATGGAGGATGTCCTGGCGCTTGGTCATGCTTGCGGCCGCAGCGATTAACGTTGTGATGCTCTTGGCCGCGCTGTTCGCCGCGCAAAGTCTTAGTCTGGACGCTACGATCTTCTATCGAGATCCATCTGCAGCCGCCGATGTCGGCTTCTATACGGGGTGGATTTCGTCCCTAGGTGCTTCGCTATGGATCGGCACCGGTGCGGCGACCCTGTTTGCTGGTCTGCTCACGCGCCGATGGGATTGCACGTTTCTCGGCGGCCTTACCCTGGTCATGGGCCTCGATGACCTGTTGTTGATCCATGAGGACGTGCTGCCCGTTTTTGCGATACCAGAGATTGTTACGATGATTGCCTACGCCGTCGCAGGGTTGTTCTGGTTCTTTCGGCTGCGACGGAAGACATTCGACGGCACGATCGTGTTTGTGGCCGCGGGCTCCCTACTCGCGATGTCAGCAGCGATCGACCAGCTGGGAGAGCTGTTTCCTACCCCGGGTTCGGCGGTCGACATCGCCGAAGACGCCGTCAAAGAGCTTGGCATTTTCCTTTGGGCGGCAGGTGCCGTTGGGTACGCGGCGATGGTGACACGATTGGGTCACCCGTGGGTGGACCCAGCCGATCCCAACTCTACAGGCTGACTGTCGCACACGCCGCATCTTCGACTAGCGCCGACGCCTGACAGGGCTCGTATGCCTTCACCCGACCGCCGCAAGGACATTCCTACTCAATGCGCGGTCGCTGCTTGCCACGGCGAGCCAGAAGATTAGCGACGACGAGCAGGATGATCGACAGCCCCATCATCAGCGTGGCGGCGGCGGTGATTGCCGGGGAGAGCTTTTCGCGCAGGCCGATGAACATTTCGAGCGGCATGGTGCGTTGATTGGCACTGGCCAGGAACTGCACCACGACGACCTCGTCGAACGAGGTGACAAAGGCGAAGGCGGCCCCTGACAGCACGCCGGGCAGGATCAGCGGCAGCATCACCCTGAAGAATGATGTGATGGGCTTTGCTCCGGAGATGGCGGCAGCGCGCATCAGATTGCGGTCGAAGCCGGTGAGGCTCGCTCCCACCGTGACAACGACGAACGGGCTGGCGAGCGCCGTGTGCGCCAGGATGATGCCGGCATAGGTGCTGGCTAGGCCGACGCGGGCATAGAACAGATAAGAGCCGACGGCGGTGATCACCACCGGCACGATCAGGGGCGACAGCAGCAGCGGCATGACGATGCGGCGGCCGGGAAACTTTTCGTCGGAAAGCGCAATCGCTGTCAACGTGCCGAGTATCGTCGCGATCAGCGTCGTCCCGAACGCAACGATCAGGCTGTTGCCGATCGCGGATTGCCAGCGTTGGGTGCCGAGCACGACCGCGTACCAGCGCGTCGAAAATCCCTCCAGCGGAAAGATGAAGAAGGCGCCGCTGTTGAACGACAAGGGAACCGGAACGAGGATCGGCACGAGGAGGAACAGGATCACCATGCCGCACCACAGCCAGAGCAGGGTGATGCGGATTCTTTCGCCTGTCGTCGGATAGGGAGACAGCAGCATGGCTACACCAGCTTGAGACGGTCGAGGCCGAGGATGCGGGCGAAGATACCGAACAGCGCCAGGGTGAAGACGAGCAGGATGAAGCTCAGTGCTGCCGCCATCTCCCAGTTCAGCTCGACATTGACGTAGTTGGCGATGAAATTGCTGATCAGCTGGTCGCTTGCCCCGCCGATAAGCGCCGGCGTGATGTAGTAGCCCAGGCAGAGAATGAAGGTGAGCAGGCAACCGGCCATGACGCCCGGAAAAACCTGTGGAAGATAGACGCGGCGGAACGCGGTGAAGGGTTTTGCGCCGAGCGAATAGGCGGCCTTCATCTGCGAGGCCGGGATCGTGCGCATGACGCTATAGATCGGCAGCAACGTGAACGGCAGCTGGATGTGGGTCATGGCGATGATCAGGCCTATGCGGCTGTACATCAGGTCGAGCCGGTCGTCGGCAATCCCGAGCCACAACAGCAAATCATTGACCAGGCCGAATTTCTGCAGGAGCACTGTCCACGCCGCTGTTCGCACCAGGATTGACGTCCAGAATGGCAGTAGCACCGCGACGATGAGGATGGCGGCGAGGCCCTTGGGCACGGAGGCGATGAGGTAGGCGAGGGGGAAGCCCAGTATCAGCGTGGCCAGCGTCACCGCCGCGGCGACGAAGAATGTGCGCATGAACACCTGCAGGAAGATCGCCTGTTCCGGCGGCACCTTTTCAATGCCGCCGTCGGCATTCCAGCGCAGATCAAGCGCGCTCAGCAGGTAGAACGACGTCACGCTGTGGGTGCCGCTCTCGATGACCGGCCACGTGCCGGGCGCCGACCAGAACGGCACGGCTTTCATCACCTCCAGCGGCGGCCTGTCGGCAGCCTCCAGTTGGCGTACCGTCTTGAGCACCTGGCTGCGCGCACCGGGCAGGCGGGCGTTCAGGCTTTTGGCGAGTTCATATGCCGTGCCCCTGGCCTGATTGTCCCTGAGGTCGGCGGCAAGGGCCAGGAAGGCGGCATCGCCTGGCAGTCCCGCGCCGTTCCAGCCGCGCAGCGCCTGGCTGGTCTGCGGCAGGGCGTCGGCAATCGTCGGATCATAGACGGCGCGCGACAGCAGCAGGACGATCGGGATGCCGAAGCTCAGCGCCAGCAGCACAAGCAAAGGTGCCGCCAGCGCCAGCGACCGCAGCCGGTCGCCAAACTCGGCGCGCCGAAGTTTTGCCGTGACGGATTTCGCCGCCTTGGCATCGGCGGCCGACCGGTCGCGCTCGATGCGCGGCCGATCCAGTTCCGTGGGCTCAAGCGCCGTCATTTTTCCTACTGCGCGAGCCAGGCGTTGAAGCGCTTGACCAGATCCTCGCCATAGTCGCCCCAGAATTCGGTGTCGGCGACCAGATAAGCGCTCATATGGTCGGGCGCGTTCGGCAATTTGGGCAGCGCGTCCGGCGCGACAAAGGCAGCTGCATCGGTGCGCACCGGCCCGTAGGTGATGTAGCTGGCGAGCTTGGCGTTGTTTTCCGGCTGGCTGATATAGGCAAGATATTTGTAGGCCAGCTCTGGGTTCTTGGCGCCCTTCGGAATGGCGATCATGTCGTATTCGAGGATCTGGTTGTTCCAGACGATCTTGAATGGCGCCCCGTCCTTGTCGATCGCATTCTGGATACGGCCGTTCCAGGCGGTGGTCATCACCACTTCCTTGGATGCCAGGAGCTGCGGCGGCTGTGCGCCGGCATCCCACCACACGATGTCTTTCTTGATGGTGTCGAGCTTCTTGAAGGCGCGGTCGACGCCTTCCGGCGTTGCCAGCACCTTGTAGACATCGGCCGGCGCGACGCCATCGGCCATCAGCGCCCATTCCAGATTCTGCGCCGGGAACTTGCGCATCGCGCGCTTGCCCGGAAACTTGGTCGTGTCGAAGATATCGAGCACCGAGGTCGGCGCCTCTTTCAGCACGTTGGGGTCATAGGCGAGCACGTCGCCATAGGCGTCGAGGCCGACGCCGCAGTCGAGCGCGGAGCCTTCAAGGAATTTTTCGCGCGGCGCGATCTTGGAATAGTCGAGGCGCTCGAGAATGCCGGCGTCGCAACCCTGCAGCACGGTCGCGGTCTCGACCGTCACCAGGTCGATCGGCACGTTGCCGGTGTCGACCATGGCTTTGACCTTGCCGAGATCGCCAAGATATTCCTGCTCGACGATCTTGGCACCGGTCTCCTTGCTGAACGGCTCGAACCATGCCTTGCGCTGGGCATCCTGCCAGGCGCCGCCGCTGGCCATGATCGAAAGCTCGTCGGCGAAGGCGACATGTCCTGAGGTGATGAATGCTGTGGCTGCCGCAAAGGCGAACAGCCGTGCTTTGGTGATTTTCATTGTTGTTATTCCCCTGTTTTCGAGATGGAACCGCCCGTTCCGGCATCTGCCGGAAAGGCGCGGCAGTCGTTGGGCGTGCAGGAAACCGTGACCGGTTCCCCGTTGCCCATGGTCGCTTCGGGGCCGACCTTGACGGTCAGCACCTGTCCGTTTTCCAGCTTGGCCAGAAGACGCTGGTGGTCGCCGAGATAGATGCGGCCATCGACCGTGCCGGCCAACGCATTTGCTCCGTTCGAAGCGGGCGCAAGCTTCAGCCGCTCCGGGCGGATAGCGACATGGCAGGCCGCGCCCTCCGCAACACCGATGGCCAGCGCGGTTACCGAACCGCCGCCGTCCAGCGCAACGCGGCACTCCTTGCCAGAGACGCGGTCGACCTTGCCGAGCAGCGTATTGTTCTCGCCGATGAAGCTTGCGACAAACGAAGTTTGCGGCGCGTTGTAGAGATCATCCGGCGAACCGAGCTGGGCAATCCCGCCATTGTTGAAAACGGCGACGCGGTCCGACATGGTCAGCGCCTCGCTCTGGTCGTGTGTCACATAGACGATGGTGACACCGAGCATCGTGTGCAGTTGCTTGATCTCGAGCTGCATATGCTCGCGCAGCTTCTTGTCGAGCGCACCGAGTGGCTCGTCCATCAGCACCAGGCTCGGCTCGAACACCAGCGCGCGGGCAAGCGCGACACGCTGCTGCTGGCCGCCCGAGAGTTGTGCCGGCCGCCGGTCGCCGAACTGCCGCAGACGCACCATGTCGAGCGCGCGGCCGACGCGGGATGCAACGTCCGTCTTGGTGATCTTGCGGACGGAGAGCGGGAAGGCGACGTTCTCCTCAACGCTCATGTGCGGAAACAGCGCGTAGTTCTGGAACACCATGCCGATGTTGCGTTCGTAGGGCGGCAGCCTGTCGACCGACCGGCCCTCAAGCGTGATGACGCCGCTGGTCGGCCGTTCGAACCCTGCAAGCATGTTGAGCGTCGTCGTCTTGCCCGAACCGGAGGGTCCGAGAAGGGTAAGGAACTCGCCGCGCGCAACGCCGAGGTTCAGCCGCGTTACCGCGAAGGTGCGGCCGTCATAGGATTTCTCGACATCGATGAATTCGACAAATCCATGGCTGCCGGCATCGGCTGCCCGTGCAGGCTCGGCACTGTCGCGTGACAAGGCTGTCGCTTCGGCGGTCACGGACGGAAATCCGTCGAGCTGCGGCAGAGGCTGCTTGTTGAAACGAGGTGATGCTTGCCGTGCATGTGTCGGTCTCGCGTGACGCTGCCGCACAAGGCGGCAAACCAAACTTGTATGCTCACACAATCGATCTCTAAAGGACCATAGATGCAGACAAGTTTGGCCGTCAAGCGGCTTTCGTCGGGATTGTGTGAGATTTTTCAGCCGGATTTTGGAAATATGTACCGGACAAGTACTATTGTCCGGAGCATTGTCTTATGCTAGATGCGCCGGTAGCCAGAGCGTCAACACACCGAATCCGCCAATCCGCATGCTTCAGGACCTGCAACTCGCCTCGGATGAAGGCCCGGTCTACCGGCGCCTTGCCGACGCTATTGCCGAACGGATCACGGCTGGCACACTTGCTGTTGGAGACCGGCTGCCGCCGCAGCGCGAGATCGCCCGCGCACTGGGCATCAATGTCACCACGGTGACGCGCGCACTGTCGACGCTGCAGCAGCGCGGCCTGCTCGAAGCGCGGCCCGGACGCGGCACAACGGTCGCGGCCCGCAATGGCGGCGAAAGGCCAGGTTTCGTGTCGGCGCCGAGCGACGACACCGGCGTTATCGACCTCTCCGTCAACAGACCTGCGACCTCGGCCTATCTCGATGCGCTCGGGCTGCTGCTGCCGCGCCTGTCCAAGGACCGGCACTATGCCACGCTTCAGGACTATCATCCGCCGGAGGGGCCGCTTTGGGCGAGGACGGCAATCGCCGAGTGGATGCGCCCGGTGGCGGGGGAAGGCGATCCCGGCCGTGTGGTGCTGGCGGCGGGCGCCCAGCATGGGCTGGATTGCGTGCTTGGCGCGGTGACCAGGCAGGGCGAGGTCGTGCTCGCCGACGAAGTGACCTATCAGGGCATCAACGCGCTGTGCCGGGTGCATGGGCTCGACCTCAGAGGCGTCGCGATGGACCGTGGCGGCATGCGGGCCGACGCGTTCGACGCGGCCTGCGCGCAGCTCCGCCCACGCGCGGTCTTCCTGGTCCCGACCCTGCACAACCCGACGACCATCACGCTATCCGAAGAGCGCCGGCACGAGCTGATAGCTGTCGCCCGCCGCCACAACGTCCTCATCATCGAAGATGACGTCTACCGCCCCCTGGCAGACAATCCGCCGCCATCGCTTGCCAGCCTCGAGCCCGAACTGACGATCCATATCGGCGCCATGTCGAAATGCCTTGCCCCAGGACTGCGCCTCGGTTTTGTGATCGCGCCACGCGCCATAGCCGGCCAGGTCGCAGCGGCTTTGCGCATCAACTGCTGGAGCATCAGTCCTTTGACTGCACTGATCGGCGCGCGGCTGATAGAAGAGGGCTTGGCGGCGCGCATCATAGAAACGCAGAAGCAGGAGCTTCGCCAGCGCCAGGCCATCCTCACCGAAATCCTCGGCCGCTACGATGTCCAGAACCACCCCACTTCGACGCATGCCTGGCTGCGCCTTCCGGAGCCGTGGCGGGGCGCGGGTTTCGCTCGCACCTGCCTGGAACGTGGCGTTGCCGTGCTCCCGGGTGATGCCTTCGCGGTTGGGCGCGAGCCGGTACAGCACGGCGTGCGCATCAATGTCGGCGCCGCGCGCTCGCTCGACGATCTGCGCACGGCCCTGAACACCATGGCCGAATTGCTATCGGCCGGCCATCTGCAATTGCCTGGCTTCGTCTAGGATCTAATGATGGCAACGTCGGAAACGGTCGAAATCGCCATTGTCGGTGCCGGCGTTGTCGGACTTGCGACGGCACTCCGGGTCGCAGTTGAGGGTCGCGAAGTCCTGCTCATCGACCCCAATGAGCCGGGCTCCGGGGCCTCGTTCGGCAATGCCGGAACGATTGCCGAATATGCCTGTATGCCGGTGGGCAATCCGGCTGTGCTGCGCGCGCTGCCAAAGCTGCTTCTCGATCCCGAAAGCCCTTTTTCCTTGCGCTGGCCGGCGCTGTTGCAGCTTGCGCCATGGCTGGTTCAATTCGTGCGGCAGTCGCTTCCGGCGGCCACCCGAGCCAATGCGCTGGCGCTCGCCAGGCTTCTGGCTGAGGCCCTGCCGGCTTGGGTGGAGATGGCGAAGGAGGCTGACATGGCAGACCTGCTGCGCCGCAACGGCTGTCTCTACCTGTATCGTCGCGAGAGCGATTTCGCCAAGGCCGCCGGGGGCAGGGCGCTGCGCGCCGGGTTTGGCGTCCATCAAGAGGTTCTGACACCGGAAGAGGTCGCCGCGCTGGAGCCTGGCCTGCCCGCGACGGGGGCCAGCGGTCTATACTTCCCGGACTCGATGAATGTCACCGATCCCAAGACAGTGATGCGGCGGCTGCTCAATGCCGCGACCGTCCGCGGCGTGTCGGTGGCGCAGGCTGAGATAACCGGACTGCGGGTCGAGGCGGACGGTGTCAGGCTCAGCGGTTCCGGCTTTCGCATCAAGGCGAACACGGTTGTGATCGCCGCGGGCGCGCAATCGCGGGCATTGGCCATGCAGGCCGGCGACAGGATCCCGCTCGAAACTGAGCGCGGTTATCATCTCGAATTCCCGACCGAACCGCCTCTGCTCAATCGTCCGGTCTGTCCGGTCGATCTCGGCTTCTACATGACGCCGATGGCCGACCGGCTGCGCGTTGCCGGAACCGTCGAGCTCGGCGGGCTTGCAGCGCCGGCAAATCCACGCCGGCTGGCGCTGCTCGACCGCGGTGTCAGGCAGTTCTTTCCACAACTCGGCCGGCCGTCATCCGAGTGGCTCGGGTTCCGGCCGTCGCTGCCCGATTCCCGGCCGGTCATCGGTCGGTCGCGCGGCAGCTCCAGGGTGATCCATGCCTTCGGTCACGGCCACCTTGGCCTGACGCTCGCTCCGATCACTGCACGCCTGGTTGCAGAGCTGATCATTGGTCGCGGCGATCCAGCGCGTGTCGCGGCGTTTTCGGCTGATCGCTTCCGCGCCTGATCAATCGAACATTTCGCCTTCGGGTTGAGATCAGGAGTCTGTTTCCGATCAGGCCAGCGTAGGTGCAAAATCAAAGATCTAAGCCGTCCTTTGTGCGTCTAGAAGGACGCACCAGCTCTAGATCGGTCGCGCCGACCTGGGGCTAGATGCCTCCTGATTGCCCGCTTCTCCCATTGCAGAAGCCGCACCGGGACAATAGATGGTGCAGCAGCGGCTGCCCTATAGCCGGCCGCAAGCAACGGGATTATGCGCATGACCGATACGCTTGACGCAGCGAAACTGACCGACCGCGTCGCGGCCCTGGTCGAGGCCGCCAAACGGGCCGGCGCCGATGCCGCCGATGCGGTTGCGGTGCGCGGCCGTTCGACCGGCGTGTCGGTGCGGCTCGGCAAGGTCGAAGGCACAGAGGCGTCCGAGAGCGAGGACGTCTCGCTGCGCGTCTTCGTCGGCAAGCGGGTAGCGAGCGTTTCGGCAACGGCGGCATCCGACCCCAATATGCTGGCCGAGCGCGCCGTCGCCATGGCCAAGGTGTCGCCCGAGGATCCCTATCAGGGGCTCGCCGATCCGGTCCTGCTGGTCAAGAAGCCGCGCGACCTTGATCTGTTCGATGCCACAAAGGTATCGGCGGACCAGTTGAAGGAAGCAGCGCTTGCCGCCGAGGCGGCGGCGCTTGCCGTCAAAGGAGTCACCAATTCGGCCGGCAGCGGCGCCAGTGCCGGGCTGGGCGGCCTGGTGCTCGCCACCTCGCACGGCTTTGTCGGCCATTACGTCGCCTCGCGTTTTTCGCGCTCGACCAGCGTGATCGCCGGCGAGGGCACCGGCATGGAACGCGACTACGAATTCTCCTCGCGCCAGCATTTTTCCGATCTCGACGCGCCGGAAGACATCGGCCGCAAGGCCGGTGAGCGCGCCGTACGCCGCATTGGCGCGCGCAAGGCTGCGACCGGGCCGGTCGACGTGGTGTTCGATCCGCGCGTCGCGCGCGGCATTGCCGGCCATCTCGCCGGTGCCATCAATGGCGCCGCGGTGGCGCGCAAGACCAGCTTTCTGCGCGACATGATGGGCAAGAAGGTGGCCTCGGCCGCAATCACCGTCACCGACGAGCCGCTCCGGCGCCGTGGACAGGCCTCGCGCCCGTTCGACGGCGAAGGCGTCGAGGGCGAAAAACTGTTCATGGTCGACAAGGGCGTGCTCAACCACTGGTTCTTGTCGACCTCGGCGGCACGGGAACTCGGTCTCGTCACCAATGGGCGCGGCTCGCGCAGCGGCTCGTCGGTCTCGCCATCGTCGACCAATCTCGCCATCGAGCCCGGGGAAAATACGCCGGAAGAACTGATCAAGTCGCTCAAGACCGGCTTCTACGTCACCGAAGTGTTCGGCCAGGGCGTCGACATGGTGACGGGCGAGTATAGCCGCGGCGCGTCCGGCTTCTGGATCGAAAACGGCGAGCTGGCCTATCCCGTCGCCGAGGTGACCATCGCCTCCAATTTGAAGACCATGTTCCTCAACATGGTTCCGGCGAGTGATCTCGACCGCAATTTCGGCACTGCCGCGCCCACGCTTTTGATCGAAGGAATGACCCTTGCCGGAGCTTGAGCCGGCCGTCTCGGCCGGCGCTACTGAAGACCTGCAGCTGCTGCGCGACGCCGCCCGCGAGGCGGGGCTCATTGCCATGCAGTACTTCAACAACAATCCGCAAGTGTGGATGAAGGGCGGCACCTCGCCGGTCAGCGAAGCCGATCACGCCGCCGACAAATATCTGCGCGAGACCTTGCTGGCGGCCCGGCCGGACTATGGCTGGCTGTCGGAGGAAACCGTCGACGACCCGGTAAGGCTCGTCGCGCGCCGCACCTTCGTCGTCGATCCGATCGACGGCACGCGCGGCTTCCTCGAAGGTCTGCCGACATGGTGCGTCAGCGTCGCTGTGGTCGAGAACGGCCGCACGCTCGCCGGCGTGCTCGACTGCCCGGCGAAGGGCGAAATCTATTGGGCGCTGCCGGGCGAGGGCGCATTCCTGAATGGCAAGCGCATCAGCGTGCGTCCGCCGTCGGAAACGGCCGAAATCGCCGGACCGAAGCCGATGATCGACCTGCTGCCGGCGAAATGGCACAAGCGGCTGAAGCGAGTGCCTTATATTCCTTCGCTCGCCTACCGGCTGGCGATGATCGCCGGGGGCCAGCTCGATGCCACCTTCGTCAAGGCCAACGCGCATGACTGGGACATCGCCGCGGCCGATCTCATCCTGCGCGAGGCAGGCGGCGCCTTGCTCGATCGGCACGGCCGCGCGCCGCTCTATGCCGGCGAAGTGATCCGTCACGGACCGCTCGCCGCCGGCAGCGGCGAACTTCTCGCCGTGCTCGCCGGCGTCATCGCCGGGCTGGACAATTGACGACTATCAATAGTTCCAAAGTCGGCGGCTTTGGTCTAGACCTGTCCCAAACTCACGATATGTGAAGGATCGACATGGCCGCTGAAGACGGAAAGAAACAGCTTTTGCACCTGGTGTTCGGCGGCGAACTCAAGAAGCTGGGCGGCACCGAATTCCGCGATCTCGACGCGCTCGATATTGTCGGCGTCTATCCGGACTATCAATCGGCGCACGCTGTCTGGAAGGCCAAGGCGCAAGCCAGCGTCGACAATGCCCATATGCGTTACTTCGTCGTTCACCTGCACCGCCTGCTCGATCCCGAAAACAAGGCTGCCGGTTGACATCGATGAACCATGAAGCGGTCAAGCGATCAGCCCCGCGGTCGGCGGTCAGACGTCGCAAGCCGAAGACGTTCTGGCGCAAGATCCGCGAACCGCTGGCGCAGTCGCGATTCGTCAAGAATGCGCTTGCCGCCCTGTTTGCGTATTTCGTCCGCCTTGTCCGCTTGACCAACCGCATGGTCGACGGATCGGCCAAGTTTTCCGGCGGCGCCTATGCGCAGTTCGAGCCTGGCATCATCGCGCTCTGGCACGGCCAGCACCTGCTGACCCCGGCCTATTATCCCAAGGGACGGCCGCTGGTTGCCATGGTGTCGCGCAGCGCCGATGCCGAGCTCAACGCGCTGATGGTCGAGAAATTCGGCATCGAGGCGGTGCGCGGCTCTGGTGGGCGCGAAAGCGCAAGGCATCTCGACAAGGGCGGCGCCAAGGCGCTCATCGCCCTCAAAAAGTCGCTCGCCACCGGCAAGAATGTCGCCATGATAGCTGATATTCCCCACGGCACGCCGCGCGATGCGGGGCTCGGCGTCGTCCTCCTGGCGCGGCTGTCCGGCCGGCCGATCCTGCCTGCCGCAATAGCCACCAGCCGCCGCAAGGTGATCGAGGGCAGCTGGGACAAGACGACGATCAACTTGCCTTTCGGCCGCTCCTCGATTGTCGTCGGCACGCCTGTCTTCGTGCCGGCCAACGCAGACGCCGCGGAAATGGAACGCAAGCGCCAGGAGGTCACGGCCTCGCTCAATGCCGCGACCGCCGAGGCCTATCGCCTTGTGGACGGTTCGAAATGAGTATGCGCTGGGCGCGCGCCTTCCTGACGGCATACCGCTTCGCCGGGGCCGCCGCTTACCCGCTGGTCGGACCTTATGTCGCCTGGCGCACATCCAGAGGCAAGGAGGATCGCATTCGCCGGCGTGAACGCTACGGCGTCGCCGGACGCGAGCGCCCCGAAGGCCCGGTGATCTGGATCCATGCAGCCAGCGTCGGCGAGACCATCGCCGTCGTGCCGCTGGTCGAGAGCATTCTCGATTACGGCGTCAACGTCGTGCTGACGACGGGCACCGTCACCTCGGCGCAGGTCGCCGAAGAACGGCTGGGCGACCGCATCATCCACCAATATGTGCCGCTCGACCTCAAGCCGGCGGTCAGCCGCTTCCTCGACCATTGGCAGCCGGACCTGGCGATCATCGCCGAATCGGAGATCTGGCCGATGACCATCCTGGAACTCGGCGCCCGCCGCGTGCCGCAGGTTCTGGTCAACGGCAGGCTGTCCGACCGCTCCTTCAAATCCTGGAAGAAGCGCGCCAACATTGCCGAAGCATTGTTCGAAAATCTTGCCCATGTCGTCGCCCAGTCGGACCTCGATGGCGAGCGCTTCCTTTCGCTCGGCGCCCGGCCGGTCACCGTGTCCGGCAATCTCAAGGTCGACACCGCGCCGCCGCCGGTCGACGAACGGGCACTGGCGGCGCTGAAACGCCAGATCGGCGGCCGCCCGACCTGGGCGGCGATCTCGACCCATGACGGCGAAGAGGCGGTTGCCGCCGAAGTTCACGCCATGCTGCACAAGCGCCACCACGGGCTTTTGACCATCATCGTGCCGCGCCATCCCGATCGCGCCGGGCAGCTGGCCGCCCAGATTTCCGGAATGGGCCTGAAGCTGGCGCAGCGCAGCAAGGGCGACAGGATCACCGCCGATACCGATATTCTGCTCGGCGACACGATCGGCGAGATGGGGCTTTATCTGAGGCTGACGGAAATCGCCTTTGTCGGCCGTTCGCTGACTTCCGAGGGCGGCCAGAACCCGCTGGAACCGGCCATGCTGGAGACAGCGGTGCTTGCCGGCCGCAACGTCCAGAATTTTCGCGAGGCCTATCAGCGTCTGCTCGACAGTGGCGGCGCCAAGCTGGTGCGCGACCGCGATATGCTGGCCGGCGCCGTCAATTTCCTTTTGACCAACGAGGCGGCTCGTCACGAAATGATGGCGGCGGGTGCGGCGACCGTCGACGAGATGCGCGGTGCGCTGGCACATACGCTCAGGTCGCTCGAGCCCTATATCCAGCCGCTGGTCGTCAAGTCGCGCCTGAAGGGCGCGAACGGGCGCTGACGTGACCTCGGAAGCGCCGCCCTTCTGGTGGGAAGAGCCGGACTGGCGGGTCGCGGCGCTGTCGCCGCTCTCCGCCGTCTATGCGCTTGTCGCCGGTCGCCGCTTGCGGCACGCGCCGCGCGAAAAAGTCGAGGCGCCGGTGCTCTGCGTCGGTAACTTCACCGTCGGCGGCACCGGCAAGACGCCGGTGGCGATCGCATTGGCCGAGCAGGCCAGGCGCATGCAGCTCAATCCCGGTTTCCTGTCGCGCGGCCATGGCGGCTCCTTCGCGCAGCCACATATCGTCGATCCGCACCACGACGCCGCCAAGCATGTCGGCGACGAGCCGCTGCTTCTGGCCGAACACGCGCCGGTCGCGGTGACGCCGAACCGGGCCGCCGGCGCCAGGCTTCTGCTGGAGAAGCTCGGCTGCGATTTCCTGATCATGGATGATGGTTTTCAGAGCGCGCGCATCCACATCGACTATGCGCTGGTCGTCGTCGACGCGCGCCATGGCATCGGCAATGGCCGCGTCATCCCCGGCGGGCCGCTGCGGGCAAACATCGTCGACCAATTGGTCTTCACCAGCGCCTTGCTGAAGATGGGCGAGGGCACCGCGGCCGATACGGTCGTGCGCCAGGCAGCGCGCGCCGGCAGGCCGATCTTCGAGGCGCACACTGCCCCGAGCAGCAACGTGACGCTGGCCGGCAGGCGGTTCCTGGCATTCGCCGGCATCGGCCATCCCGACAAGTTTTTCGACACGGTAACCGAGGCCGGCGGCGAGCTTGCGCTGACCCGACCATTTCCTGACCATCATTTCTACAGTGCGGACGAGCTTGCCGAATTGGCGGCGACCGCACGTAAAGCCGGGCTTGGCCTCATTACCACCGCCAAGGACGCTGCCCGCCTGCGTCACGGCGCAGCACCGCCGGAATTCCTCGACCGGCTCGACGTGCTGGAGATCGACACCGTCTTCGAGCTCGACCATGTGCCGCAACGCATCATCGACGAGACGCTGGATGCCTGGCGGCAGCGCCGGCTCAAAGGCTGACCGGCAGCTCGAGCACCGAGGCGATGCGGGACCGGAATTTGCAGCTTTCCGCCGGTCGAGCGTATTTTGTTCTTGCTTTGTGCCGGCAGCTATGCTATTAATTTAAATATGGTGATCATTCGCCGACGACCCGCCCTCGAGGCGGGTTTTTTATTTCAGGATAATCTCTAAGGTTTCGGTGTTGCCGGCCTGACGCCGCGGCAGAGGCAGGCGCGAAGCGTCGCAACGGGGCGGCTTCCATTTGCGTCGGACTAGCGTCGGCGGCGCAGTTCCGGATGCGCTTCGATCTCGCGACGCAGCGAGGCGGCGGCATTCACATAGGGTTCCTGCCTGGCGACACTCCAGTATTTAAGCTCGTCGAGCGGGATGCTCTCGCCGGTCACCGCACAGCGCACGAAGGCGCCGGGGCTGGTCACCTGGAAGTCGCCATCGAGATAGCGGATGCGGGCTTCCTTGCCGCCGGGGCCTTCGAAACGGTTCATCATGGGGTGGTGCCGAAATTCATGACGATGTCATCGCCACAAATTGCGGCGAGGTCAAGCTTGGTTGGCCTTGCCTGGTTCTGTTTCTGGTGACACTTGCTCGAACAAGCCGGCAAAGCGGATGCCAATGCATGTCGCGCAAAAGTGTGCAGCGGTTTTTGCGATAACGACATGCATAAACACAAGAACCTGAAGCGCGTCGCATGAGGCCGGTCGAACGCGACGCGCTTCAGGCATCTCATTCTTCGGCGATGATAAACTCTTCGATCTTCTCCGCTGCCAGCCCGGCCTGGACTGCGATGCGCCGGGCGAGTTCGGCGGCGGCGGCGCGCGGGCGCCCCAGCGGCCGGTCGAGCCAGTAGGATATCGGGCTGAGCGCGCTGCGTTCGTCTACGGCGACGATGCGGCCCGACTTCAATTGGTCCACCGTCAACGGCGGACGTGCCAGCGCAATGCCGAGCCCGTGCGCGGCGGCGTCGAGCACAAGGTTGTAATCCTCGAAACGGCGGTCGTGCGGCCGCGGCCGATAGTCCATCTCCTGCGCCGCAAACCAGGCGCGCCACGCCGAAGCGTCGGAATCGTTGATCACCGGAAATTCGAGCAGCCGGGCCGGATCGCCGCGGCCGATTTCCCTGGCCAATTCCGGTGAGGCGACCGGGAACACATATTCTTCGAAAAGCTGCACCGAGATCCGGCCCGGAATGCGACCGCGCCCGCAGCGGATCGACAGGTCGATGCCCTCGTCGGCAAGATCGCCCTGGCGGATGTCGACATCGAGCACGATACGCAGCTTGGACGGGTGGTTCTCCAGCGCCGCCATGCGCGGCATCAACCACAGCCCGCTGACCGAAGGGATCGAGGTCAGCCGCACCACCGCCGTGCCGCGCGGCTCGACCCAGCGATCCGAATTGCTGGCGATCAGGGCGAAGGCTTCCGTGGTGCGCAGATGCAGGCGGTTGCCCTCGAGGGTCAGCGAGACGCCGCGCGCGCCGCGATCGAAGACTTTTAGCCCGAGCCAGCCCTCGAGCTTGGCGATCTGCCGGCTGACGGCGCCATGGGTGATGTTGAGCTTCTCGGCCGCCGCCGAAAAGCTGCCGGTGCGTGCCGCGGCGTCGAAGGCGCGCAGCGTTTCAAGCGGCAGCATCGAGTCTGAGCTGTGATCCATAGTCACAGGTGATCCTCGATTTGTTCGTTTGTCAACCGGCCCACAATAGCGTTTCTCTACTTCGTGGCATTGGATCGCGAGGACACCGAGATGAGCGCTTACACCGGCACGTTGAATACGACACAGCGCATGGATGCCACGGCGGCCATCGCGGTGGCGCTGACGGTGATCGGCTGGGCCTCCGCCTTTCCGGCGATCCGCGCCGGCCTTGCCGCCTTCGGGCCGCTGGAACTCGGCGCGCTGCGCTTTGCCATCGCCGCGGTTCCGGCGGCGATCTTCCTCGCGGTCAAGTGGCCGGCGCTGCCCAGGCTCGACGAACTCTGGCGCTTTGTCTTCGGTGGTGCCGTGTTCGTCGCGCTCTACACGGTGATGCTCAATTTCGGCGAACTGACCGTTTCGGCCGGCGCGGCGGGCTTCATCATCAATGTCAGCCCGATCTTCACCGCCATCATGGCCATGGCGCTGCTTGGCGAACGCTTCTCAGGCCTGGCCTGGGCCGGCACATTCCTGTCCTTCGCCGGCATCGGGATCATCGCCATGGGCGAGGGGCAAGGGCTGCATTTCAACAATGGTGCGCTGCTTGTCCTCGGCTCGGCGCTGTGCTCGGCCGTCAACACCATCGTCCAGAAGCCGCTGTTTGGTCGCCACCACCCGCTGACCATCTCGGCCTCGAACATGGTGCTTGGCGCGCTCTGCCTGTCGCCGTTCCTGCCGAACGGTCTGGCGCAGGCGGCGGTCGCCGATACCGCCGGGCTCGGCGCGGTCATCTTTCTCGGCATCGTGCCCAGCCTGATCGCCTATGCCGCGTGGGCAACAGCGCTTTCCCGGCTGCCCGCCGCACGCGCCTCGAACTTCCTCTATCTGGTGTCGCCGGTGGCGACGCTGATCGGCTTCTTCTGGCTGGGCGAGGTGCCGACGCTGCTCGGCATCATCGGCGGCGCACTGGCGCTCGGCGGTGTCATCGTGGTGAATTTGAAGAGGTGAATCAGCGGGTACGAAGGCTTGCGTGAATCAAAAAAGCCGTATCGAACGGCTCTTTTTGATTTCCCCTCTCCGGTTTGCTTCGCAAACCACCTCTCCCCACCTTGTGGGGCGAGGAACCCAAGGTTTCCGAGGTTGCGGCCTTTGGCGATTGGCGTTTCCTCGCCCCCACTAAAGTGGGGGAGAGGTGGCCGCGGAGCGGCCGGAGAGGGGCTGCGCCAGCGGACGTCGTAAGCCGCAGGCCCTACCGCCGCCGGAACAATCTCTCAATATCCGCCAGCTTGAGCTCGATGTAGGTCGGGCGGCCATGGTTGCAGGTGCCGGAGCCGGGCGTCGCCTCCATCTGGCGCAGCAGCGCGTTCATCTCTTCGGCCTTGAGCAGGCGGCCGGAACGCACCGAGCCGTGGCAGGCCATGGTCGCGGCTATTTTGTCCAGCCGCTCCTTCAGCGTGTCGACCGTGTCGTTGTCGGCGATCTCGTCGGCGAGGTCCCGCACCAGCTGCTGGACGTTGGTCTCGCCGAGCATCGACGGCGTCTCGCGCACCGCGACGGCACCGGGGCCGAAGCGCTCGATACCGAGGCCGAAGCGGGCCAGCGTCTCGGAGTGCATGGCGAGCCGTTCGGCGTCTTCCTCCGGCAGATCGACGATCTCGGGCAGCAGCAGCATCTGCGACGGCACCGCGCGTGAGTGGAGGGCGTTCTTCAAGGCCTCGTAGACCAGCCGCTCATGCGCCGCGTGCTGGTCGACGATGACAAGCGAATCCCTGGTCTGGGCAACGATATAGTTCTCGTGCACTTGCGCGCGCGCGGCGCCCAGCGCCGTACCGAGCAGCGTCTCCGCCGCTTCGTTTTGCCCGGCGCGCGCGTCGGCACTGTGCAGCGGTCCGGCGTCGAAGGCCGTCTGCTCGTCCTCGCCGAGCCCGCCATTTGCAGAGCCCATATCGAGCGGCCGCTGCGGCGAACGGGCCGGATCGAAACCCGCAAAGCCGGAGGCCCGATAGGTGGCCTCGTAGCTACGATGGCCGTTGGCCGGGCCGCCATGCGCATAGGATGCGGCGCCTGGCCGGAACGCTGCCATCATGCCGGCGGCCCCTGTGGTGGCGGCGCGGATGCCGGCATTGGCCAGCGCTTCGCGGATGGCGCCGACGATCAGCCCGCGCACCAGCCCCGGGTCTCGGAAGCGCACGTCTGCCTTGGCCGGGTGGACGTTGACGTCGACGATCGCCGAATCGAGCGTCAGGAACAGCACGGTGACGGCATGGCGGTCGCGCGGCAGCACGTCGGCGAAGGCGCCGCGAATGGCGCCGGCGATCAGTTTGTCACGCACCGGGCGGCCGTTGACATAAGCGTATTGCTGCAGCGCGTTGGCGCGGGTGAAGGAGGGGACCGAGACATGGCCGGCGAGACGCACGCCGTCCCGCACCGCGTCGATGGCAATCGCATTGTCGGGAAAGTCGGCGCCCATCACCTGTGCCACCCGACGCAGCCGGCCTTCCGGGCTGTCGTAGGTCGCCGGCAATTCCAGCGTCGAGCGGTCCGGGCCGGCAAGGGTGAAGCGCACGGCGGGGAAGGCAATGGCGATGCGCTTGACCACGTCGCCTATGGCCGAGCTTTCGGCGCGCTCGCCCTTCATGAATTTGAGCCGCGCCGGCGTGGCGAAGAACAGGTCGCGCACCTCGACCGTGGTGCCGCGATTGGCCGCCGCCGGCCTGACGGCGGAGACGCGGCCGCCGTCGATGCCGATCTCGGCGGCGTTTTCACTGGACGCGGTGCGCGAGCGGATCGACAGCCGCGCCACCGAGCCGATCGACGGCAAAGCCTCGCCGCGGAAGCCAAGCGAGCGAATGTCGTGAATGTTGTCGGCGAGCTTGGAGGTGCAATGGCGCGCGATCGCCAGCGCCAGTTCCTTTTCCGGAATGCCCGAGCCGTCGTCGCTGACGCGGATCAGGTTCAGCCCGCCGCCGGCGGTGACGATCTCTACGCGCGTCGCGCCGGCGTCGAGTGCATTCTCGACCAGTTCCTTGACCACGCTTGCCGGACGCTCGATGACTTCGCCGGCGGCGATCTGGTTGATCATCGTTTCGGAAAGCTGGCGGATGGGCATGGGGCACTATAGGCGGATTCGTGGTCGATGCGGGAGGGCGGAATTGAGGAAATCCACGCAGCTGACCGCGGCCGTGCACTTCAACTCATGAGCTTGGGCAGCGCTGCCGCCAAAGCATCGACGGCAAGGCGGACTTTCATCGGCAGATGAGGCGTCTGCAACCACAGGGCATGAACGTCGTAGAGAAACCGGGATTGTTCCGGCAATAGCGGGACAAGCATGCCCGCCTGGATGCGCTGGCGAACCAGCCAGTAGGGCAGCCAGGCGAGCCCCATGCCGGCGGCCGCGGCATCGGCGATGGCATCGAGGTCGTCGAGCCGCAATCTGCTGACTGGCCTGACCTCAATCGCGGGGTCGCCGTTGCGCGGAAATAGCCACGGCTGAACGGCACGCCCGGACCGGCGGTAGATGATCGCATGATGGCTGCCGAGGTCATCTATTTCCTGTGGCTCGCCGTGCCTGTCGAGATAGGACGGCGACGCGCAGACGACCATGTGCTGGCGCGCGATACGACGCGCTATCACCCCGGCCTGGTCCTCCAGGTCGCCCGTTCGGATGGCAAGGTCGCAGCCGTCCTCTGCGAGGTCGGCGATGGCGTCGCTGAACGACAGGTCAAGTTCCAGCGCCGGATATTGCTGTGCAAGCCCGAACAGGATCGGGGCAACGCAGCGCCGGCCGAAATGCACCGGCATGAGCACGCGCAGCTTTCCGCGCGGTTCGGCAAGCTGGTCGGCGGCAAGCGCATCCGCAGCCTCCGCTTCGGCAAGCACCAGCCGGCAGCGCTCATAATAGGCCCGCCCGAAATCGGTCAGGCTTTGGCGGCGCGTGGTCCGGTTGATGAGGCGCACGCCCAGGCGCTCCTCGAGAAACCGGACATGCTTGCCGATCATCGGCCCGGACAGATCAAGAGCCGCCGCCGCGGCCGCGAACGAGCCAAGGTCGACGGCTTTGACGAACACGGCCATGCTGGTAAGGCGATCCATATTCAAAACTGTCAGTTTCTATTGCTCTACTCAAGCAGCTATTTATCTGCCTGATCGCCGCTGGCATAGCACATTCAGTTCAAATCTTTTGGAGTTATGACCGATGGCGCGTGTCGTTCGTTTTTATGAGCTTGGTGGTCCCGAGGTTCTGCGCATCGAGAATGTTGAAATGCCTGCGCCTGGGCGGGGCGAGGTCCAGATCCGTGTTAAGGCGTTGGGTATAAACCGGGCCGAGGCGCTGCTGCGTTCGGGGACCTACATCCAGACCGCGCCGTTGCCTTCCGGTCTTGGGCTCGAGGCGGCAGGTATCGTCGAGATGGTCGGTGAAGGCGTGGATGGGTTTGCGCGGGGCGATGCCGTCAGCATCGTTCCGCCATTGTCGATGGCCCGCTGGCCTGCCTATGGTGAGATTGCCACGTATCCCGCCGAGCTCGTCGTCAAGCACCCAGCATCGCTGAGTTGGGAAGAAGCCGCCGCCGCGTGGATGCAATATCTCACGGCCTACGGCGCGCTGATCGACATTGCCAAACTTGGCAGGCAGGACTTTGTCGTCATCACCGCGGCCTCGAGCAGCGTCGGACTTGCGGCGATCCAGATCGTCAACCTGGTTGGCGCGACCCCAATCGCGGTCACACGGACATTTGCCAAGAAGCGGGCTTTGCTTGAGTTCGGCGCGGCCCATGTCATCGCCTCGGCAGAGGAGGATCTGGCAGCCAGGCTGAAGGAAATCGCCGGCCCGGACGGCGTGCGCGTGGTGTTCGACGCCGTCGGCGGGCCGATCTTCGAGCCTCTGACGGCAGCGACGTCGCCGGGTGGCATTCTCATCGAATATGGCGGCTTGAGCCTCGACCCGACACCTTTTCCGCTACCTGCAGTGCTGGCCAAGACACTGACGCTGCGCGGCTATCTCGTCCACGAGATCGTGCGCGATCCGGCCCGGCTGCAGGCCGCCAAGACATTCATCCTTGACGGGCTGATCACCGGCTCGCTGAAGCCGGCAATCGCCAGAACCTTTCCGTTCGACCAGATCGTCGAGGCGCACCGTTATCTCGAGTCCAACGAACAATTCGGCAAGATCGTCGTGACGGTGTGACTGGGCATTTATCGGCCTCACGCCTGCGCCGCCAGCCAGTCCCGTACCTTGCGGGCGTTGTCGCTGAGCTCGCGGTTCCTCGACCAGATGACATGAAAGCCCTTGCCGGTCGTCATCGTGTGGCCGGTGACGCGCACCAGCAGCCCTGATGCCAGCAGCCGCTCGGCGAGGTGACCCCAGCCGAGCGCGATGCCTTGCCCTTCCATCACTGCCTGGATCACCAGCGCATAGTCGTTGATACGCAAGCCACGCCCGGCATCGGCGATGTCGACACCGGCCGAGGCGAACCACTCGTCCCAGCTGGCGGCCTCGCGAAACGGCTCTTCGAGATGAATGAGGCGGTGCGATGGAAGGTCCGCGACGCTCTCCGGCAGCCCGAACCGGGCCACATAACTAACGCCGGCGACGGGGAATATCACTTCATCGGCCAGCGGCAGCGAATGATAATCCGGCCATTCCCTGGGCTCGCCGCCGCGGACACCGAGCGGGATATCCTCGGCGATGATGTCGAGATCGCGGTCGGCGGTCTGGATGCGCAGGTCGATGCCCGGCAATTCGTCGCGAAACTGCTGCAGGCGCGGCATCATCCAGAACGAGGCGAAGGCCGTCGAGGCGGCGAGCGTCACATGAGCGCCGACGGCGATCTGGCGCAGATCCTCCGCCGACTTGCGGATGTGCGACAGGCCGAGCGAGACGTCAGCATGAAAGCGGTCGCCGGCTTCGGTAAGGCTGACTTGCCGATGGCGGCGCTGGAAGAGTTTCGCGCCGAGCTGCTGTTCGAGCCCACGGATCGCATAGGAGACGGCAGCCTGCGTCATGCCGAGCTCGCGCCCGGCGGCGGTAAAGCTCGACAGCCGCCCGGCGGCCTCGAAGACGATCAGGCTGCCGGCCGACGGCAGCAGGTGGCGTAAGTTTCGCATAAGCTGAGCTTATACAAGAGATCAGGATTTTCCAGCGTCACAGCTGCATTTTGTCTGACTAGATTGGTTGCCAACAGGAATATGGAGCCTCCATGAACGCACCGGCCGTTGAAGTGAGCGAACACACCAATCGTCGCGCGGGTGGCCGCCTGGGACGCAAGGCGCTGCGGGGAGCTCCCGTAGCGTCATTTCCGACCCTGGTTCGCAAGATTCCGGTGTATCAGATGGTCCCGGACGAGGCGGTGGAGCTCATCCACCAGGAATCGCTCAGCATCCTCGAAGAGGTGGGATGCGAGTTCCGCGACGACGAGGCTATCGCAATGTGGAAGGCGGCGGGCGCCGATGTCTCGGAGACAAGGGTCCGCATAGACCGCGCCCTGCTGATGGACCTCGTATCGAAGGTCCCGTCGGAGTTCACGCTCAATGCGAGGAATCCCCAGCGTTCCGTACGTGTGGGTGGAAACAACTCCATCTTCGTGCCGATGTACGGGGCGCCTTACGTGCGCGACCTCGACAACAACAGGCGCTACGGCACACTCGCCGACCTCAACAATTTCCACAAGCTCGCCTACATGGCGCCGGCACTGCATTCGTCGAGCTCGATCATTTGCGAGCCGATGGAAATCGCGGTGCCGAAGCGTCACCTCCACATCATCCATTCGGCGCTGAAGCACTCCGACAAGCCGTTCATGGGCATCGTGACCTCCAAGGATCGAGCCGAAGACACGATGGCGATGGCAGGCATCGTGTTCGGCGAGGACTATGTCCGCGACAACCCAGTCCTGGTGGCCATCACCAACTGCAATTCGCCGCTGGTCTGGGACGCCACCATGCTGGACGCGATGAAAGTCTATGCGCGCCACAACCAGCCGCTGATCCTCGCGCCGTTCGCCCTTTGCGGCGCCTCGACTTCGGCCTCTGCCGTCGGTGCGGTCGCGCAGGTCAATGCCGAAGCGCTGGCGGGCGTCGCGTTCACGCAGCTCTTGCGTCCGGGTTCGCCGCAGATCTACGGACAGTTCATGGTGACGGTCGACATGAAGACCGGCGCTCCCATGGGCGGCACGCCGGAGGCTGCCCAGATGATGTATCTCATGGGCGCACTGGCGCGGAAGTATCGGCTGCCGTGGCGCACGTCCGGTTTCCATGTCGGCTCGAAGCTGAATGACGCCCAGGCGGGCTACGAGGCGAACATGCTGATGCATGCGGCCATCCTTGCCGGCGCCAACTACATCTGGCACTCCGCCGGTTGGCTCGAGGCCGGCCTGACCTGCGGCTATTCGAAATTTGCGACCGACTGCGAGCAGCTTGTCGGCTGGTACAAATATGCTGGCGGGCTGCCATTCGACGATTTCAAGGAGGCTATGGCGGCGATCCGCGAGGTCGGACCGCAGGGCCATTTCCTTGGCACCCAGCACACGCTCGAACATTTCGAGTCCGCCTTCTTCATCCCCAGCATCATGGACTTCAATTCGTACGAACAGTGGAAGGCGGAAGGCGCAAAGGACCACGACACCCGCGGCCGCGAGAAAGCACGCAACATGCTCGCCGATTACGAGGAGCCGAAGCTCGATGAGGGCATCGCCGATGGTCTCAAAGATTTGATTGCGCGGCGCGAGGAGAAACTGCCGGACAGCGTTAGTTGATAACGGGCGAAGACCCGATGGGAACCATAACGGAGGAAAAAATGACACTCTTCAGAAGCAACGGTGATCGCGTACCGAGCGCCATCGAAGCGATGGCCAGCGAGGCTCGTGCAGGTCGTGTGGATCGGCGCGAGTTTCTGGCTCTGGCAAGCGCCTTCGGCGCATCGACGGCCTTTGCCTACGGCATGATCGGCCTTGCCGTGCCGCAGCGGGCTTTGGCTGAAGAGCCGAAGAAAGGCGGCACGCTCCACGTTTCGATGTCGGTGAAGGCACAAAAGGATCCGCGCACTTACGACTGGGTGGAACTTGCGAACATTTCACGCTGCTGGCTCGAGCCGCTTGTCCGCTACACCCGCCAGTTCACATTCGAGCCGGTTCTGCTTGAAAGCTGGGAGGTCAACGACGACGCCACCGAATACGTGCTGCATGTGCGCAAGGGCATAACCTGGAACAACGGCGATGCTTTCGGCGCCGATGACGTGGTCTACAATCTGACGCGCTGGTGCGAGAAGGCTACCGCCGGCAATTCCATGGCCGCGCGCGTTGGTGCGCTGATCGATGCAAAGACCGGCAAGGCCAGGGAAGGGGCGATCACCAAGGTCGACGACAACACGGTGAAGCTGAAGCTGAACGAACCGGACATCTCGCTGATCCCGAACTTCACCGACTATCCGGCGCTCGTGGTCCATCGCAACTTCGACGCCGATGGCGCCAATCCGATCGAGAAGCCGATTGGCACCGGGCCGTTCGAACTGGTGTCCTATTCGGTCGGCCAGAAAGCGATCGTCAAGCGTCGTGAGACTGGCAAGTGGTGGGGCGGTGAAGCGCTTCTCGACGGCGTCGAATTCATCGACTACGGAACCGATTTCAACGCCTCGATAAATGCATTCGACTCCGGCGAAATCGATCTCAACTTCGAGACGCCGGCCGACTTCATAGACATTCTCGACAAGATGGGGCTGGTAAAATCGGAGGTCGCGACAGCGACCACGCTTGTCGCCCGGACCAACATCACGAACAAGCCCTATGACGACAAGCGGGTTCGCAACGCCCTCCAGATGGCCGTCGACAACAAAGCGGTGCTCGAACTTGGCTACGCCGGGCGAGGCACTGTTGGTGAAAACCACCACGTCAGCCCGATTCATCCGGAATACTACGCGCTGCCCAAGAAGACACGCGACGCCGCGGGGGCCAGGAAGCTGATGGCGGAGGCCGGGCAGGCCGACTTCGAGCATGAACTGATCACCGTCGAGGACGATTGGCAAAAGAACACCGGCGACGCTATTGCCGGCCAGTTGCGCGATGCCGGGATCAAGGTGAAGCGCACCGTGCTGCCGGGTTCGACCTTCTGGAACGACTGGACGAAATATCCTTATTCGATGACCATCTGGTACATGCGCCCGCTTGGCGTTCAGGTATTGGCGCTGGGCTATCGCACCGGCGAGGCCTGGAACGAAACCGGCTACTCGAACCCTGATTTCGATGCCAAGCTCAAGCAGGCTCTCTCGCTCATCGACGTCGAGAAGCGCCGCGAGGTCATGAAGGAAATCGAGCAGATCCTCCAGGATTCGGGCGTCATCATTCAGCCGTTTTGGCAGAAGCTGTTCAGCCACATGAACGAGAAGGTGAAGAACTACGGTGTCCACCAAACCTTCGAGATGGATCTCCAGAACGTCTGGCTGAACGCCTGAGTTGCCAGCAGAGGACGCGTTGCAGGATTTCATGGACCGCAAGAAAGCCGACAGGCAAGATGCGTGGTACTGATAGCTTCCGTCAGTGAACAATCGGGGACACGCATGAAACTGCCACTTTTTGTTGCCGCGCTTTCGATGGCCTTGCCGGCGGCCGCGTTTGCCGGCCCTGCTGCCAACGCCGTGAAGTTCTTCTATGTCCCGTCGGTCAAATTCGAGGCCGATGTGCAATATCGCGACCGCTTCACCGCGCCGGTGACGAAACTGTTCGAACTGAACGACAACGCGGCAAAGAACCATCCGGATGAAGTTCCCTGCATCGACTTCGCCCCTGGTCTCGATGCGCAGGACTATGACGAGAAGACCGTGGCCAGGACGCTGACCCTGGCTGAAACGCTCAATGGCGACAGCGCCGAGGTGACGGCGACGTTCAACCTTTTCCCGGAAGGCGATGATTCCAAACGCGAAATGGTCTGGTCGTTGAAAAAGGTCGACGGCCAGTGGAAGATCGCCGACATTACCTCGAAGACCAGCGGCTGGACGCTGAGTGCGCTCGAATGCCTGGCCGGGCAGCCGCCGGAGTGATGCCGTGCTCCGCCGCCGTCCCTGGGTTCTGGCGACTGCGTGGCTGCTGGCCGGATTGAGCAGCGCCGCCGCTCAGGGCTTGTTGGGCGCGCCGGCCGACAGTGCGGCACCTCCGCCGGCAATTTTGCCGCCGGCAGAAAACGCGCCGGCCGCACCCGAGCAGCCTGGCTCGCCGACGGCGGTGGTGAAGCCGTTCTACGAGCACGCCGGGCTCGAGGTCGATCCGGCTCAGCGGGGCCATTTCACCGATCCGGCAAAGTCCGTGCTCGACAAGAGCGACGCGCTGCGGAAGTCGGGGCAGGGCGAGTGCCTCGATCCCAACATGGCGCTCGACAATGCCGAATACGACAAGGCGGAGATCGACAAGAGCCTGAAGACCATCGAAGCGGTCAGGGGCGACGAGGCCAAGGTCGTCGTCGCTTTCGTCGTCTCCGGCAATCCGCACCGGCTGGAATGGAAGTTCAAAAAGGTCGACGGCGACTGGAAGATATCGGACCTGCTCTCGGTGACCGGCGAATGGGCGCTAAGCCAATACCAGTGTGAGTGAGAACGGAACCGATGAAGATCAGCAACATCCGCGTCGCCCACGTCAACGTCCCGCTCGATGCTCCGTTCTGGTGGACGGCTGGTCTCTACGGCGGCGCCTCGAAATCGATCATCGAGGTCGAGACGGACGAAGGCGTGGTCGGACTGGGTGAGGCGCCATGGTGGCATTTCGGCGAGGTGATCAAGGCCGAGATCGCGCCGGCGCTGATTGGCGCCGATCCGCTCGACATCGCCGACTGCGAGGCGCGCTGTGTGCCGCCCTGGCAGATCACCGCCAACACCGGCGAGAACGCAGCCACGGTGGCGTTCGGCGCCGTCGAACTGGCGCTGTGGGATATAAGAGGCAAGGTCTTCGGTATGCCGCTCTATAAGCTGCTCGGCGGCGCGGTGCGCAAGGACATTCCGTTTTCGGAATATTTCGCCTTTCGCCCCGCTCAAGGCGGAGCCGGCGGCGAGATGACCGCCGAAGCGATCGTCGACTACTGTCTCGGCATGCGAGATCAGCACGGCTCGACGATCTTCGAGGGCAAGCTGATCATGGGCGATCCCGAGCTCGAGATCAGGACAGTGCGCATGCTGCGCGAGGCGCTTGGCGATAAGGCGCAGATCAAACTCGATTCCAACATGCAGTGGTCGCTGACCACAGCGCGCTGGGTACTGCGCGAGATCGAGCCGTTCAACATCCGCAATTACGAGGATCCGGTCGCGACCTTCGAGGAGATGGCAGCGCTGCGCCAGCATTCGCGCATTCCGTTCTCCACGCACATCCCGGATCTCAGACGGGCAGTCGCGCTCGGTGCGCCGGATTACTTCGTCTGCAATTTCGCAGCACTCGGCGGATTGTCGAAAACTCTGAAATTCATCGCCGCCTGTGAGGCGATGGGCAAGGGGTTCTGGTGCTATTCGAACGATCTCGGCATCATGACATCGGCTTATCTGCACGTCGTGGCGGCGACACCGTGGATCACCGAAGCATCGCAGTCGCTGTTTCGCTGGCAGATCGGCGATATCATCAAGGACGGTCCTTTCCGCCAGACGGGCAATACGGTGCGCGTGCCGGAGGGTGACGGGCTGGGCGTCGAACTCGATCCGGCTGCGATAAAGCGCTGGGCGGGCCACTTCGCCGAACACGGGCCGATGGGCCATTTCAGCGACCCGAACAATCCCGACCGCTACCGGCGGCTCCCGCTCAACTGATGCAACGTGTTTTCCTCAGAAGCTCAGGCTCACCCGCGCCCGCGATAGGGGGCGACGCCGGTGTCGGGCAGCCACACACCTTCCGGCGGCGCGCCGGTTTGCCAGAACACGTCGATCGGAATGCCGCCGCGCGGATACCAGTAGCCGCCGATGCGCAACCACAATGGCTTGGTCGCGGCGATGATGCGGCGGCCGATCATGACGGTGCATTCTTCGTGGAAGGCGCCATGGTTGCGAAACGAGGTCATGAACAGCTTGAGCGACTTCGATTCCACCAGCAGCGCATCGGGTGCGTAGTCGATGACGATATGGGCGAAGTCCGGCTGGCCGGTGACCGGGCAGAGCGAAGTGAATTCCGGGCAGGTGAAGCGAACGATGGCCGGCGGGCCGTCGCCGCGCGAAAACGGCACGGTTTCCAGGACTGCCGCTTCAGGGCTCTGTGGCGCCTCGACGTTGGTGCCGAGCTGGGTGAGGTTTTTCGTATCGGTCATGAGCAGGTTCCTTGCTGCATGTCGCCCAAAACTGCGCAGCGATTTTGGGAGCGCGACATGCGTAAAAACAAAAATTTGCCGCTCATTAGCACAATTTGAAACAGCAGGAAGACGATGACTAGCAACGACCCGCTCCTCCAGCCCTATCAGCTCAAGCATCTGACGCTGAAGAACCGGGTGATGTCGACCAGCCATGAGCCGGCCTATTCCGAGGACGGCATGCCAAAGGAGCGGTACCGGCTCTACCATGCCGAAAAGGCCAAGGGCGGCATGGCGCTGACCATGACCGCCGGTTCGGCGATCGTCTCGCGCGACAGCCCGGCCGCTTTTGGCAATCTGCATGTCTATGACGACCGCATCGTGCCATGGCTCGCCGAGCTTACCGATGCCTGCCACGAGCACGATTGCAAGGTGATGATACAGATCACCCATCTCGGCCGCCGCACCGGTTGGAACAAGGCCGACTGGCTGCCGGTCCTGTCGGCTTCGCCGGTGCGCGAACCGGCGCATCGCGCCTTTCCCAAGATTATCGAGGACTGGGATATCGAGCGCATCGTCGCCGACTATGCGGCGGCCGCCCAGCGCTGCCAGGCAGCCGGTCTCGACGGCATCGAATTCGAGGCCTACGGCCACCTGATGGACGGCTTCTGGTCGCCGGCCACCAACCAGCGCGACGACGATTTCGGCGGCTCGCTCGACAACCGGCTGCGCTTCACCGGCATGGTGCTCGATGCGGTGCGTGCCGCGGTCGGCCAAAAGTTCGTCGTCGGCATCCGCATGGTCGCCGACGAGGATTTCGAAAAAGGCCTGTCGAAACAGGAGGGCGTCGAAATCGCCAGGCGGCTGGCCGACTGCGGCAAGGTCGATTTCCTCAACATCATCCGTGGCTCGATCGAGACCGATGCCGCGCTGACAAAAGTCATTCCGGTGACCGGCATGCGGTCGTCGCCGCATCTCGACTTCGCCGGCGAGATCAGGGCGGCGACCAAATTCCCGACCTTCCATGCGGCGCGGATTTCCGACGTCGCCACCGCGCGCCACGCCATCGCCGCCGGCAAGCTCGACATGGTCGGCATGACGCGTGCCCATATCGCCGACCCGCATATCGTCAGAAAGGTGATGGAGGGCCGCGAGCACGAGATCCGCCCTTGCGTCGGCGCCACCTATTGCCTCGACCGCATCTATGAGGGCGGCGAGGCGCTGTGCATCCACAATGCGGCGACGGGCCGCGAGGCTGATATCCCGCATATTATTCCGAAAACCGAGGGACCGAAGCGGAAGGTGGTCGTCGTCGGCGCCGGCGCCGGCGGGCTGGAGGCAGCGCGCGTCGCCGCCGAACGCGGGCACCAGGTGACGGTGCTGGAAGCATCGAGCCAGGCCGGCGGCCAGGTGCGGCTGGCAACGCAGAACCCGCGCCGCAAGGAATTGATCGGCATCATCGACTGGCGTCTAGCCGAACTCGACCGGCTCGGTGTCGAGATCCGCTACGATACCTGGGCGGAGAAGGACGACGTGCTGGCGCTGTCGCCCGACGTCGTGGTGATCGCCACCGGCGGCCTGCCGCAGAACCCGCCTCTGACGGCGGGCGACAATCTCGTCACCTCGAGCTGGGACATCATGGCCGGCAGCGTCAAGCCGGCCGAGAATGTACTGCTCTATGACGACAATGGCGGCCATCAGGGCATGGGTGCTGCCGAACTGATCGCCAATAGTGGCGCCAAGCTGGAGCTGGTTTCACCAGAGCGCTTCTTCGCCCCGGAAATGGGCGGCATGAACCATGTGCCCTACATGCGCGCCTTCCAGGAAAAGGGTGTCACGGTGACCATCAACACACGGCTGCGTTCGGTGCGACGCGAGGGCAACCAGCTGATCGCCGAGCTCGCCTCCGACTTCGCCGATGGCTGGCGCGGAGAGCGGCGGGTCAACCAGGTGGTGGTTGAGCACGGCACGCTGCCGCTCGACGATCTCTATCTGGCGCTGAAGCCGCTGTCGAAGAACGCCGGCGCGATCGATTACGAAAAACTGATCAATGGCGGCGACATCTTTCCGCTGCGCAATCCGCAGAGTGGCTTCGTGCTCTTCCGCATCGGCGATGCAGTCGCCTCGCGCAACATCCACGCCGCCATCTATGACGGCATCAGGTTCGGCTTGCGAATCTGAGGAATAATTTGGATTGATTGGTGGCGCGCAGCCGAACCTCCGTACGGAGAGCCACCACGGTACTTCGGTCCGGTCTGCGCGCCGCGCACGCCGCCGGCCATCGCCGGGCACCGTACGATCTTGCGATTGCGGCAGGACGCTCAAAACATCCTGGCGGTGGCCATGCAGAACACGGTGATGACCAGCAGCCCGCCGGCGATGCGTTCGCCTTTTGTCATCTTCGCGCGCAACTGGGTTTGCTTCGCCGCATCAGCGCCGGCCAGCTGCCTGCTGGCGGAACCCACCAGTGCGCCCTGAACCGCGGCGGCGATCAACGCAGTCAAGATGCCCAGCGCCAGGACTTTCTCCATGGAGCCGAAAGAGCCGTTGTGGAAGAAATACCAAAGCAGCAAACCCGTGAGGAAAACCACGCCGGCCGCGCCCATTTGCGGCCGGAAGAAACGTTCCGCCCTGATCTCCGGTTCGCGGGCGACCGCGATGGTGGTGCCGGCCCAGAACACGCCCGCCATGACGTGAAGGCCGAGGACGATGATGTAGACATATTGCATGACCGCATTTCCTCTCTTGCCCACCGCTAACCATATGGATAGATATCAAATGATTAGATGTCAACGCATAAGCTCGAGCCGGTTCCATAGGCTTTGCCCTTGTTCTAGTGTTGGACCATGACGCCCTTTGACCGCCCGCCGATCGGGATGAATCTCGCCCGCACCGCCAAGCTGGTTGCGCAGGCGTTCGACGCTGCCTTGGTCGAAGCCGGCGGCACGCTGCCGGTCTGGGTCACTTTGCTGTCGGTCAAGTCGCGGGAGCTGGCCAACCAACGCGAGCTAGCCGGCATGATCGGCATTCGGGGCGCAACGCTGACCCACCATCTCAACGCCATGGAGACGCAAGGCCTGCTGATGCGGCGCCGCGATCCCGAGAACCGCCGGGTTCACCAGGTGGAGCTGACCCAAGCCGGAGAGGCATTGTTCCTGAAATTGCGCACCGCCGCGTTAGCCTTCGACAAGCGGCTGCGGAAAGGACTGTCCGACGACAGGCTGGCGGAGTTTGCAGAGGTGCTGGCCGCGTTGCGGGCCAATGTCGAGGGTTAGAAATTAAGGCTAGCAAAGGCCTGCGCGAATTTCGCTGAAGGATGCCCGGGCTACACTCTCGGCGGTGCTTGATGAGGTCGTCGCGGGAGAACCGGCCGTCATCACCCGGCCTGGGCGCAAGCAGGCGGTCATTTCGTCGTTTCAGGACTACGAAAGACTCCGCGTGTGCCCAGCTTTGGACAATTGCTGGCAGCATTTCCGGGTGATGAGGATGACCTTCCGCCTCGGCTTATCAGGTCGGTTCGCAAGGCCGGACCATGACGGATCTACGCCCGGCTGCCCTGCAGCACCGTCAGCCTGGCCTTCTTGGGCGCCCGTGCCACCAACCATTCGCGCACCCTGTCCGGGGGCATCGGGAAAGCGATGGAATAGCCTTGCACCTGGTCGCAGCCGATCGCCATCAGCGAGTCGAGCTCGGCTTCGGTTTCAGCGCCCTCGGCAACGATCGAGATGCCGAGACCACGAGCGAGTTCTGTGAGGGCACGCACGATCTTGGTGTTGCCGCCGTTCTCGTTGATGTTCTGGACGAAACGGCGGTCGATCTTCAGCCGGTCGATCTCGTTTGGATTGACATGGCTGAGCGATGCGTAGCCGGTGCCGAAATCATCAAGCTCAAGATGGATGCCGGCGGCGCGGATGTGCCGCAGCTTTGCCGCGATACCGGTCTTCTCGTCGTCGAGAATGACGGATTCGACGATCTCCAGCGATAGTTTGTGCGCTGGCAGGCCGGCCCTCTCGAGCGTATCGAACAGGAAGACTTCGAAATCTGTCTCGCGCAGCTCCGAACCGGACACGTTGACGGCGATCCGTCCGAAGGTGATGCCTGCGCGGTTCCATTCGGCTGCTTCGTCGATCGCTTTGGCAATGACGATGCGGCCAATCTCGGACATCAAGCCGCATTTTTCTGCGATTGGAATGAACTCGCCCGGCGCGATCATGCCGCGTTCGGCATGCCTCCAGCGAACCAAAGCCTCGATACCACTGATGGCGCCGTCCGACAGCGACACCTGCGGCTGGAAATAGACTTCGAACGCCTTCTCAGAGATGGCGACCCTGATGTCGAGCTCGAGCTGCTTTCGACTGTCGAGTTCGCGCCTCAGCTCATCGGAGAAGAACGACAAACTGCCGCCGCCCTGCTTCTTGGCTGAATACAGCGCCAGGTCGGCATGGACGAGCAGGTCCTCCGCATTGTCGGCATCGATCGGGTAGACCGCAATCCCGGCACTTACGCCCGGATGGATCGTCGTACCTCGGAATATGACCGGCTCATTGAGTTTGGCCAGCATGCGCCTGGCGACGATATCGATGTCCTCGGTGCTGCCGGCATCGTTGAGGACGACGACGAATTCGTCGCCTCCGAGACGCACGTTGAGATCCGACGTCCGGCAGGAATCGCGCATACGCTGCGCGGCCACCACCAGCACATAATCGCCGGCGGCGTGGCCGAGCGCGTCGTTGATCTGCTTGAACCGGTCGAGGTCGAACTGCACTACGGCAACCCGTTCACGCCTTCGCCGCGCACAACTGATGAACGTATCGAAATGATCGGTCAGGAAAGTGCGGTCGTGCAGGCCGGTCAGCCCGTCATGTACGGCAATAAAGGCCATGGAATTGCGCGCATCGACCAGCTCGCGCGTCCGGCGCAGGATGGCATTCGACATCGGCCGGAAAATGAAAAGTGCCACCAGCAGGATGACGCCGATGGTCGAGTAGAACAATGTGCGATGAAGATCGAGGAGCCTTTCGGAGCGCTGGTCCGCGTAGGCGCTGATGCGCTGGCCGAGTGCTGCGTAGCCCGACAATGTTGCATTGGCAACGGAAGCGTCCAGGTTGACGCGCTCCTCGCCGCCCTTGTAGCCGCCGCTGCCGGTCGTGTTGAGCCGCGATTCGAATGAAGAGATCAGGCGCTCGCCGTTGGCGATAAGCCCAACCGAGAAATAGTCGAGATGGTACGGCTTGGCGAAAAGCACGCTCTCGATCGATTTCGGATCGAACCTTGCCGGCGACACCGGATCGGCGGCGGTCCGCTCGAGCAGCAGATCGTAATTCTTCTCGAACTCCACCGTCGCTTGCTTGAGCGCGATAACCAGAGCGCGCTGTTTATCGCGCTGAGCGCTGCCTGTCGCGCCGGCAAGAAAGACGATGCGCTGCGACAGGGCTTTTTGTGTGCTGACGATATCGAGCAGCGCCTGATTGTGCCGTTGGGTCGCCATCACCTGTTGCAGCAGGATGAAGGAGGCCATGACCATGGCGGCTATGATCAGCAGAGCCAGCCAGTATCCGGATTTGATGAGGAGTATGAGCCTGCCCGAAACGGCGTGCACCGGCTGCTGCGACATTTTCTGAGGCGGCCTCTCGCCAACGAATTCTTGTGCGATAACCTTTGGCTTCAAAGTGTTAACAGGTTTGGGACGGCAGCAGGCCGGCGGTGGCGACCGTGGCGGGAAATCCGCAAAGTGGTTATTGCAATCTTTCGCGGCACCTCCGCATTCGAACATCGTTGCCTCTGACGTGCCATTGCCGCCACCGAAGCGGTCGCTTTTGCGATGGATTTTTCGTCCGCGCGGCGCGACAGTCCTCGTCGATCTCAACAGGGCCCGATCATGACCGAAGCATTCCTTTCCCACATCGACAGCGAGCTCGAAGGACTGAAAACGGCAGGCCTTTACAAATCCGAGCGGGTGATAACCTCGACCCAATCGGCCGAGATCGAGGTCGGTGGCGAGAAGGTGCTGAATTTCTGCGCCAATAATTATCTCGGCCTCGCCGACAGCGCCGAACTGCGCGGTGCGGCCAAGCAGGCACTCGACCGCTACGGCTACGGCATGGCGTCGGTGCGCTTCATCTGCGGCACGCAGGAAGAACACAAGCAGCTCGAGGCGACCATTTCTGATTTCCTCGGCATGGAGGACACCATCCTCTACGGCTCCTGCTTCGACGCCAATGGCGGCCTGTTCGAGACGCTGCTCGGCGAAGAGGATGCGGTCATCTCCGATGCGCTGAACCACGCCTCGATCATCGACGGGGTACGGCTGTCGAAGGCAAAGCGCTTCCGCTACGCCAACAACGACATGGCCGATCTCGAAGCGCGGTTGAAAGAGGCGCGCGACTGCCGGTTCCGGCTGATCGCCACCGACGGCGTGTTCTCGATGGATGGCATCGTCGCCAATCTGAAAGGCGTCTGCGACCTCGCCGACAAATACGATGCGATGGTCATGGTCGACGACAGCCATGCAGTTGGTTTCGTCGGCAGGAATGGCCGTGGCTCGGCCGAACATTGTGGCGTCGAGGGCAGGGTGGACATCATCACCGGCACGCTCGGCAAGGCATTGGGTGGCGCGTCCGGCGGCTACACTTCGGGCAGGAAGCAGGTGGTCGACTGGCTGCGCCAGCGCTCGCGGCCCTATCTTTTTTCCAACACGCTGATGCCGGCGATCGCCGGCGCCTCGATCCGGGTGTTCGAACTGATCCGCAATGGCGACGCGTTGCGTCAGCGCCTATATGCCAACGCAGCGCGGTTTCGCTCCGAGATGGGCAGGCTCGGCTTTACACTGGCCGGCGCCGACCATCCGATCATCCCGGTGATGCTGGGCGACGCGACGCTGGCGCAGGAGATGGCGGCCCGCATGCTGAAGCGCGGCATCTATGTCATCGGCTTTTCCTTCCCGGTGGTGCCGAAGGGCCAGGCGCGCATCCGCACGCAGATGTCGGCCGCCCATTCCAGCGCAGATATCGATCGTGCGGTTGAGGCGTTCGCCGCAGTCGGTCGCGAACTCGGCGTGATTTCCTGAACGGCCGGGACCGAAAAGCGATTCCGGATCAAGAGATTCAAGCGACTAAGGTTCTGGGGACAAAAGAATGTCGAATATGATGAAGGCGCTGGTCAAGGCCAAGGCCGAGCCGGGCATCTGGATGGAACAAGTGCCGGTGCCGGAAATCGGTCCGAACGACGTGCTGATCAAGATCAGGAAGACTGCGATCTGCGGCACCGACGTCCACATCTACAATTGGGACCAGTGGGCACAAAAGACCGTGCCGGTTCCGATGGTGACCGGCCACGAATTTGTCGGAACCGTCGCCGATTTCGGCACGGCGGTGACCGAGTACAAACTCGGCCAGCGCGTTTCCGGCGAAGGCCATATCGTCTGCGGCCATTGCCGCAACTGCCGGGCGGGCAGGGGGCATCTGTGCCGCAACACGCTAGGCGTCGGCGTCAACCGGCCTGGCGCCTTTGGCGAATACCTTGCGATTCCGCAGCACAATGTGGTGCCGATCCCCGACGACGTGCCCGACGAGATCGCCGCGATCTTCGATCCCCTCGGCAATGCGGTTCACACCGCATTGTCCTTTGATCTCGTTGGCGAGGACGTGCTGGTCACCGGCGCCGGGCCGATCGGCATCATGGGTGCGCTCGTCGCCCAATGCGTCGGGGCGCGAAAAGTCGTCATCACCGACATCAATCCGGTGCGCCTGGCGCTGGCGAAAAAGCTCGGCGTCCAGCATGTCGTCGATGCATCGAAGGAGAAGCTGCGCGACGTGATGCCGGCGCTCGGCATGACCGAGGGTTTCGACGTCGGCCTCGAAATGTCTGGCGCCGCACCTGCGTTCCGCGACATGATTGATACCATGAACAATGGCGGCAAGATCGCCATTCTCGGCATCGCGCCGACCGGCTTCGAGATCGACTGGAACAAGGTCATCTTCAAGATGCTGCATCTGAAGGGCATCTACGGCCGCGAGATGTTCGAGACCTGGTACAAGATGATCGCGCTGGTGCAAGGTCCTCTCGATGTCAGTGGCCTGATCACCCACCGCATCGGCATCGACGACTACATCTCCGGCTTCGAGGCAATGAAGAGCGGTAACTCCGGCAAGGTGGTGATGGACTGGTAACGATCAGAAATGTTGGCGGGACAGCACCCCCCTCTGGCCTGCCGGCCATCTCCCCTCAAGGGGGGAGATTAGCAGCTTCGCTGACATCGCTCTTCTTTGGAGATTGGCGAAAGCCGAAGCGACGTCCAATCTCACCCCTTGAGGGGGAGATGGCCGGCAGGCCAGAGGGGGGTGCTGTCCCGCCTGCATCAAAAGTTGCTGAGGACCTAATCCCCATACAAAGCCGTCTCAAGCGCGGCCACCCCTTCCGCGACTGCTATACGTTCATCTGCGCTCAGCCTTGCCAGCAACTCCCGCTCGAAGGCTTTCGCCAGCGGCACCATCTCGCGATAGGCGGCAACGCCAGCCTTGGTCAGCGTCAGATGCTCGACACGGCGGTCCTTTTCGTCTGGCGTCCGGATGAGCCAGCGGCGGCGCTCGAGTTCGGCGACCGCGCGCGAAACCTTGGTCTTGTGCATGGCCGATTGCTCGCCGAGTGCCGTCGCCGTCATCGTGCCGTGCTGTCCAAGTCCCGCAAGCGTGCGCCATTCGGGCCGGGTCAGGCCGTGACGGTCCTTGTATATTCTTGAGAATTCGCGGCTGACGGCATCGGCAAGACGGTAGAGCCGATAAGGCAGGAAGGATTCCAGCTCGAGGATTTCGGGTTCCATTTTGGCCTTCACTGGGCAGGCTCGCGGCCCGCGCCGAAATCACCATTGATGGTTACATTTTCGATGGTTACAAATGAAACCACTCTGGTCAACTCGGAGCATCTTTCGGAATGCGTAGACGATGCTCCGGGACTATGAATTCGGGAGGATTCCATGGCCTATTCCTACATGCCGGGTTTCGGCAACGACTTCGAGACAGAGACATTGCCGGGCTCGCTGCCGCAAGGGCGAAACTCGCCGCAGCGGCCGGCCTACGGCCTTTATGCCGAGCAGCTTTCGGGCTCCCCTTTCACCGCGCCGCGCGGCACCAATGAGCGCTCCTGGCTTTATCGGATAAGGCCGAGCGTCAGGCACACCGGCCGCTTCAAACCGGCGAATTATCCGCTGTGGAAGAGCGCGCCGAATGTCGGCGACCACCAGCTCGCTCTCGGCCAGTACCGCTGGAGCCCAGTGCCGATGCCGAAGGAGCCGACCGATTTTATTGCCGGCATGCGCTCGATCACCACCGCCGGCGACGTGCTCGGCCAGACCGGCATGGCGGCACATATCTATGTCGCCAACCGTTCGATGGTCGACGACCATTTCTTCAATGCCGACGGCGAGTTGCTGGTCGTGCCACAGGTTGGAGCCTTGCGCTTCGTCACCGAGATGGGCGTCATCGACCTCAGGCCGGGCGAGATCGCCGTGCTGCCGCGCGGCCTGGTTTTCAAGGTCGAACTGGTCGATCCGCAAGTGCGCGGCTATGTCTGCGAGAATTACGGCGCCAAGCTGACGCTGCCGGATCGCGGCCCGATCGGCGCCAACTGCCTGGCCAATCCGCGCGATTTCAAGACGCCCTGTGCCTGGTTCGAGGACAAGGAGACGCCGTGCCGGCTGATCGCGAAATGGTGTGGCCAGTTCCATGTCACCGAGATCGACCATTCGCCGCTGGATGTGGTGGCGTGGCACGGCAATTATTCGCCCTACAAATATGATCTTGCGACCTTTTCGCCGGTCGGTGCGATTCTGTTCGACCACCCCGACCCGTCGATCTTCACCGTGCTGACCGCGCCGAGCGGCGAGAAAGGCACCGCCAATATCGATTTCGTCCTCTTCCCGCCGCGCTGGCTGGTCGCCGAAGATACGTTCCGCCCGCCCTGGTATCACCGCAACATCATGAGCGAGTTCATGGGCCTGATTCATGGTCAGTACGATGCCAAGGAAGAGGGCTTCGTGCCCGGCGGCATCAGTCTGCACAACATGATGCTGGCTCACGGACCCGATGCGTCTGGCTTCGAAAAAGCCTCGCGCGCGGAGCTGAAACCGGTCAAGCTCGACAACACCATGGCCTTCATGTTCGAGACACGCTTTCCGCAGATGGTGACCCGCTATGGCGCCGAGCTCGAAACCCGGCAGGACAATTATATCGACTGCTGGGCCGATCTGAAGAAACGCTTCAACGGCACGCCCGAGGGCGACTGGTCTTGAGCGCCGTCGCATGACAGATCGTCTGGTGCTTCTTGGCTCGAAGGGTGGTCCGGCGCTCCGGCCGGGCGGACCGTGGCCGAGTTCGTCGCTGCTGGAGATTGGCGGCCGCACCCTCGTCGTCGATTGCGGGCTGGGCATAACGCGCGGGCTGACCGATGCCGGTGTCAGCCTGAAGGCGCTCGACCTGATCTTCATCACGCATTTGCATTCAGACCATGTGCTGGAACTCGGACCATTGATCCACACTGCATGGACGGCCGGCCTGGCGACAGCGGTCAGCGTCTTCGGCCCGCCCGGCATCGGCCATTATTGGCAGCGCTTTTGCCAGGCAATGGAATTCGACATCGAGATCCGCATCGCCGACGAAGGCAGGCCGGATCTCCACGACCTGGTCTCGATTGTCGAGTTTGGCGAAGGCAAAGTAGTCGAAGAGCGCGGTCTCAAAATATCGGCCTTGCGCGTCGATCATCCGCCGGTGACGGACTGCTTTGCGCTGCGCTTCGAGCAAGCCGTGCAAAGCATCGTCTTCTCGTCCGACACCGCATTCTTTCCGCCATTGTCGGATTTCGCCCAACGCGCCGACGTCCTGGTCCACGAGGCCATGTTGGCAGAGGGCATCGAGCGGTTGGTCGCCAAGACCGGCAACGGCGCAAGGCTGAGGGAACACCTGCTTGCCAGCCACAGCTTTGCCGAGGAAGCGGGCCGCATCGCCAGTGATGCAGGCGTCAAAAGACTGGTCCTCAACCACCTCATTCCCGCCGACGATCCGGAGATCGGCGAAGCCGACTGGATTGCCGCCGTCAGGAAAACATGGGCCGGCGACTTGACGATCGGCCGCGACGGCCTTGTTGTGGAATTAAGCAGCACCAAAGCTGCGCCAGGAGAGGAAACCGCATGAAGCTTGCCACCTTGAAGGACGGGACGCGCGATGGAAAGCTCGTCGTCGTCTCGCGTGACCTGACGCGGTTTACCGATGCGTCGTTCCTTGTGCGGACGCTGCAGGCGGCGCTCGACGACTGGCGTCGCATCGCGCCGCATCTCGCTGCCATGGCCGAATCGCTGGAGAACAATGCGGTGCCGTCTGCCCGCTTTCACGAGCATGACGCTCATTCGCCGCTGCCGCGTGCCTACCAATGGGCCGACGGCTCGGCCTATGTGAACCATGTCGAGCTGGTGCGGAAGGCGCGCGGCGCCGAGATGCCGGCAAGCTTCTGGACCGATCCGCTGATCTACCAGGGCGGCTCGGACGCTTTCCTCGCACCGCGCGACCCAATCCGCATGACCGACGAGACACTTGGCATCGATATGGAAGGCGAGGTCGCCGTCATCGTCGACGACGTGCCAATGGGTGCTGGCCTCGATGAGGCGCGGGCAGCGATCCGGCTGGTCATGCTGGTCAACGACGTGACGCTGCGCGGCCTGACCGGACCCGAGCTCGCCAAGGGGTTCGGCTTCTTCCAGTCGAAACCGTCATCGGCCTTTTCGCCGGTAGCGGTGACGCCGGACGAATTGGGCGACGCCTGGGATGGCGGCAAGGTCAGCCTGCCGCTGCTGGTCGATCTCAACGGCAAACCGTTCGGCCGGGCGAACGCCGGCATCGACATGACCTTCGACTTTCCGGTGTTGATTGTTCATGCCGCCAGGACGCGGCCACTGGCTGCCGGCACCATCGTCGGTTCGGGCACCGTCTCCAACAAGCTCGACGGCGGGCCGGGCAAGCCTGTCTCGGCAGGCGGCGCCGGCTATTCCTGCATCGCCGAGTTGCGTATGATCGAGACCATCGAAGCCGGCGAACCGAAAACGCCGTTCCTGCGCTTTGGTGATACCGTGCGCATCGAGATGAAGGACAGGGGCGGGCATTCGATCTTCGGCGCCATCGAGCAGAAGGTCGAGAAATACGAGGGGGCAAGAGAATGACGGGCGAGACATTCTATCTGCTGTGCGGTGTCTGGGCCCTTGTCATGCTGGCGATCTTCATCCTGGCGATCCGCCTGAGCTATCGCATCGAGGCGCGCTCGCCCGACCTGACCAACCGCAGCGGCTTTCCGCGCAAGGCGATGATGTTTCACACCGTCACCAACACGAATGTCGCGCTGGACCAGGAAACGCAGGCCATGCGGCGGCGCATGATCGGGCTGCTGCTGATTGTTTTGGCTGGATTCCTGCTAATGTGGGCAGGCTTGTCTTTGGTCCGGTCACCGGCGTGATCAATCGTTCCTAGCGCTGGTGGACCCAAGATGCCTTACACCGCTACTTACCTTTGGTTTGTGGGAATTTCTGGCATCGCTGCTGCCTGGCTTTTGATTTCGGCCATCCGGCTCTGCCGTCAGGTCGAGGATCGATCTGAAGGACTGCGTAACTTCAGTAGCGTGGCGCATCGGCCGAAGCTTGCTGACGTCGCTATGAATCGGGATGTTGCGAGCGATGTTGAAACGCAAGCGCTGCGCCGCGGTATGATCGCTCGTCTGCTAGCCATAGGTGCTATCGGTATCGCTGTGAATTTGATTGCCTGGGCTGGTGTGTAACATGGACCTGCTGAACCATTTCCGCCGCATGGCGCGCAACAATCTGTGGTCCAACGACCGGCTCTATCGTGCCGTGCTGCAGCTTGAGCCCGGCGAATTCGAGGCTGAAAGGATAAGCTTCTTCCCATCGATCAAGGCAACGCTCAATCACATCCTGGCCGTCGATTATCTCTATCTCGATTTTCTCGAAGAGGGCGGCGTCGGCGCCGCGGCCTACGATGAGTTCTTGCTCTTCGACGAAGCGGACGCGCTCTTTGGCAAGCGGACGGAGGCCGACCGGCGGCTGATCGCTTTTTGCGACCGCCTGTCGACGGACGACCTCGATCGCCGCGTCGTCACCGACCGGCGCGAGGACGGCATGATACCGGAACGGATCGGCGACCTGCTCGCCCATCTCTTCATCCACGACATCCATCATCGCGGCCAGGTGCACGCGATGCTGTCCGGCACCTCGGTGAAACCGCCGCAACTCGACGAGTTCTTCCTCGATTACGATGTGAAGTTGAGGAAAGCCGAAGTCGAGCGGCTGGAGCTGGATGATCAGACCAACGCGACGTCGTAGGCTGAGAAATGTCGATCCGCAGTGACCACCGTCAGACCTTCAATTTGAGCCTGTGCGATGAGCAGACGGTCGAAGGGATCGCGATGATGGAACGGCAGATGCTCAAGCCTGGCTGCGTGTAGTTCATTCACACTGAGGATCGGAATGCCGTTCGATCGCAGGATTTCCACGATGTTGCCTGTGAGCGTGACTTTGCCGAGCGATTTCTTAATGGCGATCTCTGCTACCGAGACGGCGCTGACGACCACATCCTCGCCCGCAAGAAAGATGTCGCGATGGTGATCCGAAAGGCGTGAATCCGCGTTGAGTACCCAAAGCAGAATATGAGTATCCACCAGATATTGGCGGCTCATTTAATGTACTCGTCCCATTCGGGACCGAGTTCATCAAAATCATCCGATATCCGAATTTGGCCTTTCAGGGCCCCAAAAAGGCCTTTGCTCCCGCCAGCCCGGGTGGGCGCGCTCAAGGTCGCCACCACCTCTCCATGCCGCGTCAGATGGATCTCTTCGCCGGCCTGGGCACGTTTCACCAACTCGGAGAGTTGGGCCTTCGCTTTTGCCATCGGAACATTCATGGTCAGACCTCTTATGACCAGAATTTAGGTCATAACTGATCAAACCACAAGGCATCTCGGCCGAGCTGGCTACGCTGCCTTGCCGTCCACCTTCAGCACGCCGCGCTTGATCTGGTCCTGCTCGATCGACTCGAACAAGGCGCGGAAATTGCCCTCGCCAAAGCCTTCGTCGCCCTTTCTCTGGATGAACTCGAAGAAGATCGGGCCGATCACGGTTTTCGAAAAGATCTGCAGCAGGATCTTGGTCGTGCCGCCGTCGACGACGCCTTCGCCGTCGATCAGGATACCGTGCTTCTTCATGCGATCGATCGGCTCTTCATGGCCGTTCACGCGGGCAAAGGACATGTCGTAATAGGTCTCGGGCGGTCCCGGCATGAACTTCAGGCCGTTGGCGGCCAGCCTGTCGGTGGCGCCGTAAATGTCGTCGGTGCCGACCGCGATGTGCTGGATACCCTCGCCATTATACTTCTTCAGATATTCGGCGATCTGGCTGGTCTCGTCCTTGGACTCGTTCAGCGGGATGCGGATCTTGCCGCAGGGCGAGGTGATGGCGCGGCTGACCAGGCCGGTGATCTTGCCGTCGATGTCGAAGAAATGGATCTGCTTGAAGCCGAACAGGTCGCGGTAGAAATCCCACCATTTGTCCATCTGGCCGCGATAGACATTGTGGGTCAGGTGGTCGAGATAATAGAAGCCGACGCCTTCCGGCCTGGGATCGCGCTCGCTGAGCCAGTCGAACTCGGCGTCATAGGCCGAGCCCTTCTCGCCGTACGTTTCGATGAAATAGAGCAGCGAGCCACCGATGCCGACGATCGCCGGCACGTCGAGCGTCTTGTCGTTACCTTCATAGGGCGTCGCGCCCTTGGCCACAGCGTGATCGAAGGCGTGCCTGGCATCGACCACCCGCCATGCCATCGAGGCGGCGCAAGGCCCGTGCTTGTCGACGAATTTCATGGCATGCGAGCCGGGTTCGGCATTCACGACATAATTGATGTCGCCCTGCCGCCAGACGGTGATGTTCTTGCTGCGGTGCTTGGCGACCGGCACATAACCCATGCGGGTGAACAGCTCGGCGAGTTTTTCCGGCTCGGCATGCGCGAATTCGACGAATTCGAAGCCGTCGGTGCCGGCGGGATTGGCTTTGCTGATCTTGGCGGGCGGTGCGTCGTGCGGGAAGGGACCCATGGCATTGCTCCGAAATCTGGCATCGGCCGCGTCGGCCGTATCTGGGCGCAATCATAGCGCGGAGCGGATGCAAATTGCTTGCATTCAAACGCTTGAAATGGTCTGATCATGCGCGAGTTGTGCACTGCGGAGCTGAAATTCATGGATGAGGCGCGCATCGACCAGTTTGACCGCAAGATAATGGCTCTGCTGCAGGGCGATGCACGGCTGACCAACAACGATCTGTCGGAACGGGTGAACCTATCCGCTTCGCAATGCTCGCGTCGTCGCCAGCGGCTGGAGGAGGACGGCTATATCAAGGGCTACCGGGCGGTGCTCGACCGCGACAAGCTCGGCTTTTCCCTGGTCAACGTCATCTCGGTGACGCTCGCCACCCACAACCGCGACAATGCGCGGCGTTTCGGCGAATTGGTGGCGCGGCTGCCGCAAGTGCAGGAAGCGCACGCGCTGACCGGCGAGATGGATTATATATTGAAAGTCGTGACGCCCGACCTGAAGTCGCTGTCGGAATTCGTCAACGGCGTGCTTCTCCCGCACGAATCGGTGCAGCACGTGAAGACGGCGATCGTGCTGGAGACGCTGAAGGAAACCGGCGCGCTGCCGATCTGAGGGGCGCGAACGTTCACCCCTTCGACTGCTGGATCAGCCCATAGAGATTGGTGCAGCGGGCGCCGGAACGGCAATAGGCGAAGACCGGGCCTTCGAGTTCGTCAAGCGCCTCGGCCTGGTCCTCGACATTCTCGGCCGTGATCTGGCCGCTGATGACGGGGATGTAGCGGAAGGCGAGCCCGGCGCCCTCGACCGCCGCCTTGACGGTGTCGGCCGATGGCTGTCCAGGCTGCTCGTCGTCCGGCCGGTTGCAGATCACGCTCTTGAAGCCGGCCGCCTTGATGGTCGCGACATCCTCTGGCTGGATCTGGCCCGAGACCGAATAGTCCTCGCTGATCTGACGGTATTCCATGGCGGTGTCCTCGCAATCTGGTTAGCGGCAGTCTTGCCACTCCCTGACCCGGTCGGCAATCCGCGCGAAAAGAAATCCATCCGCGCAGATAGAGATTTCGATGCCGGAAATCCAGCCGGGCTAACGCCGCATGTCGCCAGGACGCATCATGCGCCAGCCCGGCTGGATGAACCGGATCGGTCGGCTCAGCTGCCGAGGATCGCGCCTTTGATCTGGGCGATGTTGTTGTGCATCAGGTCGATATAGGTCGAGGCCGGGCCGTCGGGCTGCGACAGCGCATCGGAATAGAGCGTGCCGCCCACCTTGATGCCGGTCTCGCTGGCGATCTGCTCGATCAGCCGCGGGTTGGTGATGTTCTCGACAAAGATCGCCGCCGCCTTGTCCTGCTTTATCTGGCTGACCAGCTTGGCGACGTCGGCGGCGGAAGGTTCCGACTCGGTCGACACGCCTTCCGGGGCCAGGAAGGTCAAGCCGTAGGCCTTTTCGAAATAGCCAAAGGCGTCGTGCGAGGTGATGACGACGCGCTTCTCTTGCGGGATCGACTGGATCGCCGCCTGCACTTCGCCCTCAAGCGCATCGAGCTTTTGCGTATAGGCGGCTGCATTGGCCTTGTAGCTGTCGCAACCCGCAGCGTCGGCCGTGCAGAAGGCGTCGGCGATGTTCTTCACATAGATCTTGGCATTGGCGATCGACTGGAAGGCGTGCGGATCGGTGACCGTCTTGCCGCCATCGGTTTCCGCGCCTTCGGCGGCGTCGGCTTCGGCGAATTCGGGTTTGAAATTGATCGGCGTGACGCCCTTGGTCAGCACGGCAATCGAGGCCTTGGTGGCGCTGGCGTCGACCAGGCGCTGCAGGAAACCTTCGAAATGCAGGCCGTTGACCAGCACGATGTCGGCCTTGGCCATCGCCACCGCGTCGGCGGGGCTCGGCTCGTAGACGTGGGCGTCGCCGTCCGGCCCGACGATGGTGGTCAGATCGATCCGATCGCCGCCGACATTCTTGGCGAAGTCTCCGATGATGGTGAAGCTGGCGACGACTTTCAACGGCTGAGCGAAGGCCGACGACGCGCCAAGGGCGGTTAATGTTATAACGCTCACGGCCAAGGCGGCGCGGATCGATTTCAGCATTGACGGGTCTCCTTTGTTGGGATCAGGCGGTTCTGTGGCGGTGGTGGACGATACGGGCGCGCAGGATGCCGCGCGTGCCGAACAGGATCGAGGCGAAATAGACGACGCCGGCGGACAGGATGATGGCCGGGCCGGAGGGCAGCGACGCATGGTAGGACAACAGCAGCCCGGCAATGCAGGAGGCAAAGCCGATCACTGTGGCCAGCACGCACATAGGCTCGACGCGGGAGGTCCAGAAACGGGCGGCGGCCGCCGGCAGCATCATCAGCCCGACCGACAGCAAGGTGCCGAGCGCCTGGAAGCCGCCGACGAGGTTGAGCACGACAAGGCCGAGAAAGATGAAATGCACCGGGCTGCCCATCCGGCTGACCGAGCGCAGGAACAAGGGGTCGAGGCATTCGGCGACCAGCGCCCGCCAGAAGATGGCGAGGCTTGCCAGCGTCACCACGACGATGCCGCCGATCAGCGTCAGCGCCTCGTTGTTGAGCGCCAGCACCGTACCGAACAGCACATGCATGAGATCGACGCTGGAGCCGCGGATCGACACCATAAGCACGCCGATGGCCAGCGAAATCAGATAGAAGGCCGCCATCGAGGCGTCCTCGCGCTGGATGGTGAAGCGCGAGACGGCACCGGCGCCGAGCGCCACGATGATGCCGGCGATCAGTCCGCCGATGGTCATCGGCAGGATTTCCAGGCCATAAAACAGGAAGCCGGCGGCAGCACCGGGCAGGATGGCATGCGCCATGGCGTCGCCGGACAGGCTCATGCGCCGCAGCATCAGGAACACGCCGACCGGGCAGGCGCCGAGCGACAGCATCATCGAACCGGCGAGCGCCCGCTGCATGAAGGCGTAGTCGGCGAAAGGAGCGACGAAAAGACCGTAAAGCACGTCCATCATGCCGCCCTCGGCCCGGAGCCGTGATGATGGTCGTGCAAGTGCTCGTGGCCACTGTGCTCGTGATCATGCTCGCCGGGCTCACACCATGGCGCGTTGTCCTCCCAGGCTTCGTGGAAGCGGCGCGCACGCAACAGATTCTCCGGCCGCAGCGTCTCCCTGGTCTCGCCCCAGGCGACCGGCTGGCGCGCCAGCAGCAGTGTTTCGGGGAAATTCTGCCGCACCAGGTCGAGATCGTGGACGACCACCATGATGGTGCGCTCCTCGCCATGCCAGCGCTTGATCAGCGCGATCAGGTCGCCGACCGTCTTCGTGTCGACCGCGTTGAACGGCTCGTCGAGCAGGATGAGCTCGGCATCCTGCAACAGCACGCGGGCAAACAGCGTGCGCTGCAGCTGGCCGCCCGACAGTGTGTCGATCGGGCGCTTCTCGAAGCCGCCGAGGCCGACGGCCATCAGCGCCTTGCTGACCGAGTCGCGATCTTCCCTTGTATAGCGGCCGAGCATACCGCGCCGCGGCCACAGGCCCAGCGAAACCAGGTCGACGACCCGGGCCGGAAAGGAGCGGTCCAGTTCCGATTGCTGCGGCAGATAGGCGGCACGCACGCCCGGCGCCCGGATCACCGCGCCGGCCATCGGCTTCAGGACGCCAACGATGCCCTTCATCAGCGTCGACTTGCCGGAGCCGTTGGCGCCGACGACCGCCGTCAACGATCCCTTGCGGATCGTACCATCGAGGTGGTGGATCGCCGGATGGCTGTTGTAGCCCAGCGTCAGGTCGCGGAAGGTCAGGCAGGTTTGGCTCATGTGACGATCCATGGGGCGACGATCGGTGCTGCAGGGGCGGATTCGATATGTGATGTTATTACATTAGTCAACAAGCCAATCGGGCGGAATTGCGGCCGGGCCGTCATATTGTGTGCTTTGGCTTGGCTCAAGAAGTTCCGCTCGAGCGACCTTGCCCCCGGCGAACCCGGCCCCTAAACAGGCGCAGCTGACAAGAGGAGAAGGAATATCCAATGAGCATTCGTCGCATCGATGTGGGCCCGCGCATGAGCCAGATCGTCATCCACGGCAACACCGTCTATCTGGCCGGTCAGGTCGGCAAGCCGGGCGGAAACGTCGGCGCCCAGACAAGGGACATTCTGGCGGCGATCGACGAATTGCTGGCCAAGGCCGGCACCGACAAGACCAAGATCCTGCAGGCGATCATCTGGCTGGCCGACATGAGCACCTTTGCCGAGATGAACGCGGAGTGGGACAAGTGGATACCGCAGGGCAACACGCCGGCCCGCGCCACGGGCGAAGCCAAGCTTGCCGGACCGGAATATCTGGTCGAGATTATTGTTACCGCGGCGATTTGAGAATGCAGCTCTAACCCTCCCCCTCGAGGGGTGGGGTCGGCGAGGTTGCACCGACCCCACCCCGCGTCACAAAATGCCGCCATGCGGCAATTTGCTCCGCGACCCTCCCCTCAAGGGGGAGGGTTTACCCCTGCGACGGCGTGAACCGCGCGACCAGCGTGTGGTTCTCCGCCGCATAGGTGAACCGGACATGGGTGACGGGGTGCTCCGCGCTCCATGTCCGCCGCTCGATCACCAGGCACGGCGCGCCCGTCTCGATGTCGAGCGCCGCCGCGATATGCCTTTCGGCGGCAACCGCGCGGATGCGATGCTCGGCGGCACTCCACGGCACGCGCCCGATCAGCCACGGACCGGGCGCGGTGTCGAAAAACGCCTCTTCGGCGGCCTCCGGCACGGCAGCCAGGTTGATCAGCCGCTGCTCGTGGGCGAATGGCCGCTTGCCGGCGAAATGCCGGCATTCCAGCACCAGCACCGGCCCAGCGACGTCGAGTTCCAGCAGGGCGCGGTCGTCGGCGCTGCTGCGTCTTCTGTTTCGCGCCACGCGCTCGTAGCGGTAGGGCAGGCCAAGTGCCTCGACCTCGATCCGGATGTCGTGGATTTCGAGAACGGCCGCCTGCGATTGCGGCCGGCGGACAAAACTGCCCGAACGACGCCGGCGCTCGATCAGCCCGGCCTTGGCTAGCTGCGACAGCGCCTTGTTCACCGTCATGCGCGAGCAATTGTACTCAGCCGTCAGTTCATGCTCGAACGGAATGCGGTGGCCGGGCGCCCAGGCCCCAGACAGGATCCGTTCGCTGATGTCCGACAGGATGCGCTGGTGCAGCGAAAGCGCCTCGCCGCCGTCCGCGCTTCCAGAATCCGCGCTTATTGTCTCGATCATGCTCATGCCGAAAGCACCGTCATCACCTTGCGGAACCGCTCGGCGATGGCTTCGCGCCTGGCATGCCTGCCGTCGCTGACCAGTTTCTTGCCATGCACCCAGACGCAATCGACCTTGGTGCCGTTGGCAAAAATCCAGGCGTCAAGGATTGCATCGCCCGTCTTGCCGGCCAGCGATGGATGATTGCCGTCGAGCGAGACGAAATCGGCCGAGGCACCTGCTGCGATCTGCGAGGGGCCGGCGCCAAGCGCGGCACTGCCACCCTCGAGCGCCGCATCGAACAAAGCACGGCCGGTCGAGCCACGGGCCACCGCCAACACGTTGCGGGCGCGGTGAGCGAGGCGCTGCGAATATTCGAGCTGGCGCAACTCATCGGGCAGGCCGATCAGCACGTTGGAATCCGAGCCGATGCCGAAGCGGCCGCCATGCTGCATGAACAGGGGCGCGGCAAAGGTGCCGTCGCCGAGATTGGCCTCGGTGATCGGGCAGAGGCCGGCAACGGCGCCGCTTTTCGCCATCTGGATCGTCTCGGCTTCGGTCATGTGGGTAGCGTGGATCAGACACCAGCGCTGGTCGACGTTGGCGTTGGCAAGCAGCCATTCGACCGGCCGCGCGCCGGACCAGGCAAGACAATCCTCGACCTCCTTCATCTGCTCGGCGATGTGGATGTGGATCGGCCCGTCCGGTGCAAACATTGTGAGCGCGGCGAGTTCCTCCGGTATCACAGCGCGCATGCTGTGCGGGGCGACGCCCACGACGCCTTGATTCAGCGCGCGAATGGATTCGCGGCTTTTCTCAACAAGCCGCGAGAACTGGTTCACATCGTTGATGAATCGCCGCTGGCCTTCATTTGGCGCAGCGCCGCCGAAAGAGGAATGCGCGTAGAGCACCGGCAGCAAAGTCAGCCCGATGCCTGTCTCGGACGCTGCAGCAATGATACGCTCCGCCATCTCGGCGATGTTGGCATAGGGCCGGCCGTCACGGTCGTGGTGGAGATAGTGAAACTCGCCGACGCGCGAGAACCCGGCCTCCAGCATCTCGACATAGAGCTGGGCCGCGACCACTTCGACCTGGTCCGGCGTCATCGCCAGCGCGAAGCGGTACATCACCTCGCGCCAGCTCCAGAAACTGTCGGCGGAAGGCCCGCGCAATTCGGCAAGGCCGGCCATGCCGCGCTGGAAGGCGTGGCTGTGCAGGTTCGGCATGGCGGGCAAGAGGATGGCGTGGCGCTCGTCGCCAGGCAGAGGCGAGGTATTCGCCTCGACCGTGGCGATCCTGCCGTCGGAGATGACGATCCGCACATTGCTGTGCCAGCCGTCGGGCAGAAGCGCCTGTTCCGCAAAGATTGCCGTCACGTTTTTCTCCAAATCCCGGCCTGCCATGCGATGATAGCGCTTGCAGTGCCTTTTGATATGTATATACATAATCGCCACCGATTGAAACGGAAAAGATGATGACTGCACAGAGCAAAAGCCGGGCAGGGGAGCTTCGCCTCTGGCGCAATGCGCGGCTCGCGACCATGGCCGAAAGCAGCGCCGGGTTAGGCGTCGTCGAGCACGGTGCAATCGCCGTGCGCAATGGCCGGATCGTCTATGCCGGGCCGGAAGCCGACATGCCGGCAGCACTCCGCGAGGGCGCCGAGGCGACCGACTGCGAAGGCCGCTGGATCACGCCTGGCCTTATCGACTGCCACACCCATCTGGTCCATGCCGGCAACCGTGCCAATGAATTCGAGATGCGGCTGGCCGGCGCCACCTATGAGGAGGTCGCCAGGGCCGGCGGCGGCATCGTTTCCTCGGTCAAGGCACTGCGCGCCGCCAGCGAGGACGAGCTGGTCGCCCAGTCGCTGCCGCGCCTCGATGCGCTGATCGCCGAAGGCGTCACCACCGTCGAGATCAAATCCGGCTACGGCCTCGACCTCGAAAACGAGAAGAAGTCGCTGCGCGCCTCGCGACGGCTGGGCGGTGAGCGGCCGGTGACGGTCAGAACCACTTTCCTCGGCGCTCATGCGCTGCCTCAAGAAGCAAAAGGTGACAAGGACGCCTTTATCGATCTTGTCGCCAACCAGATTTTGCCGGCCGTCGCGGCCGAGGGCTTGGCCGATGCCGTCGACGGTTTTTGCGAAGGCATTGCCTTTTGGCCCGAGCAGATTGCCCGCGTGTTCGATGCCGCGAAGGCGGCGGGCCTGCCGGTCAAGCTCCATGCAGACCAGCTGTCCAATCTTCACGGCGCGGAACTTGCGGCGCGCTATGGTGCGCTATCGGCCGACCACCTCGAATATACCGACGAGGCCGGTGCGGCGGCGATGGCGAAGGCAGGAACCGTGGCGACCATCCTGCCCGGCGCCTACTACTTCATACGCGAGACCAAGAAGCCGCCGATCACCCTGTTTCGCCAGCATGGCGTCAGGATGGCCGTTGCCACCGATAACAATCCCGGCACGTCGCCGCTGACCTCGCTGCTTCTGACCATGAACATGGCGGCCACGTTGTTCGGCCTGACCGTCGATGAATGCCTTGCCGGCGTTACGCGCGAGGCTGCCCGGGCGCTCGGGCTGCTTGGGCAGACCGGCACGCTGGAGGTCGGAAAATCCGCCGATCTGGCGATCTGGAACGTCGAGCGCCCGGCCGAGCTCGTCTACCGCATGGGCTTCAACCCGCTGCATGCCCGCATCTGGAGGGGACAATGACTGAACTCACGCTAAGGCCAGGCAATGCGACGCTGGCCGATTGGCGCGCCATCTATCGCGGCGCCGCACTGCGGCTCGACGATGCCTGCCGGCCGAAGATCAAGGCCAGCGCCGAGGCCGTCGCCAGGATCGTTGCCAAAGGCGAGCCGGTCTATGGCATCAATACCGGCTTCGGCAAGCTGGCCAGCGTCCGCATCCCCGCCGCCGACCTGGAGACGCTGCAGCGAAACATCGTGCTGTCTCATGCCGCCGGCGTCGGCGAGCCGATGCCCGTCGCAATTTGCCGGCTGATGATGGCGCTGAAGCTGGCCAGCCTGGCACAGGGCGCCTCCGGCGTGCGGCCGCGGACGATCGAACTGCTCGAGGCGATGCTGGCCAACGACGTTATCCCCGTGGTGCCGGCGCAAGGCTCGGTCGGCGCTTCTGGCGACCTTGCGCCGCTGTCGCACATGACCGCGGTGATGATCGGCGTCGGCGAATGTTTTACCCCGCATGGCCGCTTTCCCGCCAAGGTCGCCTTCGTTTCGCACGGCCTGGAGCCGGTGACATTGGGCGCCAAGGAAGGCCTGGCGCTGCTCAACGGCACCCAGTTTTCGACCGCCTATGCGCTGGCCGCTTTGTTCGAAGCGGAAGTGCTCTACCAGTCGGCGCTGGTCGCCGGCGCGCTGTCGACCGATGCCGCCAAGGGCTCCGACGCTCCGTTCGATCCACGCATCCATCTGCTCCGGAAGCATCGCGGCCAGATCGAGACGGCCGAGGCGTTGCGCAATTTGATGGCCGGCAGCGCCATCCGTGAATCGCACCGCGTCGGCGATGAGCGCGTGCAGGATCCATACTGCCTGCGCTGCCAGCCGCAGGTGATGGGCGCAGCGCTCGACGTGCTTCGCAAGGCCGCCGACACGCTCGGCACCGAGGCCAACGGCGTCACCGACAATCCGCTGATCTTTGCCGAGGATGACTCCGCACTTTCGGGCGGCAATTTCCACGCCGAGCCGGTGGCGTTCGCCGCCGACATGATCGCACTCGCCGTCTGCGAGATCGGCTCGCTATCGGAGCGGCGCATCGCGATGCTGGTCGATCCGGCACTGTCGGGCATGCCGGCCTTTCTGACGCCCAAGCCGGGGCTGAATTCCGGTTTCATGATCCCGCAAGTGACGGCGGCAGCGCTGGTTTCTGAAAACAAGCAAAAAGCCTATCCGGCCAGCGTCGATTCGATCCCAACCTCGGCCAACCAGGAAGACCATGTCTCGATGGCGGCGCATGGAGCGCGCCGCCTCATCGGCATGGTCGAGAATGCGACGGCCGTCATCGGCATCGAATTGCTGGCTGCCACACAAGGTTGCGATTTCCATACACCGCTGGTCTCGAGCGCGGCACTCCAGGCGGTGCGCCGGCTGGTCAGGGCAGAGGTGCCGCATCTCGACAACGACCGGCACTTCCACCCCGACATGGAGAAGGCCATCGCCATGGTACGCAGCGGTGCGGCGGTGGAAGCGGCAAGCGCGGTAAAGCTGCCGGGGGTGACGTCGTGAGGCCGTCGTCGCTGCGTTACGCCGGCATGGGTCGTGTTCCGTCGCGCCCCCCTCTGTCCTGCCGGACATCTCCCCCTCCAGGGGGGAGATTGGCAGCTTCGGCCCTGCGTTCATTTCTGCAACGTTGGAGATTGGCGAAAGCAGTCGTGACCGCCAATCTCCCCACTAGAGGGGGAGATGTCCGGCAGGACAGAGGGGGGCGCTGTCCCGCCAACCTCAGCCCGGCAACACCGAAACTTTCAAAGTCAGAAACAAAAAGCCCGCCTCGAGGGCGGGTTGTCGCGCCGAATCAGCACCATACTGAAATTATTAGCATAGCTGCCGGCACAAAGCAAGAACAAAATACGACACGGCCGGCAAAAAGCGAGGTCGGTGTTCACGGACGATTGCAAGGTCGCGTTCTGTCGCGCGGAGACTTCCGATGACCTCACCCTCCTGGCTCACCGTCACCCGAGGCACAGCACCCCTGCTGGTCTCGATCCCGCACACCGGCATCGACCTCGCCGGCCTCGACAGCCGGCTAATCTCGACCTGGCTCGGCCGCCGCGACTGTGACTGGTGGATCGACAAGCTTTATGACTTTGCCGAGAGCCTTGGCGCGACGGTCGTGCATACGGCGATTTCGCGCACCGTCATCGACGTCAACCGCGATCCGTCGGGCGCTTCGCTCTATCCCGGCCAGACGACGACCGGTCTCTGCCCGACCGAGACCTTTGACGGCGATCCGCTCTACCGTGAGGGCGAAGAGCCGGGACCGTCGGAGATCGACGAACGCCGCGAAAAATTCTTCGTACCCTATCATGCCGCTCTGCAGGCCGAGATCGACAGGCTGCGCGCTTTGCATGCGAAGATCGTCGTCTATGACTGCCATTCGATCCGCTCGGTGCTGCCGCGCCTGTTCGAAGGCAAATTGCCGGTCTTCAATCTCGGCACCAATGACGGCAAGAGCGCCGATCCCACGCTGCAGGAGAAAGTCACGCAGAGTCTCGCCGAAACCGGCGAGAGCTACGTCGTCAACGGCCGCTTCAAGGGCGGCTGGATCACGCGCCATTTCGGCCAGCCGCAAGCCGGCGTCCACGCGTTGCAGATGGAGCTCTCCAACCGCGGCTATCTGCGCGAGCCCGAAGGCAAGGGTATGCCCGGCAATTGGCCGGTGCCTTACGATGCCAAATTCGCGGCGCCGATCCGCGTCACGCTGAAGAAGATCCTGGAAACCGCGATCGCCTGGGCGGAGCGCTGATGCGCAGCGCGCCTCACTCGAAAGGGACAATCATGACCGATCCTCGCCACAACATCCGTGAAGTGCGCAGCCCGCGCGGCAACGAACTCAACGCCCGCACCTGGCTGACGGAAGCGCCGCTGCGCATGCTGATGAACAATCTCGACCCGGACGTCGCCGAAAATCCCAACGAGCTGGTCGTCTATGGCGGCATCGGCCGGGCGGCGCGCACCTGGAACGATTTCGACCGCATCGTTGCCTCGCTGAAGACGCTTGCAGACGACGAGACGCTGCTGGTGCAATCCGGCAAGCCGGTCGGCGTGTTCCGCACCCATCCGGACGCCCCGCGCGTGCTGATCGCCAATTCGAACCTCGTGCCGCACTGGGCGACATGGGAGAAATTCAACGAGCTCGATAGGAAAGGCCTGATGATGTACGGCCAGATGACGGCCGGCTCATGGATCTACATCGGCACGCAAGGCATCGTGCAGGGCACCTACGAGACCTTCGTCGAGGCCGGCCGCCAGCACTATGGCGGCAATCTCAGGGGCAAATGGATCCTGACCGGCGGCCTCGGCGGCATGGGCGGTGCCCAGCCGCTCGCCGCGGTCATGGCCGGCGCCTGCTGCCTGGCCGTCGAATGCGATCCCGACCGCATCGATTTCCGGCTGCGCACCCGCTATGTCGACGAGCGCGCCGACACGCTCGACGAGGCTCTCGAGAAGATCGAGCGCTGGACCAAAGCCGGTGAGGCGAAATCGGTCGGCCTGGTCGGCAACACCGCCGACATCGTGCCGGAACTGGTTCGGCGAGGCGTGCGCCCCGACATCGTCACCGACCAGACCTCGGCGCATGACCCGCTCAACGGCTATCTGCCCAAGGGCTGGTCGCTGGCCGAGTGGCGCGAGAAGCGCACCAGCGACCCGAAGGCGGTGGAAAAGGCTGCCCGCGCGTCAATGCGCGAGCATGTCGAGGCGATGGTGGCGTTCTGGAACGCCGGCGTGCCGACGCTCGATTACGGCAACAACATCCGCCAGGTGGCAAAGGAGGAGGGGTTCGAGAATGCCTTTGCCTTCCCTGGCTTCGTGCCGGCCTATATCCGTCCGCTGTTTTGCCGCGGTATCGGCCCGTTCCGCTGGGCAGCACTTTCCGGCGATCCCGAGGACATCTACAGGACCGACGCCAAGGTGCGCGAACTCACGCCCGGTAACACCCATCTGCACAATTGGCTCGACATGGCGCGCGAGCGCATCGCCTTCCAAGGCCTGCCGGCACGCATCTGTTGGGTCGGCCTTGGCGACCGCCATCGGCTCGGCCTCGCCTTCAACGAGATGGTCGCCAGGGGCGAACTGAAGGCACCGGTCGTCATCGGCCGCGACCATCTCGACTCCGGCTCGGTCGCTTCGCCGAACCGTGAGACGGAGGCGATGAAGGACGGCTCCGATGCCGTCTCCGACTGGCCGCTGCTCAACGCCCTGCTCAACACCGCCTCCGGCGCCACCTGGGTGTCGCTGCACCATGGCGGCGGCGTCGGCATGGGCTTTTCCCAGCATGCCGGCATGGTCATCGTCGCCGACGGCACGCGAGAGGCGGCGAAGCGCCTGGAGCGGGTTTTGTGGAACGACCCGGCGACCGGCGTCATGCGCCACGCCGATGCCGGCTATGACATTGCGATCGAATGCGCCAGGGAGAACCAGCTCAACCTGCCCGGCATATTGGGCTGAGCCGCGCCTTGCGCATCCTTCGGGCAGCCGAATACCGGTCGATGCCGTGGAAGAACGGCGGCGGGGTGACGACGGAGATTGCCGTCTCGCCGCCAGGTGCTGGGCTCGACGATTTCGACTGGCGCGTCTCGATGGCGCTGGTCGAGGGCGGCGGCCCGTTTTCCGGATTTCCCGGCGTCGACCGGACCTTGGCGTTGCTGGTAGGCGAGGGCATGGTCCTCGATATCGCCGGCCGGCCGCCGGTCGAAATCACCAAGGCTTCCGCCCCACTTGCCTTTCCAGCCGACGTGCCGACGCAAGCCACGCTGATCGCCGGTCCCATCACCGACCTCAACGTCATGACCCGCCGCGCCCGGGCGGCCCACACGGTCGAGCGCCTGCTGATTTCGGCTCCGACGAAAATCCGGGCTGGAGCCGATGAAACACTCATCCTGTCCCTCGACGGCGAGCTCAGGGTGGCCGGCGCGGCGCCCATGCAACTTAGGCCGCTCGATGCGCTGTTGCTCGGGCCGCAAGCGCCGGAACTGCGCCTGCATCCCGTCCGGCCGGCGATGCTGTTCGTGATCCGCATCGACCTCATTGCCGGCAACGATTAACGCCTGTTTCCAAACATGATCGCGATGCCGGCCAAATATCGCGTAAGCTGGTCGCTGCATCACGAAAAAGCCTGAATCTTCCGCCGATCAGAGGCCGAAACGATGCTCGGAGCGCTCGCCTGGACGTTGTCGAAAGACGACACCTTGTCGTGGTGCGGAAACAAACATTCGGCCAAGTGTTGCGATGCAACCAATTGCATTTGGACCGGTTTTAGGGACATTGCCGTGGCGGTGACGCCGCACTGCGTCCCCAACACGGAACCTTAGATGAATATCCAGACCAATCTCGCACAGATCGAAAAGACGAGCGCCAGCTTCCCGGCTGTCACCGACGAGCCGATACGCTCCCATTTCCTGCCGGAAGATCGGCTGCGAGCGTTGGGCGCAGCCCTTGCCAATGGCGATGCCAAGGATTTGTTCGGTCTGACGCCTTTCGATTTTCAGGCGCGCATCCGCGACAGCGCCAGGAAGATTCTCGATGTCTACCGTTCCACCAACGCTGCCCAGGCGAGGGGCGAAACGATCACGCCCGCGGCGCAGTGGCTGCTCGACAACAACTACCTGGTCGAGGAGACCATTTTTCAGGTCAAGCGCGACCTGCCGCGCCGCTTCTATCGCCAGTTGCCGACGCTGAAACTGTCCGACGGATCCAGCGTGCCGCGCGCGCTGGCGGTCGCATGGACCTATGTCGCGCATTCCGACAGTTCCGTCTCGTCGGCCATGTTCAAGGCGATCGTCGAAGGCTTCCAGTCCGTCGAGCCGCTGAAGATCGGCGAATTGTGGGCGCTGCCGTCGCTGCTGCGCTTCGTCCTGATCGAGAACCTTCGCCGCATCGCGGTCCGCGTCAATCGCACGCGGGAACTGCGCCAGATCGCCAACGAGGTCGCCGACCGTGTGCTGGCGACGGACGACAGCGCCGACCGGCAGGCGATACTTTCCCATTACAGCGCCCATGCGCAGGACACCACCTTCGCCACCCAGTTGCTCTACCGGCTGCGTGACGGCTCGCAAAATGCCGGCAGGGCGCTGGAATGGCTGGAGGGCGAGCTGGAAAGGACCGGCTCCGACGCCGAGGAAATCATCCTCAGCGAGCACCACACGCTGTCCAGCGGCAACGTGACCACCGGCAACATCATCCGCGGCCTGCGCCTCATCAACGACATCGACTGGACGGTGTGGTTCGAGGGCGTCAGCCGCATCGACACCTTGCTGCGCGAACGCACCGATTTCGCCGCGCTCGATTTCTTTTCGCGCGACCAATACCGGACTGCGATCGAGGAGCTGGCACGCCGTTCCGATCTCTCCGAATTTCGCGTTGCCGAAAGGGCGATCGAACTCGCCGGCCATGCTGCCGATGCACCGGGCTCCGAAACCGGCCCGATCGCTCACACCGACGTCGGCTTCTTTCTCGTCGGCCCGCGCCGGATGGAGCTCGAGCGGTCGATCGGCTATCGGCCGACCATCGGCAAGACGATCAGCCGGACATTCCGCAAGACCGGATGGCTGGGCATCGTCGTGCCGGTCTTTGCGCTGACGGTCCTGCTTCTGGTCGTTTCCGGCAATGCGCTTGTCAATCTCGGCCTGTCGGTGCCGTCGATCGTCCTGATGCTGGCCCTGTTCGCAGTGCCGGCCAGCGAAGGCGCGCTCGCATTCTTCAACACCGTCGTCTCGCTGTTTTTGAAGCCGACACGTCTCATCGGCTATGATTTCAGGCACGGTGTGCCGGCCGAGGCACGCACACTGGTCGTGGTGCCGTCGCTGATCGGCTCGCGCGACGATGTCGAGGAGAACATCCGCAACATCGAGGTGCATCACCTCGCCAACACGGCGGGTGAGGTCTATTTCGCGCTGCTTTCCGACTGGCCTGACTCGAAGACCGAGATCGATACGGCGGATGTCGAAATCCTCGAATTCGCACGTGCCGAAATCGCCAGGCTGAATGCCCGCTATCCCTCGGAAGGCGCGCCGCGCTTTTATCTGCTGCATCGGCGCCGGCTCTACAACGCGTCGCAAGGCGTCTGGATGGGCTGGGAGCGCAAGCGCGGCAAGCTGCACGAATTGAACCTCCTGCTGCGCGGCGACAGCGACACCACCTTCCTGCCGTTGGAAGTGCCATTGCCGGAGAGCGTCGTCCACGTGATGACGCTGGACGCCGACACCCGCACCACCCGCGACGCCGTCGCCGCGCTGGCCGGCAAGCTTTGCCACCCGCTCAACCGTCCGCATTTCGACGTGGCCCGGCGCGAGGTCATCGCAGGCAATTCCATCCTGCAGCCGCGCATCACTGCGTCGCTGACCAGCGGCGACGAGGCGTCGTTCTTTCAGCGTGTCTTTTCCGCCAATCGCGGGCTCGACCCGTATGTCTTTGCCGTGTCGGACCTCTACCAGGACATCTTCGGCGACGGTTCCTTCACCGGCAAGGGTCTCTACCATGTCGACGCCTTCGAGGCGGCGCTGAAGGGCCGCATCGAGGAAAACACCATCCTCAGCCATGATCTGCTTGAAGGCGCGCTGGCGCGATCGGCCTTGGTCACCGACGTCGAACTGGTCGAGGACTATCCGACCCGCTATTCGGTCGATGCGTCGCGCCACCATCGCTGGGCACGCGGCGACTGGCAGCTTCTGGGCTTCATCCTCGGCCCGCGCTCAAACGTGCCGGCGCTGTCGCGCTGGAAGATGGTGGACAATCTGCGCCGCTCGGTGACGCCGATCTTCTGGGTGATGGCCGCGATCGCCGGCTGGACGCTGCTGCCCTTCACGCAGGCCGCGCAATGGCAGGCGCTGCTGATCCTTACGCTGTTCATGGCGCCCACTTTCGACATCGTCAACGCCATCCTGCCGAAGAGCGGCGATCAGACGCCGCGCGGCCATTTCTCGGCGCTGGCACGCGACGTTGCATTCGGTACCGCCCTGGTAGCGCTGAAGATCGTGCTGATGGCGCACCTAGCCTGGATGATGGGCGACGCAATCATCCGAACGCTCTACCGCCTGTTCGTCAGCCGCCAGAACCTGCTCGAATGGCGCACCGCCTCGCAGGCACACAAGGGCGGCGACAACGATCTCGGCTCCTATTACAGCATCATGTACGGCGCGGTGATCATCGGCGTCGTCGGCCTCGCCGTCCCGGTGCTGGCCGATTCCACCGGCGCCTTTGTCGCCTTCTTCTTTGCCTTGTTCTGGATCGGCTCGCCCGCGATCGCCTGCTGGATCAGCCGTTCGGCCGAAACCGAGGACCGCCTGCGCATATCGGCCGCCGACATCCACGCGCTGCGCACCGTGGCGCGGCGTACATGGCACTATTTCGAGACCTTCGTGACGGCCGAGCATCACCATCTGCCGCCGGATAATTTCCAGGAAAGCCCGGCCCCCGTTGTGGCGCCCCGCACCTCGCCGACCAATATCGGCGTCTACCTGCTGTCGGTGATTTCGGCGCGCGATTTCGGCTGGATCAGCCTCTCCGACGCCGTCAACCGCATCGACGCGACCATGTCGACCATCGAGAGCATGCCGCGCGACCGCGGCCATCTCTTCAACTGGTATGACACGACGACCCTGAAGCCGCTCTACCCGCTTTACATTTCGGCCGTCGACAGCGGCAATCTCGCCGGCCATCTGGTGGCCGTGGCCGCTGCCTGCGCCGAATGGGCCGAAGCGCCGTCGGTGCATGTGCAGGGCGACTTCGAAGGCATCCTCGACACCGTCACCATCCTCGACGAGAGCCTTGAGGAACTGCCCGACGACCGGCGTCAATTGCGGCCCTTGCGCCAGCGGCTCGCCGACCGTCTCGACGGCATGCGTAGGGCGGTCGAATTGATCAAGGCGCAGCCGGAGATGGCGTCGATCCGCACCATCAACCTGGCCGTCCTGGCCGGCGAGATACGCAAGCTCGCGACAGCCATCCACACCGAAGCCGCATCGACCCAGAGCGACACCATCGCCGATTGGGCGGCCAGGCTCGAAGCCACCTGCGAGGCGCATGTGCACGACGCGCACAGCGACGAAAACGCCGTCGCGGCATTGCGGGCCAAGCTTCTGACCTTGCGCGAGCGCACGCGCCGTTTCGCCTTCGAGATGGATTTCTCGTTCCTGATGCGGCCCGAACGCAAGCTCCTGTCGATCGGTTACCGGGTCGAGGAGCATCAGCTCGACGAAAGCTGCTACGACCTTTTGGCCTCCGAGGCGCGGCTGACCAGCCTGTTCGCCATCGCCAAGGGCGATTTGCCGACCGAGCACTGGTTCCGGCTCGGCCGGCCGATCGTCGAGATCGGCTTCCAGGGCGCACTGATGTCCTGGTCCGGCTCGATGTTCGAATATCTGATGCCGCCACTGGTGATGAAGGAGCCGCAAGGCAGCATTCTCAACCAGACCAGCAAGCTCATCATCAAGCGCCAGATCCAGTATGGCCGTTCGAAGAACGTTCCCTGGGGGATTTCGGAAGCGGCCTACAACGCCCGCGACCGCGAGCTGACCTATCAGTACACCAATTTCGGCGTGCCCGGGCTCGGCCTGAAGCGCGGCCTTGGCCAAAACACGGTGATCGCGCCTTACGCGACCGTCCTGGCAGCGCAGTTCACGCCGCATGAATCCGTCCAGAACCTGGCCAGGCTGAGGCGGCTGGGCGCACTGGGCCGGCACGGTTTTTACGACGCGGTGGATTTCACGCCGCAACGCGTCCCCGAGGGCACCGACCACGCCGTCGTGCTCAATTACATGGCCCACCACTCCGGCATGTCGATTGCCGCAGTTGCCGATGCGATCTTCGAAGGGCGCCTGCGCGACCGCTTCCACAGCGATCCGGTGATCGAGTCGGCCGAATTGCTGCTGCAGGAAAGGGCGCCGCGCGACATCCCGACCGCGACCGTCAGGACCGAGGCCGACGAGCGCTCGAAGGACGAGACCGAGCTGGAAAGCCCGGATACGCGCATCGTGCTCGATCCGCTCAGGGCGCTGCGCTCGACCAGTGTCATGTCCAATGGCCGCTACTCGGTCATGGTCACCGCCACCGGGTCCGGCTACAGCCGCTTGGGCGAACTTGCCGTCACGCGCTGGCAGCCGGATCCGACCGAGGACCGCCTTGGTTCCTATATTTTCCTGCGCGACGCCAGCAACGGCGATTGGTGGTCGGCCACCGCCGAGCCGAAGCGCGCCGCTGGCGAGCGTGCGCAGACGCTGTTTTCCGACGACAAGGCGAGCTTCGTCAAATCGATCGGATCGCTGCGTTCGGAAGTCGAGTGTATCGTCATCTCGGAAGGCAATGGTGAGGGCCGACGGGTGACGCTCCACAATGATGGCCCCGCCGACCGGCATATCGAAGTAACCTCGTTTGCCGAACTGGTGCTGGGCTCCGAGCCCTCGGATAATGCCCATCCGGCTTTTTCGAAGATGTTCGTGGAAACCGAGATCGCGCCGAACAACGGCGCGATCTTCGCCACCAGGCGCAAGCGCGAAAAGGACGAACCCGACGTCACCATGGTGCATTTCGTCACCGACCCGTCTGGATCGGCGCGAGACGCCGAGGCGGAAACCGACAGGCGCGCCTTCATCGGCCGCGGCCGCACCATCACCGAGGCGGCTGCCTTTGATCCCGGCGCCAAGCTTGGCGGCCATTCCGGCTTCACCCTGGATCCGATCGCATCGCTTCGCCGGCAGGTGCGTGTGCCGGCCAACAAGAAGATTTCGTTGACCTTCTGGACCGTCGTCGGTACCCATCGCGCCGAATTGGATGCCGCCATCGCACGGCTCGACCATCCCGAAAGCTTCGCCCGCCAGGCGATGCTCGCCTGGACGCGCTCGCAGGTGCAGACCCGACACCTTGGCCTCAGCCTGTCCGACGCCGCCAATGTGCAGAAGCTGGCGCGCTATCTGATCTATCCCGATCCGTTCCTGCGCCTTCCGGGCGAATCCATCGTCTCCGGGCTCGGCAGGCAGTCCAGCCTGTGGCCGACCAGCATATCCGGCGATTTTCCGATTTTCCTGGTCAGGATCGCCGATGTCGCCGATCTGGAGATCGTCGCCCAGGCGCTTCGCTTCCAGGAATACATGCGTGCCCGCGGCATGATGATCGATTTTGTCGTCGTCAACGAGCAGGCGTCATCCTACGTGCAGGACCTGCAGCGCGCGGTGGAGACGCTGTGCGAAAACAGCCGGTTGCGCGGCAAGGAGCTCGGACCCCGCCAGCACATCTTCGCGGTGCGCCGTGACCTGATGGAGGAAACGACCTACAGGACCTTGCTCGCCGTCGCTCGGGTGGTGCTGCATACGCGCAACGGCACCATCTTCGACCAGATCGAGCGTGCCGAGACCGCGGCACTGCAGGCGCGAGACGCCGCCCTCCAGCCGGCAGACCTTGCAGCCCTTCGCGAGCCGTCCTTGCCGGTGCCGACGTCGCACGCATCTGCCGCCCAGGCACTGATCGAGGGCCGCGTCGACGGCAGCGGGCTCGACCAATGGAACGGTTTCGGCGGCTTCGACAGCGACGGACGCCACTACGTCGTGCGTCTTGCCGGCCGGCGCACGACGCCGCAGCCGTGGATCAATGTCATCTCCAACCCATCGTTCGGTTTCCACATATCGGCTGAAGGCGCTGCCTTCACCTGGAGCCGCAACAGCCGCGACTATCAACTGACGCCATGGTCGAACGATCCGGTCACCAACCGCCCGGGCGAGGGCATCTATATCTACGATCAGGCCAGTGGCAGGGCGTTCTCGCCAATGGCTGCCGTGGTGCGTGATCCGACAATGACCTACGAAACCTGGCACGGGCAGGGTTTTTCGACATTCCGCTCAAAGCGCGGGCCGCTGTCGATGGACCTGACCCATGTCGTCGATCCCGTCGATCCGGTGAAGATATCGCGGCTGCGCATCCAGAATTCGGGTTCGGTGCCGATGCGGCTGCGCGTCTACGCCTATGCGGAATGGGTTCTTGGCGGCCATCGCTCGCGCACCGCTGCAAGCATCGTTCCGTCGAGGGATGCCGCGACCGGCGCTTTGCTGGCGCAAAATCCCTATGGGCTCGATTTCGGCGAGCGGATCGCCTTTCTGGCCGCCGACGGTCCGGTGCATTCGGTCACCGCCGACCGCGGCGAGTTCATCGGCAGGCAAGGCACGAGCGAGTTTCCGCATGCCGTGCTGAGCGGCGCCGGCCTGTCGGGCCGTGTCGAGGCCGGCGACGATCCCTGCGCCGCCATCGCACGCGACATCGACATCGCTGCCGGTGGCGACGTCACGCTGCTCTGGCTGCTCGGCGACGCGGCCTCGCCCGAGGAGGCCAGCGCGCTGGTGCAGACCCATCGCTCCAGGGATTTCGATCAGCGGCTGGCCGACAACCAGCGCACATGGCGCGGCTTTCTCGACACCATCCAGGTCGAGACGCCGGACAAGGCACTCGACGCCATGGTCAATCACTGGCTGCCCTACCAGAGCCTGGCCTGCCGCATCCGTGCCCGCTCTGCGTTCTATCAGGCGAGCGGTGCCTTCGGCTTCCGCGATCAGTTGCAGGACACCTTGGCCTTGCTGGCGCATGACCCCAGGCTGGCGCGTGATCAGATCCTCAACGCGGCGCGGCGGCAATTCCCCGAAGGCGACGTGCAGCATTGGTGGCTGCCGCGCACCGAGGCCGGCGTCCGCACCATGATCTCGGACGACGTGGTCTGGCTGGCCCACGCCACGGCCCGCTACCTGCTGGTGACCGGCGACACCGCGATCCTGAAGGAGCAACTGCCCTTCATCGAAGGGCAGCCGCTGGGCGAAGGCGAGCACGATGCTTTCTTCATCCCGGAAATCTCGAAGAAGACAGCCTCGCTCTATGACCATTGCGCGCGGGCGCTCGATCTTGCCGTCAAGCGCAGCAGCCCGGCCGGGCTGCCGCTGATCCTCGGCGGCGACTGGAACGACGGAATGAACCGCGTAGGCGAGCACGGCAAGGGCGAGAGCGTATGGCTGGGCTGGTTCCTGCTGAAGACGCTGGGCGACTTTGCCGCTGTCGCCAAGGCGGAGCGCGATGCCAAGCGCGTGCAAGCCTGGACGAAGCACGCCGAGGTGCTGAAGCGGGCGCTGGAAAGCACTGCCTGGGATGGCGAGTGGTATCGGCGCGGCAGCTTCGACGACGGCACGCCGCTCGGCTCGCGCAAATCGGACGAGTGCAAGATCGACTCGATCGCCCAGTCCTGGAGCGTGCTTTCGGGCGAGGGCGACCCGGCGCGGTCGACCACGGCAATGGGGCAGGCGATGAAAGCGCTCGTCGACGACGAGCTCAACATCGTCAAACTGTTCACCCCGCCCTTCTCGAAGACGGAAAGGGACCCGGGCTACATCAAGAGCTATCCGCCGGGGGTCCGTGAAAACGGCGGCCAATACACGCACGCCGCGACATGGTTCGTTATTGCGCTCGCCGAGATGGGTCGCACCGACGATGCCTACCGTTGCCTTTCGATGCTAAATCCGGTCAACCATGCTCTCGATGAAGCCGCGGCAGAGCGCTACCGGGTGGAACCTTACGTCGTCGCGGCCGATGTTTATTCCGGGCAAGACAAGGGCGGCCGAGGCGGCTGGACCTGGTATACCGGGTCGGCGGGCTGGCTTTATCGCGCTGCGGTCGAGAGCATTCTCGGCATAGAGCGCCGCGGACAGCGCATCCAATTCACGCCGCGACTTCCCAGCCATTGGGACGGCTATTCGGCAACCCTGAAGATGCTGGGCGCCGAGATCAAGGTACGCGTCGTCCGCGACAAAAAGGCCCGGGCCATCTCACTTGAAGTGAATGGCACGAAGACCAAATCTTCGTCCTTCGAGCCAAAAGCCGGAAACAATGCCGAGGTGGTCGTTAGAATACCGACCTAGATTCAAAGACTTGGAGCGTCGCTCAGGGTTCCCCAGGGCACGCGCGGGCGCTCCAAGTGCCTCTACCGGTTATATTTGCGTTTGACCTTGCTGAATGCCTGCACACGACTTTAGACGTCGTGCCCGGGGTCTTGCTGATTAAAATTGTGGCAGTGCTTTCCAGCTGCCATGATTTTGCCGCAACGCTGACATTTCACCTTTTATCTCAAACTGTTAGACGATCACGGCAAATTTCGAAGCGTCGTCATCTTTTGTTCGCGGAATGGGAACGGAAGAGGTAGACGAGCATTGTTTTGCGACGCGTCAACCGATACGAGTCAAAAAATGACGCACTGCACCATAAATAATTGGCGGAGTAGCTGAAGTGTCACTTCTGCAAATCTACTGGCGAGCGCTCGGTTATCTAGCTGCCGACAGGAAACGCGTTGCGTTTATCTGCGGGGCGAATGTCGCGCTTGCCATTATCGCCATCCTCGAGCCGATCATGTTCGGCCGGGTGATCGATGCCATTTCGGACCGCGGCTCGGTATTCTCGACGCTCGCAATGTGGGCCGGCCTCGGCGCCTTCAACATCATCGCCTTCGTTCTGGTAGCGCGCGGCGCCGATCGCTTTGCCCACCAGCGGCGCAGCGAGGTTCTTTGCCAATCGTTCGAGCGCGTGATCACCATGCCGCTTGCCTGGCATCATCAGCGCGGCACCTCCAATTCCCTGCACACGCTCCTGCGTGCCGTCGAGACCTTGTTCAGCCTCTGGCTGGAATTCATGCGGCAGCATCTGTCGACCGCGGTTGCGCTGGTTCTGCTGGTGCCCACAGCGCTCAGCATGGATATCCGCATGTCGATGGTGCTGCTGGCGCTTGGCGCGCTCTATGTCGGCATCGGACGGCTGGTGATGCGGCGCACCAAGGAAGGCCAGGCGGCCGTGGAGCGGCACTACCACAAGGTGTTTGCGCATGTGACCGACTCGGTCAGCAACGTCGCCGTCCTGCAGAGCTACAACCGCATCGGCCATGAGACCGAGGCGCTGAAGCGCTACGTCAAGAACCTGCTCGACGCACAGAATCCGGTGCTCGACTGGTGGGCGATGGCCAACGCGCTGCATCGCCTGTCGTCGACGATTTCGATGATGGTGGTGCTCTTGATTGGCGCCTATCTGGTGACACACGGCCAGTTGCGCATCGGCGACGTCATCGCCTTTACCGGCTTTGCCACGCTGCTGATTGCCCGGCTCGACCAGATGTCGGCTTTCGCCAACCAGATTTCCGAGGCACGCGCCAAGCTCGAGGAATTCTACTATCTCGAGGACTCCGCTTCCGATGCCGCCGAGCCCGACGGGCTGCGCGAGCTCGTCAACGTCACCGGTCACGTGCGTTTCGAGAATGTCTGCTTCGAGTTCGGCAACTCCGGGCAGGGCGTCGACGACGCGTCGTTCGAGGTCCAGGCCGGCCAGACCGTCGCCATCGTCGGCCCGACGGGCGCCGGCAAGACCACGCTCATCAACCTTTTGCAGCGCGTCTTCACCCCGTCCAGCGGCCGTATCCTGATCGACGGCATCGACACCCGCACGGTGACCCGCAAATCGCTGCGCCATTCGATCGCCACCGTGTTCCAGGATGCCGGCCTGCTCAACCGCTCGATCGAGGACAACATCCGCGTCGGGCGTGCGGAGGCGACCTATGACGAGGTCCATGCGGCGGCCAACGCCGCCGCCGCGCAGGATTTCATCCTGTCGAAGTGCGAGGGCTACGACACGGTCGTCGGCGAACGCGGCGGACAGCTGTCCGGTGGCGAGCGCCAGCGCATCGCGATCGCCCGCGCCGTGCTGAAGGACGCGCCCATCCTGGTTCTCGACGAGGCGACCAGCGCGCTCGACGTCGAGACGGAAGACCGCGTCAAGGACGCCATCGACGAGTTGCGGCGCGGCCGCACCACCTTCATCATCGCCCACCGCCTGACCACCGTTCGCGATGCCGATCTGGTCGTGTTCATGGACAAGGGCCGGGTGGTCGAGATGGGTGGGTTCACCGAACTGTCGCTGCGCAACGGCCGCTTCGCCAGCCTGCTGCGCGCCGGCGGCCTGCTCAACGACGAGGAGGTCCGCCGCCTTAGCCGTCCGGTGAACGAAGCCGCCTGAGTGCTCTCCCTTCTCCCCTTGTGGGAACACAGTGGGAAGGCGGGCTATCGCAGGTGGAAAGCCGCGGCTTTCGCTCTACGATGGACCCCCACCCCTAACCCCTCCCCACAAGGGGGAGGGAGACTTCCGTTGGCGCTGACCTTTGCAAATTGCCTGCCTTTCGGCGCCAAAGCGGAAGTAAAGGCGGGCGGCAGCGTTCCCTCCCCCTTGTGGGGAGGGTTAGGGTGGGGGTCCATCTTCGCAAGAATCCAAATGCGATTGCCCCGCCGTTCACGGGGAGAACGGGAGACCCCGTACGCCGCCTGTGGTTGCCGCAACTCCGCCGGGGGTCTATGTAAAGCCGCATGAGCGACACGACTTCACGCCTCTCCGGCTGGATGGACCTTGCCAACCCGACGCGGTTCGTCGGGCTGGCCGACAAGGTCGTGCCTTGGCTGGCGAGCGTCGCCGCCATCGTCCTCGCTGTGGGTCTCTATATGAGCTTCACGGCGCCTGAGGACTTCCAGCAGGGCATCACCGTGCGCATCATGTATATCCACGTGCCTTTCGCCTGGCTTGCCATGATGTGCTACACGCTGATGGCGGTCTCGGCGCTGGGCACGCTGGTCTGGCGCCATCCGCTGGCCGACGTGGCGCTGAAATCGGCGGCGCCCATCGGTGCCGTCTTCACCGCCCTTGCGCTGATCACCGGTTCGATCTGGGGCAAGCCGATGTGGGGCACCTGGTGGGTGTGGGACGCTCGGCTGACCTCGGTCTTCATCCTGTTCCTGATGTATCTCGGCATCATCGCCCTGACCCGCGCGCTCGACGATGCCGGGCGCGCCGCCTGGGCCGCCGCCATCATCACCCTGGTCGGGTTCATCAACATCCCGATCATCAAATTTTCGGTCGACTGGTGGAACACCCTGCACCAGCCGGCGTCGGTGTTCCGGCTCGGCGGGCCGACCATCGATCCAAGCCTGTTGTGGCCCTTGCTGGTGATGGCACTCGGCTTCACAGTGCTGTTCTTCGCGCTGCATCTGACGGCAATGCGCACCGAGATCCGGCGCCGCCGCGTCATTTCGATGCGCCGGGTTGCCGCGAGGCAAGCCGAGCGTTAGCCAACCGACAGGATCAAGCCATACGTCCTCGCGCCTTGAGCGGCAGCGTCTCGATCACCGTCTCGCCTTCGATCAGATGCACCTCGTCGAACAGGTTGGTGACGACGCAGCAATGGTCGGGCACGACCCGCACGCGCTCGCCGATGCGAAGCTCGGCGTCGCCTGACAGCGTGACATTGCCGTGCTCTTCGCTGAGGCTGGTCACTCTTGCGCCTGAAATGCCCAGCAGCTCGCCGAAATCGGCGAGCCCCAGCGTGTCGCTAGACAGGGCCTTGCTGCCGGCGTCGAGTATGGCGCGCGTCGGCGTTGGACGGCTGACCACCGTCGACAGCACCGTCAGCGCGCAATCGTCGAGGCTGCCGACGCCTTTGGCGACCTGGTAGCGGTCGAGATAGATGTAGGTGCCGGGGCGGTATTCGGTAACGACGGAATGCTCGCCGGAACGCCACATGTCGGGCGTGCCGCCGCTGGAGATACGATCGCAGGCAAGGCCGGATGCGGCAAGCGCTTGCTGCGCATCGGCGAGCCACGCCTCGGTCTCAACGGCGCGGCCCGCCCCCGGGTAGGTCATCAAGCCGCCGAAGACGAGCCCCCGGACCTTGTCGATCTCGCTCGCCAGCGCGACTGCTTCGCCGGCCGACTGCACACCGCAGCGGCCCATGCCGGTGTCGCATTCGACCAGCACCGGCAGGCGGTGGCCGGGATCGGTAAAGGTGGCGGCAAGTCCCATCAGGGTGTCCATGCTGTCGGTCGTCACCGACAGGGTTACGCGGCCGTGCAGCGCCTTGAGGCGCCCCAGCTTGGCCCGCCCGAGGATATTGTAGGGCAGAAAGATGTCGGTCAGTCCGGCATCGGCCATGACCTCGGCCTCGCCGATCTTCTGGCAGGTGATGCCGATGGCGCCCGCCGCGACCTGCTTCTTCGCCCAATAGGGCAGCTTGTGGGTCTTGATGTGCGGCCGGAGCTTCAGCCCATGGCTGTCGGCATGGGCCTGCGCCCGCGCGATATTGGCTTCGGCGCGGTCGGCATCGATCAGGATCGCTGGCGTATCGAGGTCGTCTATGCTGCGCATGGAATGTCACCTTTGGGAATTTGTCGGGACTTATGGCCCTGATCGTCGCCGATGTCATGAGGCCAGAATGCGGTTTACGTCGACACCGGATCGGTGTTCGGTTATGCGCTGTAGGCGCCGCCTGAAGAAGGAACCACGATCATGAAACGCTCCGCCATCAACGACATCATCCGCGACGCCGACGCTTTCATCCGCTCGTTCGGCTACATCATGCCGCCCTTCGCCTACTGGACCCCGGAAGAGATGAAGGCGCGCCGGCAGGATTCGGCGGCGATCTTCTCTTCTCGGCTTGGCTGGGACATCACCGACTACGGCCAGGGCAAGTTCGACGACCTCGGCCTGTTCCTGTTCACCGTTCGCAACGGCCGCTACGAGGACATGAAGAAGGGCATGGGCATGCTCTATGCCGAGAAGATCATGATCTCGCGCAAGGATCAGCTTTCGCCGATGCACCGCCACAACATCAAGGCCGAGGACATCATCAACCGTGGCGGCGGCAAACTGGTGCTGGAGCTGTTCATGCATGATCGCGATGGCGGCATCGATCCGAAGGCCGAAGTATCGGTGCCTGTCGACGGAACCATCCACAGACTACCTGCGGGTGGGCTCCTGAAGCTCGACCCAGGCCAGAGCGTCACTTTGCTGCCGGGTGTCTGGCACGCCTTCTGGGCCGAGGGCAAGGACGTGCTGATCGGCGAGGTCTCGACCGTCAACGACGATCTCACCGACAACGTCTTCCGCGAGCCGATCGGCCGCTTCGCGGACATCGACGAGGACACAGCACCGCTGCACCTGTTGGTGTCCGATTATGAGAAGTGGGTGGGGTAGGGCAGGGTGGCGAGGAACACTTACGCTTGAGAGTGAAGGTCCTCGGCAATCAGCCGCTTCTGTCGCAAGTCGACCCGAGTCGTTGTGCACAGCTGATCCAGCGGCATTTTGACGTGGGCTTCGTCAAGCGGGATTAGCGCGTAGTAATTGCCCTCGCCGGGCTGTGGGATTGGCGCCGGGGCCGACTTGTCATCGTCGGAATCGACTCGTGAGGCAGCAATGATGACGCCTCGGGAATCGTATACCGCGTGAAGCGCTATTGGCATGTCTTGGCTCCTCAGGGAGAACTTATCGCCGCGAATCTTATTTGCATATCGTCTGATACGTTCGTCTGTATTACCTCGGTCTGGCCTGTCTCGTCGATGTAGGTATACAGGCTTTCCCAGCGCAAAGTGGCCGTGCGAAGGACGACTGCCGCACGTACCGAGTACCCCCAGTAGGCATCGCCTGTTCCGAGCTTCCAAAACCACACCATTTGGCTGCCAGCTCGTTGGAAAGTGGATTGAGTGACGAAAGTGGCCAAGGAAGTCTCCTTGCAGCTTGATTTCCGTAGAACCTGGAACTCTCGAGGAGTTTTCTCGCAACATCCGCTTGCGACTGCCAGAGGATAGGGAACACGAGCACCCTCGGAGGGAAAGGCATTTCAACCCCGCGAGACTGAATTTGCGGGAGAAGATGGCACCGGTCAAGCGTCAATCTTCGGTGGCAATGGGCTGCTGCGCACGCTTTTCGTGCATTTCCACTCCTGGTCTAACGCGCATGTTTGTCGGCCCTGCGGTTGCCCAGCAGCAGCTTGCGTTCGAGATGCGCCCGCAACTCCCCATAATACGCCGTCAGGAACGCGCGTGCGTCATGGGCTTGTGGTGCCGCGCCGATCTTGCGTCCGATCGTTTCGGCAACCGTCCGCAATGCGAAATAGTCGTCGCGGCGCAGCACTTCCTCGAGCTTGTGGAGTTCGGCAATTCCGTAGGCATCGAGCTGGGCGTGGCTGAACCGGAACGCGCCGGCCGCCGGATCCTGCCGTGCCGACAGGTCTTCAAGCAAGGCGCGCTTCGGCGCTTCGACCACCCAGGTCCCCGCCAACAGGTCGCCGATCCGCATGCGGTCTCGATTGAACAGCGGGAACAAGGCAAACAGCAGCGTCCACACCAGTCCGAACACGGTCGTCAGCGTGTCGGCGAGGTCGGTCCCGCTGCGTCCGGCGATGATCGACAGCGGCAGGAACACCTCGATCTCGCGCATCAGGTTGCGGGCTATCACCTGGTCGATCGACAGGCCGTCTCCGCTGCGCGACGCGACCCGGATGCCGACGATCCGCTTGCCGGGCGTAGACGCACGCCGGCCCGCTTCGAAGACGGTGAAGTAGGCGTTGCGAAGAAAGAAGATCAGGATGATCCAGACGACGAAGAGCGGCTGAAATCCCTCGCTGCCCAGGCCTCCCACCCCGAACAGCGCGACGATCGTGATCACGATTGCAGCTACGGCGATGAACACGACGTCGAGAAGGAAGGCGGCAGCCCGCGTGCCGGCGTCGGCCAACTTTATCCGGAGATCGACGCCTTCGGGCGTGATCAGCGGTCGTATAGCCGCGAAGGCAGCGCGTTTAACGATCGCCATGCCGCACCGCCCGGAACATATAGAAATAACCGATCCACAGCACCAGCATGCCACCGCCAATGGCGTAGCGCGTGACGTCGCTGGTGATGGTCTGCCTGCCAATGCCCTCGAGCAGCCCGGCAAACAGCAGCATGACCGAGACCCCGACCATGGCGTTCGCGGCGATGCGTCCGGCGCGAGCCGCTGCCGCCATTCGCGTCAATTCGCCGGGAAAGGCGATGCTGGTGCCGATGCGCATACCGGCCGCGCCGGCCAAAGAGATTGCGAGCAATTCGGTGGTGCCGTGGATGGCCAGCCAGCCGCCAAGCTCCATGCCAAGCCCCTTGGACCAATAGACTTGGAACAACGCCCCGATCATGCAGCCGTTGAACAGCATCAGCAGTACCGTCGGCACGGCGAAGGCAAAGCCAAGGGCGAAGGCCAGGATTGCGACCTGGACGTTGTGCGTGAACAGATAGGCGGCAAAGCCTGAGAGAAAGCCATTGTCGCCATCATAAAGCATGCTGCGCAGCAGTTCGGCCGAGGTGTCGGGGCCGCGGCCTCCTGCCAGGCCGGGCGGGATGATCGCGTCGAACCAGCTCTTGTCGGATGCCACCAGCCAGGCGCCTGCACCAATGCCGATCACCATAAGCGCAACCGAAACCAATGTCTCGCGCCACAGGTCGCGAATGGCTTCGGGCCAGTCGTGCAGGAAGAAATCGGCGAGGCGCTGCCGCAGCCCACGCCGCGCGCCGTAGAGATAGAAATAACCGCGCAACGACAGCGCTTCGAGATAGGCGACCAGCGCGTTGTCGAGCGATGTCGCCCGCGCCACCGAAAGAGAAGACAGCGCCGATCGATAGAGCAGGGGCAGCGACAGCAGCTCCTCTTCGGAAAGCGTCCGCGGCGCACGCTTCTCGACACGCGCGAGCAGCGCCTCGAATGCTTTCCAGTCGGCCTCGCGCTCGCGGCGGAAGCTGGCCAGCGACTGGCGTACCGCATCGCCGCCTACAGCATTGCCGGGCACTGGCGCCGTCACAGCAAATCCTCCTGCTTGAACTGCAGATAACGCTCGACCAGCGCCGGACCAAGCCGGGTATGGTCGGCTTCGATCACATGCGCCCCGAGCAGCCGCAGCCGGCCGATGACGACCTGCCTTTCGCGCAAGAGCCCTCCGGCAACGACCGCGCGGGCAACGTCCTCGCCGGAGCGTGGCGGCATGTCGGCCAGGCCCTCCAGTTCGGTGTCCTTCATCATCATGAACAGCACGAGATGCCGCTCGGTGAGCCGGCCCACGGTGCGCAGCATCAATTCGGCACTGATCGGATCGACGAAATCGGTGAAGATGATGACCAGCGAGCGGCGGTCGAGCCGCGCCGCCAGCGTCGTCAATGCCAGCGTGAAATTGGTCTCCTCGCTGGAATAGTCGATCTCGGCGGCCCGTTTCTGGATCATCGCAAAGCTGGCGGGGCCGCGTACCGCGCCGCTTGAAACGCGCGGCCTTGCATCGAAGCCGAACAGGCTGACCATGTCGCCGCCCTTCAGCGCGATGAATGCCGACAGCAAGGCGGCCGTCACCGCCCGGTCCACCTTCGGCACTCCGTCGACCGGCTCGCACATCAGGCGTCCGCTATCGATGGCCAGCACGATGTTGTTGTTCTCCTCGATGCGGAACTCGCGCGCCAAGAGCTTGCCGTGGCGGGCGCTGCGCTTCCAGTCGATCATCCGCCGGCCCATGCCCGGCTGGTAATCCTTGAGCGCGTCGAACTCGCGGCCTTGACCGGCGCGGCGCTGCGCATGGCCTTCGGCAAGCGCCGCATGTTGCAGCAGCGTGATCGCCTCGCCGCGGGCGCTGCTGACGTCGGGCAGCACCGCGACCTTGCTTTCCACTGGCAGCACGACCTGGTTCCAGACCAGCCCGAACGGCCCGCGCCAGCGCACCCATAGACGGTCGAAGCTGGCGACGCCGCGCCGCAGCGCCTGGAAGCGAAGGTCGAGCGACCCGCCTCCGGCCGTCGGCCGCAAAGTCCCACCGCTGCCGCTCACCGGCGCCAGGCGCGCATCATGTCCGACGCGAGCCTCCGCGGCGCGCGACCCCGAGTGACGGGCGGCGATTTGCACGCCGAATTCCCCGCCGACACCGACCTGCTGCGGCGCATCGATGCTGGCATTCAGCGATGCCCGTCCGTGTCCGGCCGCGGCATCCACCGCCAGGAAGGCAAGCAGCAGGCAACTCCACAGCAATCCCAGATACCAGAACGACGGCAGTGCCAGCGCGACCAGGAAGGCCGGCACCGCGCCGGCCGCTGCTGCCCATACCGCTCGGCCGCTGGGATAGATCAACGTGGTGCTTCCGTCTGGTCGACCAGGTCAGAGACGATCTGCTCGACCAGGCGGCCATCGATCTGGGCGGCAGGCGAAAGGATGACGCGATGGCGCAGCGCCGGCACTGCCAGCGCCTTGACGTCGTCGGGGATCACATAGGCGCGTCCGTCCAGCGCCGCCCGGGCACGCGCCGCCCGCGCCAGCATGGCGCCCGCGCGCGGGCTGGCTCCGACTTCCAGATCGGCATTTTCGCGCGTAGCCCGAACCAGCGCCGCTATATAGCCGACGACATCGTCGACGAGGGTGACGGAGCCGACGGTTGCGAGTGCCTCCTGCAGCGTCTCGCGGTCCGTCTGCGCCTTGATGCCATATTGCGCGATGTCGTGCGAGGCGGAGCCGCCGCCGTGATGGACGATAATGGCTCGTTCTTCCTCGGGGCCGGGATAGCTGACGCGGTGCTTGAACAGGAAGCGGTCGAGCTGCGCCTCCGGCAGCGGATAGACACCTTGGTGCTCGATCGGATTCTGGGTCGCGACGACCATGAAATTGCGGCCGAGCGAATGCGTGGTGCCGTCGAAGGTGACCGCATGTTCCTGCATCGCCTCGAGCAATGCGGCTTGCGTCTTGGGCGGCGTGCGGTTGATTTCGTCGGCAAGCAGAAGATCGCAGAAGATCGGACCGCGCGTCAGCGTGAACTGCCCGGTCTGGAAGTTGTAGATGTTCGACCCGACGATATCGCCGGGCATCAGGTCCGGCGTGAACTGGATGCGCCCGTAGGCGATCCCAAGCGCCTGGGCGAAGCAGCGTGCGGTCATGGTCTTGGCCGTGCCGGGAGGACCTTCGAGCAGGATATGCCCGCCAGCAAACAAGGCGGTCAGCATCAGGTCGACCGTATCGTGCTGCCCGGTGATCGCCTTGGCCACTTCTTCCCTGATCCGTGTCGCCAGGGCCTTCACATCATCGACGTTCACCGAGCCTCCTTGCCGTCCAGTCGTGCAGCCGCTCTGCCGCCTGTTGCATCTGGTTCAAATTCTTTGCCTCGCCAGCGGCTTGCGAGCGCATCGTGAATCCGTCGACTTCCTCCTTATCGCGAGAGTCGAGCCAGCGGTCGAGCGCTTTGCCTTGCAACCCTTGCGGTGCCCCGAGCAGCGCGCCGGCGCGCACCCGCATCAAGGCCGCATAGCGGCCTCCCAACTCGTCCAGCCGGCCGGCACGCCGCATGAGCATCGCCGTCGTATCGACCAGCGCACGCTTGCCGAAGGCAATCGCACGCTGGTCAGCGCGCGGCGGGCCGAACCGGCCAAGGCCATGCAGGAACGCCAGCGCCGCGGCGACCAGGATCGTCAGTGTCAACGCCAGGAACGGCGGCTCGACCAGGAGCTTGGCCAGATCATACTTTCGCCCCGCGCCGTGCAGCGTCAGATCGAACATGACCAGACCCTTGCCAGGCCGCAGCCATTGGATCAGGTCGCGCGCCGCGACCGCCTTTTCGGCATCCCCAAGCGCGGAATTATTGATTAGGTCGGGATCGGTCAGGATGAAAAAGGGTTTGTCTTGGAATTCGACGAGGACGGCCTTGCCGCTGCCTGCCGCAATGATCGGGTGATCGTCGGCAACCCATTGCATGTCTTGCGGCGCGGCGACGAGATGGCCCCGGATCTCGAGTTGCTCGACGGTGCTCCTGCCGACACCGAGCTTGGCCTTGACGATCCGGCCGAGCCAACCGTTGACTACGGTGTCGGGCAAACGCTCGATTTTCATCTTCCATCCCTCGTGCTGCTGGAGGGGCAAGGTCTGCCATTTGGGCAGCACGAAGAGAGTCTCGCGGTCATCGCGAAGCTCAAGAATGCGGTCAAGCGCCTCTTGGTCGCTGTCGGGCGAGATGGTGACGATCAGCAGTATATCTCTGGCAAGATCGTCTTCGGTCCGTGCCATCAAGGGCGCCTCGCCGGTAAGCCGCAGCCATTCCGCCAGACCGGCGTAGCCGACGCCGCTTTTCGATAGCGGCGTGGCGCCGCCATTGCCGGGCTGCCGGAAGTCGGGGGCATAGGTGGACAGCAGGAAGAAACCGGCTGCCGCAAGCAGGCTGGCGAAAATTCCCCAAAACAGTGTCTTTCGATTGAACGGCTCCTGTGCCTCGACCGCAGGTGCGCTCACGTCCAGGCATCCCGGAAGGCGAAACGTTCATAGGCGCCGCGTGCTTGCCGCCAGCCTTCCGCGCCGACCGGCCGGCGCGCGAACAGCGCCGCCTCGACAATGCGGGCGATCTCGGTAAACGCATGGCGTGCCCTTGCCGGCAGGGAAGGGGCGGCGGCGATGTCGCGCGCGGTCAGCGACGGGCGCAGGAAATCCGGCAGCCGTCCGGCAATATCGGCGACGCTGCGCCGAAGCAAAAGGTGAACCGCCTCGTCATAGTCGCCGCGCGCAGCCAGCGCGTCCGCTTCCGACAGCAGGACCTGCGCGGCGCCGGCGTCTGGGCGCCAGGTCTCTTCGGCTTCGGCCTCCGGCCGGGCGCGCTGCCAAGGCAGGCGCCAGGCGATGCCTTTCACCTCGAGGAAGACCAGAAGCAGGATGATTGCGACGCCCGATATCACCGCCCCCCAGAACAGATAGATCATGTATGGACCGAGCCACGACAAAAAATCCTGCAGCGGCTTCAGCCACTCGGGCGGCTTTGGCGGCACATAGGCCGGCAGGTCGAATTGGATCGACTCATCGGCGATCAGCTGCTTGTGCAGATTGGTCAGCCGTTCGGCTTCCGCTGTGCCTGGCTGTGCCAACGCCACCCGCTCCCCTGCAACCTGTGGTTCCCGGCCGACACTGACAATGCAGCGGAACAATTGCAAGTGGGCTGGACGGCGACCGTCAATCTTGGCAGATTTGCTGCCGGCGCGGCCAGCGATATGCGGCGGTGGGGCAGGGGGAAGCATCATGACGTCAATGACACTCGAACGGCCTGAGAAATTCCAGATTGGCAGGGTGTTCAACAATAGCTTTGCGGTCATTGGCCGTAATGCAGGGCTCTGCCTGGGGCTTGCCGCAGTATTTTCGGGCTTGCCGACACTTGGTTTTCAGCTTTGGGCTTTGAGTCGGCTCGCAACCGTTACCCCGGTGCCTGCCTCGATTGAGCCAATTTTCGTGTGGAGCTATTCCAACATCGCGATAGGCTTCGGGCTGGTTTCCTACATCCTTTCGTTGTTGCTCCAGGCATCGCTGGTGCGTGCAACCATCGAGGACTTGAATGGCAAGCAGCCTTCGTTCGGTGATTGCATCGCGAAAGCAGTCTCCTTTCTCTTGCCGACACTCGCGATTGCTCTGCTGGTCGGTTTGGGCGCGGGCATCGGTTTTATGCTGCTTATCGTGCCTGGCATCATTTTGGCGCTCCGCTGGTCGGTCGCAGTGCCAGCGCTGGTGCAAGAGCGACTCGGCGTATTCGGTAGCATGGCGCGCAGCCGCGACCTGACCAAGGGAAGCCGCTGGGCGCTGTTCGGCCTGTTCCTTATCCTGATCATCGCCGTGGTGACCATTCAGTTGGCGCTTGGCGCCGCAACCGCCCTGTTTGGAGGAGGGATGGTGGGTGCTGTGGTGGACGCATTGGTGACGAGCGTAACGTCGATGGTGATGTCGATTGCTACTGCGGTTAGCTATGTCGAGTTGCGTCAGGTCAAGGAAGGCACCAGCGTCGAAGAACTGTCGGAAATATTCTCGTAGCGGCAAGGGATCTGCCGCCTTCATCGCATCGGGAAGCCGAACTTGTTCAGGAAGCCTCCTTCTGCTGCGCCGGCAACGCTGCGGCCAGACGCTTCGCCCATTCCTCGATGCCGGAGCGGCTCGCCAGCAAATCCTGTCTGATCTCGATGAGGACGGCGGGAATGCCGCGATCGTCGCCATGGACCGGTATGGCGTAGTCACCGTCGCGGCTGATCACATAAGGCTCGTTTGCCGCGACGTTGAGCCCACTGTCGGTGCTCAGGCCGGCAAGCACTGCCTGGCCGAAATCGATTGCCCGATCGTAAAGCACGCCGGCGTGCCAGGGCCTGCGAACACCGAGGAAGACCGGCGTAAAGGAGTGGATCGTCGCGATCCGCGTCGCTCTGCCCTGCTTCGCCCGCTCGTCGAGGTGGGCGGCCACGCGGTCATGGAACGGCGCGAACATGATTCCGGCACGCCGGCTTCGTTCCTCCGGATCGAGGCCGACATTGCCGGGGATGTCAGTGTCCTCCGATAGCACCGGAATGCTGCCGCTGGAACCAAGCGGCCGGTTGAGATCGATCAAAAGCCGCGAATAGGAGCTGAGGAAAGCCGGAGCATCGAGCAGCTTCGACAGAGTGCGGGTCACTGCGGCGGCGCCGATATCCCAGGCGACATGGCGCTGCAAATGGCTGCTGTCGAGACCGAGCCGCGCATACTCTGCCGGAATATGATTGGAAGCGTGCTCGCATATCAAAACGATATCGGAACGCCCCGTTTCGTTGATTGCATCGACCGCGGGAGGCCAACCTTCAGGTAGGATGGCGTTAGCGAGCGGCTCAGCCATCAATACAGCGTCCGGTAGAGATCGCAGACAGCCACTTGGTCGAGACCGGCGAGGCGCTCGGTCTCATGCCGCTTGAGGCCGACAAAGGTCTCGACAAACACCGGCGCGAACCATCCGGTCACGGTCTTGTCGGCGACGAGCGCGTCGAGTGCCGCCGGCAGCGTTTCCGGCAGTCTTACGAGGCCAAGCTTGTTGCGCTCGGCGGCGCTCATCAGCGTCGGGTCGCCGGTGACCAGCGGCGGCGCCGGCAGCTTGGCCTTCAGCCCTTCCAGCCCGGCGCGCACGATGGCCGCCAGCGACAGATAGGGATTGCCGGTGGCGTCGGCCGCCCGGTATTCGACGTTGTACTGCCGCGCCGGATCGCGCCCGCCGAGCGTCACCGTCGGGCAGATGCGCAGGCTCGCCTCGCGGTCGCGATCGGCAAGCCAGGTGTAGGACGAGCTCCAGCTGTGCGGCTTCAGCCGGTAGTAGGACGATACGCTCGACGCCGTCATGGCGGTAATCGCGGGCAAGTGGCGCAGCACGCCGGCACAGAACGAAGCGGCCTGGCTGGAAAGACTGCCCGGCTGTGCCGGATCGTAGGTCGCCGGCTTGCCAGCCTCGTCGACGAAACTGAAATGGATGTGGACGCCGTTGCCGACGGCATCGGGAGCAGTTTTGGGCGCGAAGCTCGCACGCCAGCCTGCACATCGCGCCACTTCGCGCGTGACCTCGCGGATGGCAACGGCGCGATCGGCCGCGGCAAGCGCATCGGCTGGCTCGCATGTCACCTCGAATTGGTCGGTGCCGAATTCGGCGATCACCACTTCGGGCGCGACGCCGGATTCCGCCAGCGCCGCCATCAGATTGGCGGCGAACGGATCGGTGCGGCGCAGTGCGGCGAGCGACATCGAATGAGCCGGCCCAAAGTCGCCCTCGATATGGAATTCATGCTCGAAGGCGGCGATGACGGAAAGCCCGGTCGCCGCCCTCAATTCCGCCAGCGCATCCTTGAGCATGGTCCGTGTACAGCCGACCCACGGGCTGCCGTCGAGTTCGACGATGTTGCCGGCGACCATATCGAAGGGCGTCGCCGATCCGGTCAGCGCGGTGCGAAATCGCGCGTTGAGATCGGGAATGAGCCGCACGTCGCCGGACGACCCCCACGGATTGGGATCGACGATTGAGTTGAACGGTGTCAGCGACAGGTTGGCCTGCAGCCAGCCGACGCCGGTCGCAGCGATCTTCTGCAGCCTGCTTTCGACGACGGAGCGGCCGCGCGTGATCGCCGAAAGGTCGGTGGTGACGACGGCAACCAGCGGTTCGACGGTCATGCGGCTTTTCCCAAGGCTTCGAAACGGGCCGTAACGGTGGCGGTATCGGCGACCCAGCAATAGCCGCCAAACGCCTTGAGCGCGCCGTCATGGCGCTCCTGCGAGGCGGCGGCGCAAGCATCGGATACGCAGGTGACGAGGTAGCCGCGATCGGCGGCATCGCGCACCGCCATGTCGACGCACTGGTCGGTCATGATGCCGGCGACGATCAGGTAACGCACGCCGAGGTTTTTCAAGACATAGTCGATGTTGGTCGAGTTGAAGACGCCCGACGATGTCTTCGGCAGCATGATCTCGTCGCCAACCGGCGCCAGCGACGGCACCGGCAGGCCCTCCGGCCGGCTCGGCGCGATGTGGATCGGCGTCAGCTTATGGTCGAGCGAGCGATCGCGGCCGTCTTCGGTCAAGCTCTGGATGATCGTATGGATCACCTCGACGCCGTTGGCCCGCGCCGCCGCCAGCAGGCGCTCCTGGTTGGGGATCGTTTGCGACGCCGTCTGCCGGTAGAAATAGTGATCGGGACCACGCTCCGGATGCGCCGGATCTGCGCCGGGCTCCAGCCAGACCCGTTGCATGTCGACCAAGAGCAGCGCGGTTTCGCCGGCCCGGAACGGCTCGTTTCGTTTCGGCAATGCTGGAGTCATGCTTTCTGGTCCTGTGTTGCTGATCATAATCCGGCTGATTTAGCTGATTTTGGTCCACGCGTCCTGCGTGGCGGACACACTTATTGGGAGTATTCGAAGTCGCTAATTTGAGTTAAACTTTGTTTTCGGGCGTGGAGACGGGGGTCTCTGTCATGATCGATTCAGACGTGTTCGACTTTGTCGAACGCTGCAGGAAACATACAGCCACCGGGCCGCTGCTGAGCGACCTTCTTGATACCGTGAGGAATCTCGGCTTCGAGCACCTTATCCTGAGCGGGGTTCCGCTCAGTGGCCAGAAACTTGCGCCGATGGTTGAACTGAATGGCTGGCCGGCCGGCTGGTTCGAACGCTATGTCGAGGCCGAGCACGCCGCCGTCGATGGTGTTTGCATCTACTCGGCAAAAACCCTGAAGCCGTTCCTTTGGTCCGAAGTTCCGGCAAAGTGGTCGGATACGGAAGGTTCACGACGCGTCGCCGGCGAGGCGACGGAGTTCGGCATCTGTAGCGGCTTCGCTGTGCCGATGCTCAGCATTCACCATTGGCAATCCGTGCTGTCGTTCGCCTCTTCCGCGAAGTCCTGCAATCTCTCGCCACGCCATCAAGTGCAACTGGTGACCATGGCGGTCTATGCCGGCATGTCGATCCAGGCGTTGGCGGACGACAATGATGACGATGAAGGCGTGCTGACCGACCGCGAAAAAGAGGTGCTGTTGTGGGCCGCGGCCGGCAAGACCTCGTCGGAAACATCCCAGATCCTCGGCCTGACCGAACGCACGGTCAAATGGCACTCAACGCGGGCCCGCGAGGCTTTTGGCGTCGCAACGACCACGCAGGCGGTCGTCGAGGCAGTGCGCCGGCGCCTGATCCACCCCTAAACGCGTCAATTGTCCTATCGGACAGGTGACGTACATTAGCGAGGCTGCAAATATCCCCCGCGACAACGATCGGGGGATCGCACCATGATAACGGCCCACGTAGTCAACGCGCATAACAAGCATCTCTACGAAAACGAATTCGACGAATTTCTGCGCCGGCGGCACGATTTCTTCGTGCATCAAAAGCGCTGGCGCCCTCCGAGCCCGGATGGTCGCGAACTGGATCAATTCGATACAGACGCGGCGACATACCTGCTGGGCATTGAAGACGATCGCGTAGTGACTTCGGCTCGATTGATCCCAACGAGCGAGCCGCACATGGTCTCGGAGGTTTTTTCTCACATGTGCGAAAAATCGGGCGTCCCAAGACGTCCCGATTGGGCCGAATGGACCCGCACATTTGTCGTTCCCGACAAGCGAACTGCCGGGCTGAGGGGCACGCTGACACAGCTGTGCTGCGCGGTGATGGAATACGCTCTCGACGAGGGCCTCAGCGCCGTCGGCGGCGTCCAGGAAACCTACTTCATGCCCCACCACGGCGCCCTCAAATGGCGGGCCGAGCCGATGGGCATGGCCAGGGAAGAAAACGGCGAATGGTACATCGTCGCATATATCGAGGTGAACGAGGCGGCGCTGGCGAGTGTGCGGAAGATCCTGGGGATTGGGCATTCGCTGTTGGTTCGGCGGGGGAGGCAGCTGCCGTTCTGGGAGAGCAATAACAAGCGATATGCAGCTGTATTGTAATGGTTAGACCTAGACTCGGCAGACGTTGCAGCATTACAGAAGCCTCCTCAACAGGAGCCGTTCCAGTGGCCGCCTCGAATGCGCTTTGTAGTTCCGCAAGCGATATAGGTCCGACGTTTGATGCCTTGGTGCGCGTCAAACGGGCAAGATGTACAAATATTCGCAATATTGTAGGTGCGTCGAAGGAAACATGTATGTTTGCGTCGCGCTGGCACAGAACGTCCATAAAATGGTTCCAGAAGGAGATCTCGTCCCCGTCCTCTCCGAACATTTTTTCAAATTCGTCTGCAGCGAGCTAACCTATAGTCTGACAGATAAGCGGTCGGCGAGGTAACCAGTTTGGCACGTCAACATCAATATCTCTATTCTGAAAGTACTCGAGGAGTTCGCTTTCGCTAAATTCGCTCTTAGAGCGGATTACGACTGTGTTTTGTGGGTTTATCCCCAACGCCGCGAACATCTCATCCGTGCTCGGAAAATAATGCTCGCGCCCGGCCACAAGGCTGCCTCCGGCATTCTTTTGAACAACGTCCTTTACGCCTTCTAGCGACTTTGCTCTAATAAATTTTAGGCGATTGCTATCGTTACTCCAGGACTGAGAGCCTATTTCATCAAAACCATCAAGAAAAAAGATGATAGACTTGGCGTTAAACGCTTTAATTGCGCTGCTTTCTAGAGAATCAAGCCCGAGCTCATTGAAGTGACGCCTAATCAGTTCCCCGCTCTGACGCAGTCCCCATGATTTACGCAGATCGATTGCAATAGGATGGCAGAAGTTCACCGTTGCTGTTTCGCTGAGCAAAGTGAACACCTCTCGAATGCACCGACTCTTTCCACTCCCGTATTCGCCAAGTAAAACGACGTTCTTTCCGCCCAATAAGTATTCAGTTACGTCCTTTGTCGAGATGTCACCCTTTTTGCCATCCACAGAATATCGTACCGGAACATACTTTGTATCATCAGTCTCGCCAGTTAAAGGATTGATGGAGCTACCGAAAGGTGCTGACATCCTAATCGACGAGTAAGAGTCGAAATCAAAAAATTGCTTACTGAATTCGTCAAATGAAAGAACATGAATATGCTGCTCTCTCCCTGCATCTCGCATTGCGGGCGTGATGTTGCCATTTACTATGCAGAAACATCTTGCCATAACCCCCTTTGAGAACATGGTGTTCTTCGCGGTATGGAGCTTTATGACGTCTTCGCGAACTTTTGACAGAGATTTCTCCTCTGTTATTTCAACGAAACATTGCAATTCGGCCTTAAGTATCGTGACGCCGTCAATATTAACTCCGCCGACGCGTTGAGGAGTGCAGGGGCGAGACCATATGAGGCTTGCCATTTCGCGCACTCGATCTTCAAAGTTTGCCCAGTTCCGCTTGACTCATGAAAACCCCGCTGCAATCTCGGGCCATAACGCCCGCAAACAACCCTCTCGTCAACTCTCCCTGCATAGCAGGATTTCCGCCCCTCAGTAGGGCAAGGGGATCGCATATCGTGATTTGGCGATTACGGTGACAGTGCACCATTTCCTTTCGCCACCTGCCTCGTTTTTCCAGGTTTCACGGCTTTGCCGGTTTGCCCGGCGATGCTCGGCCCACGGGTGCATCGAAAACCGCGACATCGGCGATGCGGCAATACTCGACGAGCAGTTCTTGTGGAACACATAGTCTTCGGACGTGAAAACACTTCGGTTCGCCCTTACGTACGGTGCTTGGGGATGCGGCAGACCGGGAACGCGGGCAAGGTGCACCATGCGGCGGGGGCGACATGGTAAAAAGTGCACGGTCACCGTATCAAAGAACGACAGCTCGCACGCGGGGTTTAGGCTTTCGGGCAGTTGCGCTTTGATTTCATCCGGGAAGTCGTTGGCTGGGGAACCTGGATTCGAACCAGGACTAACGGAGTCAGAGACAGATTGATCCGTTGTTTTCGCTAGGAAATTTCGCCTTGTGTTGCAGCCGTGTTGCAGTCTTCGCTACGAAAGTAGCCGGGCCTCGATCTCGGCAACTGCCGTCTGATCGGCGGCGTCGTCTTCGAAAAGATGGCCGTATGTGTCGAACGTCACCGTGATCGAGCTATGCCCCATGATCATCTGGACGCGCTTCGGTGAAAGCTTTTGTTCGATGAACAGGCTCGCCGCCGCATGACGCAGGGCATGAAAGTTGTACTTGGCGATTTTGAGCGGGGCGCCGTCGGCGTCGAGCCTGGTCGGGTGAAGGCGGAATAGCCCGGCACCGACGAGCAGGGGCGTCCAGACGCGGGAAAGAATGTTGTGGTGGTCAAGCGGCGTTCCTTCGTCGGAAGGAAACACCAAGCCATCGGGACCGTTCGCGACGGAGAGGCGCTGCTGCTTCAGCGCGTTGATTGCCATCGGCGCCAACGGCACGTCGCGCTCGCCGGCCGATGTCTTCGGCAGCCCGAAATCGCCCCATGCATCGACCCGGCCTTTCACAGTCAGAACGCCGCGCTTGAGGTCGAAAGCGTTCCATCTTAGGCCGCGCAACTCGGAGGCACGCAAGCCGCTGAACAGGGCAGTGACGATCAGTGCGCGGTGCTTGCCTTGGGTGGGGGTGGCGTCGAGGATCGTGCGCAATTCCGCCTTGGTGGGGATCTCTGGCCGCTTCGACTTGCGGCGGTCGTTCGTCTTCACCTTGGCATCTGACACCGGATTCGTCGCCGCCAAGCCACGCCGCCTTGCTTCAACGAAGACCGCGCCGAGCGAACGCACGATGCGCTTGACCATGGCCGGCGATCGATCCTTTGCCAGTTCATCGGCGAAGGCATGGACGTGCGGCGTATTGAACTGCGAAAGCTTCCTGGCGCCGATCAGCGGCACGATGTGGATGTTCACGTGCTCGGCGTAGGCTGTGCGCGTGGAGCGCTCCAGTCCTTTGGCATCACACCTTTCCAGCCACAGCTTAGCTGCCTCTTTGATCGTGATCGAGGCGCTGTCTGCTACATGGACGCCGAGCTGTAGGTCGCGCCGCACCTTGACCAAATAGGCGTCGGCATCCTTGCGCTTGTCGAACTGCTTTGAGCGGCGGTTGCCGCCAGCGTCGAAATAGTCGGCGAGCCAGCGGACTTCGCCGGAGGGGAGGGTGCGTTTGCGGACCTTAGCCATTATCAGGACTCCCCTGTTTTCGAGGTGCTTTTGTGTACAGCACGCTTCAAGCCTCGTCGCTGCATTGCCAGCCACTTCCGCTTTTCTTCGTCTGATAGATCTTCTGGAGGAAAATTCCCGAATACGAGACGTCCATCCTTATCTTCCCCTAGCCATTCTCCAATTTTGGGAGCGTCCTCTTCTCGGAGCGCCTTCCACACGAAAGGCATCAGATACATCTCATCGTGCCAATCGCGCTTGTCACCCAGCGGCGGCGGTTCATCAGGGTAGTCGAGGAAGGGCACTGCCACGGACATGCCCAACGCTTCCGGATTGCGCAAATATGACATCCGCTCTGCCATGTCCGGAGTGGTTTGCTTGAACATTTCCGCCGCTTGCGCGATGTGCTCGTCCACCGCCGGGAGAGCAGCGCTTATATCGTCTGTGTCTCCTTCCGGACGGCACCGGCCCACGGTAGTAGCAATCGCCGAGGCGACTGCGCGATTGGTAAACATGTCTTGGTGCCAGCGCGCCTTCGTGTAACTTTCAATCCTAGTTGTCATGTGGGCCACGAGATAGGCCAGCGCCTTAACGTGATCCTTTCCAAGGTTGCGCTGCATCCGCTTCTGCTCCTCGAAGCTCTCGCGCAGGCGCCGCTCGACAATCTGCGAAACAGACTTTCCGGTTTTCTCACTTTCGCTGTCCAGAGCAGCGCGCAACTCTGGTGTTATCCGCGTGGAAAATGCCGAGGACTTCCCGGCAAACTCTCCCTTGGGTTTCCGTCCGCCGCCGGCGGCCCGCTTTCCTGCCATCGCTCAATCACCTTATTTGTCTTAACATTTGTAACGCAACGTATGGCATTGTGCTGGCACTAGCAAGGACGAATAAGTAAATTGAGGCATCGAAAGGAGCACACATGACCCTCGAAGATGCCTTGAACCGCCCAACACTATCGGTCCCGGACGCCGGCGCCGTGTTTTATGGACTGAGCCGAAATGGCTCGTATGAGGCTGCAAAGCGCGGCGATATCCCCACAATCAAAATCGGCCGGAAAATCATGGTGCCTGTAGCACCTCTTGCCGAGAAGCTCGGCATCCGGGCGAACCTGGGGAGGGCGGCTTGAGCGCTGTCCAGAAAGACCGGACGTGCAAGGGTAAGACCTACAACCTTGTGAGAAAGCACACCAAGCCGTCGGCCGAAGAGAACGGTTGGCAGTGGTTGACGCGCGACTTCATGGAATCCGATGCGTTTCGGACGCTCAGCGGCAACGCCCACAGAGCGCTCTTTCGGATCCTTATAGAACATGTCTCCCATGCGGCGCTTTGCAATGGGCGGCTGATCGTGACCCACACGCAGTTCATCGAATACGGCGTAACCGGCGAATACGTCGCCGACGCGACCGGCGAGTTAGAGTTCAAGGGCATCATCCGGGTCCAGCGCGGCAAAGCTGGCGACGGGACATCGCATCCGAACACATACCGCCTGACCTTCACCGGTGATTATGAGGGCGCGCCAGCGACCAACGAATGGCGGCGCTGCACAATGGCGATGGCAAAGGCGTGGTCAACGACCGTCAGGAAACAACAGGCCGAACAGCGCGGCAAGCTCGGGCGCAAGAAAAAAACGCCGCTTCGGACTTCCGAAATGTCCCCGCTTCGGAGTTCCGAAATGCGCAAGGTGTCGCGATGATTTTCGTACCGAAAAGGTCAAAGATTTCAATATCAGGCACATTTCGGAAGTCCGAAGTCCTATACATATTTTGGAGGGGATACCGATGCGCGGGCTGGGCCCTCATGCTATCGACGATGCGGTGTGCACCGTACTGCCGTTTCCGACCGTTCGACGCGTCGGGAAGATCCGTAGGACCGTCGAAGTGCTGTCTGATCGGACCGCAAAGGGCGGAAACCATTATTGGAAACAAGTCATCGCGGGCATGCGGACGCAAATGGTGTCCGCTGGCCTGGCCGACGAGGTCATTGACCAGGAACTTCGGGCGTTTGCCGACGAGGTTTTCGGCAGAATCCGGAATTACCGTCAACCCGAAACCAATGGTGCAGCATGAAATCGATTGGCCTTCCGGTAACGCTGCATGATCGGGCGGTGGCAAGAGTTCCTGTCCTGCAAGGGCGAGATGCCGCGAATTGCATTCATGAAATATTGGCGGCCTAATCCATGACGGCAAAAACAAAAGTCCTCCCCGCGCCCGATCACGCGCACCAATCGAACCCGTCGCGCCTCTTAAAGATCGACGGAAGCACCGTCACTATCGACCATACGGCAGCCCAGAAAGCGTTCGGATCATCGGACGAAGATTTCATCAATGGCCTCCTGCGCCAGCTGGTGAATGTCGGCAGCCACGGCAAAACGCCAGACGATAAGGGAACGGCCTTTGTCGCCTCGATCGTGAAAGGCATTGAACCGCAGGATCAAATCGAAGCTATGCTGGCATCCCAGATGGCTGCGGTGCACATGGCGACAATGACGTTCGCCCGCCGCCTTGCTCACTGCGAAACTATCCCGCAGCAAGACAGCGCCGAACGTGCTTTCAACAAGCTCACCAGGACATTCGTGGCCCAGGTCGAAGCCCTAAAGAAATACCGCACGGGCGGCCAGCAGCACGTCACGGTGAAGCACGTCACGGTGAACGAAGGCGGCCAAGCTATTGTCGGCAACGTCTCGCATGGGGGGGCAGGGTGACGGAAAAAAATAACGTCAACCTCATGAACCTAGCGCCTCGGTGTCATGCTCGGTCGAAGCGGACGGGTTGCCAGTGTCGATCGCCAGCGGTGAGGGGCAGCGCAGTCTGTCGCATGCACGGTGCGGGCGGTGGCGCACCTGAAGGCAAGCGGAACGGCAACTATCGCAACGGAGGCAGGACCAAACGCACAATGGCAGCCTTGGCGGTTGTCCAGGCAATGGCGCGAATATGTCGGCAGTCGATCGATGATCTACCGGATTAACTGGGAACTAGTCGCCATGCTGCTTGTCGCGGCCTTCATTCTGGCGTTGTGCCTGCGTCCCTAGGAAGGTGAAAATATCGACACTTCTCGGACCTTCGCCGAAACGACTGCCTTGTGCTGTTGGGGCGCGACGCCCAGCGAGCGCAGGCGCGACGTTGATGCAGCCTTGTCGCGCCGCAAGGTTATGCTGTACCTCCACGGCGAAGCATGAGTGAACGCGGACCCTTTGGTCAGCCCTCCGAGGATTTGGCGCGTTCCTCGTCGCATGATTTCGCACGGATCAGATTGGGATTGTCCTTGAGTCCGGCAGCCCAGGCTCTGAGTCCGGCCTTTCGCGCTCCCTCCACAAACAGTTCGGCCTCGTGCTCCATCATGCCGCCCGAGCCACTAAGATAGCTTTCCGCGATCCAGATAGGATCCTCGAAACCATCCGGCGGGCCAAGGCGGCCAGACGAGGCAGGGCCAGTTAGCGGGAACTCCCGAGAATCGACGGAGGACATCTGAGCCATCCCGGGGACGCATTCGCTCCGATAATTGTATCCCGTACCGCTCGTGTTTACAGCGTCGCGCGCGGTTGGCAAAGCAAGGCGCGATCCGAGCCGAATTACTGCAACGTTGCCGGCTGGAGCCGTCTATGGATCAAAATTCTGATGTGCCGACCTTATGCCAAGCATTGGTTCCCTGTGGCGTCTGCGAGGCGCTCGATCCGCGGCAACTGGTGGGATTCGCCAGGACATCCTCGAAGGCGCGCCGTCGCTGCCGACGTTCAAGCGAAGGGCGAGACTCCGAACAGCCAGCCGTGCAGCCAGAGCCCGAACAATGCGAAAGCCACCAAGCCGATGCCCACAGCAATCAGGTCGCTACGCGGTCGCACGACCGCGGGTGCCGGATCGCCGCGTGGAATGACGGCAATGAGATCGACAATCGCGTAAACCAGAAACGCTCCGAAGACTAGGAGCGAGGCAAGGTCGCCATTGGCCAGGAGGTGGCCGATGGCCCAAAGGATGATGCCCACCAGCATCGGGTGCTTCAGCCGATGCTTGATTGAACCCGTGGGCAAGTAAGCGGCTGCCAGAAAGACGAATGCGGCGAGCACCAACACCGACGCGACATGGCGGCCCCAAGAGGGCGGCTCGTAGATCTCAGGCGCATTGGGCCGATAAAGACTCCAGCCCCAGACGATCAGCACGAAGCCGATGATCGATAGGAGCGAATAAAGTCCCTTCCAGCGCCGCTCGTTTGTGGCGATTTGCTCATCACGAAAGCTGCCGGCGGCGATCCGAACAGAATGGATTCCGAAGAAGATCACGAGGCCGAAAACCAGTACTAGCATAACACCTCCGAGGTTCGGCGCGTCGGCGGGAAGGAAGGCTTGCTTACGCCCTCGCTCGAGTTGCCGGCTGCATGCGCAAAACGGATCCTGCGAACGAGATGGTCAGAGTAATATATCAGGGACCCGCAATCTTGGAATGGGCAAAGCTGCCGATTGGCACGGCACAGCGGCATCGCCTGCGCGCAGGTTCTTCGCGTTCAGCACGGAACCGCCCCGGTGAATGCCTGTGGCGACGTTCCGTTCACATAAATTGCATGAGGGCAACGGGCGGGCGGCGCAGTAGCGTTCGATATGCCCGTTCTCGTCGTCACGGCATCCAAGGCTGAGCGGTATGCTGCTTCGACCTAATTGCCGGCCCTCCGCAGATGGTACACGAAGGTCCGGAAATGGTCGAACACGACCTTGAGTTTGACCAGCCTATAGATCCGTTTCTGGCGCTAGTTGCCCATTCCGGTGGCCAGCTCGAACGGTAAAACCTGACCCTAACCGGTCCTTCTTCAGCCTATCATGAATGTCGCACATGCTTGTAAATCCGACATTGCGCTGGCGCTGTTCAGAGCGCTCCAGTTAGTTCGAGCGTCCGATAGCCGGCCAAGAGCGTGATTAGAAATCCGACAAACGCAGGAGCGTCCTTTCCTGCAATGCCTTGACCGTTTTGAGGGCGGCTAAGAGACCTTGGACACTTCTAAGAGATTTGCTCGCAGCGGTTGGCGGTGCTAAACTTCAAAGCTGCCGCACTGATGTGTCCGATTGCGCCGCCTCCTGCCGCTGTTGATGTGTGTCTTCGGAGTGACGCAAAAAAGGCGGAGACCGGGATGATGAGCTTGACGCGCCGCGATGTGTTGATCGCCGGGAGTGCAGGGTTTGCCGGAGTCGCGCTCTCCTCGCCGCTGAGCGCGCGTGCGAACGATGAAGCGCTGGAACTCGTCAAACAGCTCATCGGGCGGACGGCCACGGAGTCGGACCGCCTTCACCTGATAATGCCGGCGGTCTTCCCGACCGGTTACACCGTGCCTATGAGCCTCGACATCGACAGCCCCATGACGGAGGCCGACCACGTGAGGCAAATCCGCGTGTTCGCGCCGCAGAACCCGATCATCGAAGTGGCCAGTTTCCATTTCGTCCCGCAACGCAGCCTGCCCCGCGTGTCGACCCGCATCCGCCTTGCCAAACCGCAGCATGTCATCGCAGTCGCCGAAATGAATGACGGCAATCTGCTGATGACCACGGCTTGGGTTGACGTCGCCACAAATGGCTGCGCCTGACATCTGAGAGGGAGCCGGACAGTGATCACCCCCACACCACGCGTGATCGTACCAAGCGCTGCGGCGAAGGGCGACGTCTTCCAGGTCAAGACCATCATCAGCCATGAGATGGAAACAGGGCTGCGCCACGATGATCAAGGCAATGTGATCCCGCGCAAGATCATTAACCAGTTTGTCTGCCGCTGTAACGACGCCGTGGTGTTCAGCGTCGATCTACACGAGGCGATTTCGGCTAACCCGTTCTTCGAATTTTCCCTGCGCGCGACAGAGAGCGGCCGGCTCGATTTCGTCTGGGAGGAAGACGGCGGTGCCGTCTATACGTTGTCGCACCAGCTCACGGTCGGTTGAGGTGGCGACGCAATCGACTGCGCGAATTATGGCGTGACAAGTTGAGTGGGAGCGTGACCGGAAAACTCCAAAACAGACGGGTATTCAGCATGCGCCCCGTCGCGAGATCTGCGATTGCAGCGAGCCTCGTGCTTCTCGTCAGTCAATCCGGCGCGGCGGCGGGGGCGGATCAAGGCGCTCAACTCGCCGCGACCTGTGCGTCCTGCCATCGTCTCGATGGCGGCGGCACAGGCATTCCCAGCATCATCCGGCTTGGTGAGGAGAGGCTCACCAACGCCCTGCTTGCCTACCGGGCGAGCGAGAGTCCAAATCACATCATGCACGCTATCGCGCTGTCGCTCAGCGACGAGGAGATCGCGAGCGTCGCGCGCTACGTCGCAGCGCAGGGAAAGTAGCGCGCCATGAAATTCTTGACGCGTCGCGAGTTCGGCCGCCTGACTGGAGCAGCATTGCTAACGGCGCTCAACCAGCCGAAGGCGCGGGGCCAGGCCAAGGCGCGTGTCGTCGTGATCGGCGGCGGCATCGGCGGCGCAACGGTCGCCAGATATCTCGCCGTCAGCGCCACGGCTATCGAGGTGACCCTGGTCGAACCGCGGCAGAGCTACACGACCTGCTTCTTCAGCAATCTCTATCTCGCCGGGCTCCGCCCGTTCAAATCGCTCAGCCATGGTTATGAAGCGCTGGCAAGGCAATACGGCATCACCGTCATTCATAAATCCGCTGAAGCGATTGACCCGGCGGCGAAAACCGTTGCGCTGAACAACGGTTCGAAGCTCAGCTACGACCGTCTCGTTGTTGCGCCAGGCATCGCATTCAGGGATCGGGCGCTTAAGGGCTATGACGAAGCTGCGATGGAGATCATGCCGCACGGCTGGAATGCAGGGCCGCAAACCAGGCTGTTGCGCCAGCAACTGGAAAGCATGGAGGACGGCGGCCTGTTCGTCATCGTCGTCCCGCCGAATCCGTTTCGCTGTCCGCCCGCCCCCTATGAGCGCGCTTCGCTCATCGCCTCCTATTTCCAGCGCAGCAAACCCAGGGCCAAAATTCTGATCCTCGATTCGAAAGACAGCTTCAACGCGCAGGACCTGTTCCAGGACGCTTGGAACCGCCACTATCCGGGAATGATCGAATGGCTACCGGCCCAGTTCACTGGCGGGGTCACGGCGATCGACGCGAAGACCCGGTCGGTGATCACCGAGGGAGCAACATTCAAGGCCGCGGTGGCCAATGTCATCCCGGCGCAAATGGCCGGGCGCTTGGCGCAGCAGGCAGGGCTCGCCAATCAGTCGGGCTGGTGTCCCGTCGATCCGGTCACCTTCGAATCGGCGCTGCAGCCCGGCGTCCATCTGGTCGGCGACGCGATCATCGGCGGGGATATGCCGAAATCCGCCTTCTGCGCCAACAGCCAGGCCAAAGCCTGCGCCTTTGCCATCGCGGCCGATCTCACCGGATCAGCGCGTTTCCCGGCGCATTTGTTCAACACCTGCTACACCTATCTCGCCCCCGACGATGCGTTCAGCAACGCCATCAGCTTCAAGCCCGTCGACGGAAAGCTCAAGAGCGTCATCAGCTTCGTCAGCAAGGTCGAGGAAAGCACCGAGGTCCGCCGGCAGGCTGCGCGCGCCGCGGAAGGCTGGTACGACGCCTTCACGCACGACGTGTTTGGCTGAAACGAAACTCAACTCCGCTCGACGGCCGGGCCGGCCATTGCGGAAATGCCGTCACCATTCTGGGCGCGCTCCGCCTCGGCGCCGGATCGTTGCTCCGGGATCAGCGTTGGAACAGGATCGGGCAGCCGCTCCAGCCGCAGCGAATTCACCACCACGAGGATGCTCGAGCCGGCCATGACCGCCGCCGCAAGGATTGGCTGCAGAAGTCCGAATGCTGCGAACGTCAGGGCGACGAGGTTGTAGCCGAACGCCCACATAAGGTTGGTCAAGATGGTCCTGCGGACCGCGCGGGCCACGTCGACGATCCAGGGCAGCATCCACAATCCCTCCGCAGGCAGCACGAGCGCCGCAGTCTCGCGGGCGAGATCGGTGGCGGAGCCGACGGCAATACCGACATCTGCGGCGGCCAGAACCGGCCCGTCATTCAGTCCATCGCCGACCATCGCCACCGAATCGTGGTCATGGCGGAGCCGATCCAAGGCCAGCCGTTTGGCCTCCGGCGAAAGGCCCGCTTGGACCTCCTTGATCCCGACCAGGGCCGCGATCCGCTCCGCCGCTTGCGCCAAGTCGCCGGTCAACAGCGTGGCGTCGAGCCCGCGCTCACGCAGGGCCGCGATCGCGGCCTGCGCCTCGGGAAGCGGCGAATCATCGAGCGACAGCACAGCGTGAACCCGCTCGCCCCAACCGACATAGACCACCGAATGACCGCTCGCCTCCAGCGACCGTGCACGCTCGGCTAGCGACGGGGGAAGCGGCCAGCCCAGATCATTCATCAATCTGCCGTTCCCTGCCGCCACGGGCCGGCCTTCGGCGTTGCCGCGGATGCCACGGCCGGGAACCATCCGGACCTCGCGGGTGACGAGCGGCGTGATGCCCCGCTGAGCGGCGGCTGCCGCGATGGCCCGCGCCAGACCATGCTCGGAATGGCGCTCCAGACCGGCGGCGCGCGCCAGTACTTCGTCGATGCCGACCTCCTCGCGTTCGACGCCGACGAGACGCGCTTTGCCCGCCGTCAGAGTGCCGGTCTTGTCAAAGGCGAGCAACCGTACACGCGCGAGTGTCTCGAGCACGCCGGGGTCGCGGACGAGGCAGCCGTGCCGCGCCAGCCGGCCGATGCCGAGCGATGTCGCCATCGGAGCAGCGAGGCCGACGGCACAAGGACAGGCAACCACCAGCACCGAGAGGCCAATCAGCAACGCCCGATCGAACGGCAATGACTGGGCCCAGTAAACGGTCGTCAGCCCGCCGAGGGCGAGGACGAGCGGCACGGACACGCCAACGACGCGATCGGCAAGGCGCTGGGTTGGACTGCGACGACCCAGCGCTTCGCGCACCGACCGGCAAATCCGTGCCCAGCGGGTTGCGGTTCCGTCACCGCTGCTTTGGATCAGGAGCGGGCCGTCGATATTGATACTGCCGGCAATCACCTTGGAGCCGGCGCGCTTTGTCACTTGCCGGCTTTCTCCGGTAATTACGGCTTCATCGGTGTTCGATTCCCCCTCGACAACCACGCCGTCGACCGGAATGCGCTCGCCTGGCCGGACCCGCACCAGCATGCCGGCCGTCACCTCCCGCACCGGACGGCGGATCTCTGCCGCGCCATCGACCGCGGTCGCGCTCTCGCTTTCTGCGGCCAGAAGAGGTTCGAGGTCGCGCGCCGCCCTGGCGCGGCCAACAGCCTCGAGATAGCGGCCAACTGTGAATAGCATCAGCACCATCACGGCGGTGTCGAAATAGACATGCGTGCTGCCCTCGAACACGGCAAATGCCGAATAGAGGTAAGCGGCAGCGACGCCAAGCACGATGAGTGCCGACGACGTCACTCGTCCCTGAATGCCATTGAGCCACATGTCGCGCAGATAGGGTCCGCCGAGAATCACCACCGCCGGCGTGGCGAAGATCCAGAGCAAAAAGTGAATCCACGGCAGCACGCCCGCATCGACGCCCGTGAACGCGTCCGAATAGAGGAGGAGGCTGAACATCATGATATTCATGGAGAGAAAGCCTCCCACGCCGAGCTGGATCAGAAGCCAGGCGGCTTCCCACTCTTCGTGTCTGCCGCTCTTCACCTGAAAGGCGATACAACAGCCGTAGCAGCAGAACGCGCAAGCCTCACCGTTGAGCCTGCGCTCCATCGGGCGCAGACCGACGGGCAGCGAACAATGGCTACAGAGGATATCGCCATGCGCAGTCATGCGGGATGCCCACCTGGCCAGGCAAGGCCGATATGCGTGTCGGAAGGCAGGAGACCACGGCCGAGCGTGATGAGACCGAGCAAAAGAATAAAACCACCAGCCAGCCGCACGCCGCGCCGCCGCCAGGCTGGCCCGAGTATCCGGCCAACGCCGCCCATCATCAACATCGCGGGGAAGGTTCCCAGTCCGAACGATGCCATGACGAGAAACCCGGGAAGCGCTCCGGCGGTGCTCGCCGCCTGGGCGGCGAAGGCATAGACCAGGGGACACGGCAGGAAGCCGTTGAAAACGCCAAAGGCGAGCGGTGCGGCGCTGCTCCGGGCCGTCAACAGACCGCGCAGGGACAATGCAAATGTGCTGCCGCCAAATCCGATCGCAAGGCGATGAAAGACCTGCAGCAAGCCGAAGAACTGCAACGCCATGGCAATCATGAGCAGGCCAGCGACGATCGCGAGAATTCGTTGGGCGATGTCGAGGGAGCCGTTCAAGAGCGGCGCCGCCGTTAGCCCTTGCGTGGTGCAGATGACCTGACCGATCGCGCCCGCGAGCCCGCCCAAAAAGCAATAGGTTGTCAATCGTCCGGTATTATAGAGCAGGTGGCGAAGGACGGTTGCGCCTCCCCCTCGCTGATCGCGGCCCAGCGCGCAGGCAAAGCCGCCGCACATGCCGATGCAATGAAAGCTGCCTGCAAATCCAGCGGCGAAGATCACGAGGTAGTAGATCATTGGCGTTTGCGCAGTGGCGCGGACGCGGCGCTATTGCCGCACAAGATACAAAAGAAAGAGGATAAAGCCGACGGTGCAGCCGCCATAGATGAGGAAGCCAAGCATCTGCGGCAAGCCGGCGTCAGCAAGCTTGAAGGCGGTGTCCTGTAGCATCCGCTGCTCCTATCTCAGCCGAAATAAAGACGAAGCACGTTTATCGCCAGCTCGAAGCACAGGAAAAGGAGGTTCAATGCGGCGACCCCAAGGAGAATTTTGGCTATCATCGTCTCCATCACTCCTGTCTTACCAGCCCTTGCGACCGTCTACTTAGAACAGACGGCCGGGCCCGAGCCCGCCCCAATAAACATACATGTAGTACAGCCCCCAGGCGAACAGCAGCACGTAGACGACGAGAAGCCATAGCGGAATGAATCCCACACGCGCCTGTATCAGGCCGCCGGCATAGTCCTCCAGTTCAGGGTGCGAGCTTTGACGCACATCCAGTTCCGGATGCGTCGGGCTCTCCGGATCGCTGCTCTGCAGATCGCTCATTCTCCATTTCCCTTTCAAAAAACCCATTGGCGGCTTTGTCGGTGCCGCTCAACGCGCCGGACAGGACGCCCCAGATGAACAAGAACAGGGCCGCCAGGCTCATCAGCATGGCGCCCGCATAGGGTCCGGTGACTTCAAAACCGAGCATGCGCTAACCTCCGGCGGGTGCCTGTTCCTCGCCAGGCGGAGCTGGCGGGCCGGACGCCGGCACCGACGGATCGGGCACATAGGCTCGCTCCGGCTTGTCAGCGACCAGTTCCAGATCGTTCAGCGCCGCGCGGGCCTCCTTCTTGATCGAGAGCGGCTGCAGCGAGAGCGGGTCTTTATAGGCGGAAAGCGCCACCACGAAATAGGAAAGCGCCCACCGGTCCTCGTCCGGAAAGGCATCCCGATAGGACGGCATCGGCGTGCCGCTGAGGCCCGTAGTTATCGTCCGGAAGATGTCTTCGACGGCCGGGCCAGACTTGAACTGGCCGCTGGTGAGGTCGGCCGGCACGATGGCGAACCCGATATCATCCTTGAGGCCGGCCGCCTTCTCGCCGTCGCCCTTGCCACCTTGGCCATGGCACTCCCAGCACTTCGCCACCTGCCAAACCTCCTTACCACGGTCCAGCATCGTCTGGGACGGGGTCGGCGGGCGCCCGATATACAACGGTGGGCCAGGCGGTTCCTCGACGAAGAAAGCGTAAGGGCTGGCGGGATCGGAACGGTCAACCGCTAGCTCATACTTGATGTACTGAATCACCGCCAGCCGATCGTTGAGCGGCAGTTCGTACCAAGGGGGCATTGCCGTGCCGCGGATGCCGCGAGTAATGGTGCGCAGCATGTCGCCGTCCGTGGGCAGGGGCTCCTTTGTCAATCTGAACTTGAAGACTGCAGACGTGAAGTTCCTGGGCCGCTGGTTAAACATAAAGGTGGCGGCCGGCCCGTTGCCGTCGCCTCTGGCACCGTGGCAACCGATGCAGCGGCGCTCATAGACTTCCTTGCCATAAGCAATCCATTCCTCGGAGCGCGGCATCGTCGCATCCATGACCTCCAGGCTTTGCGGCTCGAACAGATCGCGCCATTTACCCCGGTTCGTGCCGAGCTTCTGGACGTAGGAAACAAGCGCTGCCAGCGATTCCGTCTCCGCCGCGATGCTGACGGTTTCGCCTGTGTATTCGTCGTTCGGCGTCAGGATGATCGGCCTTCTTTCGCGCGCCTTCAGCGGCACGAACAGCAACCCGTATGCATTGGGCGTCAGCTGGATCGCTTGCTTGCTGTCGAAGTCGAACAGGCCTTTGGTGACCTCTGTCCTTTCCAGGGTCCGATTGCCAGCGCCGTCGTCAACGATACGGACGGCTGCATCGGGCTCGTGGAAGAGGCCGCGATACGGCGCCATTATCGAGTCCGGCACCAGCATCCGCGGATTGTAGAAGTGCGCCAGGTGCCATTCGTCGCTGTATTTCAGGCCCACGCGCGTCAGGTCCGGTCCGATCCGGCGTGTGCCTAACAGGTGCGGCACGTCATAGGCGTATTCGCCCGCCTCGCTGACCGGTCCCCAGCGGCGGATCTCGCCGGTCACCGGCCGCACGAATTGCGAATGGCAGTACCAGCAGCCTTCGCGCAGGTAAATGTTGCGGCCGCGACGCTGCTGCTCGGTGTAGTCCGTCGCCTCTGAAACCGTCCATTTCAGCTGGCCGAAATCCGTGCGCACCACCGAGGTCACGCGCGTAGTTCGCGAGGACGGCTCCACGAAGGGCAGCACGCCCTGCGTGATCACCGCAAGGGTGATGCAGAAGACGCCGGCGAACAGCGCGAAGAAGCGAACGTTCACTGCGCGGGCCCTCCCGCCGGCGCCGGGATAGGCGCCTCCACCGGCCCGCGGGCGCGTCGCGCCTCAGCCGCCGGGCTGGTCAGTGCGGTCAGCATCAGATTCACCACCAGCAGCGACATACCGAGATCCATGCTGATGCCTGCCAGGGTCCGCGCCAGCCAGTAGGGCTTCACCCAGACGAGCGAGTCGAGCCATTCGACCCCATTCATCCATTGATAACCCTGCTGCAGCCCGCCCGCTGTGAGGACCAGGCCCATGGTCGTGATGCCGACGGTGATCAGCCAGAACGACCAGTTGCCGAGCTTGAAGGACCAGAGTTCGCGCCCGAACAGCCGCGGCCAAGTATAGAGGAGGCCCCCCATCGCCCAGACGACGAAGGTGCCGAACACGGTGAGATGCGAATGCGAGATGACGAAATCGGTGAAATGGGTCGGCTGCTGCAGCTGCCGCAGCGCCTCGGTCGAGCCCTGGAAGCAGCCGACGAGATACATGAGCGAGCCCATGATCAGGAACTTCGCCGGCAAGTTCCTGCCGAACTCATGCCACCTGCCCATCATAGTGCCGAAGAAGTTCACCAGCACCGTCCACACCGGAATGATCAGCAGCATCGACGTGACGACGGCCAAGGTCTCGGCCCAGTCCGCGATCGGGCTGTAGAGGTAATGGTGAATGCCGACGAACGGGTAGAACAGTGCCAGGGACCAGAAGCCTACCAGCGAGAGCTTATGGGCATAGAGCGGATTTCGCGCGCTGACCGGCAGGAAATAGTAGATGATCACGTAGCCCGCGGGCGTTATCCACAGCCCAACGATGTAGTGGAGATAGAGGCCATGGAAGGCGGCGCTGTTGATGCCCGAGATCGTGTATGGCAGGATGAAGCTTCCAAGCACGAAGTTCATCGTCGTCCACACGAAAGTGGCGATCAGGTACCATAGCGCGACATAGATCGCCGGCTCGAGCCTTCGACTGATCGTGATCAGGAACTGCGCGGTAGCAACAGCCACCACGATGAAGAATGCGACCTTCGCGTAGAGCGGAAGCTCTCCGGCTTCCAAACCGTCACTGTCGCCGAGCAGCAAGCCGACCAAACCGGCAAGCGTTGCGACGTTCCAGACCCATGCGAGAAGAACCGACCACTCCGACCATATCACCCGCACCCCCGACAGACGCGGCACGAGATAGTAGCAAAGGCCGATGAAAAGCGTCGAGAAGGCGCCGAAGATGACACCATTGACGTGGACCGGGCGCAGCCGGCCGAAGGTGAGCTCGAGGTTCCCCGATCCGAGATAGTCGGGGTAGTTGAAGGTGCCCGAGATCATGACGCCGACGGATGGCGTAACCATCAGCCAGAACATGCCGAAATAAAGCCAGGTCCGCACGACCCGTTTGTCGACCAGCGCATCCAGGTCCACATTCGCGAACTTGCCGCGCAGCTCCATCCCAGTCTCTGCCAACGCATGGCCCTTCCCCGCGCGGTTCCCGGGCCGCACGACTGCTTTAAGCCTACCGTTCCCCATCGAGGTGTCACTCCGATGGCGGACTCGCTTCGCGCTCCCTGAAGCCGGTGCCCCCGGCTATCGTCGAGACTAGTATTTGCCTGGCACCAACACCGAGCCGCTGTTCGACCAAGTGATGTACGCCTCGAGCGCCTTCATCGCCTCCGATTCGGGATCGATCTTCTCGCCCTGGCTTGGTTTCTCGATGCACCAGTTGATCATGTCGCGCAGTGTCGCGAACTTGGCCATCGACGCCTGGAACTTCGGGAACGCCTGCGGATGGGTATCGGATGCCATCGGATGGCACATGGCGCAGGCCCAGCCGGTGTTCGACAGCTTGACGCCCAACTGCTCCTTCATCGCCGCATCACCATGGAACAGGAGGTCTCCTTTCCTGACCTCCTCCATGAACGCTTCTTGATAGAGTTTCAGCTGCTTTGGCGTCACCGGATCCTTGTTGCCACTGGCCGGCCCGACGACAGCAGCTGCGACGACTGCTCCGGCGACGGTGGAACGCCTCAGAATGCAGAGGAATGTCGATGTGTTTATCATAGCCACCACCCTTACGGATTTGCCCATGGGTACTGTTTGTCGGCGATGCGTGACCGTATGACTTCCGCAATGCTCTTGTCGTGGTCCTCCGGCGACTGGACGAACACCTCCTTGCGGCCCCACATGATGTACTCGACATCGACCTTATCGTCGGCGTTGACGTTCACGGTTTCCCAACCGACCCCGTCGAAGGGATCGCCCGGATCGACACGGATCATCGGCTTGGTAAGCTTGGGCAGGCCTTCCGGCGCATACGGCCACGGCCAGGAGGTCGCCAGCATGCCGATCGAGCGCATGCTGCCGATCTCGTTGTAGAGCACCTGGTGCACATGACCGTGGATGTTGGTGACTTTGGTATAAGGCTTCAGCACGTCATTCACTTCGCGCCAGTCGCGCACCCAGAAGTTCCAGGGCGGGTAGTACTCGTACAGCGGATTATGGCTGAAGATGACGATCGGTTTGGACTTATCCCAGTCGGCGAGTGTCTTCTGCATCCAGTCGAGCTGGTCGCGGCCGACGCCGGCCCACGCGCCGGCTACCGTGCCGTCGAGGGTAGCCATATGGCCCATGCGCTCCTCTGGCGTCATCTTCTTCGCTGTCCAGTAGTCCGGTCCCCGGCTGACCGTATCGAGCCCAATGAAGCGCACGCCCTTGTGATCGAAGGTCCAATTGGGTTGGCCGAACAACTCGCCCCACTTCTTGCCCATATCCAGATACCAGTCATGCTCGCCCGGGATGTAGTATTTCTTGATCGTCAGATCCTTGAGGAGCTCAACGCCAAGCTCAAGTTCCTCGATCTTTCCGAGCTGGGCCAGGTCGCCGCCGAAGATCAGGAAGTCGGCCGGCGGATCCATGGCCTGGACCTCTTGCACGGCGCGCACCACCTTGTCGACGAAGCGCGTGTTGAGGGATCTCTCGTAGAGATGGGTGTCCGAAATCCAGGCAAACTTGAAGGGCGCTTCGGCGGCGTGAGCGACGTCGATGGTGTTGAGCAGCGGCCACCACGCGAACGTCTGGCCGACGGAAGCAGCGCCGAACAGCAGCGATCTGTGAATGAAGGTGCGGCGGGTGATTTGGAGCGAGTCGTCGGGGCGTACGCCAGGCTGCTGCAGCACCGCATGCATTTCGCGCCGAATGCGGTCAAGCTCGTCAGACATCAGGGTTCCTCCTCAGTGCAGACCGTTTCTTAAAGCGTCGGTCTTCTCGCAGGGAACGCGACCCTGTTGAATCAGCAGGTCGCCCATTTTGTTATTTTTTCAGTTCAATCGTCAGACTGGTGGCCTTATTCTCCTCTACCGTTACGGGCTGCTCGATGGGCCCGGTGAAGGGATGGATCGCCACGAGCTTGTATTCCCCCGGCGGAACATCGGTTATGCTGAATTTGCCATCGGCGCCGGTGACCGCGTAGTAGGGATTGTCCACCACATAGACCCAGCCCTCCATCCAGCCATGCGCGTCGCAATCGATGCGGACAGTACCGGCACGCTTCAGTTCGACCGGTATACGCTGGCCCTTATTGGGCAACGCCACGTTGAAGGCGGTGCGCTTGCCATAATAGCCGTGAGTGTTGTGGAGCACTGGGTCGCTGTTGACCACCTCCAACGAACCGGCCGGTATCATCTGCACCGCGGGCTCAAAGCGACATTTGAGGTTGTTAAGCTCAGGCAGCTTTCCGGGCTGCGGCCAGGCCTTTCCCTGTGCCACGTCGACCAGCTGCACCGCCGCGTTCAGCACGGCCTGCTCGCTGCCGACTTGGATCAGCGGCTCCTCGCGGGGGTCGCCGCACACCTCGATATTCTTGGTGGGGATGATCTTTGTTGTCGGCACGTCGCCGCGGTAGACGATCGTACCCTCGATCGTTCCGCCTCCCGTGACCGGACCCACTTCGTAGGCTTGGGCAGGCGCGGACATTGTCGCAGCGAAAGCGATCGCCGCTAGTCCGCTCATCAATTCGCGAATCGTCATAAAAGCCGCCTCCTTCTAGAGAGATGAGGGGCAATGCTTAAAAGTAGAGCTAAACCAGTACCATGTCTAGCCATTCAGCATCAAAATATGATAAAGTGGGATAGTTTAGGCGAGTGTGTTAATCACAAACACACGCGGAGGTTGATGCGTCATTCTTGAAGTGCCGGAGGTACTTGATGAAGCGGCGGCATGGACTCCTCAGTCCCTGGGCCTACGGTCTGCATACCCTCTTCTGCATCATATTCGCAGCGGCCCTGTCGATCTGCCCACCGCTCGTGCGGGCCGACACGGCGCCTGTGACGGTCGGTGGCCCATTCACGCTCACGGCGCCGGACGGAACGACGGTCACGGATGAGACTTATCGCGGCAAATGGCTGCTGGTTTTCTTCGGCTATACGTCTTGCCCCGACATCTGTCCGACGACGCTGTCCTCAATCGCCGCGGCGATTAAGGAACTCGGCCCCGACGCCGCAAAACTGCAACCGCTCTTCATCACCGTCGATCCCGAACGCGACACGCCTGAGGTGATGGGAAGCTTTACCGCGGCGTTCGATCCGCGGATCGTCGGGCTGACCGGCAGCCCGCAACAGATCGCTGCGGTTTCGGAGGCATATGGCGCCTATGGTGTGGCGCGCCAGGGCGAGGCGGGCGATGACGACTACCTAATGGATCATGGCACCTACATATACATCATGAACCCACAGGGGCAATTCGTGGAGGGGCTAGACTCTGACACACCAAGCAGCGGTATTGCCGCTGCGTTGGGTGAATTGGTGCGATGACACGAGCCCTGGCATGACGGAGATCACGATTATGCAGTTGATCAATGCATAGCAGTTGTCATCCGGAAGGAAAGCGGCCATGCAAAGGCATACAAAGGAAGCTTCGGAGCTTAAGGCATTGATCCTCGCGGATCTTCATAAGGAGCCGGGATGCGAGCACGTCACCGATTTTGTGATTCAGCGGCTCGAAACCAAGGAGAACGGGGCAAACTGGACTGTCAAATATCTGGATCCCAATCAAGATAAGGTCTGCGAGACGATTCTGATAAACATAGCGCGAATGCTGCAGCTCAACTTCGACCTTCCTGAACGCGGGTCGTGAGGAACGATGCGAGCGGGACCGGCGCGCATTGCGCTTCGACATCGTTCGTATGCAAGCAGGGGAATCGGGCGATGGCGGAATCCACAGCGTTGCACACCGGCAAACCCGGCGGCGTAAAGAACGTCATTGCGCCGCGGCGATTTGGACCTCCGATGACCGGAAATGCGGGCGATATGGCCGATGGGCAAGGCAATATCTTGGAGCCAGGCATTACGAGTTATGACGGTTTCTTTGCGGATGCGATCGCGCGTCTGCAGGAGGAACGGCGCTACCGTGTGTTCGCGGACCTTGAGCGCATCGCCGGGCGCTTTCCCAATGCCGTGTGGCATTCCCCGCATGGACCGAAGGACGTCGTGATCTGGTGCTCCAACGACTATCTCGGGATGGGTCAACACCCAAGGGTGGTCGCCGCCATGGTGGAGACTGCTATCCGCCTGGGAACGGGGGCCGGCGGGACGCGCAATATCTCCGGCACCAGCCATCCGCTCGTAGAGCTTGAGGGCGAGCTTGCCGATCTCCACGGCAAGGAGGCGGCACTGGTCTTCACGTCCGGCTATGTTTCGAACCAGACTGGCATCTCGACTATCGCCAAGCTGATCCCCGGTTGTCTGATCCTGTCCGATGCGCTCAACCACAATTCGATGATCGAGGGCATCCGCCAGTCCGGTACGGAGAAGAGCATCTTCCGCCACAACGACGTCGATCATCTCGAGGAATTGTTGAAGGCGGCGGATCCGGATCGGCCAAAACTCATCGTCTTCGAAAGTCTCTATTCAATGGGCGGCGACGTCGCGCCAATCAATCGCATTTGCGAAATCGCCGATCGTTACGGCGCATTGACCTACCTCGACGAGGTCCATGCTGTGGGCATGTACGGCCCTCGCGGCGCCGGTATCGCCGCGCGCGACGGCGCCATGAACCGGATCGATGTGATCGAAGGCACGCTCGCCAAGGCCTTCGGCTGCCTCGGCGGCTATATCACGGGAAGTGCTGTGCTGATCGATGCGGTTCGTTCCTATGCTCCGGGTTTCATCTTCACCACCGCGTTGCCGCCGGCGATCTGCGCCGCGGCCACAGCGGCGATCCGGCATCTGAAAACCTCGCAGTGGGAGCGCAAGTGCCAGCAGGACCGGGTCCGGCGGGTCAAGGCGGCGCTCGGTGCCGCTGGGCTGCCGGTCATCCTGAGCGACACCCATATCGTTCCGGTGGCAATCGGCGATCCGGCGCATTGCAAAGCGGCGAGCGACCTGCTGCTGAGCGAGCACGACATCTATATCCAGCCGATTAATTATCCGACCGTGGCGAAGGGAACTGAGCGGCTGCGCATCACGCCGACACCCTGTCATGAGGACATCATGATTGATCGGCTCGCGGCAGCTCTGTTCGATGTCTGGAACCGGCTTGGGCTGCCACGGGACAATCTCGCCTGAGCGGCCGAATGAGGCGTCGCCTTTCCCGAAAATTGGGTCTTAAGGATCAAGGAAATGGCTGCCAAGGAAATCATGTTTTCGTTCGAGGCTCGCGACAGAATGCTGCGCGGCATTGACACTCTGGCGAATGCGGTGAGCGTCACGCTTGGCCCGCGGGGGCGCAACGTCGCGATCGGCAGGGAGCACGGCGCACCGCGGATCACGAAGGACGGCGTGACCGTCGCCAGGGAAATCGAACTCGACAACAAGTTCGAGAACATGGGCGCTCAGATGGTGCGCGAGATAGCAACAAAAACCTCCTATCTGGCCGGCGACGGCACGACCACCGCCGTCGTGCTCGCGCATGCGATCGCCCGGGAGGGCGCCAAGGCGGTGGCCGCCGGCATGAATCCCATGGACCTGAAGCGCGGCATCGATCTCGCGGTCGAAGCCGTCGTCGCGGAACTCAAAAACAACACCACGAAGGTCACCTCGAACGTCGAGATTGCGCAAGTCGGCACCATCTCGGCCAACGGCGACAGGGAGATCGGCCGCTGCCTCGCCGACGCCATGAAGAGGGTCGGCAATGACGGCGTGATCACTGTCGAGGACGGGACGTCGCTCGAAACCGAACTCGAATTCGTCGAGGGCATGCAGTTCGACCGCGGCTATATCTCGCCCCATTTCGTCACTAATCGCGCAAAGATGCGGGTCGAGATGCAGGATGCCTTTGTCCTCATCAGCGAGAAGAAACTGTCCAGCCTGAACGAAATACTGCCGCTGCTGGAGAAGGTGGTGCAGGCCGGCAAGCCGCTGCTCATCATCGCCGAAGATGTCGAGGGTGAGGTGATTGCGGCGCTGGTGGTCAACAAATTGCGCGGCGCTCTCAAGGTTGCAGCCGTGAAGGCGCCGGCCTACGGAGACCGTCGTAAGGCGATGCTGCAGGATCTCGCGCTGATGACCGGCGGAACGGTGATCTCGGAAGATTTGGGCATCAAGCTCGAGCATGCTTCCCTCGATATGCTCGGGCGCACCAAGAAGGTGATGATCGACAAGGCAAACACCACGATCGTCGGCGGCGCCGGCAAGCGGGAAGGAATCGAGGCCCGCATCGCCGAGATCAAGCTGGAGCTTGCGGAAACCACCTCCGACTACGACCGCGAGAAGCTCCAGGAGCGGCTGGCCAGGCTCGCCGGTGGCGTCGCCGTGATCCGGGTCGGCGGTGCCACCGAAGTCGAGGTCAGGGAGAAGAAGGATCGCATCGATGACGCTATGAACGCGACAAGAGCCGCGGTTGCAGAGGGCATTCTCCCGGGCGGTGGGGTCGCCTTGCTGCGCGCCGGCAGGGCGCTCAAGAAGCTCAAGGGCAGCAACGAGGACCAGCAGGTCGGTATCGCGATTGTCAGGAAGGCGATCACCTGGCCGGCTCGGCAGATCGCGATCAATGCCGGGCTGGAAGGCTCGGTCGTCATCGCCGGGATCCTCGAAAAGGACGACAACGCCTATGGCTACGATGCCCAATCGGGCGAGTACGGGGATCTGGTGTCAAAGGGCATCATCGACCCGGCCAAGGTGGTGCGAACGGCGCTCCAGGGCGCAGCCTCGGTGGCGGGCCTCCTCATCATGACGGAGGCCATGGTGGCCGAAGTGCCTGGCCCGCCGCCGCCGGAGCTTCCCGGTCACGAGCATCATCATCACGATATGGATTTGGATTTCTGACCTCTTCGCGGCCGTAATCCGGGCTCGCGACCATCAACAATGATCTCGTCCGCTATCGAGGTGAGACAAGTCGTCGAGGATCACGGGATGCAAGGTCGGCTCATGGCGCAACCTCCCGGTTCAGGAACCGGAAAAACTGACCCGTTCCAGACCGTCCCCGGTGGTACCGAGAAGGGCCCTAATGGGTGTGTAGGCGGACGTAGAACTTCGTCGGCTGCAGCAGCGCTGGCAGCCGTCATTGACCCGCCGGCATCTGAAAACCCTCACAACTGACCGACTGTGGATGTGCATTCGTTCCAATGGACAAGAAAGCGTGCGGAACGTTGTTTGAGGTTGGAGTGCGATGACCCGACAACTCACCATTTAGTAAAAAAGAGCGGCGAGATGTCTAAGAGTACTCCCAGGAGACTCACATGGATACCACCACGCTGCTCATTATACTTATCGTCCTTGTCCTGCTAGGCGGCGGCGGCTGGTTTGGCCGCGGTCGCTGGTACTGAGCAACGCCTCAATACCGAAATCATTCGGCAAGATACCCACTCACGGGAAGGCATAGCTTCCTATCCACTGGCGGAAGAACTCTGAGCGGCTTATGATGCCGCTTACTGGCTGCGGCCTGGCAGATAACAGGACAGGGTGGTGCATGCCAGAAGTAGCCCATCAAATCCGACGGTCAGAAAATCGCCGAGGCCGAGGTCGAGGGTTTTCGGAAAGATCTTGGCCCTTTCGTCGTCGCTGCTGAGACGACACGAATGGCGATGGTGTTTACGGACGCAAAACACGAAAATCCGATAATTTTTGTCAACGACGCCTTTCTCGAACTGACCGGATACAGCCGGGAGGAGGTGCTCGGGCAGAGCTTCAACTTCCTGATGGCGCGCGGAACCGATCCTGATTCGCTGGCGCGCATCGAAGCCGCGTTCGCGGGAAACGCGGTCGGCGGTTCAGAAATTTCCTATCGCCGCAAGGATGGCAGCCTGTTCTGGTCGGCGATCCTCATCAGTCCTGTTCGGAATGAAAGCGGCAATGTCGTCCAGCATTTCGCCTCCTTCGTCGATCTTACTGATCATAAGCAGGAACAAGCCCAGTCCCGGATGCTCATCGACGAGTTGAACCATCGCGTGAAAAATACCCTGGCCACTGTGCAATCGATTGTTTGGCAGGCTTTGCGGAATACTTCCGATCCCGAAGTGATCCGGGAAGCCATCGAGTCGCGCCTGTTCGCCCTCTCCCGGTCGCACGATCTGTTGACCCATGAGAAATGGGAAGGTGCAGGACTGCTCGATCTGACGAAAGCTGCCTTGGAGCCGTTCGGGGTTGCAAATGGAAGGTCTGAGCATTTTGTCATTACGGGCAGCAATATCCGCGCCTCCCCGAAAGCAGCGCTTGCCCTTGGCATTGCGTTGCACGAACTCGCGACCAATGCCGTGAAATACGGCGCGTTTTCCAACAAGGTTGGCTCAGTCCTGATCTCATGGATGATTGAGCCGTCGTCGGATGACGATCGGCTAATCCTGCGCTGGCAGGAGAAAGACGGCCCGCCTGTAAGGCCACCCTCCCGTAAAGGGTTCGGGTCGCGGGTGATCGAGCGCGGTCTGGCTCATGAACTGGAGGGCGCGGTTGATCTCGACTACCGGACGGACGGTGTGGTCTGCACGATCAATTTTCCCGCACCGAACGGTGCTCGGGATGGATAAATTGCTTTCTGGCCGGCGAAGCCTCGTTGTCGAGGACGAGATGCTGGTCCTCATCATGATCGAAGACATGCTGGCCGATCTTGGATGTGAGTCCGTAACCGCCGCTGCGACCATCAATCAGGCTCTCACTTTGATTGACGCGCAGATTTTCGATGTCGCCATGCTGGATATGAACCTGAATGGCAACCAGACTTATGCGGTTGCCGACGCACTCGTCGCCCGTGGCGTGCCTTTCGTCTTCTCGACCGGCTATAGCGGTCACGACATGAGGGACGGCTACCGCGACCGTCCAGTCCTGAAGAAGCCGTTCATGGATAAGGAACTGGTCGAGATGCTTACGCGCCTACTTTCTCGCTGATCGAATAGCCACATCCTCCATTAATCAATATCGACCCAATGACGCGTGATCGGCGGGACTCAGCCGTTCCCGCCCGCAGGCCATGACTTGGAGTCGGGCTGCACATAGCTCGACACAGAGCAGCTCCCGATTTTCCACAGGAGCTGGAACTGGGCTCGGAGACCCATATCACTCAAGCGGCATCCGGCGGCTCCGACTTGGAGTGCCTGCGGTCCTTGACCTCGGCCGCGTGCCACTCGAGGAAGAGGCTGTAGCCGACCGCCAGCAGCGTTGGGCCTAGGAACACGCCGATGAAGCCGAAGGCGAGAATGCCGCCGAGGAATCCAAAGAATCCGAGTACCACGGGCAAGCTGTTGGACTTAGTGAGGAGATAAGGCCTGAGGACATTGTCAATGCTGCTGACGAGGAGCAAGCCCCAAACCGCGACGAAGATACCCCACCAAACGGCTCCCTGGACAAACAGCCACAGCGCCACCGAGCCCCACACAAGCGGGGGGCCCGCCGGCACGAACGACAGGACAAACGTAAGGAAGCCGAGCAATAGCGCCTGAGGCACACCGGCGATCCAGAAACCAATGCCGGCCAATAGAGCCTGGGCGAGTGCTGTGCCGATCAAGCCGTAAACAACGCCGTGCACGGTCGCGCCCACGACCGTGAGCAGGTGCCGAGCGCGCGAACCAGCGAATCGTTCGGCGCTCTCGCGCACGTACGCTGCCATCTGACGGCCGTGACGGTAGAAGAAGAAGGCGATGAATACACTCAGACCGAGTTCGAGAAGGCCGATGCCGAGCACAGTCCCGCTGGCGACGGCGATGTCGGTGGCGGGGCCGATCAGCTTCTTGAGCTCAATCATGAAGGCGGGTGCGTTGTGGGCTAACGCTTCCCAATAGGCAGCGAGGCTCTCGCCGACCACCGGGAGCCCTGCAACCCAATGCGGTGGCGCCGGCGGGCCTTGATCGAGGACGCGGGTCGCCGCTGTGATCAGGCTGCTTATACTGTCCGCCAGTGTCGCCACCATAATGGCGAACGGTGCGACCAGAACAAGGGCGACCGACAATGTCATCAGGGCGGCCGCCAGCCCTCTGTGGCCGCCCAGGGTCCGCTCGCACCACGTGTAGATGGGCCATGTGGAATAGCATATGACCGCCGCCCACAACAGGGCCGACAGGAAGGGCCAGAGCACAATGGCGCAACCAATCGACAACAGCAGGAGGGCGCCGATCCCAAGAATCTGCTCAATTGGCTTGCCGAGGGGTATCATGACCAATCAGCCTCGAGGCGGCCTGGGTCTCTGCCCGCGCATGGTCATGGCGGTTCCAGTTCACTCGGCCCGTGGCCCACAACTAGGCAACAACGAAGCCGCCGACAAGGTGTTCAAGGGTATACAGCTCCGCACACAGTCGAGGGAAGACCACAGCGTTGCCGAGCGCCACTTCGCCGAGGTGGACCGCATTGTACGCGGCTACTGATCGTCGCGATGACATGGAGCCGGTCATGCGCGAGGAACTTACCCGGGCATATACGCGAGGACCTCGTGACCCGTCATCGACGTCAGCCGCCGGACGAGTTTGTTCTTGGCCCATGTGCCCGGCGCGCTCAACGTTTCACTTGGCGACCTCCATATACGCAGTCGTGTATTCAGCGCGAGACGACTTGAAGACGGATGCCGGAGTGCAAGGCAACCGGATTGGCTGTCGAGATAGCTGCCTGGCGAGGAAGGTCCGCTTCTGTCACGAGGATGCCGGTTAAAATTCCCCGGGATGTAACGTCTGGATATGGCGCGACTGCGCCCATTGACGGCCCGCGGCTTCGATCGACCGGAGTCCGGTAAACCATTCGGCTGAATCCTCGGTCAGCCCATTGTTACATTCGCCTGCTCGCGTTGAGCGCTGCGGCTGCGGAGGGTGGCATGGGAGAAGAGCCATGCCTAACAGGAACAGAGGCCACATCGTCGGTCAGAAGCCTCCTCTCAAACCGCGCGAGGTCTGGAGCATTCGAACACGGCTGCAGGTGTCCGGCGCGGAACGGGATCTGGCACTCTTCAATCTCGCGCCATCGATAGCAAGCTTCGAGGTTGCGACCTAGTCACCATCACGGTTGGCGACATTGCGCTTTCCGGCGTTGTCCGCGACCGAGCAGTGATTGTTCAAAGAAAGACGGGGCGGCCGGTACAATTCGAGATCACGGAGCAGACCCGAGCCGCCGTCGGTGCCTGGATAACCCGTCGCGGTCTCACCGAAAGGGACTATTTGTTCCCAAGTCGCGTGCGGGCGAAACCGCACATGTCGACCAGGCAGTATGGAAGGATTGTCGACAAATGGGTTTCGAGCATTGGGCTCGACCCGAAGCGGTATGGAACACATTCCATGAGACGCACGAAAGCTTCGCAGATTTACAAGAAGACCGGCAATATCCGGGCCGTGCAGCTGCTCCTCGGGCACACTAAGCTTGAGAGCACCGTCCGCTACCTTGGCATTGAAGTGGACGACGCGTTGGCTATTTCTGAACAAGTCGAATTGTAGAGCAACTCGGAGCGTCGCATTCCCGAAGCGGCGCTCCGTGACCCAAACGAGCCATTCCGGCAGGCAAGCTCGAATGTCTCGAATGTGGTGAATACGACATTGACAAAACCTCAGCCGTCGATGAAAGCGCGGAAAGAAGGGATTTGCTGAGCGCCGGTGAGGTCGGTTTCCTTTCAGAACAACTGATACTATGATCCTGCGGGGCCAGGCCAACAATGGACCGCAAGCTTGCCGCGATTCTCGCCGCCGATGTCGTGGGCTATTCGGCTCTGATGGAGCGCGATGAGGCCGGCACGTTCGAGCGCCTTCGCGCCGGACGCAAGGAACTGTTTGAACCCGAAATTGCACGCCACCACGGCCATATCTTCAAGCTGATGGGCGACGGGATGTTGGCCGAATTCGGCAGCGTCATCGATGCCGTCGAATGTGCGGCGTCGCTGCAGCGCGGGCTTGGCGAACGCAACGCTTCGCTTCCCGAAACCGAGCAGATTCACGTGCGGATCGGCATCAACCTCGGCGAGGTGATCGTCGAGGGCGAGGACCGGTATGGTGACGGGGTCAACATCGCAGCCAGGCTTCAGCAACTGGCGGAGCCCGGCGGCATCTGCCTGTCGGGAAAAGTGGCCAAGGAGGTGGAGAGGAAACTGGCTTTCGCCTTCGAGCCGATGGGCGAGCAGAGGGTCAAAAACATTGCCCAACCAGTTCAGACCTATCGCGTGGTGCTTGATCCAGCGGCAGCGGGCACGACCCTCAAAGCTCGCCGCCGGCCGCGCGCCTGGCGCCTTCCGGTAGCGGCGGCTGTTCTCATCCTGGCCCTCGGCCTTGCCGCGGCATGGTGGCAGCCGTGGGAGAGGCCTGCGCAACCTGCTGCGCCCGCGGCCAGCGAGGCGGTAGATGCCCGGCCGTCGCTCGTAGTCCTGCCCTTCGACAATCTCAGCGACGACAAGGAACAGGAATATCTCGCCAACGGCTTCACCGAGGACCTGACGACCGAACTGGCGCGCGTGCCCGGCCTTTTCGTCGTCTCCCGCAACGCGGCCTTTGCCTACAAGCACAAGGACACGAAGCCGGCGGAGATTGCTGCGGCATTGGGCGTCCGCTATCTGCTGGAAGGCTCGATTCGCCGCGTCGGCGACAACATGCGCATCAATGCGCAACTGATCGACAGCTCGACATCCGGACATCTCTGGGCGGAGCGCTTCGACGGCCGGTGGGCGGACGTGTTCGCGCTGCAGGACAAGGTCGTCGGCAGCATTGCCGGCGCGCTCCAGCTCCGCCTGGTGAGCGTCGCGCCGGCCGCCCGCGTGGGAGGCACAAACAATCCCGAGGCCTATGATGTCTATCTCAAAGGGATGGACATCTATAACCGCATCAACACCCCCGAGGAGTTTGCGCAGGCTGTGAAGCATTTCCAGCACGCGGTGCAACTCGACCCCGATTTCGGCGCGGCTCATGCCCAACTCGCCTGGGCCTATTGGGACGCGGACATCACCCGGGCCGTGGTGATGGGACTCACGCGAGCCGAGGCCTATGACAAAGTCCACGAAACCCTGAAGCTCGCCGCCCGACATCCCTCGCCGGGTTATTATCAACTGGTCGCCGAGTTGATGGTCAGGGAGCACAACTCGGACGAAGCAGTCACCGTTCTTCTGAAATCGGTGGCGCTCGATCCTAGCGATTCCTGGAATTATCTCTCGCTGGCCAATGCCCTGAATTTCAACGGCCGGCCGAAGGAAGCGCTGAGCTATCTCGATGCGGCTGCGCGCGTCGACCCGATCTCGTGGATGGACTACAGGCGCTACCAGGCCGGACTGGCCGAGTTCGGTCAAGAGAAATTCAAGGGCGCGGTTCGCTCCATCGAGAAGATGGACCTTGCTTCGCCCGATCCACCGGCCAACTTCTATGCCCTGCAAGTCCTTGTTTCGGCCTATGGGCATCTTGGGCGCACCGACCAGGCCGCGGCCGCCTTGGAAATGTTTAGGAAGGCTGTTGCGCGCAGAATGGAATACGACACGAGCCAGTTGATCACCCAGGACTACATGGTGTTCAAGAATACGGCCGATATCGAACGCCTTTTGGCCGGCCTGACCAAGGCAGGTGTGCCCGATCTGCCGGCATTGGCAAGGGCAGGCATGAATCCGAAGGACCGGCTCACAGGCGCGGAAATAAGGTCTCTCATGTTCGGCCACGAAACGCGCGGAAAATTGGCGTTTGACAAGTTCCTGCCTATGCAGCGCACGACCTCCGTCGATGGCGCCGTCAGCGAGACCATTGGCCAAACGACCCACTCGGGAACCTCGTGGGTGCAAGGCAATTTCTTGTGCAATGCCTTTCCGGTAGAGCTGACAAGCTGTGGAGCAATTTATCGCAATGTGTTCAGGACGCCGGGGCGCGACGACGAATACAAGGCCGTTTACCGCTGGGACCAGTTCGAATTTTCGGTCGTCAAGTGAACTCCCAAATGCCGCAAAGGCCGAAAGTCTGCTTGCGGGATATACATGCGACCTTGTTCGCCATAACCGCAAACGACCGGAATTGGCGCTAGTTACCGGTTCGGGCCGCCGGCTCAAGCGGCAAAACCTGACCCAATGAGGTCGTTCGAGAGTTGTTCTTGGAACTTCCGCGATGGTCAAGGAAGCGGACGTCGCCGCAGCGGCGATCGGCATACGGTCACGACAGCTAAGGCCAGACTGACGCGAGCAAAAGAAGGATAATTCCAACGAACGCGGCGTTCCAGACGAGCGAGCGGAGCAAGGGAACGCCCGCTGCATAGAGTAGAAGGTAAACCAACCTGGCCGAAACATAGAGACCAGCTCCCCATTCGCTGAGAGCGCTCTCACGGCCGAGCAAGTGAACAAGGAAGACCGCAGCCACAAACACCGGAAACGTCTCAAGGAAGTTTCGAAGCGCTCTTTCCAAGCGCCCAGCTATGCCCGTGAGCGGGGGGACTTCGGCGTCACGGGAGCTGGCAGTCCACCGATAACCTCGCTGAAGGCTGGCTGCGTGGGAGGAGATAACAATTTGGATCAAACAGAGCACGCAGCTCGCCGCAAGCATTGCTAGCTCGAAGCTCATTCAACCCTCCCACCTGCCCATTCTTCATGGACTTTACCAGAACCCCGCGTGGTGTGCCTGCCGGCTGGCCAGGCTGATTGTCCACCGAGGTCGGAACAGGCATCCCGCATGGGGCACCAAGCGTTAGACTTCCACGTAGATGAGATGGGCCGACGATGCCTTGGCATATCTGGATGGGCGGACAGCTGCGCCGCCCGCGTCAATCATGGCCAAGGCCCGACTGCTGGGCCTTGTCGTTGACAAGGCAGAGATCAACAGCACGATCAGGAAGCCCATTCGCCCATTCCGGACACCCACCACCACCAAATCAGCATCGACGAGTGGGTGAAACGCTTCGCGCCGAAGCGCGTCGACCCCGGCTCGAACTAACGGTTTGCATAACACCTGCTATCCGTGCAGCCGATGTCCGCAACTGCGCCGCTACTGACCAATGTGCGACGCTGCCGACATTAGCTCCTGCATATTCGGAGCGCCGAACAGGCCGCCATCGAGAACCTCGGTGGAGGTCCAGCGAACGACACCGTCGCGGTCGAGCAGGAACTGGCCGACGAGCTGCCCCATGCCGGTGGCCATCATCTGTTGATCCGCTTCCGTGATATCGTAGCTGTCCTTCTTGTTCAGATATTCGAGCGCCGCAAACGGGTCCATCGGCTCCGGCATCTCGCCCGGCCAAGCTGGGCCTTTCGATGGTCACGGGCAAGCAGATATCTCGCTACGCCTCCAGGAACACCGCTGGCGCCCTGCTAGGGCCAACGCTCGACGCTGCGTCCGACCTGTTTCAGATTTCCGGCGCCATTTCGGCCGGGGATTTCAAGCAGAGCGATCTGCATACCGTGCGCAAGCTGCTGCCGATCCAGAATCTTTTCTTCGTTCGCACGCTGTTCGACCGGATCGAGGCCGCTACCGGTGATGCCTTGGGCCTGCCGGACGCCGCAGCGGCCAATCGATAGGAGTGCAAGATGACCGCCATTGTTTTTTCTAAAGGTTCTGACGCACACTGTGCATCTCTGGCGGAGGATTGATCTGATGGCACTAATTGGTCAGATGGCGATGATGGGCACATACGCTCCGTCCGGCGTGACCTCCGTTACGCTGATCTCGATCACGATAACCTCGGCGGCAACGATCGCTTGGCCGGCAGGCCTTCAGGCCGGCGATGTCGCTGTGTTAGCCGATGCCGGGAGCGGCATTGGCGCCCCGGCTTCCGTGACACCCACAGGCTTTACGAACGTTGTTGATTGCCCCGGCGTCGTTCATAGGCTCATGGTCGACTACAAAATTCTGGATGGAACAGAAGCGGGCAATATCATGGGTATCTCCAGCGGTATCGGCGCCGGAAAGTGCCTCTATATATATCGCGGCAACGTTCCGATAACTGCTGTAGTACCATCGACATGGAATTCTGAGGCGACGACTGGCGATCCTGCTCCACAGACGGTTTTAGCTTCGCCGGGTGCACCGCCTCTTGTCGTCTTTGGTGCCAATATTGGCACGAATGGGAACACGACATTCTCCACGGCATCGCCTGCTTTTGACGCGACGGAAAACTTCGGCAGCGCTAATTTCGCCATTGCCGGCTACAAAATATACAATTCATCGCCAGCAAATCACACGATCGACATGACCGACAACAACGCCAACGCGCTCGTCAGCGGCTACCTGCAATTAAGCTGACGTGGGCCGCCGAAAGGTGCAAGTCACTTGATCGGGTCCCGGCGTCCTGGCATATTCCTATTTTCGATTGGGTTTGTCAGCCAGAACCGCCCGGTGAAAGCGCCTTGGGAATGAGGGACACCAAGCTGTCGCGCGCTCGTTCGTGAAGCGCGCCTGTCGCATGTCCCGTAGGGGGTTCTTGCGTTTCGGCGCCCTGTACTTCTCCACCTAGCCTGACCGCGCCGAAGGTCCGGCGGGATTTTTTGCTGTCTTGGTGGAACACTCGCCTGCGACCATGGTTCGATAAAGCAGCACCGTGCCGCCAGGTCGGCGGCATGCACTTTAGGGAGCGCCGCTTGGCCACTTGGACACAAAGAGATGAGAGAGAGCAGCGCACGTCAGATGCTGCACGGTCATTGATCGATGTTGAGCGCGCGGCCCGAGACGCGAAGACGGCTCGGCTCCGCGAACAGCGGCTGAGGGCTGAAAACACACCCTCCTTGGAAACACGCGATGGAACAGCTTCGCAGTGAAATGGCTGTTTTGGCGGATCCCGGCTTTTGGGTACGCTTCTCGTCGTGCTGGTTCCCTACGGGATCGGTGTTGCCCTGCTTCTGTGGGTAGCCAGTCCCCCGGCTCTGCAGTAGTCTTCTTCCACCGTCGGTTGGTGGACGCGTTGCAGTTGATGCGCCTATGATTCCTGACGGTCTGCGTGCACCGGGCGAGCCCACCCCCGCATCCCCCCAGACTGGTGCAAGTCGCTTGATCGGGTCCCGCCGTCATGGGGCATGTGCGGCGGGACTTTTATCCAACTGGCAGAAAACCGAAGTGGCTTCGACCTCCGTCACCGATCCGTCGTGAACGGCTCATGCTCGGGAAGGTGATGATGCAGCACTTCGACAAGCTTTCGCTTATCGAATGTCTGGCCGCAAATTGGGCAGAACTCCAAATGCCCCCGTTCGTCGTTGTCCGGCGAACCGTGGATTTTGCCCTTCATAGTTGGCGGATTGTGCTTATCCCGTCTCACGTCGTCACCCATCACAACCTGTTGGGATAGCGCGACGGCATTTGGGGACGATTTGGCCGCTGGGCGTACCGGCTGAGAGCGTTTGGCTCCAGCTGGAGCGGATCATACGCCCGTTCATGCATCATTGCTAATTTAATAAAATGATCATGGTACGGGAAGAAGGAACTTAATCCCATTCGCCAGCTTATGGCTGGATGAGCACACGTGGCGTCAACTTCTTCGACAAATGGATGGCAGAGCATCTGCCTAACGCAAGGTCAAGCGATCCGTTCGCCATTAGGGATCTTGCCGACCAGGCCCTGAAAGCGGCTGAGGAGAGCGGCATCAAGGCACATGAGATCGAAGAGGAGGTCGGGAACGTTTTCGACGTCATTGTCGCCGCCATGCTGCATCGTGAAGGCGGCATGGTGGAAGCGACTTGCATCCGTCCGACAGACCGGGGACAGTGAATTCGGTGCGGCGACCCCATCAACGGAGATCGCCATGCATGCCTCAGAAGACACTCGCCGATACCCTGGCCGCCCGAGAAACCATCTATGTCAATTGTGCGCACCCGATGTGCTGCAAATCGACGAAGCTCGACATCCAGGCGCTGATTGAAAGGCTCGGCCGTGATCACGGCTCGATGCATGATGACCTGGTCGGGCTTTTTGTCTGCTCAAATTGCAAGGCTGCCGGTCGTGAGCGCCGGCAGGTGTTCTTCACATGCATTCCTGATTACGAAGGCCAGCAGCGAGCGCGCAATCGCGACTGGAAGCCAACTTTCGAACGAAGGGGCTGAAAGTGGCCGGCGCCGCTTGTGGGGAGTGCGCATGCGAGACGATGGGCTTGTCCAGACATGCGTTAGGAGGGGCGAAGGGCCACCTCAGTAGGCGGCCCTCTAAAACGCTTAGGCAGGTATCAGAACGGAGATCCGGTGGATCCCGACTTCCTTGCTTATGTTCGTGGCATGGTCCGTTTTGCCTTTGCCGCAGGTATAGTACTCACCTTTCTTAACGTTAAATTCCTTATCGGGGTTCGTCTTCTTGATGGTGAACTCACCAGCGGTGATAAAACAGACCATGTCGTTGTCCATGACGGATTCTTTGTCGGCAGCCCCAGGTTGGAATACTGCATCGAGCACTAGAATACTTTTGATGCCTGTCATATCCGAGTCCCAAGTGCCTACTTCCACTATGCGAACGCCGGGGGCAATCTCCTTACCGTCATTTGTGCCATATGTCGGGACGATCTCTGCGGCTCCCGCGGGCGTCGCTAAAGCGAATAGAGGGGTCGCGGCGGCTGTCGCTAGACCGATCGTCAATGCAGACCGACGATTGATCTCTTCCATGGGGTTTTCCTCCCTAGTCAATACGTGCGCGCATGCGCACAAAGAGACTCGGCGCTTGGGATGGCCTACTGTCAAATCAATTTTGGCCCAAGCTACCCTGTGGTTTCCGCCGCCGACCCCGATAAGATCATCGCTGCCGTCAGACGCGGGCACCAAGCGTTAGACTCTATCCACTAGGCGCTCCCGTCTGTTTCGCTCTCTTCATCGATTTCGCGCACTGGCAGATAGGCGTTGGTTTCCAGCCATTCGCGCAGCACGATCTGGATGAGGTCCGACCGGCCAATTTTCATTTCAGCCGCGATGGAGTTGAGAGCGTCCTCCGTCGCGGGCTCCAGCGGCACGCCAGAGACGTTTCTAAGCATCAATGCAGCGCGACGCAGGATGACCTGCAGATCGGCGCGCGACATATCGGCGATGCGGTCGGCGGCGCTTTCAAGCTCTTCCGCAACAGTTAGGCGGGTCATTCAGACGCGCCGACATTTGCGGTGGAGCGTTCGCACTAGGGGCGGCATGCGTTATCCTCGTGCCCTTCATATTTCCGCAAATATCAAAACGTCGTGCAATTTACGGTGTTGCCGAAGCGATTGCAGGTCGTTGTTTTTGGTTGGCTGTTTTGCATGTTGGTAAAAGCCGCATTTGCTCTGGCGGATGCCCTGCCGCGAGACGAAATGGACTCGTTTTGGATGCACTGGGCCATGGCTGGGGTTCCTGGTTCGAAGCCGTAGGAGACGCATCGATTCCGGAAGTAGGTTACCTGCTCCGCCTGTGGTGTGGTGGCAAACCAAGCCGGTGAGCCAGGCATTCCAAGCCCGGAACCAGAGCAGCCGCTCAAAAGGATAATCGCGGCCCCCGCCGCCGCGAAGGTGTGGTGTTGGCGCAATGTGATATCCCCCTACCCACACTGAACGTCAAAAGCTTCGCCCGAGCAAGGGCGCGATTGACGATAGCAGGAGGAAGTGGCTAGGACCCGACCCGCTAACCGCGCGGTTTGGACTTCGGTTGAGGGGTGCTTTCTGACGGGTTCGCAGCCAATATTGCAGATCGCCGATCTCTGAGCCAAAGGGACTTCTTTCTTGCGATTAGCTCCTCACGATCGTCCTCAGCGGTCGCTCGATTATGCATAGCAGCAATGGCAAAGTCGGCTCTGTTCGTTCGATAGTCTTCCTTTTGCACGGCCATCGTTTTCTCCCTGTTCGTGGCCCCTCTTTGCCCTGGCGGGAGATTAGCTGCCGGTGCATTGCTCGAGTCAACCGACGAAACGATGTCTCAATTTGAATATCGGCTCACGACCCGTTGACGACCTTGGTCGTTGCAGACTTGAACGTCCAAAACGAGGTCGGGAACCTGACCTTCAGCACAAGAGCATTCGGGAGTGCGCTCGCGTGAGGTCATTGACCACATTTGGCGGCGACCCGCAGATGCTTTTTCGTGCTATGATGGGCTTGCAACGCGCGTAATCTCGACCTCGGCAATATGGCAGAGGTCGAAAGCTATTGCCTTGGCACAGGAAGCTTGCGCCCCAGCACTTGATCGCCTCCGAAACGCTGGGTGCTGCTTTCCCTGACTGACCCGGGGCGAGGAGGTTGTCCATGTCCACGAGTAGTGTTGACCGCCCGCTGCAGCCGGGCGACCGGGCACCGAATGTTGTGCTCAATGCGATCTCACGCGAAGGCAAGATCGCGCTCGATGATTTTCGGGGCCGTAGCTCGTTACTGGTCGGTTTGTTTCGAGGCCTGCACTGTCCGTTCTGCCGGCGCCATGTCGCGGCGATGGCGCAGCTTAAGCCGGCCCTGCGTGAGAAAGGCGTCGAATGCCTGGCGGTGGTCAAGACGCCGGTCGAGCGGGCGCGGCTCTACTTCCGTTACCATCCGCTACCCGATCTTCTTAGCGCATCCGACCCGGAGGGCGCTTCACACCGCGCCTTGGGGTTACCCATCGTCGAGTTCACGGAGAATGAAACCGAATGGCCGCACAAGGTCGGAATGGACCTGGTCATGACAATGCGGATCGATCTGCCGGGGGAATTGCCCGAACCGATGAACCCGGCTGCGGCGGGCGACTTCTTGAGAAGAAGGACGGGTACGAAATTACGAAGGCCGACCGGCAGATAATGATCGCCGGTCACATGCCACTGATCGGCGAGTTCCTGCTCGATCAGGAAGGCTTTGTGCGCTGGAGCTTCACGGAAGCTGAAGAGGAGGGCCAAAATGTATGCCGGGCGCCGAATCTCGAGGAATTGATGTCAGCAGCTTCCCAAGTCGCACATTAACAAGCTGCTGAAATAGGCTGCTGAAAACTCGCGCGACGACCACCGTCCTGTGGTGAATCTGTGGATTTTGGCATCATTGAGATGCTCGGGCGCAGAGGGCCAACGTCTGCCCCGTAGGCTTCGTAGCGTTTTCGATACAACAGCCCGCGGACGCGGGGCGACGTCCGCTCCTTGCCGCAATCACGCCGTTCCAACAGGCGCGCCATACCGCAAGTTGCCAGCCACAGCCAAAATTCCACACTACCAACGATGCAACTCCGCAGTCGCGCCTACATGTCATTGTTTTCGATGATGCCGGCCTCCCCGTCGGGCAGGTGAGGGGCGGCTGACGCGGGCTTTTTAAGCCGTACCCCGGCGCCACCCCCATTCTCGGGGATGAACTCGACGCCGGCCGTGATCAGCGTTTCTTGAAGTCTTGCAAGTGTTGTGGCGTAAGGCGCGCGTTTCCCGGATTCAAAGTCTGCGATCGTTGCCCTTCCGACTTCGGCCTTCTCCGAAAGGTCCTGTTGCGACCATCCGATCAGGCCGCGCGCTGCCCTCAATTGACTTGCTGTGATCGTCATTAGGCTCCAACTTCATGCAGAATGTATTGACTTGATGCTGATGTCATGTATTTTGCATGATGTTACATCAATCACGCTCTAGGAGCAACACCATGCCGAACACCACTGTTCGGGCAGCCGCCGAAGGCATGCCCGCAATCAACCGCCGCCGCCTGCTCAATCTGACCGGGGCGGGGCTCGCGCTCGCCGCAACTGCAATGGCTACGAAGCCATCTGTCGCCGCACCTACCAGCCAGGTTGCCGAACTCGAAGCCGCATTCCATGCCGAATGGGCAACGCTCCGCTCCTTGGAGCCGGCGCTGAATGCGGCCGAGCTACGTTATATGGCTGTCAGGGGTAAGCGACCCGTCATGGGCGAGATGACCGCGGAGGAAGTCGAAACGCTTCGCAAAACCGCTGTCGCTGATCTCGCAAAGATGCCGCCGAGCCGCGCCAGCGTCGAACATGTCGAAGCAATGCGCGCGTATAAGAAGGCCGATGCTGCTGCTCGCCGCAAGACGGGCTTTGGCAAGCTCGATAAAGCATATTCCGACGCCACACACCGCACTGCGGACGCGGCCGACGCGCTCCTACGCCATCCGGCCGAGACGCTTGATGACCTTGCCGCCAAGGTGCGGGTGCATCGCGTCTTGGAATACGACGGGGAGGACTTCGAATTCATCATGGAAGACATTGCGCGTATCGCCGGGAAAGGGGGCGTCTTATGAACGCCGCTGCACCTGTCGCGTCGGATCAGGGTCTAATCACCGAGGCTGATATCGATCGCGGCTATGATGCATGCGCGATAGTCCGCGTTTGCGAACTGGCGATGGAGCAAATTCCCGAGCTGGGCCAAGACGCTCTTGTCAACGAAGCCGCTGGCGACATCGTGAGGTTGTTGCGGATGGTGGGACAGATGACCGGAGCATCGCTTAATGCCCTGGAGCTGGCAAAAACGAGACAGGCAGATACCAAAGCCTGATCAATTGCCCTTCGGACACTTGAAGCCCGCTGGCTCACGGTGGCGGCCTTTTTTGTTGCTGAGGAACCATACGCTCGGGCGGCCGTTGAGCCCCACCCCAAAGGGAGATCACAATGGCCGACGACCCAAACGAAGCCGCAAAGCCGACCGTGAGTCAGCGGGAAGCTCAGGAAGCCTTGGAGAAGCAGGTTGCGCAGCTGAAGCGCGAGATCAGCAAGATCAATCGGACGCTCGCGGATCGCGCTGAAGAGGTGGTCGAGGAAGCCACTGGTTGGTATGAGGGCGCGGCTAATAGCGTGTCTCGGACAACGCAGGCACTTCGGAACAGGGCGTCTACGGCCTCCGGTGTCGTTCAAGAAAATCCTGGCGCGGTTTCGGCCGCCTTCATGCTGGGTGCGGCTGTAGGCTCGCTGGTGGGCCTCGTTCTTGTGGGCAGCGACCAGCGCCGGGACCGCTGGATCTAATCACGCTCAAATGAGGGCCAGAGCCCGCTGCCTAACGGTAGGCTGGCTCGTTTGCTTGAGCCTGTTGCTGCTTGCGCAAAGCAAGATCGAGGCAGAGCGCGAGAAGCACGATGCGAGATGAGGGCGGCGGGAGCGGCGGGAGCTTTGCCATACCCCCGTATAACATATGTTAAGCGGGAATGTTCCTCGTCCAGCCCGCTGCCTCTGGTGGCGGGCCTTCTTTAGCTTGTGGCAGAAAAGTCACGCAGCTTGAATATGCAGCACTTCAACCGGCGCGAGCTTATTATCCAGCTAAGCGAGGCGTACCGTTGTTCACACGGGCAAAGGGGACGCCCGACTCCTCCCGAACTAGCGCCCGCTGCCTCACGGTGGCGGGCTTTTTATGAGAGCGGCCTTTGACGAGAAAGGGGATGCCGTTTTCGAGCACGCCCATCTCAATGCCGTTCACGTCACGCTGAACTTCAATCCCAATATCTAAAACGAGCTGTCCAAGGGGTGCCGGTTGGGTGGCCATTTTGCGAACTAACCCGTTGTTATCTTTGAGGAAATAGGGTGCCGGTTGTCGAATCTGTCTATCTCGTTACGTAGCGTAACACAACCATAGCGATTCCTAATATGGAGGCGCTACTATCCTCGACACAGGCCAGCGCCATTCCCCTACGGCTACAGTCGCACGACCTTCTCTAGGGTATCCGCCGGGCGCTCACCCCGAAGCTGTTCACGGAAATTCGCGGGCGTTTATTCGGTGCACATTCGACGTATCGACCCGAAATTCGGCTAAGTGCTTGATTTTGCTGGTACGCCCAAGGGGAATCGAACCCCTGTTACCGCCGTGAAAGGGCAGAAAACCACTACCGTTCATGCCTAATGCCGAACGCTCGCAAGGCGCTGCAGCAGTCTGCAATTTCTTTCAACGGCATTTGCGGATTTGAAGGCGGATTTGCTTTAGCCTCGCAGGAGCGGTCTCAAAGGAACCGTCCATATGCACCGTACTTTCCGGGGAATCTTGGCGACAATGTTGATTGCCTGTGGTGTCGCAGACGCTGCCGGCTACGCGCAGGCGCAAAATCTGCTCACCATCACCGCACCAGTCTCCGGTCAGACTGTTGATGGGACGCTCTCCTTTTCCGGGACGGCTTTCGTCAACAGTATTACACGGCGCGGTACTATTCGCGGACAGACCAACACTGGGGTCGAATGCCGAGGCACGACCACTGCCAATCTTACCTTCTCGCGTGGAGAAGGAACGATGGTTTGCGGGCAACTCTCAACCCGATTCGTGTTCTCGCTGACCAGCAGACAACCCCCGGTTGGCACAGGAACGGGAACCCTTTCCGACGGGCGCAAAGTGGTGTTGAGAATAGGACAATGACCGCAAAACGACTGGCACGAATTGATGTCCTACTCACAGCACACGTGGCTTTCACACCGTTTGGCCATCCGTCCAAGTAGTTGACTTGACAGTGCCTTCTGCCTCTCTGCGGTTTGCTCAAAAGGCCGTTTGCGGTCGGCTCTCATCGGAGAGGAAGAATAGAGCCTCGGCCACTGCATCGTCACTCCATTCAAAGTTATCGCTCATAACGAGTGCGTCTGCGATGTAGCTGGCGGCCTCCATCGGCAATCGGGCGCTCGGACATGACCCCTCCCATCGGCAGAGCCATTAGAAACTACGACACGTTCGGGCGGAATGACAGCTTTGGGTCTCGAAGTGCTCTACGACCAGACCACGGAACAGGAGTTCGAACGCGACGGGAAGAGGGTCGCTTTGGCGGACCAAATAAGCGCGCTGCCCATGATCGCCCGCGACCTCGCCGAACGCCTGAACGAGGCGGCTGGCGCGTGTATCGATAAGGCGATGGCCGACGCCAAGGCACAGAAAGGCGAGCGCCTAAATCCCTCAACTGCGAATCAAACAAGCCCGCTGCCTCACAGTTGCGGGCTTTCTTCGCTGCGAACATGGCGGGAACAAATGGGCTGATCCGTGTTGCAGTCATGTTGCAATGACAACAAGGGACGGACCGAGACAGGCCCGGAAAGCAAGGGGTTGAGCGCTACAGGACGTGAAAACCCATGCAACACGCACCGGTCGCGATGGTGCTGCGTAACCGATTGTTTTCATTCATGAAGTTTTTGGCTGGGGAACCTGGATTCGAACCAGGACTAACGGAGTCAGAGTCCGTGGGTCTACCGTTAACCTATTCCCCAGCAGGCGCGGCTGTTGAAAACCACGCGGGCAGGGCGACGATGTCGCCGCGCGTGCCTTGTAGCCGCCGCCGGAAAATAGTCAACCCTGTGTCTGGGCTCAATCGTCGGCTTCCGGCGCGTCAATTCGCGCTACGGCTGAATTGCGAGCGCTCGAAATACAGCACCACGCCGAGCGCGATCAGCAGCGGGATGATCAGGTAGAACAGCCGGAATACCAGGAGCGCCGCCAGCACGCCGACCTGGTCCATATGTGACAAGCCGGCGAGGAACACCACCTCGAAGACGCCGAGCCCGCCCGGCGCATGCGAGATCTGCGCGATCGAGAACGACACCAGGAACACGCCGAGCACGACGAAATAGCCGGGATTGCCGGTGGCGGGCAGGGCGAAGAAGATGATCGCCGCCGCCGCCAGCAGCTCGATCGGGCCGACCAGCAATTGCCGTGCTACGATCGGCAGCGCCGGGTAGTGCAACTGGAAGCTGCCGATCCTCAGCGGCCTCAGATGCAGCCAGCTGCCGAAGACATAGGCCGCCACCAAGAGCAGCATGGCGAGCCCTGCCGCTTGCGACAGCTTGTGGTGCGGCGTGCCGGAAAACCGGTCGATCACCTCAGGCTCGAGCAGCAGGACGATGCTTGAGACGAACAGCGTCGACAGCACGAAGGTGATCCAGCAGATCGCCACCAGAATGCCGACATCCTGGCCGGTCAGGCCCTTGGTGCCGTAGGCGCGGTAGCGGATCACCGCACCGGAAAATACCGATCCGCCGATATTGTGCGACAGCGCGTAGGTGGTGAACGAGCAGAAGGTGACGAACAGCCACGAGACTCGTCTGCCGATGTGCAGCAGCGCTATGTGGTCGTAGCCGGCGAGCGAGGCATAGGCGATGACCGAGCTCAGCGCCGCCAGCATCCAGCCGCGCGCCGGGATGGCGACGATGCCGTCCCAGACGTCGTCGAGCGAAATGCCGCGCAATTCGTGCAGCAGCAGCCACAGCGAGAACACCACCGCGGCGATGCCGATGACGGGCCAGAAATAACGCCTCCAGTTCATGGCGTGACGATCATGCGTTGCAGCCCGTACCCGTTTTTCCGGTTCGCAGCAGGAAAATCGCCGGCGCTCCCGAATGGTTCATTTCAGAAATGCCTCATTGAAGCCGGCTATTCAACCGGGAAGGCGCGCCATCATCCGCCGAGGGCAGGGGCGAGACAACGCCGCCGGCAAAATTCGCCGCGAGCACTCTTGGTGATCCGGCCCGGCGCTGATAGTCTGGCCGCAACTTGAACATGTAAAAGCGCCTGCTGCGTCCGGTCTCGGTTCGCGCGGCGCCGGAAGGAACGACAGTGGAAGACCACGACGCCGGCGCTGGCGCGCCGGAAGTGGGCGTGTCCAGGGGTTCGCCGCCGCCCGGCCAGGCAAGCCCATCCGCCGGACGCTACGGCCGTCAGGCGCAGCCCCGGTCCGGCAATGGACAGGCTGGCGACACGTCCCACGATCACAAGGGTCAGAACGGCCCTCATCAGAACGGCAAACCCAAGAAGCGGCGCAAGCGGCGGCGCGGGCGCAAGGTTTTCGCACGCGACGAGGCTCGTCCGGTGATATCAGGCACTTCGGTGCCAGCCGCCGGCGATGCCCCGGCCGCTCGCCAGCCCCAGCCAGCGGCTTCGATCGCGCCCCAGTCCTCGATCGCGCAATCGGCTTCAATCGCGCAATTGCCTCCAGCCTCGCCAAGGCCGGGGCAAGGTGCCCGCACGCCGCCGCCGCTGCAGGAATTGCCGGTCTTTGCCGCGCTAGATCTCGGCACCAACAATTGTCGCCTGCTGGTCGCGGTGCCGACGCGTCATGGCCAGTTCCGCGTCATCGATGCCTTCTCGCGCATCGTCAGGCTGGGCGAGGGCCTTACCGCCAATGGCCGGCTCGGCGAGGCTGCAATGGACCGCGCTGTCGAGGCGCTGAAGATCTGCGGTGACAAATTGCGTAACCGCAAGGTCAGGAAGGCCAGGCTGATCGCCACCGAGGCCTGCCGCACCGCCGCCAACGGCGTCGAGTTCCTCGAGCGCGTCGAGCGCGAGGCCGGCCTGAAGCTCGAAATCATCGACCGCCAGACCGAGGCGCGGCTGGCAGTGTCGGGCTGCGGCTCGCTGGTCGAGCGCGACACGCAAGGCGTCGTGCTGTTCGACATCGGCGGCGGCTCGTCCGAAATCGCGCTGATCGACCTCACCGGTCAGCGCTCGCCAAGGCTTGCCAACCATATCGTGTCGTGGACCTCGCTGCCGGTCGGCGTCGTCTCGCTGGCGGAGCGTTTCGGCGGCCGCGCGGTGACGCGCGAGATCTTTGGCGCCATGGTCGAGGATGTCGCAATGCGGCTGCGCGCCTTCGACGGGCGCGACCGGCTGAGCCACCTCCTGTCCAGCCCGAAATTCCATTTGCTCGGCACGTCGGGCACGGTGACGACGCTGGCCGGCGTCCACCTCGATCTCGAACGCTACGACCGCCGCCGCGTCGACGGGCTGTGGATGAATCGCGACAGCGTTGATCGCATGGTCGAAAAACTGGTCGGCTGGGATTTCCAACAGCGCGTCGCCAACCCTTGCATCGGCGCCGACCGCGCCGACCTGGTTCTGGCCGGCTGCGCCATATTGGAGGCGATCCGCGCCGTCTGGCCGTCGGAGCGGCTGCGTGTCGCCGACCGTGGCCTGCGCGAGGGAATATTGAGCGAATTGATGGCCGATGACGGCGTCTGGCGCAACAGTGGGCGTGGCCGGCAATGACGAAGAAACCGGAAAGACCGAGTTCGGCCGGCATTCGCGTGCTGAAGACGAAGATCAAGAAGAAAAGCGGGCTGAAGGAATCGTCGCGCCGCTGGCTGCAGCGCCACATCAACGATCCCTATGTCCAGCGCTCGAAGGCCGATGGCTATCGCTCGCGCGCCGCCTATAAGCTGATCGAGATCGACGACAAGCACCATTTGCTCAAGCCCGGCATGAAGGTGATTGACCTTGGTGCGGCACCCGGCGGCTGGTGCCAGGTCGCCGCCGCACGTACGAAATCTACGGCGGAACACCCGAACGTCGTCGGCATCGATTACCTCGAGATGGACGCGGTGCCGGGCGCGCCGGTGCTGCTGATGGATTTCCTCGATCCCCAGGCGCCGCAGAAGCTGGCCGAGACGCTGGGCGGGCCGCCGGACATCGTGCTCTCCGACATGGCCGCACCCACCACCGGCCACAAGCGGACCGACCACATCCGCACCATGCATTTGTGCGAGGTGGCGGCCGATTTCGCGCTGTCGGTATTGAAGCCGGGCGGACATTTCCTCGCCAAGACGTTTCAGGGCGGCGCCGAGAACGAATTGCTGGCCAGGCTGAAGCGGAATTTCCGCTCGGTCCATCACGTCAAGCCGCCGGCCTCGCGCGATGAGTCGGTGGAGCTCTATTTGTTGGCGAAGGATTTTAAGGGTTAAGCTGCCTCAGCTTGTTGACGCTGGAGGGACAGCACCCCCCTCTGTCCTGCCGGACATCTCCCCCACGAGGGGGGAGATTGGCAGCTTCGGCGCGCCGTCTAATCCTGCAACGTTGAACATTGGCGAAAGCGGTAGCACAACCGATCTCCCCCCTTGCGGGGGAGATGTCCGGTAGGACAGAGGGGGGTGGGAAGGATCGCTACGGTTCTGCATTGCTCCGTTCTGTACCGCTCCGCCCCCTCAACTCCCCGGCGGGCTCACCGGCTCCAGGGTCTTCGGCGGCGTCAGTCGGCCATGTCCCGATACGGCATTGCCGGCGTCCGGCGCCAGCCGCATGAACGACAGCGAGGCCGCCGCCGACACCGCCGCCACGATGAAGAAGGCGGTGTGGAAGTCGCTCAGCGTCAGTGGGCCGCCATGGATCTTGGTCGACACTTCCAGGATGCCGCCGGCCAGCGCCACGCCGAGCGCGATCGCCAACTGCTGGAACACCGCCGTGATCGGCGTCGCCTTGCTGGTGTCGGCGGCCGAAATCTCGGCGTAGGCAAGCGCATTGATGCCGGTGAAGAACATCGAGCGGATGAAGCCCCCGGCGAGCAGCATGGCGAGGATCAGCCCATAGGGCGTATCGGGTGTGAACAGGCCGTTGATGGCGATGGACGCGGCAGCGATGAGCGAGCCTGAAATCAGCACACGGCGGAAGCCGGCGACCCTGAAGATCAGCGCGGTGACGAATTTCATGCCTATGGCGCCGATCGCCGAGACAAAGGTGATCATGCCGGACTGGAACGGCGTCAGCCCGAAACCGATCTGGAACATCAGCGGCAACAGGAAAGGTACGGCACCAATGCCAATGCGGAACAATCCGCCGCCGAGCACCGACGAGCGGAACACCCGATTGCGAAACAGCTCGAGCGCCAGCAGCGGATTCTTGGCGCGGCGCGCGTGCAGCAGATAAAGCACCGCCGACGCCAGCCCGACGGCTACGGTGAAAAAGCCGGCAGCGGGCGGCAGAGCCGGCAGGCTGACCACCGACAGGCCGAACACAATGCCCGATGCCGCCAGCCCGCTCAGCACAAAACCGATGAAATCGAGTGGCGGTGTCTCGGCAGGGTCGGTCTTTGGCAGGAAACGCGTGGCCAGCCAGATGCCGATCAGCCCGATCGGCACGTTGATCAGAAAAATCCAGTGCCAGGAAAAATAGGTCGTGATGAAGCCGCCGACCGGCGGGCCGACCAGCGGGCCGACCAGAGCCGGGACGGTCAGCCATGACATGGCGGCGACGAGTTCGCTTTTCGGCGTCGCGCGTACCAGCACCAGGCGTCCGACCGGCGTCATCATGGCGCCGCCAATGCCTTGCAGGAAGCGTGACACCACGAAAGCCGGCAGCGAATTGGACATGGCGCACGCGACCGAACCGGCGATGAACACGGCGATCGCGGCACGGAAGACATTCTTGGCGCCAAAGCGGTCGGCCATCCAGCCGCTGATCGGAATGAAGATCGCCAGCGATACCAGATAGGCGGTCAGCGCCAGCTTGAGCGCGATCGGGCTGGTGTGGATGTCGATGGCGATCGCCGGCAACGATGTCGCAATGACGGTCGAATCCATGTTCTCCATGAATAGAGCGACCGCCAGAATAAGCGGAATGGTGCGGTTCACGATGGATCCGGCCTTGAAATGTGCGTCGCCGCTTGCTTGCCGGCCTTGAGGGCCAAACCGACACGTAGGGCGGTTATCATGCCTTGGCCCGGATGTCGCATTAAATTGCTGTCACGTTTGTGCGACCGCAAGTCTTGCAGCACCTGGGGCAAATGCAGCTTTGCCACTACACAACCATCGGCTTTTCAACGGCGACGGGACGTGTTACGAGCCAGCGCCAATCCTGAAAGGGAAGAAGACGAGTCGGCGCTGTCCATCAGGGCGAGCGCCTTTCCTGCATTCCGAGGGCTGGCCATGGCAAAAATCATCGAGACGTCCACCGGCGCATTGGCGCTGACTTTTGACGACGTGCTGCTGCAGCCGGGTCATTCCGAGGTCATGCCCGGCGAGACCGACATCCGCACCCGCATCGCCGGCGACATCGACCTCAACGTGCCGATCCTGTCGGCCGCCATGGACACGGTCACCGAGGCAAGGCTTGCCATCGCCATGGCCCAGGCCGGCGGCATCGGCGTCATCCACCGCAATTTCTCGCCGGCCGAACAGGCCGAGCAGGTGCGGCAAGTGAAGAAATTCGAATCCGGCATGGTGGTCAACCCCGTCACCATCGGTCCCGAGGCGACGCTTGCAGATGCGCTGGGTCTGATGCGCACCTACAGCATCTCGGGCATTCCGGTGGTCGAGAACGGCGGCAGCGGCGGCCACACGGTGGGCCGGCTGGTCGGCATCCTGACCAACCGCGACGTCCGCTTCGCCTCCGACCCGGCGCAAAAGGTCTATGAGCTGATGACCCGCGAGAACCTGATCACGGTCAAGGAGAACGTCGATCAGGACGAGGCCAAGCGACTGCTCCATCAGCACCGCATCGAGAAGCTTGTTGTGGTCGACCGGGACGGCAATTGCGTTGGGCTGATCACGGTCAAGGACATCGAGAAGTCGCAGCTCAACCCGCACGCCACCAAGGATGCGCAGGGACGCTTGCGGGCCGCCGCCGCCACCAGCGTCGGCGATGACGGTTTCGAACGGGCCGAGCGCCTCATCGAGGCCGGCGTCGACCTTCTGGTGATCGACACCGCGCACGGTCATTCGCAGCGCGTCCTGGATGCGGTGACGCGGGCCAAAAAACTCTCCAACTCGGTTCGCATCCTGGCCGGCAACGTCGCCACGTCAGAAGGCACGCTGGCGCTGATCGATGCCGGCGCCGACGCAGTCAAGGTCGGCATCGGGCCGGGTTCCATCTGCACCACCCGCATCGTCGCCGGCGTCGGCGTGCCGCAGCTCTCGGCGATCATGTCGGCGGTCGAGACGGCGCAGAAATCGGGCGTCTCGGTCATTGCCGATGGCGGCATCAAATATTCGGGCGATCTCGCCAAGGCGCTGGCCGCCGGGGCCAGCGCGGCGATGATCGGTTCGCTGCTGGCCGGCACCGACGAGAGCCCGGGCGAGGTCTATCTGCATCAGGGCCGCTCCTTCAAAGCCTATCGCGGCATGGGCTCGGTCGGCGCGATGGCGCGCGGCTCCGCCGATCGCTACTTCCAGGCCGAGGTGCGCGACACGCTGAAACTGGTCCCGGAAGGCATCGAAGGGCAGGTGCCGTACAAAGGACCTGTGTCTGGCGTGCTGCACCAGCTTGCAGGCGGCCTGAAAGCCGCTATGGGTTATGTCGGTGGCCGCGACCTTGCCGATTTCCGCGAGCGCGCCACTTTTGTGCGGATATCCAATGCCGGACTTCGTGAAAGCCACGCCCATGACGTCACGATTACCCGCGAAAGCCCGAATTATCCTGGCGGAGCCTGACCGTCATGCGTCTTGGCGCAATCTGGCGGCAATGATCCTGCGGCTGTCGCGCCACGCGGCCGCACTGTGTGTCGCCACCGTGGCGGTTTTCATCATCATGACGGCGATGGAGTTCCTCTATTTTCGCCAATTGAGCGGCGGTCTGCCGTCGCTCGACATGCGCTATGCCGGTTTCACTCCGGATGAGGGCATGGCCTGGCTAACGGCCCTCGGCCGGCGCGGCAGCGAGATTATTCTCGTCTGGCATTACCTGACCTTCGACCTGCTTTTTCCGGCGCTGCTATCGCTGACGATGGTCAGCCTGATCCTGGCCACGGGCAGGCGGCTGAAAAACTTCCGTGCACTGCCTGCGCAAACCCAGGCGATATTCGCAGCCGTGCTGGTGCTGCCCTACACGCTTGCCGACTATGCCCAGAACATCGCCGTGGCTCGTCTATTGTCCGATTTCCTGTCAGCCAATCCGGATTCGCTATCCTTCGCCTCGGCGCTGATCGTCACCAAATTCGCCCTACTGGCGATACCGGTGACCGTCATTGCGGCTTTCACTCTGATGGCTCAGAAACGGCCTTGAAGGCTGGGTGACAACGACAGGGGGCGTCTTGAACCAGACCGCGATCTTCTGGCCGATGCTGGCGCAGGTGCTGCTGGTCTATATCGTCTATTTCGTAATGGGCCGGCGCCGTTATGGTGCGGTCAGATCGGGCGAAGCCAAGACCGGCCAGTTCAAGACGCGCTCGACGGAGCCTGGTTCCAGCATCAGCGTCGCCAACAATCTGAGTAACCAGTTCGAACTGCCGGTGCTCTTCTACGTCTTATGCTTGACCCTGCACGTGACCAATGGCGTCAATTATCTGACCTTGGCACTGATGTGGATCTTTGTCGTCTCCCGCTATCTTCACGCATCGGTCCACTTGACCAGCAATCGGCTACTCCTGCGCAGCAGGGCATTCTACCTGGGCGCGGTAGTTCTCGCACTTGGCTGGATATGGCTGGCGCTGCATCTGCTCGGCTTGGTCTGAGCAAGCTCAAGGCTACAAATCGAACACTGCAATCTTGCGCTTGTCGAACCTGATGGCGAGTTCGCCGCGCACCAGCTTGAGCGCGGCCTCGCCGAAAACGGCACGCCGCCAACCTTGCAATGCAGGCACGTCGGCTTCCTCGCCCTCGGCAGCGATGCGGTCGATGTCGTCACTGGAGGCGAGTACCTTGGATGCGACGCCTTCCTTTTCGGCAACGATCCGCAGCAGCACCTTCAGCAACTCCGCCGCGGCGCTCGACCCCTCTGGCGGCTGGAAGCTCTTCGGCAGCTTCGGCATCTCTTCCCTGGGCAGGGCGAGCGCAGCGTTTACTGCTCCAAGCAGTGCCGTAGCCGTCGACGAGCGCTCCCAGCCCTTCGGCGTGGTGCGCAGCTTGCTCAGCGCCGCAGCGTCGCGCGGCGCCTGCTGCGCTACTTCGTAGATCGCATCGTCCTTGAGCACCCGGCCGCGCGGCACGTCGCGCTCGCGCGCTTCGCGTTCGCGCCAGGCGGCCACCGCCTGGACGATCGCCAGTTCCTGCGGCTTGCGCAGCCGCATCTTGAGCCGCTTCCAGGCATCCTCGGGATGCGGATCGTAGGTCTCGCGCGAGGTCAGCACGTCCATCTCCTCGTTCAGCCAGTGGGCGCGGTTTTCCCGCACCAGCTCGGCGCTGAGATGCTTGTAGACCTCGATCAGGTGGGTGACGTCGGCGAGCGCGTAGTCGAGCTGCTTTTCGGACAGCGGACGGTGGCGCCAGTCGGTGAAGCGCGAGGACTTGTCGAGCCTCGCGCCGGTGATGCGCTGCACCAGCTGGTCGTAGGAGACGCTGTCGCCGAAGCCGCAGACCATCGCCGCGACCTGGGTGTCGAACACCGGATGCGGCACCAGATCGCCGAGATGCACAATGATTTCGATGTCCTGCCGCGCCGCATGGAAGACTTTGACGATCGCCTCATTGGCCATCAGCCTGAAGAACGGTTTCAGGTCGATGTCGGGCGACAGCGGATCAATCAGCGCCGTCACCCCGGGCGCTGCCATCTGGATCAGGCACAGGATCGGCCAGAAGGTCGTTTCGCGAATGAATTCGGTATCGACGGTGACGAACTCCGCCTTTTCGAAAGCGGCAATAACGGTCTCGAGTTCTTTCTGGGTGGTGATGACGTGCATCAAATCGCTTTTGGCAAGGGATAGGGTCTCTTTCAATTTCAGCCGCGCGCGCTTTCGTCAAGCGCAAGCACCTCTATCGGGGCTTTACGGGTTCATCGGGATCAGCATTCCGCTTCGCCAACCGGGCAAAAACCGTAGACGTGCGCAACAGCGCCGTAAAACGGCTGCGATGGCTGGCCGGCACGGCGGAGCGCGCCTGCATCCGGTAAAGGATGACGGCCACGAAGATCGCATAGACGGTGGCGCTGAACACGAACAGCGCGCTCGGCCCGAAAAATTGCATCACCGTCGAGGCGGCGAACGGCCCGCCGATGGCGCCAAAGGAATAAAACAGCATCAAGGCTGCATTGATCAGCACGAACTCGCCCTTGTCGGCGCGGTCGTTGGAATGCGCGGCCGACAGCGAATAGAGCGGCATGGCGAAGCAGCCGAAGATGAAGACGAGCAGGAAGTTGAGGAACGGACTGCCGCCTGCCACGAACGCCAGCGCCAGTGCCGCCACCATCGCACAGCACGTCGTCATCAGCAGGACCGAGCGCCGGTCCCAGCGGTCGGAGAGATAGCCAAGCGGGTATTGGATGATGGCGCCGCCAAAAATGCCGACGCTGACAAAGGTGACGACGTCGGCGACCGACATGCCGATCTGCTCGGCATAGACCGGCGACAGGGTGCGGAAGGCGCTGTTTGTGACGCCGACGGCGATGCAGCCGAAGCAGCCGAGCGGTGAAATCCGCCAGACGCGCGCCAAATCGAGCTTGACGTCTTCCGGCGGCGTCGGATTGGAGCGGTCGCCGAGCGAAACCGGCACCAGCGAAACGGTGATCATCATCGACATGATGGCGAAGATGGCAAAGCCGCCGGCGCCGAAGATCGGGATCAGGAACTGGGCGCCCGTCACCGAGCCGATGTCGACCATGCGGTAGATGGCAAGCACCCGCGCCCGGTCGGTGTTGGTGACGCCGGAATTCAGCCAGGCTTCCATGATGGTGAACAGGCCGGCAAAGCAGAACCCGCCGGCAAAGCGCACGGCGCACCACATCACCGGATCGATGACCAGCACCAGAAGCAGCGTTCCCGCCGAGGCGATCGCCGCGAGTGCCGAAAAGGCGCGCACATGGCCAACGGACTTCATGATGCGGGTCACGGCAAGGCAGCCGAGCAGGAAGCCGGCGAAATAGAACGTGCCCATCAGGCCGATCGAGGAAGCGGGAAAACCCTCCTGCGCACCACGCAGCGCAATCAAGGTGCTCTGCAGGCCGTTGCCGCCGAGCAGGATGCCGGCGGCGATCAGGAGCGGGATCAGCGGGCGGATGGAGGACATGAAGGAATGCCTGTCGTTGATCCTTCTTGAACCATCGCCTTCGCCAATGCCAGCGGCAATTCCCGGTGGCGTTGGGGCCAGCCGGGGGGCCTTAATGCATGTCGCGCAAAAGTGTGCAGCGGTTTTGCGATAACGACATGCATAAAAACAAGAACCTAAACCGCGTCGCATGAGGCCGATCGAACGCGACGCGCTTTAGGTCCACTACCGACGTGGGAGCTTGCGCTGCCGCGTGGCGCCCGACGCTCCGTGTTGGGAACCAAGGCGTATCTTTGTAGTTCAGTGCTGGTGGGCGAATACGCGTCTTGTGAGCTGCCGGTGTGCGGAGACGGTGTCGGGCATCGACGTCCGTTTCTGCTGCCCGGCCTGAAGCTCCAAAGGGAGGTCCGCCATCATGAAATTTCATCCCGCATTTGCTGCATTTGCCGTGGCCGCAGTTCTGGCGGCCGGGCCGGCGCGGGCTGTCGACCTCGCGATGGTGTCCGGCGACACCGGCAACGGCCAGAGAATCCTTCGCGAGATCCTCGATCAGTACGAGAAGAAGACCGGCAACAAGGTTAGCGTCGTTCCGCTGCCGCCCTCGGCGACGGACCAGTTTGGCCAATACCGGCTCTGGCTCGCTGCCGGAAGCAGCGACGTCGACGTCTATCAAACAGACATCATCTGGGCCCCCCAGCTTGCAAGGCAGTTCATCGACCTGACCGAAGCGACCAAGGATGTCGTTGGCGCCCATTTCCCATCGATCATCAAATCGCAGACCGTGGACGGCAAGCTCGTCGCGTTGCCGATCTTCACCGACGCTCCGGCGCTCTACTACCGCAGGGATCTCCTCGACAAATACGGCGCCAGGGTGCCGGCCAGCTGGGCCGAGCTTGCCGACACCGCCAAGCGTGTCATGGACAAGGAGCGCGAGGCCGGCAACAAGGACATGTGGGGCTTCCTTTTCCAGGGCAACGCCTACGAGGGGCTGACCTGCGATGCACTCGAATGGGTGAAGTCGAACGGCGGCGGCCAGGTTATCGAGCCGGACGGCACGATCTCCATCAACAATCCGCAAGCAGCCGCGGCGCTGGAAATGGCGAGGAGCTGGGTGGGAACCATCTCACCGCCCGGCGTTCTGGCCTACCAGGAAGAAGAGTCGCGCGGTGTCTGGCAGACCGGCAACGCCGTCTTCATGCGCAACTGGCCCTACGCCTACGCGCTTGGCAACAGCGAAAGCTCACCCATCAAAGCCAAGTTCGAGGTGACGACGCTGCCGCCGGGGTCGGGTGAGGGCGCCCGCCCGGCAGCAACGCTTGGCGGCTGGAATCTCGCGGTTTCCAAATATTCGAAGAACCCGGATGCAGCGATCGAGCTGGTCAAATGGATCGCCTCGCCTCAGATGCAGAAGTACCGCGCCTTGAAGGGGGCATATCTGCCGACCATCGAGGCACTCTATGACGATGCCGACATCGCCAGCGCCCAGCCGGTGATTCCGCGCTGGAAGGAAGTCGTCCTCAACGCGGTGCCGCGTCCCTCGGCCCAGGCCAAGAGCAGGTACAATGAGGCATCGAGCGAGTTCTGGACCGCCGTCCACAACACCATTTCCGGCGAGGGCACGGCTGCGGACAACCTTGCCGATCTGGAGTTCTCCTTGACCAGACTCAAAGGCACCGCCTGGTGACCTCGCCGCGCTCAGGCTCGCTGCTGGCGCGTCAGCGTGCGCGCTCGGCATGGCTGCTGCTTGCCCCGATGCTCATCGTGCTTGCCGCCGTTGCCGGCTGGCCGTTGATGCGCACGATCTATTTCGGGTTCACGGATGCCTCGCTCGCCGACCTCGAAGCCCGCCGCTGGGTTGGCTTCGCCAACTATTTCTCCGTCCTGCAAATGCCGAGCGGCCGCGTCATCTATGACGGGCTGCTCGCCGATCCGGTCTGGTGGCGCGCTGTCTGGAACACGGTGCGCTTCGCGGTGATTTCGGTGACCTGCGAGACGGTGCTCGGCATGATCGTCGCGTTGGTGCTCAACACCAAGTTTCGCGGCCGTGGCATCGTGCGCGCCGCGATCCTCATCCCTTGGGCGATCCCGACGATCGTCTCGGCGAAAATGTGGCAGTGGATGCTCAACGACCAGTTCGGCATCATCAACGACGTCCTGCTCAAGCTTGGCCTGATCAGCACAAAAATCGCCTGGGCGGCCAGCGCCGACACGGCGATGGTCGCCGTCCTCGTTGTCGACATCTGGAAAGCGACCCCTTTCATGGCGCTTCTCATTCTCGCCGGTCTCCAGATGCTTCCACAGGAAATCTACGAGGTCGCCAAGCTCGACGGCGTCGGCGCGTGGAGAATTTTCTGGAAGATCACCTTGCCGCTCATCCGACCGGCGTTGATGGTGGCCATGATCTTTCGCGGTCTCGATGCCTTGCGCATCTTCGATCTGATCTACGTGCTCACGCCAAACAACATACACACCAAGTCGATGTCGGTGTTTGCCCGCGAGAGCCTGTTTGAGTTCGACAAGTTCGCCTACGGTTCCGCCGCCTCGACGCTGCTCTTCCTCATCCTAGCTCTGCTGACCATGCTCGTTCTCTGGCTCGGCCGGATAAGACTGGACAAGGACTATTGATCATGTGGGACTACTGACCATGTGGATCGTCAAGCGCGCGGCTTTCTACCTCCTCGTCGCCGTCATCGTCGTCGTCGCGGTGTTCCCGTTCTACTACGCCATCATCACCAGCCTGAAATCGGGGACGGCGCTCTTCCAGATCGACTATTGGCCGACGACGATTACCTTCAGCAATTACCGGACCGTTTTCACCGAGGGGACCTTCCTGCGCAACCTCGTGAACTCGCTGTTCATCTCGAGCGCCGTTGTCGTCATTTCGCTGTTCCTCGGCGTCACCGCCGCCTATGCGCTGGCGCGCATCCGCTTCAGAGGCCGCTCGGCTCTGCTCCTCATTATCCTGTCCGTCTCGATGTTCCCGCAATTGGCGGTGCTTGCCGGTCTTTTCGAGCTGATCCGCACCTTCGGCCTCTACAATTCGCCGTTCGCGCTGATCTTGTCCTACATGATCTTCACCTTGCCGTTCACCGTCTGGGTGCTCACCGCCTTCGTTCGCGACCTGCCGATCGAGCTGGAGGAAGCGGCGATCCTCGATGGCGCCACGCCCTGGATCATCATCAGCCGCGTCTTCCTGCCGCTGATGTGGCCGGCGCTGGCGACCACCGGGCTTCTCGCGTTCATCGGTGCGTGGAACGAGTTCCTGTTCGCTCTGACGTTTACCTCCAGCAACGAGCAGCGAACCGTGCCGGTCGCGATCGCGCTGCTCTCCGGCAACTCGCAGTTCGAGATCCCGTGGGGCAACATCATGGCCGCATCGGTGATCGTCACCGTGCCGCTCGTCATCCTCGTCCTCATCTTCCAGCGCAAGATCGTCTCCGGCCTCACGGCGGGCGGGGTCAAGGGATAAGGTGGATAGTTGAACTGCCGCACAGAGCAGCGAATTAGGATTGAGGCCTCTGGGATAAATTGATGCTGGTGGGGCAGGGGCGGGAAGAAACGCGAAATCGACCCGTGCGCCGCTTGCCTTGACAAATGCACCCTCTCATGTGCTTTTCGCGCAAATTTTCAGGCTGGGCCATCATGCCTCGGCCGCAACCCAACATCCGGACTTTAAGAATGACAATGCATCGTTACCGCAGCCATACCTGTGCCCAGTTGAGGAAGGCCGACGTCGGTTCCTCCGTTCGCCTGTCGGGCTGGGTGCATCGCGTGCGCGACCATGGCGGCTTGCTGTTCATCGATTTGCGCGACCACTACGGCCTGACGCAGATCGTCGCCGATCCGGATTCGCCGGCCTTCAAGATTGCCGAGACCTTGCGCGGCGAATGGGTCGTCCGCGTCGACGGCGAGGTCAAGGCGCGCCTCGCCGACACTGTTAACCCTAATTTGCCGACCGGCGAGATCGAGATTTTTGCGCGCGAGATCGAGGTGCTGTCGGCGGCCAAGGAATTGCCACTGCCGGTCTTCGGCGAGCCGGACTATCCGGAGGACATCCGCCTCAAATACCGCTTCCTCGATCTGCGCCGCGACACGCTGCACAAGAATATCGTCGCGCGGACGAAAATCATCGCCGAGATGCGCAAGCTGATGGGCGAGGTCGGCTTCACCGAATTCTCGACGCCGATCTTGACCGCCTCGTCGCCGGAAGGGGCGCGCGACTTTCTGGTGCCGTCGCGCATTCACCCCGGCACGTTCTACGCGCTGCCGCAGGCACCGCAGCAGTACAAGCAGCTGATCATGGTGTCCGGCTTCGACCGCTACTTCCAGATTGCGCCGTGCTTCCGCGACGAGGATCCGCGCGCCGACCGTCTGCCGGGTGAATTCTATCAGCTCGACGTGGAGATGAGCTTCGTCGAGCAGGAGGACGTGTTCACCACCATGGAGCCGGTGATGCGGGGGGTGTTCGAGACCTTTGCCGCCGGCAAGCCGGTGACGCAGAAGTTTCCGCGCATCGCCTATGATGTCGCCATGCGCAAATACGGCACCGACAAGCCGGATCTGCGCAACCCGATCGAGATGCAGGCCGTCTCGGATAATTTTCGCGATTCCGGCTTCAAGGTATTCGCCAACATCCTTGCCAACGATCCGAAGGCCGAGGTCTGGGCAATTCCAGCGAAAACCGGCGGGTCTCGCGCCTTCTGCGACCGCATGAACTCATGGGCGCAAGGCGAGGGCCAGCCAGGGCTGGGCTACATCTTCTGGCGCAAGGAGGGCGAGAAGCTTGAAGGCGCCGGGCCGCTGGCCAAGAACATCGGCGAGGAGCGCACCGAGGCGATCCGCCAACAACTCGGCCTTGCCGATGGCGATGCCGCCTTCTTCGTCGCCGGCGACCCGAAGAAATTCGTCTCCTTCGCGGGAGCGGCGCGCAGCCGCGCCGGCGAGGAGCTCAATCTTGTCGACCGCGACCGCTTCGAATTGTGCTGGATCGTCGACTTCCCGTTCTTCGAATGGAACGAGGAGGAGAAGAAGATCGACTTCGCGCACAATCCGTTCTCGATGCCGCAAGGTGGCATCGATGCGCTTAACGGCGAGGATCTGCTCGGCATCAAGGCGTTCCAGTACGACATGGTCTGCAACGGTTTCGAGATCGCCTCAGGCGGCATCCGCAACCATCTGCCCGAAACCATGGTCAAGGCGTTCGAAACCGTCGGGCTGGACCGCGCAACAGTCGAGGAACGCTTCGGCGGCCTTTACCGCGCCTTCCAGTATGGCGCCCCGCCGCATGGCGGCATGGCGGCCGGCATCGACCGTGTCGTCATGCTTCTGGTCGGCGCAAGGAACCTGCGCGAAGTGACCATGTTTCCGATGAACCAGCAGGCCTACGACCTGTTGATGAACGCGCCGTCGGAAGCCAGCCCGCAGCAGCTTCGCGAATTGTCGCTGCGCGTGGTGGCGACGAAGAAAGAGGTTTAGGAAACGCTCCGAACCGGGTGCTATTGATTCATAAAAAAGCCCGGCAGCGCTGCCGGGCTTTTTGCTTGAAGCCTGTCTCTATCAATCTTCGTTCGCCGTAACCGTCACGCCGAGCGTTTTCGGCAGGTCGAGCGGGTTGGACATGGCGCCCGCCATGATCAGCGCGAACGGCACCGCTGCCGACGGCTCGGCCGAGACCTCGATGCTTTGCGGATCGTCGAGGAACTTGTTGACCGCGGCCGAAACCTGCGCCGTCAGTTCCGGATTGTTGAGCTGCGCCATGCCGAATGGCACGATCGCCTTGGCCTGGTTGGCGATGTCCTTGCCGGACATGCCTTGCTGCTTGCCGGCATAATCGAGCACCTTTTTGGTCAGCGAATCGTCGTCGAAGCGGATCGAGGCGCTGTTGAACGAAAGCTGCTGCAGTAGCCCGAGCATGGCCATGCCTTGAGCGGAATTGTCCGCGCCTTCGGGCTGCGCTGCCATCTTCTTCTGCATCTCCTGCAGTGATTTGATGACGTCCAGCGTGTAGCCGCCGAGATCGAAGGTCATGCCGAGCGTGCCGGCATTGTCGACGGATATTTCGTATTTCGACAAGTCCATCCTGCCGTCGGTAGGCTGCCAGGTGCCTTCCATCTCAAGATTGCCTGATATGTTCTGGTAGCCGAGCGCGTTGATGACTTCCTTGGACTTCGGATCTTCGACCAGTGTCAGGTCGGCAGCGAATTTTTCCGTGGTGCCGGAAAACGCCAAGGCCTTGCCGTCGGCCGGCGGCGTGATTGCGATGGCAAGCCCGTCCATCGAGAAAGCGGTCTTGTCAGCCACTTTGACTGTCATGTTGTCGAGCTCGGCCGATTTGTACATCATCAGCGAGCCCAGCGGACCGGTTGCGCCTTCGGCCGGAACCGTCATGTCGTGGATGACGAAGGGGCTGAGATTGAGCGTGACGCCATCTTCGCTGTGTTCGAACGGCGACGTCGATACGGTCGCGATTTGATAGCCGCCATTGGCTTCGGTCACGCCTTCGAGCTTGACGTCGCCGATCTTGAGCGCCTCCTTTTCGGCCGCCGGCTTGACCGCTACGCCTTGCAGAACCATGCTGGAGGTGTCGCCGGTTACTCCGGTCCAGGAGAGGTCGACGCCTTGGGCGGCGAGGGCAGCCTTCAGCCGGTCGGCGACCGCGGTATCCTGCGCTAGGGCCGCGTTCAGCGGCAGCGTCAGCAAAAAGGTCGAAAAAGCCAGTCTTTTAATAAGTGTCGAGTGTCTGATCGTCATCGAGAGCTCCCCTGAGAGTGTCCTGAAATTCTTTTCGAATCGTCGCGTCGTCACCATTCGGTGACGAACTGGACCGGAAAAAGGCGTGCCTCGGCACAATGATCGAAAATCGCGGCCAAAGGCAAACCCGATCCATCAGGCTTGCGATAGAAGCAGGATGTAACGGGTTGATGTTGGCCGGCGTCGTGACGCTTCCAATTCCTGTTTCATAATGGATGTCGCGCAAAAGTGTGCAGCGGTTTTGCGATTACGACATGCATCAAAACAAACCTAAAGCGTCGCATGAGGCCGGTCGAACGCGACGCGCTTTAGGAGGACGCATACCGGTGCCTCTTGCCGCGAATCACCCGCTCGGCTAGTGCCAGCCCATGGGAAAAAGGCTTTTGCCGCCCGAGAGTGGCGGCGGCGACAATATCGAGCCGGTCGATCTGAAGAAGGCGCTGGAAGAGCGCTACCTCGCCTACGCGCTGTCGACCATCATGCACCGGGCACTGCCGGACGTGCGCGACGGGCTGAAGCCGGTGCATCGTCGCATTATGCATGCCATGCGCCTGTTGCGACTCAACCCCGACCAGGGCTTTGCCAAATGCGCCCGCATCGTCGGCGAGGTGATGGGCAAATTCCATCCGCATGGCGACCAGTCGATCTACGACGCGTTGGTGCGGTTGGCGCAGGATTTTTCGATGCGCTACCCGCTCGTCGACGGGCAGGGCAATTTCGGCAATATCGACGGCGATAACGCCGCCGCCATGCGCTACACCGAAGCGCGCATGACCGAAGTGTCGACGCTGCTGCTGGAAGGCATCACCGAGGACGCCGTCGATTTCCGACCGACCTATAACGAGGAAGACGAGGAGCCCGCCGTGCTGCCCGGCGCCTTCCCGAACCTGCTCGCCAACGGCTCTTCCGGTATCGCCGTCGGCATGGCGACCTCGATCCCGCCGCACAATGCGGCCGAGCTTTGCGACGCCGCGCTCCACCTGATCGAGCATCCGGATGCGCCGGTGACGAAGCTGATGGATTTCGTACAAGGTCCGGATTTCCCGACCGGCGGCATCATCGTCGACAGCCGCGCCTCGATCCTCGAAGCTTATGAAACCGGCCGCGGCGGCTTTCGCGTCAGGGCGAAATGGAACCAGGAGGATCAGGGCAGGGGCACCTGGAACATAGTCGTCACCGAAATCCCCTACGGCGTCCAGAAGGCCAGGCTGATCGAAAAGATCGCCGAGCTCTTGATGGCGCGCAAGCTGCCGCTGCTCGAGGATATCCGCGACGAGAGCGCCGAGGACATCCGCGTTGTGCTGGTGCCGAAGAGCCGCTCGGTCGATCCCGGCATCATGATGGAATCGCTGTTCAAGCTGACCGAGCTCGAAAGCCGCTTTCCGCTCAACATGAACGTGTTGTCGCGCGGCAAGGTGCCGAACGTGCTGTCGCTGAAAGGCGTGCTCAAGGAATGGCTGGAGCACCGCCGCGACGTCCTGATCCGCCGCTCCAAGCACCGTCTCGGCGAGATCGAAAGGCGGCTGGAGATCCTCGCCGGCTATTTGATCGCCTACCTCAACATCGACGAGGTGATCAGGATCATCCGCGAGGAGGACGAGCCCAAGCAAGTGATGATGGCGCGCTGGTCACTCACCGACACCCAGGCCGAAGCCATCCTCAACATGCGGCTGAGAGCGCTGCGCAAGCTCGAGGAATTCGAAATCCGCGAGGAATTCAATGGCCTGACCGGCGAGAAGAAGCAGATCGAGGCACTGCTTGCGTCCGACGCCAAGCAGTGGGCGACGATCAAGTGGGAAGTCGCCAATGTTCGCCAGAAATACGGGCCCGAGACCGAGATCGGCAAGCGCCGGACCGAGTTCGCAGATGCACCCGAACATGACCTGACCGATATCGCCCATGCCATGATCGAGCGCGAGCCGGTCACCGTCGTCGTGTCGGAAAAGGGCTGGCTGAGGGCCATGAAAGGTCATCTGACCGACCATTCGGCCCTGACCTTCAAGGAAGGCGACAGCCTCAAGCTCGCCTTCCACGCCCAGACGACCGACAAGGTGCTGGTCTTCACCACCGGCGGCAAGTTCTACACGATCGGCGCCGACCGGCTTCCGGGTGGGCGTGGCCATGGCGAGCCGATCCGCATCATCGTCGACATGGACAACGACCAGGACATCGTCACCGCCTTCGTCCATGATCCCAAGCGCAAGCTGCTGCTGGTGTCGCATGACGGCAACGGTTTCATCGTGCCGGAAGAAGAAGTCGTCGCCAACACCCGCAAGGGCAAGCAGGTGATGAACGTCAAGGCGCCCGACGAGGCCCAGCGCTGCGTGAGCGTCGCGGGCGACCATCTCGCCATTGTCGGCGAGAACCGCAAGATGCTGGTGTTCCCGCTAGCCGAGATCCCGGAGATGGGGCGCGGCAAGGGCGTGCGCCTGCAGAAGTACAAGGATGGCGGTGTCCTCGACGTCAAGACCTTCACGCTCGCGGCAGGTCTCTCCTGGCAGGATTCGGCCGACCGCACCTTCGTCAAGTCGCGTGAAGAGCTGATCGAATGGATCGGTGCCCGAGCCTCGGCCGGACGCATGGTGCCGAAGGGATTCCCGAGGACTGGGAAATTTGGGTAGCTGCTAATCTCCCCCCTCGAGGGGGAGATGTCGCCGAAGGCGACAGAGGGGGTCGGCACGTCCTGACGCGACCTCCAATCGCGAACAGAGGAGGCTGGCGCCTCACGCGCGGCGACCCCCTCTGGCCTGCCGGCCATCTCCCCCTCAAGGGGGGAGATTAGCAGCTCCACCCAAACATTTGGAATGTCGTCACGATTGCTGCACTATATCAGTGCATAAGCGATGCGATGGGCCAGGGAGAGTTGGGCGCTTGAAGGAAGTCAGGATACAGAAGCCGGAGCGGCAGCAGCGCCTGTTTGGCCTGTCGACGCCGCTCAGGGCCGCTGTCATTCCGCCGCTGTCGGCGGCGCGCTGGCTCCTGGTGCTGATCGTCGCCGCCGGCGTTTATTTCTTCCACGGCTTCCTGTTCCCGGTCCTTGCCGCCCTGGTTATCGCTTTCGCCAGTTGGCCGCTCTATCGGCGGTTGCTCGCTGGCGTCGGCGGCAACCGCACGATCGCCGCGACGCTTGCGATCTTGTTCATCCTGACCTTCCTGGTGGTGCCGATCGCGCTTGCCGGCACCTACGCCATCAATGAGGTGCGCGAATGGGTCAGCTGGGCCATCGAGACCAACCGCTATGGTGCGCCGACGCCGCACTGGATCGCCACCATGCCCGTGGTGGGCGAATGGCTCAATGAACAATGGACGGTCAACGTTGGCCACCCCGGCGGTATCGGCGAACTGATCCAGCTGATCAGTGGCGCCAATATCGGCAGCATCTATCGCGGCGTGCTTGCCGCCGGCGGCAGCGCCTTCGGCCTTTTGCTGACGCTGCTGTTCATGATGATCGCGCTGTTCTTCGCCTATCGCGACGGCGAGCATTTCGCCGGACAGATCGATCGCCTCGGCGAACGCATCCTGCCGGCCAGATGGGAACGGATCTCACGCGTGGTGCCGGCGACTATTTCCTCGACGGTGACCGGCATGACCGTGATCGCCATCGGCGAAGGGCTGGTGTTGGGTATCGCTTACTGGCTGGCCGGCGTACCGTCGCCGGTGACGCTCGGCGCGCTGACCGGCATCATGGCGCTGATCCCCGGCGGCGCGCCGCTGTCCTTCACGCTTGTCTCGATCTATCTCGCGGCCAGCGGCTCGCCGATGGCCGGGCTGGCGCTGTTCATCTGGGGCGCGGTCGAACTCTTCATCGTCGACAAGACATTGCGCCCGAAGCTGGTCGGCGGGCCGATAAAGCTGCCCTTCCTGCCAACCTTTTTCGGCCTGATCGGCGGCGTCAAGACGATGGGCTTTCTCGGCCTGTTCATCGGGCCGGTGCTGATGGCGCTGCTGGTCGCAATCTGGCGCGAATGGCTGCGCGAGGTGGAACTGACCGATGAACTCGCTGCCGCCGAACCGGCGGAGCAGGATGACGCACCGCCGCAGATCGAAATTGTCGCCGAACGCGCCGCCGCGAAAAAGAATCAGGCCGGGTGACTGACGGCGAACATGGCGCGGCGCTTGCGCCCCTCGTGCAACTGCCAGAGCGAATGGCCGATCAAGGTGACGATGAGGATCGCGCCGCCGATCAGGCTGTTGTGCGACGGGGTCTCGGCGAAGATCATCCACACCCAGACCGGCGCCAGCACGGTTTCGAGCAGGTAGAACATCGCCACTTCCGGCCCGGAGATGTATTTCGGGCCGTTGGCGAGGCAAAAGAACGAGATCGGCATGATGACGGCACCGTTGAAGATGATCCACCAGGGTGCGTTGACGTGAAAACCTACCTTGGAAACCATCAGGGCGGCAACGGCCAGCGGCAGGACCACTCCGATCAGCGCCGTGAAACCCATATCCTTGCCGCTGGCGCGCGAGATGGTGATGGCCGCGGCGATCATGAAAGCCGAGCATAGCGCCATCAAGTCGCCGAAGAGATGTCCGGTTCCAACGGAATCGCCGACAATGATCGTGACGCCGACGATCATCAATGCCAGCACGACAAGCGTCAGCGGTCGTGGCCTCTCCTTCAGGAACAGCCATGACAAAAGGGCCGCGAACATGGTTGTGAACGCCAGGATGAAAACGAGGTTGGCTGTCGAGGTGTTGTAGACGCCGGTGATGAAGGCGATCGAGCCGAGCCCGTAGAGGGCGGCAACGATGAGCCCCGACCAGCCCGGCACAAGCTGCGGTGCCTTTGCGCTCAGCGAACGCCAGACGGCCCAGATGATGAGCGTGGTGACGAAGGTTGTGCCGGTGCGCAACAGCAGGATCGTCCACGCCTCGCCATCGGCGAGCCGGATCAGCGGAATGTCGACGGTCAGCGTCAGCCCGCCGATGGCGGTGATCAGAAGGCCTCTCTGGTGGTCGTTGTGGGAAGGCATGCGGCAATTCTCGCGATAGGCTTGGAGGCGCAAAATTGACTCGCCCGGTCTCCCAGCCGATCGGCCGGAAGCCCAGCGGCATCCTCCTCGAAACAATTTAAGAGTGAATACCGAAAGCGGAGATCAGCGCGAAACCGCTTCGTGATTGTGGCGTTCCCAGCCTTTCGGGCCGAGATGCTCCTGCGGCTGGAAGCGCATCTTATAATTCATCTTGCGCGAGCCGTTGACCCAGTAACCCAGGTAGACATGGGGCAGGCCCATCGCCCTGGCGCGGGCGATGTGGTCGAGGATCATGAAGGTGCCGAGCGAGCGGTCCTCGAAATCCGGGTTGAAGTAGGAATAGACCATCGACAGGCCATCGGCCATCTTGTCGGTGAGGGCCACGGCGATCAGTTCGCCCTGGCCCTTGCCGGTGATGAAGCTGTCGGGTCCGCGGCGACGGTATTCGATGACCTTGGTGTCGACATGGGTATCCTCGACCATCATGGCGTAGTCGAGCACGGTCATATCGGACATGCCGCCACGGCGATGGCGGGCGTCGAGATAGCTGCGGAACAGCGAATACTGTTCGGTGGAGGGTTCGGCGTCGTGCATGGCGCCGACCAGATCCGAATTATGCTGTATGACCCGTTTCATGTTGCGGCTGGCGGTGAATTCCTGCGCGAGGATGCGCACCGACACACAGGCGCGGCAGGTCTCGCAAGCCGGCCTGTAGGCGATGTTCTGCGACCGCCTGAAACCGCCCTGTGTCAACAGATCGTTCATCTCCGGGGCCTTGTCGCCGACCAGGTGTGTGAACACCTTGCGCTCGAACTGGCCCTCGAGATAGGGACACGGCGAGGGCGCGGTCAGAAAGAACTGTGGCGACTGGGTCGGGTGCTGCGTCATCGAGCCTTGGAAACACTCCTGCGAATCGTTCTACCTTTGGCGCGGACGCCGAAAAATTCAACAGGATTGTGAAAGCCTGGTTGACTGGAGGTCTTCACTTTTGTGCGCAAAGGCTGCGGCCGCGCTTCAAAAGTCTGCTCAGCGGCCGCTGCGGCTGACGACGGTGCCGAGCAACAGGTCGTGCAGCGTGCGCTTGCGGTCGGAAAACAGGCTCACCAGCAGGACCAGCGGTGAGAGGATGACATTGCCGGCCCAAAACAGCACCGAATGCACGACGGCGGTCAGCCCGTCGATGCGGCTGCCGTCGAGCCGGTCGAGCCGGATGCCCATTACCTTCATGCCGGTGGTGGCCTGGTCTTTACTGCCGAGCGTGTTCCAGATGTAGAGGATGGCGACGGCCGGCACGAGAATGGAAAACAGCATCCAGCCGAGGCCGAGCGTCAACAGCCCGAACAAGAACACCAGGATCGCGAATGGAATGGTGAGCAGCGCGACGATGAAATAATCGATGACGAAGGCGAGAATGCGCCGCGTGCGCACGCCCTCATAAGCGCGGACATCTTCGAGCCTGCTGGTGATGATTTCGCCGTCGAGAACGCGAGCGTTCATGTCATTTCCTCGTAATCGAACCCGGGTTAATGCACGGGGCCGCTCCTTGGTGAAATGGTGAAGGTTCGCGGCGGAATCAAGATCGAGCCTTTCGCCGCCGTGTAGATGGTGACGGACTGCCTGATGTCGTCTGAGCCGTCTGACTTGTTGAATTCATGGCGCGGATAGCGTTAGCTTGCTGCGGCGCAACAAAAGGCGCCGAGCCGAGGGGACGGGGCGACATGGACTACGACATGCTGGTCATCGGCAGCGGCCCATCCGGGCGCCGCGCCGCGGTGCAGTCGGCCAAGCTCGGCAAGTCGGTGCTGGTGGTCGACAGAGGCCGGCGTCTCGGCGGCGTTTCGGTGCATACCGGCACCATACCGTCGAAGACGTTGCGCGAGACGGTGCTCAACCTCTCCGGCTGGCGTGAGCGCGGCTTTTATGGACGCGGCTACCGCGTCAAGCAGGACATTTCGGTCGGCGATCTGGTCGAGCGCCTGCACAAGACGCTCGACCACGAGGTCGAGGTGCTGCAGCACCAGTTCATGCGCAACACGGTCAAGAGTGCGCGCGCCGCGGTAAAATTCCTCGGCCCCAACAAGGTCAGCCTGACCACCGACACCGGCGACTACAGCGAGGTTGGCTTCGCCCATGCGCTGATCGCGGTCGGCACCCGGCCGCACCGGCCGCGCGACGTGCCGTTCGACAAGACACGGATCTTCGACAGCGACGAGATGCTGGAACTCGACCGCCTGCCGCGCACGCTGACGGTGATCGGCGCGGGCGTTATCGGCGTCGAATATGCGACGATCTTTTCGGCGCTCGACGTTCCAGTGACGCTGGTCGAGCCGCGCAACACAATGTTGGATTTCGTCGACCGCGAGATCGTCGACGACTTCATCCATCAGATGCGCGATCGCGGCATGACGATCAGATTAGGCAGTGCCGTCAAGGAGATCGCCTCGAAACCCGATTGCGCCGAGGTGACGCTGGCCGACGGCCGCACCATCCGTTCCGAGATCGTGCTCTACGCTGCAGGGCGTACCGGCAATGTCGGCAGCCTGGGGTTGGAAGCGGTCGGCATCGAGGCCGATCCCAGGGGCCGCATCAAGGTCGATCCGCACACCTTCCAGACCAGCGCGCCCAATATCTATGCCGCCGGCGACGTCATCGGCTTTCCGAGCCTGGCCTCGACCTCGATGGAGCAGGGCAGGGTGGCCGCCTGCCATGCGTTCGGCGTGCCCTTGCCGCCGCCGCCCGAAACCTTTCCCTACGGCATCTACGCCGTGCCGGAAATCTCCACCGTCGGCCAGTCGGAGGAGCAGGTGCGCGAGAGTGGTGCTGCCTACGAGGTCGGCGTGGCGCGGTTCCGCGAGACGTCGCGCGGCCACATAATGGGCGTCAACACCGGGTTCCTGAAGCTTCTGTTCTCGATCGAAACACGCCGTCTGCTCGGCGCCCATATTGTCGGCGAGGGCGCGACCGAGCTCATCCACATCGGCCAGGCGGTGATTAATCTCGGCGGCACTGTCGACTTCTTCGTCAACAACACCTTCAACTATCCGACGCTGGCCGAAGCCTACAAGATCGCCGGGCTGGACGCCTGGAACCGCATGGGGCGAGGGTAGCTTCGAGGCTCATCGATTTGACGATGCAACGGCGACTGCAGGATCCGTCAGCCATTGCCTGACGATCTCGGCGTCCGGATCGCCGATTTCATGGCCGGAGGCAATGGTGTGGGTCTCGACCTTGGCGCCATGCGAGCTCAGTAGAGCGGCCAGCGCCGGCGCGAATGGCGCGTAGGTCAGGTCGGCAGCGCCGGCGATGATCAACGCTCGCGCCTTCGACAGGTCGGCCGGCGGCACCGAGTCGAGCACCGGCATCGGACGCAGCAATGCGGCGCGCTCGATCAGGCCCGGACGCAGCAGCATGACGCTTGAGACCAGGTTGGCGCCGTTCGAATAACCGAGAAAGGTCGCGCGGCTGAGATCGAAGCGGCGGCGCTTCGCGATGCCGTCGACGAAGCCCGCGAATGCGTCCGCCTCAGCACGGATGCTGGCCTGTTCGAAACGCGTCGGGGTGATTCGCGTGAACCAACGGAACCCGTGCTCCTGAGGAATGCGGCCACGGACCGCAACCAGCGCCGCGTGCGGCGCGATTTGCCGACCAAGCGGCAGCAAGGTCGTCTCGTCTACACCCGATCCATGCAACAGGAACAGCCAGTCACCGGGTAAATTGGCGGGTCGAAGGAGCCGGTAGAAAAAGCCTGAATTTTCCTGCAAAATACCGTCTTCGAGGCTCTCCTCGGCCATAGTCGCATCCTTTTGATTTTGCGTTACTTTCGTTAATTTGCCGGCTTCAAAACGAAATATTTTCAAGCTCCGCCAAAGTTGATTGAACCGGGCGCATTTCAGTCCGTTTCTTCGCCGATATAATCCCCGCGGGAGGGATCGAAGCAGTGTGCGCCCGGGTGGTCGCATTGCCGCGCATGAACAACCAGCTTTAAGGCCTTTTATCGATGACCATGCCAGTTTCGCCGGAACGCGATACGCGTATTGATGTGTTCCGGGCACTCGCTCTCCTGACCATATTCGTCGACCACGTGCCGGGCACTGTTTTCGAAACCCTGACCTACAAGAATTTCGGGTTTTCGGATGCGGCCGAGGCCTTCGTGCTGATCTCCGGCATGTCCGTCGCTCTCGCCTACGGCACTAAATTCCAGCCGGGAAACCGGCTGATTGCAACGCTGAAAATGTGGCGCCGCGCCGGTGTGCTCTATGTCACCCACATCGTCACGACGATGGTGGTCATGGCTATCTTCTGCGCGGCGGCGGTGTTTGCGAAACGGCCGGACCTTCTGACGCTGATCAACATCGAGCCGCTCGTCAGGAACCCACCACAAGTCCTGGTCGGTATCGTCACGCTCGGCCATCAGCTCGGTTACAACAACATACTGCCGGTCTATGCGGCGCTGCTGTTGATGGCGCCGGCCTTCCTGCTGTTCATCAGCTACAGGCCACTGGCCGCGCTTGCCGTGTCCGCAGCCCTTTGGCTGGTTGCCGGAATCTACCAGATCGCGCCGCCGAACTACCCGGAGCCCGGGTTTTGGTTCCTCAATCCGCTGTCATGGCAATTGCTGTTCAATATCGGCATGGCCAGCGTGTTGCATGTGCGGCGCGGCGGCACCATCCCGGTCAATCGCTGGCTGGTCGGCGTGGCGGCCGCCTACGTGCTGACGGCGCTCGTCTGGGTGCACAGCCCGCTGTGGGGGCATGTGTCATGGCTCGACCTGCCGGTGGTGCTGACCGGTTTCGACAAGACGTTCCTGTCGTTGCCGCGGCTGCTGCACATCCTGGCGATGAGCTATCTGGTCGTCGCCTTGCCTTTCGTCTCGAACCTGTTCCGCACCGGCCGCGACAATCCGCTCGCCATATTGGGCAAACGCTCGCTGCCGGTTTTCATCGCCGGCACGGTGATTGCCATGGCGGCGCAGGTGATGAAGCTGATCAACCCGGGCGGCATTGCCTATGACAGTCTGCTGCTCGCCGCCGGCATCGCCATGCAGTTCGCACTCGCCTTCTATCTGGAGTGGCTGTCCGCCATCGGCTGGTCCGGCAAGGGCAAGCCGGTCCGCAACGAGGCGGCCCGCTCGTCTTTTGAAATCGGGCCGATGGCCGCACAAGCGAACCGATAGACCTGGACGGTCGATCTGCCGGCCTCAAGCTATGCTCGGCGGCGGTCCGGACGATGCCCTGACGACAAGTTCGACATCGAGCGTTTCTCGCCGCACCGTGCCGTCGAAGTCGAGGATTCTTCGCGCTGCCCGGCGGCCGATCTCGGCGATCGGCTGGGCGATGGTGGTGAGCGGAGGCTCGCAAGTTGCGGCTTCAGGCACGCCGTCGAAGCCGACGACGGAAACATCGCGGGGAACCGCGATGCCCCGTGCGTTGAGCCATTCTAATGCCACCATTGCGATCCGGTCCGACATCGCCAGGATGGCGGTCGGCGGTTCCGCCGAGGCGAAGATGGTTTCGAGACCAGCCCTTGTGCTCGCCTTGTCGTTTTCGGTCTCGTAGACCGGCACCTCGGCGGTGTCGACACCAAACCGGGAAAGCTCTTCGAAATAGCCGAGGAGGCGGTCACGGGTTCCGGTATAGGTTGCCGTCCGGACCTGCTCGGGCGAGACAAGACCGGTGCTGTCGTCGGCGAAGGCCAGCGACAACACGGCGAAGCGGCGATGTCCAAGTTCCGCCAGATGGCGCGCCGCGAGTCGGCCGCCGGCAACATTGTCGATACTGATCGCGGAGACCGTGTCGTCCTGCGAGCCGAGCTCGAGCGCGACGAAGGGGAGCTTTCGTTCGCGCGTCAGCTCAACGAGGCGCGGACCGCCCTCGATGCAGAACAGGATGAAGCCGTCCACGAGGGCGCTCTGGATATTCCAGGCAAGTTTTTCCTCGTTGCCAGCCGACACGAGGGCTATTCCCGCGCCGGTGGCGTCGCAGGCTTCCGAGATGCCGGCCATCATCACGCGGGCAAAGGGGTCGTCGAAGAAATAGGACAGCGGCTCGGTTGTGGCGACGCCGATTGCATTGACCTTGCCGGCGCGCAGCAGGCGGCCCTTGGGATCCGGGCCGGCGTAGCCCAGCGCGTCGGCCGCCGCCTTGACCCGCTCGCGGACTTCCTCGCGCACGATTTCGGGACGGCTGAAGACATTGGAGGCAGTGCCGTGCGATACGCCCGCGGCTTTGGCGATGTCCGCCAGCCGGATGGGTCTCCTGCCGCCTTCGGTGAGTGATGCCATTTGTTTGTCTCCAGGACTCCTGTCCAACAGTATCGCCAATTAACTAACACCTTCGTTGGATCGATTCAAATTTTTGCTTGACATTTATGGTGCGACGCATATTCTTTGAATCGATCCAAGAGCGTTTTTCGTCCGCTGATTGGATCGATACAAGAGGAGAGTGCCATGCACCCCGTCAATTATCTGTTCGAGGACATTTACCGGAACGACTGGAGCATCCGCTCGAACGCGGAGGCCGGTAAGGGGCGCGACAGGACCGGTCCGTGGATTCGCGACCTGCGTTTCCTCGTAGGACGCAAGTGGAGCTGATCGGCGGCCTATTTTTTGTGCCCGCTGATTGGATCGATTCAAAAAGCTAGAGGAGATTAAGCCATGCACCCGATCAAGCATCTGTTCGAAGACATCTATCGCAATTATTGGGGCATCTCGCCGGCCACCGAACGGCCGGAGCGACGGCGTGTGGTCAAGACGACCAAGCGCGACGGCCAAGTCCGGCCCGAGCGTCCGCGCGACTGACAGAACTGGCGAACCTGGCTGCCGCGTCAAGGGCGCGGGCGCACCAGCGCCGAGGCGGCCATCACCAGCCAGCCGCCGATGAGCAACGTGCCGCCGATCGGCGCCGACATCGGGAACAGCCGCGAGCCAAGGAAGTCGCGGGCCAGAAGATCTCCCGAGAACAGCAGAAGCCCGACGAGAAGGATGAGGCTTCCGGTTCGCAGGATGCTATTTCCACCGAGCAGCCCGACGACAAGGAAGACCGGCGCATGCATGAGCAGGAAGGACGCGGCCGTACCGACGAAAGCGCCGCCGAGATGCGCCGCCGCCGCCGAAAGCGCCACGCCGGTTGCGCCGCATAGGCCGCCGGCAAGAACCAGAATGCGGCCGCCTGCCGCGTGTTCATCCGTGCTCATTTCCACGCCTCCATGATTCCTGGCGACCGCCTGAGATAGTGCCGCGAACCGTGTCAGGATTTGCCGGCTTCCGCCAGCATGTCGCGTTCGCGGCGCGACTGGACCAGCCAGTTATAGGCCGCTCCGCCCGCCATCAGAACGGATGTGCCGAGAAACACCGAGCGCATACCGAAATGGCCACCGGCGAAGCCGCCGAGCAACGGCCCGGCGACCTGCCCGACATATTGCGCCGAGATCGACAAGCCCAGCACATTGCCGCCGACGCCGTCGGGCACATTGTGGCGGATGACGCTGGTGATGCAGGGCAAAAGACCGCCAAGCGCCAGGCCCATCAGGAAACGCAGGCCGACGAGCTGCCAGCCTTGCGTGGCGAAGGCCTGCGGAATCAAGAGCAGCGCCGAGACTGCGAGTGAGGCAACGATGACGTTCCAGTGGCCGATACGGTCGGCGAGCTTGCCGAGCCGCGACGCCGACAGGATGGCGCCGAGCGCTGCCGCCGACATGACGATGCCGGAGACAAGCGTGACCTGGCTCTGATCTTCGATGAGCTGTTGGACATAGACGGTGATGATCGGCTCGATCGACATGGTGGCGAAACTCAACAGCATGCCTGTCGCCAGCATGGCGACGACGGGGCGCTTGTCGGGAATCTGCGACCAGCCGCCTTTCGCCTTTTCTTCTGACGCGGCCTTGGCGGCAACCGGGCGAGGGGCCTCCTTGATCAGCAAGGTGGTTGCCAGAAAGGCCAGGAAAATGACGCCGCCGGCGAGCAGGAATGTGGCCCGGATGCCAATCAGCGGCGGCAGCGCGCCGCCGAGCAGCGGACCGACCAGGGCACCGGCCGTGATTCCGGCCGACAGCACGCCCAGCGCCCAGCCCGAGCGATCCTTCGGCGTCTGCATGGCAACCAGGATGGTCGAGCCCGAAGAATAGCCGCCGGCAAAGCCGATCAGCAGGCGCAAGAACACCAATTGCCAGACAGTCTGCACCATGCCGGTCAGCGACATGCACAGCGCCATGCCGAAACTGGCGCGCACCAGCATCAGTTTGCGGCCGTAGCGGTCGCCTAGCCGGCCCCATAGGGGTGCCACCAGCGCGGCAGCAAGGAAGGTGGCGCCGTAGGCGATGCCCGACCACTGCACGATCGCCGCATGGCCCTCGGCGCCCAACTGCTCGACGTAGAGCGGCAGGAAGGGCAACAGCAGCGTCATCGCTGCGAGCGTGCTGAACGAGCCGGCCAAACACACGGCGAGATTGCGACGCCAGTGGACGTTATGCGTGCCTTGCGTGGCGAGGGTGGCGTCTTGCGGCATGTCCTGTCCTGTCCGGCCAGCTTGCATGAAAACTTGCTGCGGATACCATTTTGGGATACCAAGCTGGTATCTGTCATGAACGCAAGCCTCGTCGCTGTCAATGCGGGCCTCTCCAACATGATCGACAAAGGCCGGCGTGATCGGCCAACGCTGGCCAGTGACCCGATTGCCGGAACAAATGACCTGAACGGAACGCCAATGTCGCAGATGCAGAACGTCGAAAAGCAGCTTCGCGAAATGATCCTCGGGCTCGAGATCGGTCCCGGCGAGCGGCTGACAGAGCGCTGGATCGAAAGCCGCTTCGGTGCCTCGCGCACGCCGGTCAGGGCGGCCTTGCTGCGGCTCGAGACCGAAGGCCTGATTTGCCGCGACGGCCGCGGCTGGACGGTCTCGCCTATCAATCTCGCCGAACTCGAGCAGATCGCCGTCTATCGCGAGGCGGTCGAGGTCGCGGCGCTCAGGCTGACTTGTGCCTTGCAGGACAGGAGCGCCGTCGAAATCATCGAGGCGATGCTCGATTCCTGCGACGACCAAACCCCGCGCGAGGAATGGCATCGCGTCGGCATGGATTTTCATATCGAGTTGGCACGCCTGTCAGGCAACGAGTTCCTGTTCAGAGCGGTTCGCGACGCGATGACGCGCCTGTCGCGCGCCCGCTGGCTCGAGGTTCGCGACGAGGCAGCGCTCAGCCGCGCCTGGGCCGAACACCATGCCATTCTGTCGGCGGTGCGGGCCGGCGACGCCGATGGGGCCGCCCGCCTGGTTTCAGCCCATATCGTCGGCAGCCGCGACCGGCTGGTGACGTCGCTGCGCAACGACCGGCGCGGCCTGCGCGCCAGGGGATTTGCCGTCGTCGCTTGAGTGCGGATCGGCGGCCATTGATCACGAAAAAGGCAGATGAGCGAAGAAAGCTACTTTCGGTCTCGCTTCGCAAATGCCGATGGCGTAAGAGCGGCGATGGAAAACAACCGATTTGACACACCCGTGACCGTCAAGGGCGCGGCGGGAAGCAACCAGCTCTTGCGTACAGCCCGCGAGGCTTCCGACTACCTCCTCAACAATTGGCCCGGCAAGCGCAGCCCCAAGCACCGCGAAGCGCTGCAGGCCTGTCATGATGCGCTGGCCGGCGACAAGCCGGCCATGAACGCAAGACGGGCCTTCATTGCCGCCGCCCGTGAAGTGAACGTCTTCGTCAGCGACAAGGCGCCGGCCTGAGGCATAGCGGGGACTTGACCGAGACCCGGGCCACCTGACAGGCCTGATATCATCACTCGGCCGTTTCGGTGTTGGTCTGGGGCTCGCTTTCGCCCTCGGGCTTCGAGCGCTCCTTGGCCGCGACCTTGGCAGCCTGCTTTTCCGCCTTCTTGGCAGCCTTCTGCCGGTCGCGTTCCTTGCGTTCCTGACCGTAGTTCGGTGCTCGTGCCATATCGTTTCCTTTCATTGTGCTTGGCCTTTGCCTAGGAGCATTGGACCGCAAACACAACACCGCAAGGCACGATCGGCTCCATATCTCGGCGCTGTCCGGAGAGCCCGACTTTTCAGGCGCCGTCCCGGTCGAGGACGAGATCGGCCGGCCCGAACCGGTCCTTTGCCGTGAATTGCTGGTGCCAGTAGGGATAGAGCACGGGCGGCCTGCTGACCACGTCGAGCCGTGTGCGCTCCTCATCGGCAAGCACAAGGCTTGCAGCGGCGATATTGTCTTTGAAATGCGCTTCGGTTCGTCCGCCGATCACCAGCGAACTGACAGCGGGCCGGCCGAGCAGCCAGGCAAGCGCCACCTGCGCCGCCGACACGCCGTGGTTATTGCCGATATCGATCAGCGCGTCGACGATCCGCCACAGCCGGTCCTCGTCGCGGATCGGCGGTTCCGACCAGCCGCTGAGCTGGCGGGCGGTCGGCTGGTCACGGTGGTATTTGCCGGACAGCAACCCGCCGGCAAGCGGGCTCCAGACCAGCACGCCGAGCCCCTGGTCGACCGAGATCGGCAACAATTCATACTCGGCCTCGCGCGCTTCCAGCGTGTAATGGATCTGCTGGGTGACGAAGCGCGGCTGGTGATGACGGTCGCTGATCCCCAGCCCCTTCATAACTTGCCAGCCGGAATAATTGGAGCAGCCGACATAACGGACCTTGCCCTGCGCGACCAGCGTGTCGAGCGCGGCGATGGTTTCCTCAAGCGGTGTCAGGCCATCCCACTCGTGCAGGAAATAGATGTCGATGACATCGGTCCTGAGGCGCTTCAGGCTCCTCTCGCATTCGCGGATCAGATGGTAGCGCGACAAGCCTTCATCGTTGGGGCCCTTGCCGATCCGCATGCGCGCCTTGGACGCGATCAGCACGTCGCCCTTGCGCTTGCCTCCGAGCGCCTCGCCGATGATCTCTTCCGACACCCCGTTCGAATAGACGTTGGCGGTGTCGATGACATTGACGCCGGCATCGATGCAAAGGTCGATCATCCGGCGCGCCTCGTCGAGGTCGGTCTTGCCGACCGCCGAAAACGCGCCGCCGCCGCCGAACGTCATGGTGCCCATGGTCAGCGTCGAAACCTTCAGCCCGGAACGGCCGAGAGTGCGGTATTCCATGTCGTATCCTCACGATTTATCGGGAAAGGGCGTTGCAAACGACAGCCCTCAATGAACCGGGTATTTGTAGGATAATTCGTTCCGCTTGTCGCCCGTTCCGCATGGCAAGCTCGATCACATCTTCCGGATTGAACGCACAGCCAGCGCAGTAGTGGCTGCAATAAAACCGTCATTGCCGGCCTATACTAACATCGGTCCAGCGCTTCGATTTCCGGCCGCCGGGCCGGGCGGCAGAGCGCCTGACAGCGGCCGGCAAGGCCTGTAAGCGGAGCAGCGCAAATGACCGAGATAAAACAGAATTCCCCGGCCAGGGACTGGCTGGAAGCGGAACTCGCCGACACGCTCGATGAAGACTATGAGCTGGAAATCTCGGAGCCGGCGCTGTCGATGGAGATCGCCAAGATCTACAAGAATGCGCATCCGCCATCGATCGACCGCCTGCAGTATTTTCGCGATCTCATCACGCTGCAATCCGAATTGATCAAGCTACAATCCTGGGTCGCCTATCACAAGAAGAAGCTCGTCGTGGTCTTCGAGGGCCGCGACTCGGCGGGCAAGGGTGGTGTTATCAAGCGCATCACCCAGAGGCTTAATCCGCGCATCTGCCGCGTCGCAGCACTTCCGGCGCCGACCGAGCGCGAGAAGTCGCAATGGTATTTCCAGCGCTACGTTCCGCATCTGCCGGCCGGCGGCGAGATCGTGCTGTTCGACCGCTCCTGGTACAACCGCTCGGGCGTCGAGCGGGTAATGGGCTTTGCCCAGCCGGATCAGGTCGAGGAGTTCTTCCGCGACGTTCCGGATTTCGAACGCATGCTGGTCCGCTCAGGCATTACGCTTGTCAAATACTGGTTTTCGATCACCGACGAGGAGCAGCAGATGCGCTTTTTGATGCGCATCCATGACCCGATGAAGCAATGGAAACTATCACCGATGGACCTCCAGTCGCGCGTGCGCTGGGAGCAGTACACCAAGGCCAAGGAAGAGACCTTCGCCCGCACCAATATCCCGGAAGCCCCGTGGTTCATCGTCGAGGGCAACGACAAGAAGCGGGCACGGCTGAACTGCATTGACCATCTCCTCAAGCAAATGCCCTATGAGGAGGTGCCGCACGAGGAGATCACACTGCCGGAGCGCGTCTTCAATCCCGAATACGAGCGCCAGGTACTGCCGCGCGAACTGTATGTGCCGGAGAAGTACTGAGGCAGGGCTCCCTTCTCCCCGTCACCATACGGGGAGAAGGTGCCGGCAGGCGGATGAGGGGCGGCGCCAACCTCGACAATTGAACCCGCTCAAATCACTTCGTGGACTAAACTTATTCTGACGTCATATTGCCCTCGGGGGTATTGTCCGGCAGCGTAATCTTTGATCGCTTGCGCCGCCCCTCATTGCCCTGCCGGGCATTTCTCCCCGTATAGTGACGGGGAGAAAGGGGCCTGCACCAAAGGTTTCGCCAATAGCGCAGACAAAAACGCCCACGCTACTTCCTAATCGCGCTCGATGATGACGTGCGTGGCCTTCGGCGTCGCGACCTGCTCGCTGCAGCGATAGCCGAGCTTGGGCATGTCGATGCCGGCAAAAAGGCTCTCGCCGGCGCCTAGCAGGACCGGTGAGATCGCCAGATGCATTTCGTCGATGAGCTTTTCCTGGAGATATTGCCGGATCGTGGCGACGCCGCCGCCGAGCCGTACATCCTTGCCGTCAGCCACTGCTTTCGCCTTCTCCAGCGCCGAATGGATGCCGTCGGTGACGAAATGGAAAGTCGTGCCACCTTCCATGACGATGGGCTCACGCGCATGGTGCGTCAGCACGAAGACCGGCACGTGGTAGGGTGGGTTGTCACCCCACCAGCCTTTCCAGCTGTCATCCGGCCATTCGCCGCGGATCGGCCCGAACATGTTGCGGCCCAGGATCCATGCGCCGACATTTTCGAAGCTGCGCGCCGCGAACGCCTCGTCCGTGTCCGTGGTCCCGCCATCCTTGCCGAGGACCATCTTGCGGAAGGTGCGGGTGCCGAACATCCATTCGTGCAGGGCCTCCCCGCCAATACCCAGCGGATTCTTCAGGTCTTGGTCGGGACCGGCGCCGAAGCCGTCGATCGACAGGGTGAAAGCCTTGACGCGAAGTTTGGACATGAGAGCCTCCATAACTAGTTGCATTTTGCAATCGGTTATTGGGTAGCTTATCTGATTGCAAATTGCAAGCGGTATTTACGGCCGCCTCTGTGAGTTGACGATGGATAGCATCGTGGGACGACAGCCGCCGGGACGAAACCAGCCTCTCGTCAGCCACGGTCGCCGCTACTCGCTCTCGGCCCGGCGACAAGCTCACGTTTCAACAACGTCAGCATGGTTCTGGCAAGTTGATCGGGAGCCTCGCAATTGGCTGAGACACGATAGTAGCGGCTTGCATCAAAGCCTAACCCAACCGCCAGCAAATCAACTCTGCCGGTTGTCTCGAGCTGCCGAACCACATGAATGAGATGATCGTCGAGATAGCGCGGGCCGTTTGCTAAAAGTGTGGCATCGTCGACCGGCGCGCCGTCAGACACGACAAGCAGTATTTTACGGGATTCAGGACGTTCCAGCAGCCGCCCGGCCGCCCACTCGATGGCTTCGCCATCGACATTCTCTTTGGGCAGGTCGGGTCGCAGCATCGGCTTGAGGGCATGGCCTATACTGCTCTGGCGCTTGTCGCCAGCCTCCCTGTAGATGATATGAAGCAGGTCGTTCAGTCTTCCCGGATTGGCGGGCCGGCCATCTTCATTCCAGATGCGTCTTGATTCTCCGCCGCGCCAATTGCGCGTTGTGAAGCCCAGGAGTTCGACCTTGGGGCCGAGCGTGCGCAGGAATTCCTGAACAATGTCGGCGGATGCAGCCGCGTACAGAATTTTCTGGCCGCGCATCGAGCCGGATTGATCGAAGAGGATAGAAACGACCATGTCATCGAGGTCTGATTCCGAGAGGCTGTTTCGGACCTCTGCCGCTATATCCGCCGCCAGGATATGGTTGTTCGTCTTCCACCCGGCGAGACCGCTTTCCAGCTCGATCCATGCGGCGTCGAGCGCGGATTTTTGCTTGTCCGAAATTCGACCAATAGCGCTGGACAGCTTGGAACTCGGCACAGTCCAGTCATAAAGCGTGACGTACGCGTGATACCCAAGCGTATCCGTGTCGCCGCGTGGTTTAGGGCCAAACACCGTTTTGAAATGCTTGCCCAGCCCCCACAACAACGTCTGCTACCCCTTCAGCATTTCAGCCACTTCCGGCGCGAAATAGGTCAGGATGCCGTCGCAGCCGGCGCGCTTGAAGGCGAGCAGCGATTCCAGCATCGCCTTTTCGCCGTCGATCCAGCCATTGGCGGCGGCGGCCTTGATCATCGAATATTCGCCCGAGACCTGATAGGCGAAGGTCGGCATCTGCAACTCGTCCTTCAGCCGCCGGATGATGTCGAGATAGGGCAGGCCGGGCTTGACCATCAGCATGTCGGCGCCCTCGGCGAGATCCTGCTCGGCCTCGCGCACCGCTTCGTCGGAATTGGCGTGGTCGATGTAATAGGTCTTCTTGTCGCCCTTGAGCAGGCCGGCGGTGCCGACCGCCTCACGATAGGGGCCGTAAAAAGCGGATGCGAACTTGGTCGCATAGGACATGATCGCTACATCCTGAAACCCATTGGCGTCGAGCGCATCGCGGATGGCACCGATCCGACCGTCCATCATGTCCGACGGGGCAATGATGTCGGCCCCCGCCGCCGCCTGAATGACGGCCGCCGCCGTCACCTGCTCTACCGTTTCATCATTGACGATAATGCCCTCGCGCAAGATGCCGTCATGGCCATGCGAGGTGAACGGGTCAAGCGCGGCGTCGGTGATGATGCCGATCTCCGGGACTGCGTGCTTGATGGCGCGGGTGGCACGGTTGATGATGTTTTCCGGATCGAGGATGTGCGAACCGGTCTGATCGCGCAGGCCGAGCTCCACATTGGGGAAAGTGGCGATCGCCGGAATGCCAAGCTTAGCCGCGCGCTCAGCCTCCTTGACAACGAGGTCGAGCGACAGGCGGAACACGCCGGGCATGGCGGCGATCGGTTCGCGCACTTGTCTGCCGTCGACGACGAAGATCGGCCAGATCAGATCGTCGACCGAGAGCCGGTTCTCCTGGACAAGGCGGCGCGACCAATCGGCCTTGCGCATGCGCCGCAGCCGCCGGCTGCCGGTGATCTCGTCGACGCTGCGCGCGCCGGCAGGCTTTGCAGGGGTGAATTTGTTCATCGCAAAAACTCCGGATCGGCGGCTTTTACCACGAGCCTTCCCCGCTGACCAATGCGACACGATTGTGCCAGTGCTGGTTCAAAACCTTACTCTGGCGCGCCGTTGCCGGACAACACCTGCGCCGCGCCCCGCATGGCGACGCGGAATGCCTCGTCGAAGCTGACGCCGCGCACTTGCCATTTGTAGCTCTTGCCCTTCATGGCAAGCCGCCAATCGGCGATCCAGCCCAGTTCCTTGTCGCTCCAGACGATGCTGCCGGCGAGCGCCTGATCGGCACCGGCTTTTCGGGCAAGCTGGTCCAATGTCGCCATGTCGGCATGGCTGAGGCTTCGGTCGTCCAGCTTTGAGGCGGAGAGCAGCGACGCTGCCGGAAATACAATCCGCATGACCAGTGGACCGGTGGCATTGGCAAAGGATTCGCGCATCGCCGCTCCGCGCTGATCGTCCGCGGTCAGCGCGAAATGTCTCGCGCCTTGCTCCGCGCTGAGGAAAATTGCCAAGCGTGGCCGCTCGCCAAGCCATGGTTTGCTGCCAAGCCCGGCAAGCACGGGATCTATGACTTCGGGCTTATAAAGGCAGGTGAGATCGTGCGGTCGGTCGTGGGTGCCCTGTTCGTCATGGACCGGAATGCCTTCGAGACGATCATGATAGCGGAATTCGGCAACGAAGCTCCCGGCCTTGTCGCGCAACGCCGCCATATCAGGTCTTTTCGGCAGCCGCTGATCGCCGGAGACGCGAACCAGCACCGCATCGAGGCAGGCCTTGAAGCCGATCTGGCGGTTCTCTTCGCCCTGGCCGGTGACGATGGTCTGCGATCGGTAGAGCTCGTCGACGGTTGCGGCCGACACGGGAGAAGTGATCGCGCCGATCAGGCCGACCACCGCAACAGCAAGGCGCGGCAACCAAGACAAGGGTTCAACCTCCGGTTCAAAGAACCAGCTTTAGCACCGGCTGCTGCCAACGGCCAAGCAGCGGGATTGGCCGCCCGCCATTGACGCGGCCATGCGCCACGCTTTAGCACTTCACTCCCGGCGGGGCGCGGGGGAGGGAGTCTCTGGCGATGGATTTTGGCGGAGGCGACGAGATTCGCTTCGAAAGATTGGGCAGGGCCGGCATCGTCACGCTGACGCGGCCGCAGGCGCTCAATGCCGTAACCCACCGCATGGTCAAGGCGCTGGATAAGGCGCTGCGCAGTTGGGAACGCGACGACGGCGTCGATGTTGTCGTCGTCAAGGCCGAAGGCAGGGCGTTTTCCGCAGGCGGCGACATCCTCCACATCTACGAGGCCGGCCGGGCAGGAAAGCCGCCGGTCGAGTTCTTCGCCGACGAATACCGGCTGAACGCCCGCATCGCCCGTTTCAAGAAACCCTATGTCGCGCTGATCGACGGCATCGTCATGGGCGGCGGCGTCGGCATCTCCTTCCATGGCTCGCAGCGGGTGCTGACCGAGAACGCCCAGTTTGCCATGCCCGAAGTCGGCATCGGCTTTTTCCCGGATGTCGGCGCCAGCCATCTGTTGCCGGATCTCGGCGGCAGCTTCGGCATGTATCTGGCGCTGACCGGCAACCGCATCCGCTATGGCAATGCTTTGTGGTCGGGCCTCGCCACCCATACGATCAAGGCGGAGGACCAGGCCGGCTTTCTCGACCGTCTGGCGGAAAGCGGCGACCCGGAATCAGTGCTGCGCGGTTGCTTCATCCCGGCCAGGCGCGAGACCGACAGGCCGACACTGGAGGCCATCGCCCGGCATTTCGCGCAGCCGTCGCTGGCCGATATCGTCGCCAGTCTGGAGCGGGCAGCCACTGCCGACGAGTTCGCGGCAAAGACGCTGGCCACCATCCGCACCCGTTCACCGACCAGCCTGCATGTCGCCTGGCGCCAGATCAGCGCCGGGCAGACGTTGTCGATGGACGAGTGCATGAAAATGGAGTTCCGTATCCTCAACCGCATGCTTGCCGGGCACGACTTCTATGAAGGTATCCGCGCCGCCATCATCGACAAGGGCTCGACGCCGCAATGGCGGCCGGCAGGCATCGATGACGTCAGCGCCGCCGACGTCGACGCCTATTTCGCACCGCTCGGCGAACGGGAACTGAAGCTGTGAGCGAGGTCGCCTCGAGACGCGTGGTGCTGCAGCCCTCGACGGTCGAGGTCATCTTCGCCTGGTTCCAGCGCGTCATCGCCGGCTACTGCCTGCTGTTCGGCATCTTGTACTGGATCCGGCTGATCGGCTTTTACCCCGGCCCGTTGTGGCGCTTCGACCTGATGCCGGTGCACTGGCAGGTGGCGGCGGTGGTGCTGGCGGTGTTTTTTCCATTCGCTGCCGCCGGCCTCTGGATGCTGGCGTCCTGGGGGCCGGTGATCTGGTTCATCTGCGCGGTGACCGAGAGCGTCATGTATGCCGGCTTCCCCGAGCTGTTCGGCCACCGGCTGCTGATCGTCGCCTCGCACCTTGCGGTGGCGCTGCTCTACATCGTGTTCCGCGTGGTGATCTGGATCCAGAAACGGCAAGCCCGGCGATAGCAATTCCGGCCAGGATCGTTGGCTAAATCTTTAGGTTAATTATCCTTGCTCGGGTGACCGTCCGTTAAGCCTCTTTCGAAACCCTTTACCGGTAAGCTCTTGTTAGCCTTGGCGTTTAAGTCGAATTTTATGAGTATTCGATAGTGTCGCGATCAAGGTGAAGAACAAAAAATCACCGGGCGACAAACGAGAGGCAAAGACAATGATCAATTCGCGTCCGGCGGCGAAGACCGCCAACGTATCCGATGACCGCCGCGAGGCGATCCGTTCGCTGTACATGGAATCGCTGCAGCTGGTCGAGCGGCTGCATCGCCGTCTGCTTGATGTGATCAAGGACGAATTCGACCGCAACGGCCGCTCCGACATCAACGCCATCCAGGCGCTGCTCCTGTTCAACATTGGCAATTCGGAGCTGACCGCCGGCGAACTGCGCTCGCGCGGCTATTATCTCGGCTCGAATGTCTCCTACAATCTGAAGAAGCTGGTCGATCTCGGCTTCATCAACCACCAGCGCTCGCGCATCGACCGCCGTTCCGTGCGGGTTTCGCTGACACCGAAGGGCAATGAGGTGGCGGAAGTCGTCGCCGGCCTTTACGAGCGCCATGTCGGCTCGATCGAGCAGGTCGGCGGTATCAACACCGAAGAGTTCAAGCAGATGAACCGCGCCCTGCAGCGGTTGGATCGGTTCTGGAACGATACGATTGCCTATCGGATGTAGTCGCATCCGCCGCAGCAAGATCTGAAGCTGGACCACGGAAGCGCTGCCGCGGAGCAGACCAAAGGCCGGTGCCGAAAAGCACCGGTCTTTCCGTTTCGTCAGGCCTGCCGATCCAAATTCGAGCAACAGCCACGTTGCCGCCATATTCCAATGGAACCGAAGATGCGGGTGATGCTGGGGCCAAAGCCGTGCATTTGTCCTGTGCCCAAGTCACTTCCCATGTGTTTTTACACCGAAGTGATGCGGACCATGGTTGGCTAATTGTTAAGAAGCCAACCCTAGAGTGCGGGCGAGACCGCCCGGTGAGTGGAATTGTAGCAAGAATGTCTGGAACGTCCATGAGAACCAGCCGCCGTTTCTTCCTTTCAGGGGCCTCCGCGCTCGCAGCCGCTATGGTCGCCGGCCGAGCCAGTGCGCAGGATGTGATCGGGGATATCCTGAAATCCTCGGCCCGCGGCAATTGGGACGACCAGTTCGACGCGCGCCCCAGCCAGGGCGGCAAGGTGGCCTCGACGCTGCCGATCTTCAGCCTGCAGACCGTTTCGTTTACCGAACAGGCGGTCGCGCAATACCAGAACATCGTCGCCCAGGGCGGCTGGGAGCCGGTTCCCGACACCAAGAAATTGCAGCTCGGCGTCGATGATCCCGACGTGGTCCCGCTGCGCAAACGCCTGATGATTGCGGGCGATCTGGCGCAGAGCGCCGGCATTTCGACAGCCTTCGATTCCTATGTCGACTCCGCGGTCAAGCGCTTTCAGGCGCGCCATGGCCTGCCCGCCGACGGGACGCTGGGCCAATATTCTTATGCGGCGATGAATGTTTCGGCGCCAATTCGTCTCGGCCAGTTGCAGACCAATCTGCAGCGGCTGCGCGAGCGCGCCGGCACGCTTGGCAACCGTTACGTGCTGGTTGACATTCCAGGCGCCCAGATCGAGGCGGTCGAGAACGATCGCGTCGTGCTGCGCCATACCGCGATCGTCGGCAAGATCGACCGCCAGACGCCGATCGTCAATTCCAAGATCAACGAGATCATCGTCAATCCCTACTGGAACGCGCCGGTCTCAATCGTGCGCAAGGACATCATTCCGCTGATGCGGAAGGACCCCAACTATCTCAAGGACAGCCACATCCGTCTGTTCGCGCCGGATGGCAGCGAGGTTGATCCGCTGACCGTCGACTGGTCGACCGACGACGCCGAGAAGTACCGCTTCCGCCAGGATCCGGGTGCTGGCAACGCGATGGCCTCGGTCAAGATCAATTTCCCCAGCCCGGACGGCGTCTACATGCACGACACGCCGCAGCAGAGCCTGTTTGGCAAGATGATGCGCTTCGATTCCTCGGGCTGCGTGCGCGTCCAGAATGTGCGCGATCTCGTCACCTGGATCCTGCGCGACACGCCGGGCTGGAATCGCCAGCATTTCGAGGCGGCCATCAAGAGCGGCGAAAACGTCCCGGTGCAGGTCACCAATCCGGTGGCGGTCTATTTCCTCTACATCTCGGCCTGGTCGACGGGGCCGGGCGTGGTGCAGTTCCGCGACGACATTTACGGCCTCGACGGGGCCAACGAGCTGCAGATCACATCCGCGCTCTAAGCAGCTGAGTTCATTTGCAAAAAGGCCGCCGGAAGGGCGGCCTTTTTATTGTCGCCGTCGTTCCCTGAGCTTTGCGCATGATTCCGAAAATCGGTTTTCGCCACGGATCATATGCAAACCATGCGGGGCTGTTCAGGAGATCACGCGAAGCCCTGCTGCCGGCCGGCAGGCGAAGAAATAATGTGCTTTCAGGGGGGCTGCCGCAATCCGGCCAGCAAATTTCGCGCTGCAAACGTGGCGGGCCGAAAGCAACTGTGTTAATGGCGCGACAGACCCCGAACCTTGAGGATTTCAGCCCATGGCAACAGCAGCGGCAGTGTCGAACAAATTCGAATCCTTCTTCGAAACCACGCTTGCCGATGCCGACCCCGAGATTTTCGGCGCGATCCGCAACGAACTCGGCCGCCAGCGCCACGAGATCGAGCTGATTGCCTCGGAAAACATCGTCTCGCGCGCCGTGCTCGAGGCGCAAGGGTCGATCATGACCAACAAATATGCCGAGGGCTATCCGGGCAAGCGCTACTATGGCGGCTGCCAATTCGTCGATGTCGCCGAGGAACTGGCCATCGAACGCGCGAAAAAGCTGTTCGGCTGCAACTTCGCCAACGTCCAGCCGAATTCCGGCAGCCAGATGAACCAGGCGGTGTTCCTGGCGCTGCTGCAGCCCGGCGACACCTTCATGGGCCTCGACCTCAATTCCGGCGGGCACCTGACGCATGGCTCGCCGGTCAATATGAGCGGCAAATGGTTCAAGGTTGTCTCCTATGGCGTGCGCAGGGAAGATCATCTGCTCGACATGGACGCGATCGAGAAGACCGCCCATGAGACCAGGCCAAAGCTGATCCTGGCTGGCGGCACCGCCTATTCACGCGTCTGGGACTGGAAGCGTTTTCGCGAGATCGCCGATTCGATCGGTGCCTATCTGATGGTCGATATGGCCCACATCGCCGGCCTGGTCGCCGGCGGCATGCATCCTTCGCCGCTGCCGCATGCCCACGTGGTCACCACCACGACGCACAAATCGCTGCGCGGCCCGCGCGGCGGCATGATCCTTTGCAACGACGAGGATATTGCCAAAAAGATGAATTCGGCCGTCTTCCCCGGCCTGCAGGGTGGACCGCTGATGCATGTCATCGCCGCCAAGGCGGTGGCTCTGGGCGAGGCGCTGAAGCCGAGCTTCAAGATCTATGCCGAGAGCGTCGTCGCCAATGCCAAGGCGCTGGCCTCCAGTCTGCAGGAGACCGGTCTCGACATCGTCTCCGGCGGCACCGACAACCATCTGATGCTGGTCGACCTGCGCCCCAAGAACGCCACCGGCAAGCGCGCCGAGGCTGCCCTTGGCCGCGCCAACATCACCTGCAACAAGAACGGCATCCCCTTCGACCCGGAAAAGCCTTTCGTCACCTCCGGCGTTCGGCTCGGCACGCCGGCCGGCACCACGCGCGGCTTCGGCCAGGCCGAGTTCCGCGAGATCGGCAAGCTGATCGCCGAAGTGCTGGATGGACTGAAAGTCGCCAATTCCGACGAGGGCAATGCGGCCGTCGAGGCAGCCGTGAAGACCAAGGTGGCGGCATTGACGGATCGTTTTCCGCTTTACCCCTATCTTGGCTGACGCAGGGCGTCGTTCCCCAACTGTGACGGCGCCGATCAACTGGGCACGGCGGCATCTCGGAGAGGCTTGATGATGATGCGAATTTTCCGTTTCGCCAGCGTTGGCGCCTTGCTCACCTTAGCCATCTCGCAGCAGTCCGACGCCGCCTTGGCGCAGACCGAGCCGACGCCAGCAGCACCCAAGACAGAGACCTTCGGCAGGTGGTCCACCACGGTGGACGAGGTCAACACCGGTGAGGATGTGCGCAAGACCTGTGCCGCCTCGACGGTCTTTTTCGACGCTAACGGGACCAGCGGCACCCTTACGCTGGCCATCTCGAATGGCGACGTGCTGCCGCCCGAGGGCTATCCGAGCCTCATCATCGCCGTGAAAAACAGTGACTTGCCCAAGGGTGACAACATCCCGGCCGTGTTCCGCGACGTCAACGACAAGATCAAGGCTGGTTTTCATCTTATCGCCGACGGACAGTGGATGATGAACAACAAGCCCGAGACCACGCTTGCCATACTGCGTGCCATGCGCCGTACCAGCGCCCTCGATGTCAGCTTGGCCGACAAGCCGGTCGCGACCATATCGATGGACGGCTTCACCAAGGCCTATCGCTATCTCGGCACGTCCTGCGGCTTCCCGACCGGCGACGTCGCTCCCTGATTGGCGTATTGCCGTCCAACTGATTGCCGCTCTCGCAATTTTCCTCGTGCCTCGCTATCTCAGAGGCGCGATCGGTCATCGGCCATACTTTGCCATCGTGGCAAAAACCTCTAAGCCTTTCGCTCCACGAGAATCGCGAACCGAAGGCTCTCCATGCGCTGTCCCTACTGCCAGTCTGAAGATACGCAGGTGAAGGATTCGCGGCCCGCCGAAGACGGCGCGGCGATCCGCAGGCGGCGCGTCTGCCCGGATTGCGGCGGCCGCTTCACCACTTTCGAGCGGGTACAGCTGCGCGACCTCGTCGTGGTGAAGAAGTCTGGACGCAAGGTGCCATTCGACCGCGACAAGCTGCTGCGCTCGGTCGAAATCGCGGTACGCAAGCGCAATGTCGATCCCGAGCGCATCGACCGCGCGGTGACCGGCATCGTGCGCCAGCTTGAGAGCTCGGGCGAGACCGAAGTCGCATCCGGCGAAGTGGGCCGGCTGGTCATGGAGGCACTGAAGTCACTCGATGATGTCGCCTATGTGCGCTTTGCCTCCGTCTACCGTAATTTCCGCGAGGCCAAGGATTTCCACGACGTGTTGGGTGAGCTCAAGGGCGACGAGCTCAAAACTGACGAGCCTAGGGGCGAAGAGCTGAAGAGCGAAGAGGACGCCGGCTGAGCATGGCAAGGTCCGAGCGCAGCACGGCGGAGCAAGAGGTCCTCGATCGCCGCTATATGGCGGCAGCCCTTAGGCTGTCGCGCAAGAATGCCGGCCGGACCTCGACCAATCCTTCCGTCGGCACGCTGATCGTACGCGACGACGGCGATGGGCCGATGATCGTCGGCAGCGGCGTCACGGCCGTCGGCGGCCGGCCGCATGCCGAGACCGAGGCTTTGGCGGAGGCCGGCGAACTGGCGCGCGGCGCCACCGCCTATGTAACGCTGGAGCCTTGCGCCCATCACGGCCGCACGCCGCCTTGCGCCAATGCGCTGGTCAGTGCCGGCGTGACGCGTGTGGTCGGCGCTGCCAGCGATCCGGACCCGCGTGTTTCCGGCAAGGGCTATGCAATCTTGCATGCCGCCGGCGTCGAGGTGGTGGAAAAAGTGCTGGCGGCCGAGGCCGCGGAGCAGATGGCCGGCTATTTGATTCGATCTCTGAAAAAACGCCCGGAAGTGATTCTGAAGCTTGCGCTTTCGAGCGACAACAAGATCGGCGTGAAAGGCGAGGGACAGATCTCCATCACCGGCGATATCGCCCGGCGCGAAGTTTATCTGATGCGCGCCGAAGCCGATGGCATATTGATCGGCATCGGCACGGCACTGGAGGACGATCCGGCGCTGACGGTTAGGCTTCCGGGACTGGAGAGCCGTTCGCCGGCGCGCATCGTGCTCGACCGTCAGATCAGGCTACCCGAGACTTCGAAACTGGTCGCCGGCGTCGACCGCGTGCCGCTCTATATCGCTGCCTGCGCCGAGGCCGATCCGCACCGGCGCGCCGCACTCGAACGCGCCGGCGTGCGCTTCATCGGCACTGAGACGTATGAAGGCGATATTGCGTTGCCGGAACTGCTCGAGGATCTGGCGGCGCTCGGCATGGCCAGCGTCCTGGTCGAGGGCGGCGCCAGGGTGGCCAAGGCGTTCCTCGACGAACAACTGGTTGATCGCATCGTGCTGTTTCGGGGGCCGGACGCGATCGGCGAGGGCGGCATTGCATCGCCGATCGATGCCAACAATATCCCACCGGGATTTCGCAAATTGCGCAACATGCGTTTCGGCGAAGACACATATGCGGAATGGATAAGAGACATCTAGGACCGAACTGATGTTCACGGGGCCAAACTAATGTTCACTGGAATCGTCACCGATGTCGGCACCGTCGCTGCCGTGAAGCCGCTCAGGGAAGGCGTAGGTTTGCGTATCGACACCGCCTACGATCCGCAGACCATTGCCATCGGCGCCTCGATTTCCTGCGGCGGTGTCTGCCTGACGGTGACGGGATTGCCGGAAGATGGCGCCAACGCAAGTTGGTTCGAGGTCGAGGCCTGGGAAGAGGCGCTCAGGCTGACGACCGCGATGGGCTGGAAATCCGGCACGCGCATCAACCTGGAGCGGGCGCTGAAGATCGGCGACGAGCTTGGCGGCCATATCGTGTCAGGCCATGTCGACGGCATGGCCGAGATCGTGGCCCGCAAGGAAGAGGGTGACGCCGTGCGCTTTACCCTGGAAGCACCGCGCGAGCTTGCCAAATTCATCGCCCCCAAGGGTTCCGTCGCACTCGACGGCACTTCGCTCACCGTCAACAAGGTCGAAGGCACCCGCTTCGACGTGCTGTTGATCCACCATTCGCTGACCGTCACCACCTGGGGCGAACGCCAGGTCGGCGACTGGGTCAATCTCGAGATCGACACCATGGCCCGCTACGCGGCGCGATTGGTGGAGGCGGCGAAGGAGGGACTTTGAGGCGGTCGTCCATAAAGCCCATTCCCTGATGCGACCGCCACCGGGTTGGCCTTGAAAGTTCGTTCGGCAATCTTCCGCTTGCGATCAAACCGGCTTCGGCCTAAGTCACCGGCGATCCCCGGAGACATCTATGGCAGGCACATCCCAACACGGCAAAGCGTTCATCCGTCCGAAGAAGAAGGCCCACCTTCTTGTCATCGAGGCGCGCTTTCACGACGACCTTGCGGACGCGTTGCTCGAAGGCGCGACCAGCGCGCTCGACGAAGCGGGCGCGACATACGATGTCGTCACCGTTCCTGGCTCGCTCGAAATCCCGGCGGTGATTTCCTTCGCGCTCGACGGTGCCTCCGAAGGCGGGACGAACTATGACGGTTTCGTCGCCCTCGGCACGGTGATCCGCGGCGACACTTATCATTTCGATATCGTCGCCAATGATTCCAGCCGTGCCCTGATGGACCTGTCCGTGCAGGATTCGGTCTGCATCGGCAACGGCATCCTGACCACCGAAAACGACGAACAGGCCTGGACACGGGCCAGGCGTTCGGAAGGCGACAAGGGCGGCTTTGCGGCGCGTGCGGCGCTCACAATGATTGCGCTCAAGCAGCAGTTGGGAGAGCCATCGTGAGCGAACCCGCTGCGCCCGGACAGCCTGCGGTTCGTCACGCCAACAAGCGTGGTGCTGCCCGTCTGGCCGCCGTGCAGGCGCTCTACCAGATGGACGTCGCCGGCAGCGGCGTATTTGAGATCACCGCTGAATACGAGGCGTTCAGGCTCGGCAAGGAAGTCGACGGCGCGCTCTATCGCGAAGCCGATGCGCAATGGTTTCGCGCCATTCTTGCCGGCGTCGTCGAGCACCAGAAGACCATCGATCCGATCATCCGACAGGCGCTGACCGAGGACTGGCCGCTGTCGAGGCTCGATTCGACATTGCGCGCCATATTGCGCGCCGGCGTCTACGAGCTGATGCAGCGCGAGGACGTGCCGGTGGCGGTCATCGTCTCCGAATATGTCGACATCGCCAAGGCATTTTACGAAGAAGACGAGCCGAAACTGGTCAATGCGGTGCTCGATCGCGTGTCGCGCCGGGTGCGTGGCGAGGGCCGCGGCAAGGACGCCTCATGACTGCTGTCGTCGCCGTTGAGGCCGGCAAGGAAGCGCGTCGTACCGCCTTCATCCTCGCAGCCTCGCAGGCGATCATCGGCTCGGCCGCACCCATCGCCATTTCCATGGGCGGATTGGCCGGGCAGTACCTGCTCGACGCCGACAAGTCGCTGGCAACCGCGCCGATCACCGGTTTCAATGTCGGCGTGGCGCTCGGTTCCCTGCCGGCCGCGGCGATCATCCGCCGGCTCGGCCAGCGCGACGGTTTCATGACCGGCACGGCGGTGACAGCACTTGGCGGCCTGGTCGCCACGCTGGCGCTGTTTCATGCCAGCTTCTGGCTGTTCGCTTTCGGCTTGGCCGTGATCGGGATCGGCGGCGCCTTCGTCCAGCAGTTCCGCTTTGCCGCCGCCGACAATGCGCCGCCTGAATTCAAGGCGCGCGCCATCTCCTTCGTGCTGGCCGGCGGCATCGTCACCGCCATCCTTGGGCCGCAGATCGTCATCTTCACCGGCGATCTGTTCTCGCCGGTGAAGTTTGCCGGCTCGTTTGCGTCCGTCCTGGTGCTGGCGGCGGTCGGCGGCGCCATTCTCTCTTTGTTGCGCATCCCGGCCAAGGCAACCGACAAGGTGGAAATCGCCGACAGCGACGCCCGGCCGCTCTCAGAAATCGTCACCAGGCCGCGCTTCGTCGCGGCGCTGTTTTGCGCCGTCGGCAGCTACGCGCTGATGAGCTTCGTCATGACCGGAGCGCCGCTGGCCATGGTCGGCTGCGGCCTGTCGACCGACGACGCCACGCTCGGCATTTCCTGGCACGTCATGGCGATGTTCGCGCCGAGCTTCTTTACGGGGTCGCTGATCCATCGTTTTGGCGCGGAGCGGATCGTGGCCATCGGCCTGGTGCTGCTCATTGGCTGCGGTATAGTCGCGCTGTCGGGGTTGGCACTGTGGCAGTTCTGGACGACGCTGATCCTGCTCGGCCTCGGCTGGAACTTCAGCTTCATCGGCGCCACCGCCATGGTGGCCGACAGCTACCAGCCGTCCGAAAAAGGCAAGGTCCAGGGGTTCCACGATTTCGTCCTGTTCGGCTCCGTCGCCTTCGCCTCACTGATGTCGGGGGCGGTCTACAATGCCTGGGGCTGGGAGATGCTGAACTGGATGATTTTCCCGGTCGTCGTGCTGTGCTTCGTGGCACTGGGCGTGTTGAAGATGACGGGCTTGCGCGCGGCCAACTGACGTCACGCTGTCGGGACGGCGCGGCAGCGGAGTCACTCGCATTCGAACAAAATTATTGCGCCCATCCCTCTTCTTATGAAACCGTGTAGCCCGACGGGGCATCGAAGCCATGCTCATATGCGGCAGCCGTATTCCGGTTCACAGCAAGGGATTTGTGAGATGTTTTCAATCAAGGTTCTGGCCGGTGCTGTACTGGGGCTCGGCATCACGGCAGCCTCGGCAAGCGCCCAGGTGGTGGTGTCGTCGAAGATCGACACCGAGGGCGGTGTGCTCGGCAACATCATCCAGCTGGTGCTGAACGCCAATAATATCCAGACCACCGACCGCATCCAGCTCGGCGGCACGCCCGTGGTACGCAAGGCGATTACAGCCGGCGAGATCGACATCTATCCGGAATACACCGGCAACGCCGCCTTCTTCTTCGAGAAGGCCGACGATCCGGTCTGGAAAGATGCCGCCAAGGCGTACGAGACTGCCAAGAAGCTCGACTACGACGCCAACAAGATCGTCTGGCTGTCCCCGTCACCGGCCAACAACACCTGGGCGATCGCCCTGCGCAAGGAGGTCGCCGAGACCAACAAGCTTGTGACGCTGTCCGACTTCGGCAAATACGTTTCGGGCAGCGGCAAGGTGGTGCTGGCGGCCTCCGCCGAGTTCGTCAATTCGGCGGCCGCGCTGCCCGCTTTCCAGACGACCTATGGCTTCACACTGAAGCCGGACCAGTTGATCACGCTGTCGGGCGGCGACACGGCGGCGACCATTGCCGCTGCGGCCAACCAGACTAACGGCGCCAACGCCGCCATGGTCTATGGCACCGACGGCGGCATCGCGCCTTCCGGCCTCGTCGTGCTTGAAGACGACAAGGGTGTGCAGCCGGTCTATCAGCCGGCGCCGATCATCCGCGAGGCGGTGCTGAAGGAGCATCCCGAAATCGAGACGCTGCTGAAGCCGGTCTTCGCCAAGCTCGATCTCGTCACGCTGCAGGAGTTGAATGGCCGCGTGCAGGTTGGCGGCGAGCCGGTCAAGGGCGTCGCTGAGGACTTTTTGAAAAAGAACGGCTTCCTGAAGTAAGGCGATTCCGGCGCGCCGCTTTCGAGGTGCGCCGGATCGGCCGATGGGGGAGGGCGTGCGCATCCGGTTCGACAAGCTCGGCGTGGTCATCGCGGCGATATCAGCCTATGCGGCTTTTGCGGCACCATTCGCCACGTTCCGCGCCAATCGCATCGTACCCGGCGAGGCGCGCTCGATCCTCGAATCTTTGCCTGCGGCGGTCGGTCCGGTATTGATGGCGATTGTTGTCGCAGCGGCGCTCATTGCATTGCTGAAAACGCCGCTTGCTCTGCGCCTCGTCGCCAGTGTGGTTGCACTTGCGGCGCTGGCGCTGCTGATCGGCGTTGCCGGCAGCTTCCTGACGCCTGCCGGCAACACCTTCGCCCGTGTCTCGCCGGCTTCGGGCTTCTGGCTGCTTATCTTCGCCTTCACGCTTCTGCTCGCCGACGTGCTTACAAGGCTGAACCTGTCGCCGCAGGCACGGGTCGGCGTGCTTGTTGTCGCCGCAGCGGCGATCGGCCTGCTGCTGGTCTCGGGGAGCTGGAACAGCCTGTCGATCCTCAAGGAATATTTCAATCGCGCAGATAGTTTTTGGGCGGAAGGCTCCAAGCACGTGACGTTGGCGCTGGGTTCACTGGCGGCAGCAGTAATTATCGGCTTGCCGCTAGGCATCCTTTGCCACCGCGTCGAGAAATTGCGGGCCGGTGTGCTCAACGTACTGAACATCATCCAGACTATTCCTTCGATCGCGCTGTTCGGCCTCTTGATCGCACCGCTCGGCTGGGTTGCTTCGCATGTGCCGGGAGCTGCCGCGCTCGGCATTCGCGGCATCGGCACAGCGCCGGCTTTCGTCGCCCTGTTCCTTTATTCGCTGCTGCCGGTGGTGGCCAACACCGTGGTCGGCCTTGCCGGTGTGCCACGTGCCGCCAACGACGCAGCGCGCGGCATGGGCATGACCGACCGCCAGCGGCTGTTCGGCGTCGAGTTTCCGCTGGCCTTCCCGGTGATCCTCACCGGCATCCGCATCGTGCTGGTGCAGAATATCGGCCTCGCCACGATTGCCGCGTTGATCGGCGGCGGCGGCTTTGGTGTGTTCGTGTTCCAGGGCGTCGGCCAGACGGCGATGGACCTGGTGCTGCTTGGCGCCGTGCCCACGGTGGCGCTGGCCTTCGCCGCCGCCATCATCCTCGATGCAGTGATCGAAATGACCGCCAGCAAGCGCAGGGTTGAAACGGCATGATCGAGATCGAAGGCATCACCAAGCGCTACGGCGAGACGACAGTTGTCGACGACGTGTCGATAGTAATCGAGCCGCGCAGCATCGCCGTCATCGTCGGCACCTCCGGCTCCGGCAAGACGACGCTGCTTCGCATGATCAACCGGCTGGTCGAGCCGACATCGGGCGTGATCAAGCTCGACGGCGTAGACAACCGCTCGGTGCCGGATTACGAGCTGCGTCGCAGCATCGGCTATGCCATCCAGGGCCATGGCCTGTTTCCGCATCGCACGGTGGCGCAGAACATCGCCACTGTGCCGGTATTGCTCGGCTGGGATGCCAACCGCATCAAGGCCCGCGTCGACGAGCTGATGACGCTCTACCAGCTCGACCCGCAAGCCTACGGGCCACGCTATCCGCATGAGCTTTCCGGCGGCCAGCAGCAGCGCGTCGGCGTCGCCCGCGCGCTTGCCGCGGAACCCAACGTGCTGTTGATGGACGAGCCGTTCGGCGCGCTCGATCCGATCATTCGCAACAAGGCGCAGGAGGATCTGCTGGCGATCCAGAAGCGCTTCGGCACCACCATCATCCTTGTCACCCATGACATGGAGGAGGCTGTTCACATGGGCGACAAGATCGCAGTGATGGATGGCGGCAAAGTGGTGCAATATGCCGGGCCGGCCGAGATACTGGCAAAACCGGCCAGTGCGTTTGTCGAAACCCTGGTAGGTGCCAGCGAAAAACCGTTCCGGCTGTTGTCGCTTGGCCGGGTCCGCGACGCGGTGGAAAAAGGCACCGCCGAAGGCGAGGCGATCCCCGGTGATGCCAGCCAGCGCGACGCGCTCGCCGAACTCCTGTGGTCGGGCCGCCCGGCGCTGCCGGTGAAGGATACCGACGGCAAGCCGCTTGGCCGCGTCACGGTGGACGGGCTGGTCAAGCGCGCGGCGAGGCCGGCATGAAAGAGGCTGGCTTAAAGGCTTGGCTTCCATCACTGCTCAGGCTTGCCGTGGTGGTGGTGCTTATCGCCTTCGTCACCAATCCCGGCTGGTTCGAACCGCTGCTGAAGCCGCTGACAGAGAACAATGCGCCGGTAATCTACAATCAGGGCAGCCTGTTGACGCTAACGCTGCTGCATCTGCGGACCGTGCTGATCGCAACGGTTGCCGCGACAATCGTTGCGGTCGCGCTCGCCATCCTGGTCACCAGGCCAGCCGGCGCCGAATTCCTGCCGCTGTCGCGCAGCCTGGTCAATATAGGCCAGACCTTTCCACCGGTGGCGGTGCTGGCGCTTGCCGTGCCGGCGGTCGGCTTCGGCGAAAAGCCGACGCTGATTGCGCTGTTTCTCTATGGGCTGCTGCCGATCTTCGAGAACGCGCTGACCGGCCTGACGACGCTGCCGGCCAACGTCGTCGAGGCGGCGCGTGGCGCCGGCATGACTGGCTGGCAAAGGCTGGTCAAGGTCGAGCTGCCGCTCAGCGCGCCGATCATTCTCGGCGGTATCCGGCTGTCGGTGGTGATCAGCCTCGCCACCGCGACCATCGGCTCGACGGTGGCGGCGAGGACATTGGGCGAGGTGATCATCGCCGGCCTGCTATCGAACAACCTCGCCTTCATCCTGCAGGGCGGCCTGATCGTCGCCGCCCTTGCAGTGCTGATCTATGATGGGCTGTCGGCGATCGAGCGCTACACGGCTCGGCGCATGGGACGCGAGGCCGAGTAACCTCTCGGGGCGAAGTTCGTTTCTTTCAGCGGCCCGTTGAACGCGCTGGATGGTCGAGCGTCAGTTCGAGCGTGGTGCCCGTTTCGCTGGCGACCCAGCGGCGGCGGATGATGGCGAAATCATGCTGTGTGCCGGCTCTAACCACAGAGACCAAGTCGCCCACAGCGCAATCACCGTCGAGATCGAGGGCTTCGATAGTCTCGGCAATGTCTTGCTTGCCGGCATAATGTCTCGCAATGGCTGTGAGCACGATGATCACTGGCCCACCCGTTGCGCGATCTTCGGGACTCGGCGATTGATGAGTGCGATGCCCCGATCTTTCAGCAGGAGTTCTTGCCATGACCGCGCGTTTCTCCAAGATCGTCATGTGTTTGTGTCTGGCGGCTTTCGCCTTCCTCGTCGCCTTCGGCAACATCACCGATTACGGCTCAAACTTCGCCTTTGTCCAGCATGTGCTGAGCATGGACACGACCTTTCCCGGCAATGCGCTGATGTACCGCTCGATCACCAGCCCGGCCTTGTGGACGGCAGGCTACTGGCTGATCATTATTGGCGAGGCGCTGACCTGTCTGCTCTACCTGATCGCCGCCTGGCAACTCTGGCAGGCGCGCAACGCCAGCGGACAGGCTTTCAACGACGCCAAGAAGTTCGCCATCATTGCCGCCACCATGGGTTTCCTCGTTTGGTATTTCGGCTTCATGGTCGTTGGCGGCGAGTGGTTCGCCATGTGGCAGTCTTCAACATGGAATGGTCAGGAGGCGGCGTTCAAATTCTACATGACCATGCTGGTGGTGCTGGTCTTCGTCATCCAGCCGGACGGCGACCCGCGCAAAGCCTGACGGCCGTTCGCCGATTTCAATCGATCTAACCGGATGGCAGTGTCGACAGGCGCACTGCCGTCCGGCCTTTTGGACGAAACCCGGGATCTTTTGGGCGAAAGCCGGACAGGAACCGAACAATATCTTGACGTTCTGAGCCCTGTTTCGCATAAGCCGCTGCGAAGGGACGGATTCCGGTTGCGGAAAATTCGTCCCTGTCTCAACGGTCCGGGGAGGGGTTCTTTTGGGCCACCAATCGAGGAAAATTCGGCAATGACCATAATTTCTGCTGTCATCGCCTGCGGTCTGCTTTCAGTCCTTTACGCCATCTGGGCGACACGTTCGGTCCTCGCGGCCGATCAGGGCAATGCACGCATGCAGGAAATTTCCGCGGCCATCCGCGAAGGCGCTCAGGCTTATCTGGCGCGCCAATACACCACCATCGCCATGGTCGGCGTTGTGGTCCTGCTGCTCGCCTGGTGGCTGCTTTCGATCACCGCCGCCATCGGCTTCCTGATCGGCGCCGTTCTATCGGGTGCCGCTGGCTTCATCGGCATGCACGTCTCGGTGCGCGCCAATGTGCGCACCGCGCAGGCAGCTTCCAACAGCCTCGCTGCCGGCCTCGAGATCGCCTTCAAGTCGGGCGCCATCACTGGCATGCTGGTTGCTGGCCTGGCCCTGCTCGGCGTCTCGATCTACTACCTGATCCTGACCCAGTTCATGGGACTGCAGCCAAACGATCGCGTCGTCATCGACTCGCTTGTTTCGCTCGGCTTCGGCGCCTCGCTGATCTCGATCTTCGCCCGTCTTGGCGGCGGCATCTTCACAAAAGGCGCCGACGTCGGCGGGGATCTCGTCGGCAAGGTTGAAGCCGGCATTCCCGAAGACGATCCACGCAATCCGGCGACCATTGCCGACAATGTCGGCGACAATGTCGGCGATTGCGCCGGCATGGCCGCCGACCTGTTCGAGACCTATGCGGTGACCGTGGTCGCCACCATGGTCCTCGCCTCCATCTTCTTCGGTGGCACCGCCGTTCTCGGCGCGGCCATGCTCTATCCGCTGGCCATCTGCGGCGCCTGCATCCTGACCTCGATCGTCGGCACCTTCTTCGTCAAGCTCGGTTCCAGCGGCTCGATCATGGGCGCGCTCTACAAGGGCCTGATCGTCACCGGCCTGCTGTCGATTGTCGGCCTTGCCGTTGCCACTTCGGCATGCATCGGCTGGGGTGAGATCGGCACCGTCGCCGGCATGGCCATCACCGGCACGAACCTGTTCATCTGCGGCCTGGTCGGCCTTGTAGTGACCGGCCTCATCGTGGTGATCACCGAATATTATACCGGCACCAACAAGCGTCCGGTGAACTCCATCGCCCAGGCCTCGGTCACCGGTCACGGCACCAACGTCATCCAGGGCCTAGCGGTCTCGCTGGAATCGACGGCGTTGCCGGCGATCGTCATCGTCGGCGGCATCATCTCGACATACCAGCTTGCCGGCCTCTACGGCACGGCGATCGCGGTGACGACGATGCTTGGCCTCGCCGGCATGATCGTCGCGCTCGACGCCTTCGGCCCGGTCACCGACAATGCCGGCGGCATTGCCGAAATGGCCGGCCTGCCAAAGGAAGTGCGCCAGTCCACCGACGCGCTCGACGCGGTCGGCAACACCACCAAAGCGGTAACCAAGGGCTACGCTATCGGTTCGGCCGGCCTCGGCGCGCTGGTGCTGTTCGCGGCCTACTCTAACGACCTGAAGTTCTTTGCCGCCAATGGCGACAAATACCCCTACTTCCAGGGCATGGGCGACGTCTCCTTCGACCTCTCCAATCCTTACGTCGTCGCCGGCCTGATCTTCGGTGGCCTGATCCCGTATCTGTTCGGCGGCATCGCCATGACCGCCGTCGGCCGCGCCGCGGGTGCTATCGTCCAGGAGGTGCGCAAGCAGTTCCGCGAGGATCCGGGCATCATGGCCGGCACCTCGAAGCCGAACTATGCGCGCGCCGTCGACCTTCTGACCAAGGCAGCGATCCGGGAGATGATCGTTCCGTCATTGCTGCCGGTGCTGGCGCCGCTGGTGGTCTATTTCGGCGTCCTCCTGATCTCCGGTTCGAAGGCATCCGCCTTTGCCGCGCTCGGCGCCTCGCTGCTCGGCGTCATCGTCAACGGCCTGTTCGTTGCCATCTCGATGACCTCCGGCGGCGGTGCCTGGGACAACGCCAAGAAGTCGTTCGAAGACGGTTTCGTCGACAAGGACGGCCTCAAGCACCTCAAGGGCTCCGAAGCGCACAAGGCCTCGGTGACCGGCGACACGGTGGGTGATCCCTACAAGGATACTGCTGGGCCGGCGGTCAACCCGGCGATCAAGATCACCAATATCGTCGCGCTGCTGTTGCTGGCCGTGCTCGCGCACGGCTAAGCTCAGCCGCTACGACTCAAGACAAAACCCGCGGGATCGCTCCCGCGGGTTTTTCATTGCCTGAGATGTGCCGCTTACAGGGAAGCGAAAGGAACGAAAGCCGATACCGCCGGGGTGGATCAGGTGCCGCCGAGCGTGCTGCTGCCGCTGGCGCCCGGAACACCAGGCGCCAGCTTGCTGGCGCCACTGATGATCTGGCTGAGGAAGTTCTGGTCCTTGCCGCCGGTCGGCGTGGTGCGCGAGATGAAGTCGAACACCTTGCCGTCCTTCAGGCCGTAATTGGCGATCTGGGTGACGCGCCCGTCATCGCCAAAATAGACCGCCAGCACATGCTGGTCGACCAGCCGCGGCTTGTCGAAGGCGACATAGCGCTTGCGCGTCTGCGAAATGTAATAAAAGGCCTCGTTGTCGAAGGTCGCCTTCGTCGAGGGAGTGCCGAGCGCCAGCAGCACCTGTTCGCGACTTGAGCCGACCGGCACCAGGTCGATCGCCTGCTGGTCAATGACGTAGCCCTGCGTCAGCGTCTCGCTCGGATTGAGATCGCCGATCATCTTGGACGAATTGCAGGCGGAAAGCGCCGCGGCGATCACCAGCAGCGAAACCGCACCGGCGGGCCTGGGCAGGAAAGTCGACTTGAATTTCAGCGCGCGCAACTACAACTCCATAAGCTGGCCGCAACTTGCGCTGGGCCGCAAAACCGGTAAACCAGCTTGCTTGCCGATGCAACAAGGCCACTTCAACAAACGGTCCCGGGAGACCACCCTCAAATGTTCCAGCGCCTCTTTGGCCGCGAACGTCATGCCAACCGCGCCATCACCGAGGCGCTTTACGCACAAATCGTGGCGGCGGCGCGGCAAACGGTGTTTTATTCCGCCTGGAACGTGCCGGACACGCCGCTCGGCCGCTTCGAGATGCTGTCGTTGCACATGTTCCTGTTCCAGCACCGGTTGCGCGGCGAGGGTGGTGCTGCGGCAGAGGTTGCGCAGGTGCTGATCGACGAGTTCTTCATGGATGTCGAACATTCGTTGCGGGAATTGGGCATTGGCGACGTCGGCGTGCCGAAGCGCATGCGGAAACTGGCGAAGATGTTCTATGGCCGCACCGCCGCCTATGACGATGCGCTGCAACGAAATGACCATGATGCACTTGCCGCCGCCCTTGCCCGCAATGTCAGGCCCGATGCCGGCGCCTGGCCGCAAGCGTCGCAACTGGCACTCTATGCCGCCGATGCATCCAGGCAACTTACGCAACAGCCGACCGAATCGATCGTTTCCGGCACGGTGGCATTTCCCGTGGCCAACGCTTGAGCGGCGGCAGGCCGAATGAAGGTGGCGAAGTGGAGGCGAAGATGAAACATCCTGATACCCACAGCCCAGTGTCATTCCGGGCAAATGTCGCCCGGCTGCCGCAAAAGGGGCTGCCGGTGGTGATCGATGCCGACGCCGGGCAGCGCGCCCTGCTGGCCGCCGAGCACGAGCTGCTTTCGGTCGAAAACTATCGCGCCGAACTCCTGGTCGAGCCCTGGAAGCGCAACGGAGTGAAAGTCAGCGGCCATGTCGAGGCCGATATAACGCAGGCCTGCATCGTCACCCTCGACCCGGTCGAGGCGCATATCGACGAGCCGATCGAAGCACTGTTCCTGCCGGAGCAATCCAAGCTCGGGCGGCAAGGTTTCGACGGCGGCGGTGAGATCCTGCTCGACGCCGAAGGGCCGGATAGCCCGGAAACCTTTTCCGGCGACGCGATTGACGTCGGGGCGCTTGCCGAACAGTTCTTTGGCTTGGCGATCGATCCCTATCCGCGCAAGCCGGGTGTGTCGCTGGAGGCCGCCGGCGATGCCGAGCCTGTGGAGAATGAATTCCAGCAAAAGCTCAGATCACTATTGGGAAAATCCTGATAGCTGACCCAATTTGAGAAAAGTTGGTTGTGCGGCAGCCCAAAACCGTTATTTTCGCCGAACCTTCGCGAGCCCCGTACCTTGGCAAGCCCGCTGGCCAAGCAACCGTGAGATGAACACCGCGTGATCAGGATTTCCATTGATGCCATGGGCGGCGATCACGGGCCAAGCGTGGTCATCCCGGCGCTCATGACTGTCGCCACCCGCCGGCCGGATATACGCTTCGTCATTTATGGGCGTGAAGAAGTGGTACGGCCCGAACTCGCCAAATTCCCCAAGCTGGCGGAAGTGAGCGAGTTCATCCACTGCGAGATCGCAGTCCGGATGGACGACAAGCCGAGCCAGGCGCTGCGCCATGGTCGCTGGAAATCATCGATGTGGAAGGCCGTCGAGGCGGTCAAGGCAGGCACTGCCGATGCCTGCATCTCGGCCGGCAATACCGGCGCGTTGATGGCGATGTCCAGATTCTGCCTTCGCACCATGGCGACCATCGATCGCCCGGCAATCGCGGCGCTCTGGCCGACATTGCGCGGCGAAAGCGTGGTACTGGACGTCGGCGCTACCATCGGCGCCGATGCGCATCAACTGGTTGATTTTGCCATTCTAGGCACCGGCATGGCGCGCTCGGTTTTCGGCATCGAACGGCCGAGCGTCGGCCTGCTCAATGTCGGCGTCGAGGAGATCAAGGGCCAGGAGGAGGTCAAGGAGGCGGGCCGTATGCTGCGCGAGGCCAACATGGCCTCGATGAACTACCATGGCTTTGTCGAGGGTGACGACATCGGCAAGGGCAGTGTCGACGTCGTCGTTACCGAAGGATTTGCCGGCAATATCGCGCTCAAGACGGCGGAAGGCACGGTCAGGCAGATCGCCGGCTATCTGCGCGCGGCGATGAACCGGACGCTGATGGCCAGGATCGGCTATATCTTTGCCAAGACCGCCTTCGATCGTCTGCGCGAGAAGATGGATGTCGGCCGCTCCAATGGCGGCGTCTTCCTCGGGTTGAACGGCATCGTGGTGAAAAGCCATGGCGGGGCTGATTCGGATGGCTTCGCGGCGGCGATCGAGCTTGGCTACGACATGGTGCGTAACAATCTGCTTGACCGCATCGAAGCCGATCTCGACCTGTTCCATGCCCGCAATCCGAATGCCCAGACAATCCGGAAATCCGACGTCGTCATCGACGCAAAGGAATAGGAAAGAGCATTGATCAGATCAGTCGTGCGCGGCACGGGCGCCGCGCTGCCCCGCCGCATTATGAAGAATGCCGATTTCGAAGGCATGGTCGAGACGTCGGACGAGTGGATCGTCCAGCGCACCGGTATTCGCCAGCGCCACATCGCGGCCGACGACGAGACGACGGCCTCGCTGGGCGAGGCGGCAGCGCGCGCAGCCCTCGACAACGCCGGCCTGACGGCTGACGACATCGACCTGATCGTGCTGGCGACCTCGACGCCCAACAACACCTTTCCCGCGACCGCGGTCGAGATCCAGAACCGGCTCGGCATGCACCACGGTTTTGCCTTCGACCTGCAGGCGGTCTGCTCCGGCTTCGTCTATGCAGTGACGACCGCCGACCTCTATATCCGCAGCGGCTTGGCCAGACGCGTGCTGGTGATCGGCTCGGAAACGTTTTCGCGCATTCTCGACTGGAACGACCGCTCGACCTGCGTTTTGTTCGGCGACGGCGCCGGCGCGATGGTGCTGGAAGCAGGCACGGGGGCAGGCGGCATCGCCGACCGAGGCGTTCTGGCGGCCAGCCTGCGCTCCGACGGCATCCACAAGGACAAGCTTTTCGTCGACGGTGGGCCGTCGACCACAGGAACGGTCGGGCACCTCAGGATGGAAGGCCGCGAAGTGTTCAAGCATGCGGTTGGCATGATCACCGACGTCATCGAGGCGACGTTCGCACAGGCCGGCGTCAGCGCCGCCGATCTCGACTGGTTCGTGCCGCATCAAGCCAATAAACGAATTATTGACGCTTCGGCCAAAAAGCTCGGGATAGAGGAGCGGAAGGTGGTGGTGACCGTCGATTTGCACGGTAATACCTCGGCTGCTTCCGTGCCGCTGGCACTGTCCGCGGCCGTCGCCGACGGTCGCATCAAAAAGGGTGACCTAGTACTGCTTGAGGCGATGGGCGGCGGCTTCACCTGGGGCGCCGTCCTGCTCCGCTGGTAAGTGCCGAACTATCGGGTTCGGGTCCTTGACCTTGACGGATCAATTACTTAGGTTCTGCCGTTGCTTGTATCGATTTATGTTTTTGAGCTGATGGGACGGTTCGTATGGGGGGAAAGACACTTACGCGCGCCGACCTCGCCGAAGCCGTTTACCGCAAGGTTGGGCTGTCGCGTACTGAATCGGCCGAGCTTGTCGAGGCGGTGCTGAATGAGATCTGCGAGGCGATCGTTCGCGGCGAGACGGTGAAGCTGTCGTCCTTCGCGACCTTCCACGTCCGCTCCAAAAACGAGCGCATCGGGCGCAATCCCAAGACCGGTGAGGAAGTGCCGATCCTGCCGCGCCGGGTGATGACCTTCAAGTCGTCGAACGTGCTGAAGAACCGTATCCTGCGCTCCCATCAAAACAGCAAAGCCAAGGGCAGCAAGTAGACGCCCGATCCACTTTGCCGAGAATCATGCTCCAGGCTTCGGTTGAAAAACGAACCCTGCTTTTGCGCTGGGCTTGAATATTGTTTCATAAACCGCTGAAATAAGATGCGATTCGGTAGGCCGGATCGGTATTTGGGTGTGATCCGCTCCGGCGGGACGGAAAGCTGCTCTCTTTGTTAAGCGTGATGTCGCCCGAACCCGGTTCCCGCCTTCGCGATCATGCTCTAGCGTGAGGATTCGCCCATGGACAAGAGCCCTGATGCTTTCCGCACCATCAGCGAGGTCGCGGAGGATCTGGATTTGCCGCAGCACGTGCTGCGCTTCTGGGAGACGCGTTTCAACCAGATCAAGCCGATGAAGCGCGGCGGCGGCCGCCGCTACTACCGTCCGCAGGACGTCGAACTGATCAAGGGTATTCGCCATATGCTCTACGATCAGGGCTATACGATCAAGGGGGTGCAGAAGCTGTTGCGCGAGAACGGCAACCAGTTTCTGATCGCCGTCGGCAGTGGCGACATGGCGGCGGTCGAGGCGATCTCGCAGCGCCGACAGGCTGACACGGTACCGCTGACGCAAGCGGCGCAGCCGCGCGGCCCGGACGACGAAATGCTGGTCGGCCAGCCGAGGGTGAAACCCAGCCGTCGTTTTTTCGGCATCGGCAAGACCGACGAGGAAGGTCCGGTTCCGCCGGACACGTCAAAACTTTCCCGTGACAATCGCGCTTTGCTGCAGGAGGCGCTGTTCGACCTCCTTGAATGCAAGCGCCTGCTCGATCAGGTTCGCTAGAGCCCGCCGGGCTGACCGGAACGGTCTTCAGGGTCATGCGTTAGGCTTCCTTCTACAGCTGAAGGAAGCACGTCATGGCATCGCTTTCGAGCATCTCCGACACCGATCTGAACAAGCAGGTCGCGGCCTTGACCAGGGAACTGGCCACCTTGAAGAAAGCCGTGTTGAAGCAGGGCGGCGCCTTTTACGAAGACGGGCGCGATACCGCGTCGGATTATTATTCGGATATCACTGAGCGCCTCGGCGACGCCTTGCCGACAATCAGAAGGCAAGGCCGGGCGATCGAGAAGACCGCCCGAGATCACCCGGCGACGGCGGCCGCTGTCGGGCTGGTTCTGGTCGGGCTGGTCGCCAGTCTGTTCCTCGGCGGCCGGCAGCAACAAGCACCGCGAGGGCGTTCAAGATCGGCACGTTGAGATAAGCAAATGGCGGTGGTCAGCGGACCGCCGCCCTTTTTCGCCGACACGGAAAGCCCGGCAAGAGCGCCGCCCAAGGGCGGAGAGAAGAGGCTTGTTCATGACATCGTTTCCTTTTTGCGCAGGCGGAATTTGAGCGTCACTGATTCAGGTCGGTGACTCGAGCGCTGCGGTTGGGACTATCGCCTTGGAGTTTTTCGGCAGTTTTTCCGGCCTGTAGAATTTTGTTTCCGAACTGTGTCTGCTGACGATCCGGCCAGATGTCAGCTCGCCGGCATCCGCCATTCATTCCGGCGTCGGTTCACGATGCCGTGACGCTATCTTTGATGCTTGGCAAATCACCGGCGAGCGGGCATTCTCCCGATCGTCTCAGGCAAAAACATGATTTGATCTAACTCTTTCATCCCACGGAGTTGCCAATGCCCCAAATAGCAAAACGCGAAGCTTACTCCGAACTGGCGGCGAGCGCGGTTACGCCTGAACGCAGTGCCGTCCGAACCGCCCGGGAAGCCCGTGGATACAGCATCGAAGAGCTGTCCCTGGCGTGCGGGCTGGCAGCCTATGAGATCGCCGACATTGAAAGCGGCAAGGATGCCGATCCTTCGAAACGTCGGCGTATTGCCTCCGCGCTTCAACTTCCGGAAAGCGCTCTGTTTGACGAAGCCGTGTTGCCTGCCAAAAGGCGATCCGTGTCGTAGCGGCGTACCATGCTTTTATTCCACGAGCTCGCCATGGGTCGCCCTGGCGGGCTTCGTTTTTTCGGCCACGTAGTGGACTTGCCGGCCGCCACGGCGACGCCAGACGGAAATTGCTGGAGATGAGCCTCGAATCCGTTCGCGCCTTCTTCGCCGCCCACGCGCCCGACATTGACGTCATCGTCACGGAGGCAAGCTCGGCGACGGTGCCTCTGGCCGCCGAAGCGCATGGCGTAGCGCCGGCGCAGATTGCCAAGACGATCTGCTTGCGCGCCGGCGACCAGACGATGCTGATCGTGGCCAGCGGGATCTCCAGGCTGGACAATCGCAAATTCAAGGACCGGTTTGGTGGCAAGGCGCGAATGCTGGATGCCGAGCAGGTGCTCGCAGCGACCGATCATCCCGTCGGTGGGGTGTGCCCGTTCGGCCTACCGGCGCCGCTCCCGGTCTACTGCGACATCTCGCTGCGCGCCTTTGACGAGGTCGTCCCGGCGGCAGGCGCGACGAATGCCGCCGTGCGGCTCAGCCCGCAAAGCCTGGCCGAACTCGTCGACGCCGAGTGGGTGGATGTGTGCCAGTAGCCATTTATCCGGGTCGCGGGATCCGCTGAGCGTTACCGCTATTCGGTCTTCTGTGGCTCTTCTTTCTTGATCGTCTGAGCGTCCGTGGCAGTCGACATATCGGCCTTCTCGACACTCGCTGTCCTCGTCTGCGTGTCGACCGATGCCTGGACCTTTGAATGCGCGGGGCAATCCGCAGAGGCAGCTGATATGAACATGGTCAGTGCGGCGGCTATTGCGAGGAATGTCTTCATGATCATTCTCCTCTTTCATTGGATATTCGTTGGGAAGATTAGCCCGTCTGGCACCGACCGCAAAATCACATTTGTTCACGCGCGCCCTTGCGTGCACGGAAGCCTACGCTGGACCAATAATTCAAATGGTTGCGCGGATAGTCGCTTGCCGTATCAAAGCCCACCGGCTCCGGCCGGAGGATTTTTGGCGTTAAAAATCTCGCCGCTCAGAGCCAGTCTCAAATCTTCGGCGCTGAGCTGACCACTTTCGAACAAATCCATCACCCTGCGGCCGAGCACTTCTCTGCCTTTATCGCCGTCAGCGAGGCCTAATTCACGGAATCGGGCATCAAGTGCTTTGGTCAACATGGTCAGCTCGGCAGGACAGGTAGCTCCTTGAAGCGACATTGCATCTCTCCCGAAAAGGGCGAAAGGGCGTGTCATCTTCGAAGCGTCCGCTCGCCCTTACAACTGCGGACGACGGCAATTCAACTAGAGCCAACCTTTTTCGAACTCAACATTCGAACGTATTAAAAACGCCGCCCGCGCTCCAATGGGAGGATCCTGCTACAATACGGTATGGCCGTCCGAATAGCGGTTGTCCTCGCGCTTCTTTTCGCCTTCGCCTACGGTTTCGCAAAACTCGTGGAACGTTATGGCAGCGTTGGCGACAGGCCCTCTCCGTGTGAAGAATTGCCCTATCCTGATTGTCCTGACCCAAAAGCTCCTCCTCAGGAAGAAACTAAGCCTTGAGCGTGCGCTTGTTCGTTGGCGGCCTCATGGCCGTGGCAGAGGGGTTCGCCCACCGCCAGCGGAACAACAAGTCCTTTGGCCCGTTTAGGTAAGTAGCCCCGCACGGGAGCATCAAGCGCTGTAGCGGAAGGTTGCCTTGCTGGAGGACTGCTATATGGGAAAGTAACTCTTATCTGCTGCGACAGGAATTTTTCTTTTCGTAGGTATTGGAACTGCCGCCGCCCAGGACGTCATCATTCAGCCTGAGCAAGACATGGTGATCCGGGAGTATGTAAAGAAGAAGCCGATAGCATCCCTGAGCCTTCCCGGTGTTGAGCTCAACATTGGCACCGCTCTGCCCGACACAGTCGAGCTTTACGAAGTGCCGGACGTTCAGTACCGCTATGTAGTCGTCGAGGGACGAACCGTCCTGGTGGATCCAGGTACCCGCAAAATTGTTAAGATCTACGACTGATTTTCTGCCTGAAGCCCGCCGTGCCGAAAGACGCGGCGTGCTTGTTTGCGTTCAGCCGCCAATCGCGGTAGCGGACGATGCGCTCGTCGCCATCTTGGCGGCAGGCGTCTTCACGGAAACCGGCGGAGTGAGCTGCCACGTTTCGTTCGCATGCCGCCAGCATCCAGGTTGGGTTCTTCATGCTTGCTGCCATTGATGCTTCCGGCATTCCCGCAAGCAACGAGGGCCGGGCACGTTGCGCTTGCTCGACTTTCCTGACCCCTCCGTCATGATGGGCATCGCTGCCGCCCTGAAAAGTTTCAGGCCAGGCCAGCCGCCGGCGTTGAACTAGTCCTTTCCAACCGACGGTTGGTGGACGCATTGCAGCTGATGCGCCTAGGGTTCATTACGATCCGCGCGCACCGGGCATGCCCAACCCCCGAGTCACCCCTGCCTGATGCAAGGCGCCTGATCGAGTCCCGCCGTTCTGGCATGTGCGGCGGGACCTTTTTTATTGAAGGTGGAACACAGGCTGACGGGTGACGGTTGGCAAAGCTTACCTAGCCACTACCGCGCGGTTTCTCGGCGGGCTTCTGGCTAGACTTCAGCATCCGTGCCTCGCGCACGAGTGATGCGTGGTCAATTCCAATCATTTCGATGAGATCGCGGGCCTGCGCCTCCGTTATACCGGTCTCATCTGCGAGCAGCCGCGCATGAAGATACTTGATACGCTCGCGGTCGGTCTCGTCCTCGCCCATTGGTGACAATCACCTTTTTTGGCAATCAGTTTCGCTTCGCCGAGGTGCATTCGTGCTCTTTCCTGGCGGATCTCCCTTGCCGTCCGATCGGCTCCGGCCGGCCGCCCGCCGGAGGGCCTTGGTGGCTTCCGCAACGCCCGCGCGGTCGTTGTCATTGGCCCGGATCAGTTCGGGGACCTGGTCCACGGCGATGCCATTCTGCCGCGCGAAATGCTCCAAGTCATAGTCCTGGCTGGACCCCAGGCGGTCTCGGTCGCGCGTGCTCTTGTCGTCGGCCATATGGTCCTCCTGGTGGAGCTTCGGATCAATGGCAACGTGGGCAAGCAGCTTTCGTTGCGGCATCAACGCGGAAATCGTTGTGTTCGCTCTGGCTAATATGATCTTTGTACCTGGGCGTAAAATTGTAAGTGCCGGCGCCGGCCGCCTCTTGTCGGCCGCGATCAGCCGACTGAGGGACCGCATGATCTCCCCACGTCGAGCCGGCCTCGGTCATGCAATCGGTGATCGTCTGAAAGCCGGGCGCCATCGCCTCCTGGCCCAGTCCGCGCAACATCAAGGCCGCCGAAAACCGCGTCCGCGGCCCATCGGCTGGGCGGTGCCATGCGGCTACTGACTGCATAGCCAGTTTGGGGGGAAACTGGCTAAGCCTTTGGATTTTAATGGTCGGAGTGGCCGGATTCGAACCGACGACCCCTTGACCCCCAGTCAAGTGCGCTACCGGGCTGCGCTACACTCCGGACCGGTCGCGATGTATCGTGATAGACAGGCTCCGGTCAACCGAATTCGGTTGCTGTCCTGCCTGAAGCAACAGCAACGGGGATTGCCGGTCGCTGCGCCGCCCGCAACTGCCACTGGTGGCGGTATTCGAGCGCGATGGCACCCCAGATCAGGCCGAGCAGCAGGTAGACATGGCGCCAGTGGTCGATGTCGATGAAGGTGCCGAGCCCGATATTGCCGATGAAGGCGACGTAGGCGCATAGAAGATAAGGCTGCCAGGGCCGGTCGCGCAGCAGAATTCGGAAGCCGGCGGCGATCGTCCAGCACGTCAGCGTCAGGAACGACACGAAGCCGAGCCAGCCGTAATCCATCAGCATCTTCAGCCAGATGTCGTGCGTGTCCTCGCCGAACATCTTGCCGAAGACGAGCGGGCCGATGCCGAACGGATGCTCCAGTGCCATCTGAAAGCCGATCGTGTAGCGGGCGAAGCGGCCGAGGCGGGCGGTGTCGTAGCTTTGTTCGAGCTGTGCGCGGTTCGAGAACATCTCCGCGACGCCCGGCAGTTGCAGGATGACGATCGTTGCGATGACCAGCAGTCCGACGGCGGCGATGGTCATGACGACGACGCGCAGCCGGAACTTGCCGCTGGCGCTCTGCAGGAACAAGGCACCGGTCAGCAGGATCGCTGAAACGGCGAACATGCCCCAGGCGCCGCGCGAAAAGGAAAAGAAGATGCCGGCGGTGATGATCAGCAGCGGCACCGCCAATAGCGGCATGCGCGCGACCGAGCCGGTAAGCAGCAGATAGAGCAGGTAGATGCCCGGCAGCACCAGGAAAGGCCCGAACACGTTCGGGTCCTGGAAGGCGCCGGCGGCGCGGTCGTATTTGGTGAAGATCTCCGCTCCTGGAAAGGCATGGAAATAGCCGGCTATGCCGACCAGCGAGGTCAGCACCGCCGACATCACATAAGCGACGAAGATCACCCGGTAGAGACTGGGCTGGACGGCCGTTACCGAAGCAAAGAACACGGCCGTGAAGGCCAGGAACAGCGAGACGGCTAGATAGAGCGGCGTGCCGGCGAGGTCCGACATCTGCGTCATCGAGATCATACCGCCGATGTTCATGATAACCAGCAGCACCAGCAGCGGCACCGCCGCGCGCTGTATGCGCATGCCGAAGAAGGGCCACACCACGATCAGCCCGATCATATAGAGGTCGTACGGCGCGGGCTCGGCAATGACGAAGCCGGACAGGAAGACGCCGAGGAAAACCGCCCCCGACGCAATCAGTGCGATCAGCTTGGCGTTGACCGCCGCCGCCGGCAATTCGTAGGCCGTCGCGCTCAATACGCGTTTTCCGTATTGAGTAGACGGATCGGCGTCAGGAACAGGATTCTGAGGTCGAACAAGAGCGACCAGTTCTCGATGTAATAGAGGTCGTATTCCGTCCGCATGCGAATCTTCTCGTTGGTGTCCATCTCGCCGCGCCAGCCATTGATCTGCGCCCAGCCGGTCACACCGGGCTTGACCTTGTGGCGGGCGAAATAGCCGTCGACCACTTCATTGTAGAGGAGGTTGTGCGACTGCGCGGCAATGGCGTGCGGGCGCGGCCCGACCAGCGACAGCGAACCGAACAGCGAATTGAAGAACTGCGGCAATTCGTCGATCGAGGTCTTGCGGATGAAGCGGCCGACGCGGGTGACGCGTGGATCGTTCTTGGTCACGGTCTGCTTCGCCGTCGGGTCGGCCTTGTCGGTGTACATCGACCGGAACTTGTAGACCTCGATGATCTCGTTGTTGAAGCCGTGTCGTTTCTGGTGGAACAGCACCGGCCCCTTGCTGTCGAGTTTGATCGCGATTGCGGTCGCCAGCATCACCGGCGAGAACACGATGATGCCGATGATCGAAAAGACAATGTCGAAGGCGCGCTTGGCGACCGAATCCCAGTCGTTGATCGGCTTGTCGAAGATATCGAGCATCGGCACCGAGCCGATGTAGGAATAGGCACGCGGCCTGAACTGCAGTGCGTTCGAATGCGCCGACAGCCGGATGTCGACCGGCAGCACCCACAGCTTCTTCAATAGTTGCAGCACGCGCGATTCCGCGGTCAGCGGCAGCGACACGATCAGCATGTCGATGCGCGCGATGCGGGCAAATTCGATGAGTTCGGAAATTGTGCCGAGCTTGGGATAACCGGCGACAACCGGCGGCGACCGCTTGTCGCCGCGGTCGTCGAAGATGCCGCAAATGCGAATGTCGTTGTAGGGCTGCTTTTCGACCGAGCGGATCAGCACCTCTGCCGCCTTGCCGCCGCCGACGATGACGGCGCGGCGCTCCATCCGCCCGTCGCGCGCCCATCGCCGAATCAGCTTCGACATCACCAGGCGGAGACCCAGTATCAGCACGAAACCGACGATGAACCACGTGCCGAAGAGCAGGCGCGAATAGTCTTCCGACATTTTCATGGTGAAGGCGGTGAGCGCCATCAAGGCGAAGGTTCCGGCCCAGACGAGCAGGAGCCGGCCGAAATTGGCGATCGGCCGCATCAGCGCGACGATCTGGTAGCAGTCGGTGACGTCGAGCAGAACGACCGCGAGGAACGAGGTGGCGGCGATCGTCAGTGAGTACTGCCAGGCAAGATAGTTGAAAAAGCCGACGTAATAGAAATAGACGGCCAGACCTGACACCAACAGCAGCGCGAATTCAACCATGCGCAGGACGCCGCTCACCATGATCGGCGACATCGTATCGCGCCGGTATTGCGAGGCGACCTGGCGGGCGACGTCGTTCATGCCGCCGGCCGTGTTGTTCTCGGCAGGGGCGTCGAATTTGCGCACCGCGTCTAGCGAAAAACGGCGCGCGGGATCGATTTCGTTCATGGGGCGTCCGTAGGTTTCCCTCACGTGAATAGCAAAAGAGAGCTAAGAAACCCTTGAAACAACAGATGGCTTTGGAGACGCTTTCACCAAGGGCGTTTTGCAGCCGAGTGGAACCAGTTGCTCTATTGTTTGAGCGCGGCGAAATAAGCTTTTTCGATTTCAGCGGCCATTACATCGGCGCCGAAGCGTGCCTTGAGGTTGGCGGCGCCGGGCATCAGGCCCTTGTAGGCGTCGAGATCGGCCAGTGCAGTGCTTATCTTGTCGCCAAGTTCGCGTGGGTCGGGCCGGATCAGGGAAGGCGAGCCGGTGTCGAAGATTTCCGGTATGCCCCCGACCGACGTCGCAATGATCGGCTTGCCGGCGGCGAGTGCTTCCAGAACGATGTAGGGCATGGCTTCCGCACGCGAGGGAACGACGACCAGCTTGGCCAGCGCGAAGGCGAGCCGGGCTGGCATCGGCGGCAGGAAACCGACGTCCAGGCCGCTCTGATTCACCTGGGCGCGATAGCGCGGCAGGTCGTCGCCATCGCCGACCATCAGCGCTTTCAATGGGCGGCCGAGCCCCGTTGCGGCTATCCCCAGCGCATCGATGAAGATGTCCGGGCCTTTGAGGTCTCGCATCATGCCGATATAGAGGAGGTCAACCGCATTGTGCTCGGTCCGCACCGGCTCGAACTCGGCGGCGCGCAGGCCGTTGTGGACGAGAGCGTTCGGAATGGGCGGCTCGCCGACCTTCCTGCGATAAGTCCGCCGCTCATAATCGGAAACAAACAACAGGCAATCGGTGAAGCGAGCCATGAAGCGCTCGAGCGCGAAGAACAGCTTCCCCATGGCGGTGGTCTCGTCATAGTGGAGCGAGCCGCCATGCGGCGAATAAAGGCGGGCTACGCGAGACCTGGATACCCGCAACAATGAGCCGAACAGACGGGCATAGGCGCCACCTTTGGCGCCATGCCCGTGCAGCACGTCCGGCCGCAATTCTTTTATGATCCTATAGGTGCGCCGGGCCGAGGCGAGATCGCCCGGCCCGACATGCCGCTGCATCGGCGTGCGGTGAATACCGAGCGCCAGGCTGCCTTTCATCTGTTCGAACAGCCGTTCCTCGAAATCGCCCCCAGTCGTCGAATCGCAGACGATGCCGACGGCATGGCCGGCGGCGACCTGAGCCTCGGTCAGGTCGCGCACGTGCCGGAAGATGCCTCCGACCGGTGAGCGAAAGCAGTGGACGATCCTGAGTGTGTCCGCCACTTGGTCAGCACATCAAAACAGGCGTTCGCGAACGTAGACTGTATCCCCGGGCAACAGCGGGTCGGAGGTCACCACGCGTCCAGTTATCACTTTGCCGTTGATGTCGCGGGTAATGTCGACGCTTTCCTGGTTGGCGCGCGGCGTGAACCCGCCGGCGATTGCGACGGCTTTCTGCACGGTCAGGCCCGGAACGTAGGAATACTGGCCCGCCGCGCCCACTTCACCCATGACGAAGATCGGTCGGTAGCGATCGATTTCGACCGAAACGTCGGGATCCCGCAAATAGCCCTGGCGCAGTTTCTCGGCGATCTCGCCCTCGAGCTGCTGGGCGGTATGGCCGCGCGCCGGCACGTTGCCGACGAGCGGCAGCGAGAGATAGCCGGACTGGTCGACGCTGTAGGTGTTCGTCAATCCTTCCTGCTCGAACACGGTGACGCGGACGCGGTCGCCGGCACCGAGGCGATAGGGCTGGTCGAGCACTTCATGGAATGCGGCCGGCGTCGGCCGGTAGCTGGAGCAGCCCGAAAGCATCGATACGGCAAGCAGCGCGCGGAAAAGGGGAGCAGTGCTTTTCATGAGCGGACACGTACCTTTGAATAGCCGGCGACTCTGCGGCAAACCTTAACGATCGAGCTCGGTTATCATCCTGTTAGGGTTAATGGCCGGTAAAGGCGCACGGCCGATGCGGGGCCGATCGACCAATGCAGATGGTTTTCAGCCTCTTGTTTGCGGCTTGTTAGTAGAGCCTAACAGGTTCTTACCGCGATATTAACGGCTGAGTTACCATAGTTGTTTACGGTGCATGCTGACTCAGTACCGGAGCAGGGATGCATGTCCGTTCAATCCGCGGCCGCAGATGTCGACGTCGATCTCAGGCAGCTTTTCGCCAGCCTGACGCGAAACTGGCTGCGCATCGTTGTCGTCGCGCTGGTGGTAACCGGCCTGGCCTTTGCGCTCGCCTGGCTTGCAACGCCCGAATACAAGGCGGCAGCCAAGCTGGAGATCGGGCCTCGAGAATCGGAGTTCACGCGGCCGGCCGGTACCAACGGCAACGAGCGGTCGATTCCCGACGAAGAGGCTGTGGCCACCGAGGTCCAGATAATTTCGTCCCCCGACATCCTCAAACAGGTGGCGGCGAAGCTCAACCTCGCGAAATTGCCCGAATTCGACGAGGCGCTGAAGATGTCGGCGCTGAGCCGCACCCTTGTCCTCGTTGGCTTGAAAAGCGATCCCTTCGAGATCCCGCTGGAAGAGCGCGTGCTGGACGCAATGCATGAGAAGCTCAACGTCTATGGCGTCGAAAAAACCCGCGCGATAGCAATCGAGTTCTCGTCGGAGGATCCAAAGCTTGCCGCCGCGATCCCGAACGCCATTGCAAACGCCTATATCGCCTCCAAGGGCAATGCCAAGCTCGAATCGAATTCTGCCGCCACCGACTTTCTGGCGCCGGAAATCGCGGATCTGCAGAATCGGGTGAAGGAGGCGGAAGCCAAGGTTGCCGCATTCCGTGCGCAGTCCGATCTTTTGATGGGCAACAACAATTCGGTGCTTGCCACCCAGCAGCTGTCCGAATTGTCGAGCGAACTGTCACGGGTGCGCGCCAACCGCGCTTCGGCGGACGCGACCGCCGACAGCGTGCGCAGGGCGTTGCGTAATGGCGGCTCGCTGGATGCCGTTCCGGAGGTGTTGTCTTCCGAACTGATCCAGCGCCTGCGCGAGCGGCAAGTCGAACTCAAGAACAACATCGCCGACCTTTCCACCACCTTGCTCGACAACCATCCGCGCATCCGCGCGCTGAAGTCGCAGCTCGCCGATCTCGACCGCCAGATCCGCAACGAAGCGGAAAAGATCATGAAGGGTCTGATGGCGCAGGCCGAGACGGCGAAGGCGCGAGAGGCTCAACTCATGGCCGACGTCAACACGCTGAAGGCGGCGTCCGCCCGCGCCGGCGAAGAGCAGGTGGAACTCGATGCGCTGCAGCGTGATGCCGCGACCAAGCGTCAGCAGCTCGATCTCTATTCGTCCAGCTATCTCCAGGCGGCCGCACGCAAGGATCGCAACTACCTGCCTGTCGACGCTCGCGTTTTTTCGGAGGCCCAGGTGCCGACCGAACCCTATTTCCCCAAGATTGGTCCGATTGTCAGTGCGGCCTTTGTCGGCTCGTTGCTCATCATGGCGATCGTCACGCTGCTGCAGGAACTGTTTTCCGGCCGCGCCATGCGTCCGGCCGCCGGTGCCCATTTCGAGCGCATCGAGCAGGTTGCGATGCCGGCTGTCCAGGCCGACCGCGTAATGGCCGAGCCCGGCCCGCCGGTTGCCCGGCCCGAACCGGCAGTCGTCGAGATCGATGAGACCGACGACGACAAGATTATCGAAACCAAAGTGGAGCCGGAACCCGTCGCGGTGGCGGAAGCGGCTGCCGAGAAAATCGAACCGGAGTACTCTGAGATGGCTGCTGGAGACATTGAACCGGCACGTTCTACCCTCGGCGAGGTCGACATCGACAAGGCCGCGGAAAAACTGATCGCCACCGGTGCCGCCCGCGCCATATTCGTGTCGCCAGAAGGCGACGAGGCGACCGCCTCGGCGGTGCTGGTGGCGCGCGCAGTCTCCGACGCCGGGCTACGCGTGCTGCTGCTTGATCTCACCGCTTCGGGTGCCGCCTCGCGGCCGATGCTGGACAGCGGGCTGTTTCCGGGCATCACCGATCTGCTCGCCTCGCAAGCGCAGTTCAGCGATGTGATCCACCCCGATCTCTATTCGGACTGCCACGTTATTCCCGTCGGCACAGCCGATCCGGTCCGCGCCATGCGCGCCGCCGACCGGCTGCCGATCATCATGCAGTCGCTGACCACCGCCTATGATCTGGTCGTGGTCGAATGCGGACCGGCCGACGCGCAAGGCATCAGCCGCCTGGTGGGCGAGGGGACCGAGGTCTTGCTCTCCATGCTGGAGCCGGACGACGAGGTGACGCAGGCCGCGGTCGCGCTCATCGAGAGCGGCTATCCCGACCTGACGCTGGTCACGCCGATCGGTCATGTCGCGCCGGGGCCAATGCCGGGACGGCGCTCGGCCGCCTGAGGCAGTTTTCTCAAATCGAAATCAGCTGTCGTCTTCGCCCGCGGCCGGCACTGTCTGCCCCGCGGCCTTGCGGCGCAGCAGCTTGGTCAGCTTCCAGACTGTCGGCCTGTGCTTGATGAAGGCCTTCGCGCGCGCGCCATGCCTGAGCACAAGCGCCAGCCCCCGACCCTTCAGCGTCAGCGGAACCAGCACCTCGAAATGCTGCGTTTCGAGGTCGCACCACAATCGCTTGTAGGGTTCGTCGCCGACTGAGAAATCATAGATTTCAAAACCCGCCTCGCAGGCTTCCTGGATGTTCTCGAAGAACAGGAAGTCGCCGGGGCTGGTATGTGCGAGGTCATCCTCGGCGATCGCCCCGAATTCGCAGATCAGCCGCTTGCCCGAGCGGCTCGATCCGGTGACTGCACGAAGCTTGCCGGCGACTTCCAGCCCATGCAGCACGAAGGACGGATCTTCCTCTTGGAGCGCGTCGGTAAACAGCGAGCGGAAAAAAGCGCGCACCTCCGCCTCACCGAAAACATTGGCGATGCCCATCTTGCGGAAGCGGAATTCCTTCATCTCGAAAAAGGCGTCGAGCAGCCTGTTCACCTCGTCCGCAGTCTTCGCCTCGATGCGGCGACAGCTGCCGACGGCCTCGAACTTGCGCGCCTGCGAGCGATGCTTCTTGCGCCTGCGCTTGCCACTCACCCGGGTGAGCAGTGCATCAAACCCTCCTGCAAGACCAGCGGCCAGCGACAGATTGGGGCTCGAAAAATGCGGCAAGGCGGAGAGCGGGTTGTGTACGCCGTCGAAATCGGGCAGCAGCCGCTCTAGCGCGACAAGATCGATGTCGCGCCGCGCCTTGGCAATCGCAGCCAGCATAGTACGGATCGCCGCGCTATCGGCACTCGCCAGCCATTGCGGGTCGGCGGCGGCAAAATTGCCGTTGGCATGGCGGCCGCCCATGAAGCGGGCGACGCGGAACGCTCCACTGCGAGTGACCTCCAGCGCCAGCGAGAAAACCGGCCTGTCGTCGGCGCGCAGCGTCGCAACGACAACGTCGGCGCCGGTATGTGCGGCCCAGTTCAGGATCCAGCCTGCGCTCTGCGCCGGGGCAAAAAGCGCCGAACGGCAGAATTCGGCGTACGCCGCCAGCGCCGCACTGTCGGCGACCGAGGTTGACAGACCGGCTTTGCCGGCCGGCAAGGCACACGGCGACGCCTCGCTGCTTGCCAGCCGATTGCCGTCAAATGACGCGGTGGCGTCAACCATACCTCAATCCTTAGGGCGTATTCGTCGCGATTGGGGGTCCGCGCAGGCGCATTCCATGCTTGATGAGCTTAGGCGCAAAAGGTGAATGAATGATCGACGGGGGCGAGGCAATCCGCAAACTGGCGCTCAATCTCGCCCGCTATTCCGGTCTCGCGCCGCTGGCCAAGCCGTTTATCGGCGGCCTCGGCGCCATCCTGATGCTGCATCGGGTCACCGCGACACCGGAAAAGCCGAACGGCGTCAACCGCCACTTGAACATCGCGCCTGGGTTTCTCGACACCGTGATCGCCGACATGAAGGCGAACGGCTACAGTTTCGTCACGCTGGACGAAGCGATCGAGCGCATCGAGGCTGGCGACAAGGACAGCCAGTTCGCGACGATCACCGCCGACGACGCCTATCGAGACAACATGACCGAGGCGCTGCCGGTGCTGGAGAAGCACGGCGCGCCGATCACCATCTACGTCGCGCCGGGACTGATCGACGGCGCTGCCGATTTGTGGTGGGACATGGTCGAGGACATCGTCAATGCGCGCGATCGCCTGACGCTGACGACGCCGGATGGCCCGGTGACGATCGACTGCTCGAGTCCGGGAAAAAAGGTCCAGGCCAATGCGCGCCTGCACGCTCATCTGACGCTGAAGGTGCGCGAGCAGGACCAGCGTGCGGTGTTGCGCGATCTGGCGCGCTCGAACGGCATCGAGTTGGGCGGTCCGCGCCCGAGCACGCTGATGAACTGGGACGAGATCCGCACCATGGCCGAGCACCCGCTGGTGACGATCGGCGCGCATAGCGTCAACCACTGCAATCTGAAGCGGCTTTCCGAGAGCGATGCGCGACATGAGATCGGCGACGTCAAGCGCATATTGCAGGCCAAACTCGGCGAGGAGCCGCGCCATTTCGCCTATCCCTACGGTTATGCCGGCGCCGTCGGCCGTCGCGAAGTGAGCCTTGTCCGCGATGCCGGCTATGCCTCGGCGGTGACGACCCGCCACGGCATACTCCGCGCCGAGCATGCCGGGTTCCTGCATGCCCTGCCGCGCATTTCGGTCAATGGCCGCTATCAGAGCGTCGCCCACATCCGAACAATGTTGTCGGGCGTGACGACGCCGCTGGCCAATGCCGGCAAGACGGTGGTGACGATCTAACTGTTGCCTCGGCTCTTCGGGCGCGGCTCCAGGATCAGCCATTTGATGATGCCCATCGCCGGCAGCACCCACAAAAGCCCGCTGAGCAGGAAGAAGATGAAGTGCGCCAGCGGCCCGGACTGCGCCAGTTGGGCAACCGCCACGATCGATGCGACCAGCGCATAGACGATGACCAGCACTACCAGCAGGAAGCTTCCGATCAGCTTTTTCAGGCGAATGGGCATGGCGCGATCTCGTTGATCGCTATCGCTTAGGCCGAACAGCCGATGCGCGCAACCCGCCAGAAACGGCGCGACGGCGTGCCGCGCCGCCCGGCCTTGCAAGCCGGGTTGCGATGGTTCACCAATCCGCGACCTCAACTGCCGGGACAAACCCATGGCTGCTGCCATATCCGATGCCGCGCCTTTCGCCGCCCGCGATCGCGACCTTCGCAACCGCGCGCTGGTACGCGGTTGGCTCTATGTCGTGCTCCTGGTGCTGTTTGCGTTGGTACTGGTCGGTGGCGCTACAAGGCTCACCAATTCCGGCCTTTCGATCACCGAATGGCAGCCGATGCACGGCGTCATCCCGCCGCTCAATGATGCCGAGTGGCAGGAGGAGTTCCTGCGTTACCAGCAGATCCCGCAATATGCCGAACTCAACAAGGGCATGAGCATCGAGGCGTTCAAATCGATCTTCTGGTGGGAATGGGTGCACCGCGTCCTGGCGCGTAGTGTCGGCGTGGTCTTCGCCCTGCCGTTGCTGTTCTTCTGGGCGACGCGCCGCATCGAGCGCGGCCTCGGCACGAAATTGTCGGGCATCCTCCTGCTCGGTGGGCTGCAGGGCGCGATAGGCTGGTGGATGGTGGCGTCCGGGTTGGTTGACCGGGTTTCGGTCAGCCAATATCGGCTGGCGACGCATCTGACGCTGGCGGCGCTGATCTTCACGGCGACCATGGTGGTCGCGCGTGGGCTGGCGCCGCACTCGGAACCTGCCGCCGGCCGCTCGACGCAACGTGTGGCCGGCTTTCTGGTGCTGCTGGCGCTGGTCCAGATCTATCTCGGCGGGCTGGTCGCAGGGCTCGATGCCGGCTTGAGCTACAACACCTGGCCGCTGATGGACGGCAAGCTGGTCCCCGGCGACCTGCTGCTGCTCGAGCCGGCATGGCGCAATTTCTTCGAAAACCCGAAGACGGTGCAATTCGTCCACCGGGTCGGCGCCTACACGATCTTCGCGGTCGCGCTTTGGCACATGATCGCGACACGCCGGCGCCTGCCGGGCACGACGCATGCCCGGCGCGCGACGCTGCTGTTCCTGATTGTCGTGGTGCAGGCGTCGATCGGCATCGGCACCCTATTGATGCAGGTGCCGCTGCACATGGCCCTGACGCATCAGGCATTCGCGCTGGTTCTGCTGGGCTTCGCCGCCGCGCATTGGCGCGGTACCAAGGGCGCTTACCCGCTGCCCCACGAGATTGCTCTCAGAGGCTGAGCCGCACCCGCCGGATTGCCGCGGCAATCGCCAGCTCGCGGTTTTCGTCGACCGCATTGCGATCTTCATGGTGCCATGCAGCCGACAGGCAGCCATAGGCAATGGCGTGGTCCAGTATGGCGGGCGCCGTCTGGCCGAGCGTTGCGGCAAAGACTTGCGCCATATGGGTGATCCGCCGCGGATCGAGGCAAAGATCGTCTCGGTCGAGTGGGTTGTAGAACATGTTGGCGGCATCGAAGCCCGGGTCGCCGAGAACGCCCTTCGGATCGATCGCCAGCCAGCCACGTGGACCGTGCATGATGTTGTCGTGATGCAGATCGCCATGCAGCGGTCGCGCGTCATGCGGATTGGACAACAGCCGTTCCGCGATTTCGGCAGCTTGGACATACAGGCTCCTTTCGCCGGCGGCACGATCGGCCTTCGCCATTTTGAACAGGCTGGAAAACCGTGTCCGCAGCGGCTGAAGGTCCGGCGGGGCAGGGTGCGTCGAAGGCGAATGCAGCTTGGCCATCACCTCCGCCGCGATGGTGGTGGCGGCATTGTCGTCCTGATCCGCAATGATCTGTGACAGCAAGGTTTCGCCGGCGTATTCGAGCAGCATGCGGTGGCCGTCGCTGCCGAGCAGCCGCACCGCGCCTTCGCCGCGTCGCCAGGCGAGGAAATGCTCGCCACGCAACTCGTCCTCGACATCGTCGAAAGGCTTTAGGTCCTTGACGATTGCCGGTGAGCCGTCCTCGCGAGCAACCTTCCAGATGCGGCTGCTGAACGTTTCGGCGACGGGTTCGGGCGCGCCGACCTTCCAGCGCTTCGGAAATGCCGGCACGTCCATTCAGAGGCCGAGCATCAGATCCATGTTCTGCACGGCGGCACCCGAGGCGCCTTTGCCGAGATTGTCGTAGACGGCAAGCAGCAGCGCCTGCGCCCTGTCGTCATTGGCAAAGACGTAGAGCTTCATCCTGTTGGTGCCGTTGTAGATCTCCGGATCGATGCCAGGCATGCGTTCCTGATGCAGATACGGCGCCACCTCGACCACGCCGCCATCGATGGAAGCGAAATGATCGGCGATCGCCGCGTGAAGCTCGGCGCCGGTCGGCACATGGTCGAGGCCGCCGAGTTGCAGCGGCACCACGGTGATCATGCCTTGCGCGAAATTGCCGACCGCCGGCTGCATGATCGGATCGTGCGAAAGCTTGGCATAGGTCCTGAGCTCAGGCACGTGCTTGTGCTGCAGCGTCAGCCCGTAGGGCAGGAATTCCGGCGCATCCTCGCCCTTGGCGACATAATCCTCGATCATCGGCCGGCCGCCGCCGGAATAGCCGGAAATGCCGTTGACGGTGACCGGAAAATCGGCCGGCAACAGCCCCGCCGCAACCAGCGGCCGCAGCGTCGCGATCGGTCCTTGCGGCCAGCAGCCCGGATTGGCGACGCGCTTCGCCGAAGCGATCTTCCTCGCCTGGTCCTTGTCCATTTCGGCGAAACCATATTCCCAACCTTCGGCAACGCGATGCGCCGTCGAGGCGTCGATCACCTTGGTGGTGTCGTTGGCGATCAACGAAACGCTTTCCTTCGCGGCCGCGTCCGGTAGGCAGAGGATCGCGACATCGGCGGCATTGAGGAACTCGGCGCGCGCTGCCGTTTCCTTGCGGCGCTCGGTCGGGATCGAGATGATTTCCAGGTCGCCGCGCTCGGCAAGCAGCGCCCTGATCTGCAGGCCGGTGGTGCCGTGCTCGCCGTCGATGAAGATTTTCGGTTTCATTGCCTGTCAAAATTCCTGTTGTCTCAAAGCTATATGCCGCTTGCCTGATTCAATCCGGCAACGCTGTGATTGCCCTGGTTCATTTCCTCGAGCCGGGCCTTTCGTTCCGCCAGCAGCCCGAGATAGTGCATGGCCACCATCGAGCCGGCAATTGCCGTTATATCGGCGTGATCATAGGCTGGCGCAACCTCGACGACGTCGGCGCCGACGATATCGACCTGGTTGATCTGGCGCAGCACCGACAGGATCTTTGCCGAAGACGGGCCTCCCGCGACCGGCGTTCCGGTGCCGGGCGCAAAAGCCGGATCCAGGCAATCGATGTCGAAAGTGACATAGGTCTTCTTGCCGCCCGTACGGTCGACGATGGCATAGGCGATGTCGGATGCTCGCATTTCCTCCACTTCATGGCCATACAGGATCTTGATGCCGAACGTGTCGGGCGCATGGGTGCGGATGCCGATCTGGATCGACCGGTCGGGGTCGATGATGCCCTCCTTGACCGCACGGCCGACGAAGGAGCCGTGGTCGATGCGCTTGCCGTCGTCGGGCCAAGTGTCCTGATGTGCGTCGAACTGCACCAGGGCCAGCGGGCCGTGGATGGCGGCATGCGCCTTGAGCAGCGGCCAGGTGACGAAGTGATCGCCGCCGAGTGACAGCAGAAACGCGCCGGATTTCAGGATCTTCGCCGCTTCGCGTTCGATCGTGGCAGGCGTCTTCTGGTGATTGCCGCTGTCGAGCAGGCAGTCGCCATAATCGATCACAGCAAGCTGTTCGAACAGGTCGCGCGAAAACGGATATTGCGGATCGTTGTCGAGGATGGCCGAGGCGCGGCGGATCGCCTGCGGTCCGAAACGGGCGCCCGGCCGATTGGTGACCGCAGCGTCGAAGGGAATGCCCCACACCACCGCATCGGCGTCCTTCACGTCCTTCGAATATTTGCGCCGCATGAACGACAGCGCGCCGGCATAGGTCGGCTCGAACGACGCGCCCGTCCTGGAGCGGGTCGTGAAGGCATGATCGATGGTCCTTGGCGGCATGAAGCGATCTCCTGTGCGTCGACGCGCAACCTTATTGGACATAATTCTCAGAATTGCGACTCCTTCGGAGAACCGAGGCCATTCGAGCCCGGTCACAAATTCTTGCTTGCCAGACGCGCTCCGCATGGCTGGCCAGGAGATTGCCTGGCAAGCAACCGAAAGTAGCCGCCAACGGCTGCTTCGGCCGGCGCTGACCTGGTTTTCCGGCATTTTGCAAGCCGGCTTCGTTCACCTGCCTGTCACGGGCATCGCTTAACCGGGGTGCGATCCCGGTACGGGCGATTCTCATGCGAACGATTTGGCTGAGCCTTCTGCTTTCCGCGGCGCTGGCGGTCTCCCTTGGCCATGCATCGGCAGGCGAAACGCGCGCCAGGCAGATTCTCGACCGCTTCGAGCACGCCAACCAATGGCGCGATCATGTGATGGTGGCTGCGCACCGTGCCGGTGGCATGCAATCCGGCAAGACGCTCTATCCCGAAAACTCGATCGCCGCCGTCGAGGCGTCGATCGCAATGGGCGCCGAAATCGTCGAGGTCGATATCAGACGCTCGAAGGACGGACAGTTCGTCGTCATGCATGACAGCTGGCTCGACCGCACGACGAATTGCAAGGGTGAGGCGGTCAACCGCACGCTGGCCGAACTCAAGACGTGCCGGTTGGTGATCGAAGGCACCGGCGCCGTTACGGGCGAGACGGTCTCGACGTTGCGCGAGATGTTGATGACGACCAGGGACAGGATCCTCATCAATCTCGACAACAAGCTCGATACCGAAAGCCTCGTCGGCATGGTCGCGGTTGCGCGCGACCTCGGCATGGCCGAACAGGTGATCGTCAAGGAGAACCTGTGGAATGCGGAGCGGATCGCCACGGTCAAGGCTGCCATGGACGCGATCGGCAGCGGCTTCCAGTTCATGCCGATCATCGCCGATGATGCGGTTCGCGACCCCATGTTTGCCGAGAAAGTCAGCCGGGCCTTCCCAGTGCGCGCGGTCGAGATGATCAACTGGCGCGCAGGATCAGAGACGCTGACCGAGACCGGTGGTCCGCTGTTCAGCCCGCACATGCGCGCGCTGGCGGTGAGGGGCGACTGGCACATCTGGGCCGACACCTATGCCATCGTCAACAAGCCAGGTGGCTTCCTCGCCGGCGGCCGCGGCGACGAGCTGGCGGTCGCGGCCAGCCTGCCGCGCGAGACCTACGGCTTTTGGGTCGAGCGCGGCGCCACCATCATCCAGACCGACGAACCGAAGGCCGCGATCGGCTGGCTGGCGGCGAACGGTTTTCGCGTGCCCTATGCCGATGAGAAGCGACCTGCCGAGCCGGCCAACACGGCCAGCATCAACTAGACCGGCGCGACGAGAATTTGCGATCTCCCCCCTTGTGCGGAAGATGCCCGGCAGGCAGAGGGGAGCGCTGTCGCGCCGGCCCCAGGCCGGCAGCGCTAAAACTTTCGAAGGAACCCAGAAACAGAAAACCCGCCACGATGGGCGGGTCGTCGGCGCAATCAGCACCATACCGAGATTAGTAGCATAGCTGCCGGCACAAAGCAAGAACAAAATGTGGCGTGGCGGTAGAAAAATGCGACTGTCCTTCAGCGCCTCGGCTGTCCGCCTGCAAGGTCGCGCGCCTTCGCGCCCTTTCTGTCCAGCCGGCCATCTCCCCGGCACGGGAACCCACTTGGGGAGATTAGCTCGTGACCGCCTTCGGTGATCTACCGCACTCTCAGGCCGCCATCGCCACGCCCTCCAGCGCCTCGAGCGCATCTTCCGGCAGCGCGAGATCGCCCGCGGCGAGGTTCTCCCTGAGATGCGCATCTGAAGACGTGCCGGGGATCAGAAGAATGTTGGGCGCGCGGCGAAGCAGCCAGGCGAGCGCGACCTGCATGGGCGTGGCGCCGAGGCGTGCGGCGACCTTGGACAAGGTCGACGACTGCAGCGGGTTGAAGCCGCCAAGCGGGAAGAACGGCACATAGGCGATGCCGTCGCGGGCCAGGTCGTCGATCAACGCATCGTCGCCCCGATGCGCCAGATTGTACTGGTTCTGCACGCAGACGATCTTGCAAACCCTGCGGCCTTCGGAGATCTGCGCAGCGGTGACGTTGCTCAGCCCGATGTGACGCACGAGGCCCTGTCGCTGAAGCTCGGCGAGTGCCGCAAGCGGCGCCTCGATCGACCCTTCGGAGGGGCCATGCGCGTCGAACATGACCCGAAGGTTGACCACCTCCAGCACGTCGAGCCCGAGATTGCGCAGATTGTCGTGCACCGCCTTGGTCAGCTCTTCGGCCGAGAAGGCCGGCAGCCATGCTCCGTCCCGGCCGCGCCGGGCGCCGATCTTGGTGACGATAACGAGGTCGTCGCGATAGGGTGCGAGCGCTTCGCGGATCAACAAGTTGGTGACGTGCGGGCCATAGAAGTCGCTGGTGTCGATGTGATTGACGCCTTGCGCAACGGCCTCGCGCAGCACGGCCAATGCCGCATCGTGGTCCTTTGGTGGGCCGAAGACGCCGGGCCCTGCGAGCTGCATGGCGCCGTAGCCGAGCCGTCTCACCTTGCGGTCGCCGAGGATGAATGTACCGGACTGGTCGACGCTGGACATGGTCTTTCTCCTTCAGGGATGGTGCACAGATAGACGCTGTCCGATCTCGTGATAATTGGGTACAATTCGCACGGGCTGTGCGGAATGACGAACAATGCAGATTGATCTCGGGGATCTGAACGCCTTCGTGGCCGTAGCGCGCGCCAAAGGTTTTCGGGATGCGGCACGCGCCAGCGGCGGCAGTGCGTCCGGCTTGAGCGAGGCGGTGCGCCGCCTGGAGACGCAGCTCGGTGTCAGGCTGCTCAACCGGACGACCCGCAGCGTCGTCCTGACGGAAGCCGGCGAAGGTCTGCTGGCGCGGCTCGGTCCAGCCTTGACCGAGGTGCAATCAGCGCTGGACGTGGTGAACGGCTTTCGCGACAGGCCGGCCGGCTCGCTGCGCCTCAACGTGCCGGTCAGCGCGGCGCGGCTGGTCCTGCCCAGCATCGTCCCGCGGTTCCTTGCCGCCTATCCCGGCATCCGGCTGGAGGTGGTCGCCGAGGAGAGCTTTGTCGATGTGCTGGCGGCGGGCTGCGACGCCGGCATCCGCTATGACGAGCGGCTGGAGCAGGACATGATCGCCGTGCCGATAGGACCGCGAGTGCAGCGCTTCGCCACCGCCGCCAGCCCTGCCTACCTGGATCGTCACGGCCGCCCGCAGCACCCGCGCGATCTGCTCGGCCACGCCTGCCTGCGCGGCCGCTTCGCCAACCGTGCGATGCCGCCGTGGGAATTCGAGCGCGACGGCGAGGTGGTGCGGGTCGACCCAAGTGGGCCGCTTCTCGTGACACTGGGCGGGGCGACCGACCTCAAGGTCGATGCAGCCATCGCCGGCACAGGCATCGTCAGCCTGTTCGAGGATTGGCTGCGCCCTCACTTCGAGAGCGGGGCGCTCGAACCGGTGCTTGAACCGTGGTGGCAGACCTTCTCCGGGCCGTTCCTTTATTATCCCGGCCGGCGCCTCGTGCCGGCGCCGCTGCGGGCGTTCATTGACTTCATCAAAGTCTGAAGTCCGCCAGCATGCGTACGAGCCGCGCCCGATGGGTGATGGCTCTGCACGAAAAGAAAGGCCGCCCGGAGGCGGCCTTTTGATAGTGTGTAATTGCGCAGTGCTTAGCGTTTGGAGAACTGGAAGCTCCGGCGGGCCTTCGCCTTGCCGTATTTCTTGCGCTCGACGACGCGGCTGTCGCGGGTCAGGAAGCCACCCTTCTTGAGCACGGCGCGCAGCGCCGGCTCGTAATAGGTCAGCGCCTTGGAGATGCCGTGGCGCACGGCACCGGCCTGACCGGAGAGGCCGCCGCCGATGACGGTGGCAACGATGTCGTACTGGCCGGCGCGGTTGGCGGCGATGATCGGCTGGTTGAGGATCATCTGCAGCACCGGACGCGCGAAATATTCGGCGAACACCTTGTCGTTGACGACGATCTTGCCGGAGCCGGGCTTCACCCAGACACGGGCGATGGCGTTCTTGCGCTTGCCGGTAGCATAGGCGCGGCCCGATTTGTCGAGCTTCTGGACATGGACGGGTGCTGCCGGCTGGGTGTTGGTGTTGCCGGTGGCAGTTCCGAGTTCTGCGAGCGAGGAAAGCTCAGCCATTTTACGAAACCTTCTTGTTCTTGGCGTTCAGCTTGGCCACGTCGAGGACGACGGGCTGCTGGGCGACATGCGGATGTTCCGTGCCTGCATAGACGCGGAGATTTTTCATCTGGCGACGGCCGAGCGGGCCACGCGGGATCATGCGTTCAACGGCCTTCTCCACGACACGCTCGGGAAAGCGGCCCTCGAGCAGCTGGCGCGCGGTGCGCTCCTTGACGCCGCCGGGGTGGCCGGTGTGCCAGTAATAGACCTTGTCGGTGAACTTCTTGCCGGTGAACACCACTTTGTCGGCATTGATGACGATGACGTTGTCGCCGTCGTCGACGTGCGGGGTGAAGGTGGGCTTGTGCTTGCCGCGAAGATGATTGGCGATGACAGTGGCGAGACGGCCGACGACGAGACCCTCGGCGTCGATCAGCACCCACTTCTTCACCACATCCGCAGGCTTCTGCGAAAAGGTTGCCATGGATTGTTGCTTTCGGTTCGGACCTTCAAAGAAGGCGTTTCTTGTTGCTTGGATTGGCGAAAGGCACTTGCCGTCGCCAATAACAAAACGGCGGCCTTTGCGGGCCGCTGTTCCGTGAGGGCTTATAGGAGAGAGCGGCGACTACGTCAAGGCGCGTGAAAAGCCATCTCTGGGGTAAAAGCAAACAAAAACAATGGCTTGAGAATAAGGTATTATTTTACCACATCGCCAATCCGCTTTGGCGGGATCGAATAGGTGCCCGTTGCGTGCGCTACCGTGTGTCCCTCCGGGCCGGCGACGATGTCGATATCGAACACCATCAGGCTCTTGCCGAGCTTGAGGATGCGGCAATAGCCGTCGATCGGCCCGGCCTCGGCCTTCCGGACAAAATTGATGTTGAGACTGGTGGTGACCGAAAGCGCATCCGGCCCGGCATGCGAGAGCACGCAGACATAGCCGCCTATGTCGGCCAGCGTGAACAGCGACGAACCCGAGACGGTGCCGCCGGGACGCAAATGGCGCTCGTCTGCATTGAGCCGCACGATACAGCCGCCTGGAAACACCTCCAACGCCTCATAGAAGGTGAACTGGTCGTTGAGTTGCGGGAAAACGGTCGCCATCAGCGCGTTGATTTCGGCAGCCGTCAGCACCGGCTTGAGATTGCTTTGAGCAGGCATGTCGGTCTCTCGTTTGCGCCTGCCTGTATGAGCGTAGCGTGCCGTTTCTGGCAACAGCCATTCATTATTGCAGAAGCGGGGTGTTGGACGAAGCGAGACCCGCATACTAGATTAGTCCATCACCGATCCGGAATCGCGGAGGAACGATCATGGCCGAAATCGTCGCCATCAAGCCTGCCGTTGCCGAAGGGCCGGTCGCCGCCCGGCTGGATAAGGGCGTGCTGCGCCTTACGCTCGCCAATCCGCCGGCCAATGCTCTTTCGCTTGCAGTGATGGCGGCGCTGATGACGGAACTCGACCGCGCCAAGGCCGACAAGTCCGTCCGCGTCATCGTCCTTGGGGCGGCCGGCAAAGTGTTCTGCGCCGGGCACGACCTCAAGGAGTTGAGCACGCATCGCGCCGATGCCGATCGCGGCAGGGCCTTCTTCGAAAAGACGTTTTCCGCCTGCGCTTCACTGATGCAGGCGATCGTTCGCCATCCCAAGCCGGTGATCGCCGAAGTCGACGGACTGGCGACGGCGGCCGGGTCGCAGCTGGTCGCCAGCTGCGACCTCGCCATCGCCTCGCACGAGGCGACCTTCTGCACGCCTGGCGTCAATATCGGACTGTTCTGTTCGACACCGATGGTGGCGCTGTCGCGCAATGTCTCGCGCAAGCACGCCATGGAGATGCTTTTGACCGGCGAGACGATCGATGCGGCAACCGCCAAGGAATTCGGCTTGGTCAACCGCGTCGTGCCGCGCGAATATCTGAATCAGATCGTCACCAAATACGCGCAAACCATTGCGTCCAAATCCTCCTTGGTCGTCAAGATCGGCAAGGAAGCCTTCTACGAGCAGGCGGAAATGGGGCTGGCCGAGGCCTATGATTACACTGGGCGCGTCATGGTCGAGAACATGCTGGCGCGCGATGCGGAAGAGGGCATTGGCGCCTTCATCGGCAAGCGCAAGCCGGAATGGCCGGAGGAATAGGAGGCGGATATGGAACCGCGCATCTCCATCATCACCATCGCCACGGACGATCTCGACCGCGCCACGCGCTTTTATGAGGCGATGGGCCTGACCCGCCACGCTGGGATCACCGACGGCGTTGCCTTCTTCCAGATGGGCGGCGCCATCCTTGCCCTGTTTCCGCGCCCAAGCGCCGAGGAGGATTCAGGCGTGACCTTCGGCAAAGCGCCGTCGGCCGTTTACCTTGCCTACAACACCCGCTCCGACGCCGAGGTCGATGCAGTGCTGGCGCTGGCCGAGACGGCCGGCGGCCGTATCGTCAAGCCGGCGCAACGCGCCTTCTGGGGCGGCTGGTATGGCTATTTCGCCGATGCCGACGGGCATGTCTGGGAAGTGGCGCACAATCCGGCTTTTCCGATCGCGGAAGACGGATCGATTTCGCTGCCGGCTTGACGAGGTTCCCTCTGGCTCATCGCAAGCAACTGACGCGGCTGAAGGCGCCCTATCTCAAGCGTATCCTGATCGAGCCCGGCCGGGTCGTCGATTGGGAAAAATATCCCTGGAACCTGCCGATCTTTCACGGCCACGAATTCGAGCTCGAATTCACCACGCCGATCACCATCATCGTCGGCGAGAACGGCACCGGCAAATCGACATTGCTCGAAGCGATCGGCGCGCTGGCCGGCTACGATGAAGCTGGCGGCGGCAAGGGCTACATGCCGGTCGACCACTCCCGAGCCATCGACAAGAGCGGCGCGGCGCTGGCGGCAACGTTGCGTGGCCACTGGCTGCCGAAGGTCACCGCAGGCTGGTTCTTTCGCGCCGAATCCTTCTATTCGGTCGCCCGCTATCTCGATCAGGCTGCCATCGACGCACATGAGGCGCCGCCCGACTTCCTGTCCTGGTCGCATGGCGAGGGCTTCATCAGGTTCTTCGAGGAGCGCTGCCGCCGGCAAGGCATTTACATCCTGGACGAGCCCGAAAGCGCCTTGTCGCCGACGCGGCAGATCGAACTTCTCAAGATGCTGCGGCGGATGGACCAGTCCGGCACGGCACAGGTGATCATGGCGACGCATTCGCCGCTGCTGATGGCCTGTCCCGGCGCGCGGCTGTTCCGCATCAGCCGGTCCGGGCTCGACCCCACCGATTTTAGCGATACCGACCATTTCCGCATGATGCGCAATTTTTGCAACGATCCAGATGGTTTTCTCGCCGAAGCGCTGTATGAGGACGAGGCATGAACCACGACGCCTACGACAACGCCTATATCGCCGGCATCCTCAATTCGGTGAAGACCATCGCCATGGTCGGCGCGTCGGCCAATGACGTTCGGCCGAGCTATTTCGTGCTGAAATATCTGCTCGGCAAGGGGTTTTCGGTGTTCCCGATCAATCCCGGCCAGGCCGGCAAGGAAATCCTCGGCCGGATGACCTATGCCAGGCTTGCTGATGTTCCCGAGCCGGTCGATATGGTCGACGTCTTTCGCGCTTCCGTTGCCGTGCCGGGCATTGTCGACGAGGTGTTGCGGCTCGATCCGCTGCCGAAGGTCATCTGGATGCAGCTTGGCATACGCCATGACGAGGCGGCCGCGCGCGCCGAAGCCGCCGGCATTAAGGTGGTGATGAACCGTTGCCCCAAGATCGAATATGGCAAGCTGTCCGGCGAGATCGGCTGGACCGGCGTCAATTCAGGCGTGCTGTCCTCGAAGAAGCCGCTGATGCGCCCGGGGTTCCAGAGTTTCGGCGTTCGCCAGAAGTAGGTAGTGAATGGTGAATGGTGAATGGTGAATAGAAGGATTTTTCTGAAAGGCGGGCAAGGCGGCATATGAGCCGCTTGCAATGAGGGTGGGGCTGGCCGACTTTGCCATTCACCATTCACCATTCACCATTCACCATTCACCATTCACCATTGAGGGAGGTTTTCGATGGCCCGCACGCCCGGTTTCAATACGCTCGCCGTCCATGCCGGCGCTAAGCCGGATCCGGCGACAGGGGCGCGAGCGACGCCGATCTACCAGACGACCTCCTTCGTCTTCGACGATGCCGACCATGCCGCCTCGCTGTTCGGGCTGAAGGCGTTCGGCAACATCTACACCCGCATCATGAACCCGACCCAAGCGGTGCTGGAAGAGCGCATCGCGGCACTCGAAGGCGGCACGGCAGGCCTTGCCGTCGCCTCCGGCCATGCCGCGCAGGTGCTGGTCTTCCACAACCTGATGCAGCCCGGCGACAATTTCGTTTCAGCGACAAAGCTTTACGGCGGCTCGATCAACCAGTTCGGCCACGCCTTCAAGAATTTCGGTTGGCAGGTGCGCTGGGCCGACACCAATGACATGTCGACCTTCGAGAGCCAGATCGACGACAGGACCAAGGCGATCTTCATCGAAAGCCTGGCCAATCCGGGCGGCGTCTTCGTCGATATCGAGAAGATCGGCGACATTGCCCGTAAGCACGGCCTGCCGCTGATCGTCGACAACACGCTAGCCTCGCCCTATCTGCTGCGGCCGATCGAACATGGCGCCGACATCGTCGTGCATTCGCTGACCAAGTTCATCGGCGGCCACGGCAATTCGATCGGCGGCGCCATCGTCGACGGCGGCACCTTCGACTGGTCGAAGTCGGGCAAATATCCGATGCTTTCGGAGCCGCGCCCTGAATATGGCGGCCTCGTCCTGCACGAAACCTTCGGCAATTTCGCTTTCGCCATTGCCGCCCGCGTGCTCGGCCTGCGCGATATCGGCGCCGCGATTTCGCCGTTCAACGCGTTCCTGATCCTGACTGGCCTGGAAACCTTGCCGCTCAGGATGCAGCGCCATTGCGACAACGCGGCGGCGGTCGCCGGATGGCTCTCCAACCACCCCAAGGTCGCCTGGGTGTCCTATCCCGGCCTGCCCAGTGACAAGAACAACGCGTTGCAGAAGAAGTACTCGCCGCTTGGCGCCGGCGCGGTGTTCACCTTCGGGTTGAAGGGCGGCTACGCGGCGGGCATCAAATTCGTCGAAGCGCTCGAACTGTTCTCGCACCTGGCCAATGTTGGCGACACCAAGTCGCTGGTCATCCACCCGGCATCGACCACGCATCGCCAGCTTTCCGACGAGCAGAAGATCAACGCCGGGGCAGGGCCGGACACGGTCAGGCTTTCGGTCGGTATCGAGGATGTCGACGACATCGTCGCCGATCTGGAACAGGCTCTCGCCAAGGTTTGATCGCCATGACCAGGCCGAAATTTCTTTCCGTCGGCGTCGACAAGGTCGAACCGGAGCTTGGCGCACCGGCGCCGGATCGCCTGATTTCGGGCGATCCGAAATTCCGCACCTGGAATGTTGAGGAGCAGGACGGCGGCCTCTATGCCGGCATATGGGAAGCGACGCCAGGCAAATGGCGCATCGAATATGATGAGTGGGAGTTCTGCCACATCCTTTCAGGGGTCTCGGTGATCGCCGAAGACGGCGGCGATGCGCGCACTGTCGGGGCCGGCGATAGTTTCGTGCTGAGGCCGGGCTTCAAGGGCAGCTGGGAAGTGCTTGAAACGACTCGCAAGGAGTATGTGATCAAGCTTTGATCACCCTGCGGCTGAGCCTGCCGGATCGAATGCTCAAAAGCGTACCGCGAGCGTTTCCAGCCCGTGGAAATGATAGCTGTCGCGGAAGCGTGGCTGTTCGGCGAGATGGAGCCGCGGCAAGCGCTCGAACAGGGTTTTCAGCGACACCTGCAGTTCGAGCCGGGCGAGCGGCGCGCCGATGCAGAAATGGATGCCGGCGCCGAACGATACGTTCTTCTGGTCGGCACGGTCCGGCCTGAAGGCGAGGGGCTCGGCAAACGCAGTAGGGTCGCGATTGGCCATGCCGAGCAACAGCCCGATCGTCTCGCCCGGCTGGACGATGATCCCCGGCCCGGCCTCGACCTCCTGATAGGCGTAGCGCGTGAACATGTGCAGCGGCGCGTCGAAGCGCAGGCACTCTTCGACCGTCGCGGCTGTTGCTTCCAGTGAGGCGAAGAAGCGGCGCGGGTCGCCGCCTTGCGCAAGGATCGAGCGCACCGCATTGCCGGTCTGGTGGACAGTTGCCTCATGACCGGCATTGAGCAAAAGGATTGCCGAGGACACCAGTTCGTCCTCCGACAGTTTCTGGCCGTCCTCCTGTGCCGCAATCAGCAGCGACAGAAGATCCTCGCCCGGCCTCTTTCGCCGCTCGGCGACGTAGCCGCGCAGAAAATCGGAAAAGTCGCGCGCGGCGCGATTGGCCGTCTCTTGATCTCGCGGGTGCGGCCATGCATATACATGGCGACCATCCGATGCGACCAGTCGAGCAGCTGCGGCCCCATGTCGACCGGCACGCCGAGCATTTCCGCAATGATGGTAATCGGCAAGGGAGCGGCGAACGCCGGCAGCAGGTCGACTCCTCCTGGTTCGAAACGGTCAATCAGTTCGTTGGCCAGCGCCTCGACGCGCGGCCTGAGCCGCTCAACCTGGCGCGAGACGAAGGCGCGGTTGACCAGCGTTCTGAGCCGTGTGTGGACGGGCGGCTCCAGCTCCAGCATCGAATTGGCCTCGACGCCGTCGAAGGCGCTGAGATGCGTGCGGTCCTGGCCGATGCCCCGGCTGTCCGGAATGCCGGCCGGGTTCTGCCGGCCGAAGCGGCGATCGCGCAACAGACGGTTGACGTCGTCGAAGCCGCCAAAGCACCAGAAACCAAATTCTTCCCAGACGAAGGCGTTCGATGCGCCGTGCAGGAAGGTGTAAGCTTCGTAAGGGTCCTGGAAAAAAGCCGGCTCGTGCGGATCGAGCCGCAGGCGACGCGTGGCTGGATCAAAGGCAAGGTAGGGCGGCTTCAATTCGGTCATGCCAGATCATTAGCGCGGCTTGCCAGTCTGGTGCCAGACCGTATGTTGGCCCTCCCGAGAGGTGAGCCGCCGAAGCGGTTGCGGAAGGACGGTTTCATGAATGTGATCGTGGTCGGTGCGGGCATTGCCGGGCTTTCCACAGCGTGGTCTCTGGTCAAGGCCGGTCACCTCGTCTCGATCGTCGAGCAGGGACCGATTCCCAATCCGCTTGCAGCGTCGGGCGACCATCATCGCATTATCCGCCGCGCCTACCGGGCCGGAACGGGCTACGGCCGGCTGATCACCGAAGCCTACGAAGCATGGGACGAGATGTGGGCCGATCTCGGCGAAAGCCATCTCGATCCGCGCGGCTTCATCTGTATTTCGCGGGAGCCGGGAGATGAGGCGGAGGAATACCGCGAAGGCATGGAAGCCGGGAATTATCCGTTCGAATTGTTCGAACCGGACGCCGCGGTCGAACGCTGGCCGTTCCTGCAGCCCGGTTCGTTCCGCTATGCGTATTTTTCGCCGGACGGTGGCGCGTTGCACTGCCGCAAGATCGCCTGGGGCCTCGCCACGTGGCTGCGCGCGAATGGCGCCAATGTCTACGAAAACAGCAAGGTGGTCGAGATCGACGCCGACGCCGGACATGTCGTGCTTGCGAGCGGCGAAACGATGCAGGCCGACCGGATCATCGTCGCTGCCGGCGCCTGGGTGCTAAAACTGTTCCCGGAGCTGGATGGCCAACTGAAAACCTGGCGCACCGCGCTCGCCTATGTCGAACCGCCGGCGGATCTGAAAGCAGCTTGGCAGGCTGCACCCGTTGTCCTCGACATCGGCGGCAGCGTCGACGGCTATGCAATCCCGCCGACAGGTGGCGCCAGCATGAAATTCGGCTCGGGCCTGCACAGGGTGCCGACCAGCGATGCCGACTGGAACCGCCAGCCGGTGCCGGGCGAGGGTGAGGCGATCCGCAACCTGTTTTCGCCGCCGATTGCCCGCATCGCGGAATACAAGGTCACCGAAGTGGTCACCTGCGCCTACACCTTCACCGCCGACGAGAAGTTCCTGGCCCACCGGAAAGGCAAATGCCTGGTTATCTCGGCCTGCTCCGGCCACGGCTACAAGTTCGGCGCGGCAGTTGGCAGAAGGGTTGCGGCCTGCGTCGGCAATGGCGATGTCGACGGCCTGAAGAAATGGCTCAGGGCCGAGGCGGCCTGAGCGCCTAGTATCGGCAATGCCTCGGAATATGCACGCGCCGCCAGCTCGACGAGCCCTCCCTGACCACCACGCGGCGAGCCACTGTCTGGTAGGACGCCGGAATGTCGATGATGCGCCGCTGCTCCGGCCGCACCAGCACCTCTCCGGCGACGCTCTCGTATTCGGCGGGGAGGACAACGCGCCGCCGGCGTTCCGGCTCAACCACGACGATTTCGGCCACGCGTTCATAGCGCGCCCTGTGCCTGACCTTGCACAGCACCTTGCGGCCATTGATGATGCGCCATTCCCAGGAATAGCCGCTGTTATCGACCCTCACGGAGCGGTGGATGGTGCGGGTGATGGCGGGCACGATCTCGTAGCTGACGCGCGCCGGCGCGATCTGGACCACGCGCTCGCGCGTCCCGTAGATTGGCGCCTCGTATTCCACCTGCTGGCCGGCTGGGCTGACGAGCACGTCCTCGTAGAGCGTGTCGTAGACGGCCGGCCGGTTGACCTGCTCGTAGCATTCGACCGCGCGTCCGCCGGCAGCCGCCTCGGACGCCATGCCGAGAACGGTGATGCCGGTAAGGGCCAAGGAAGCAGTTTTCCTGATCATCGCACTCCCCCTTATTTGAACTGCGTGAAGCGGGTTCAACGTTGGATTGTAGGGCAAGCCGCGGCCGGAAAAAGCGGTTTCACCACTTTTCGTTAAGCGATGCGGTTAAGAAACTGCTAAACAACGGCCAGACATGAGCGCCCCTTCCCACCGCAGGAGAGGGGCTGCCGGCACGGCGACAGGCGAAACTGGTTTGGAAACCTTGATTCGACTTAACCGGATGGCTAGGAGAGGCGGCCTTGCGCTAGGGTGAGCCGGCATCCTATTTACACAATAACGATCCAGAACCGATTCTGCCCGATTGCAAATCTCCGGCGCCGGAATCCCATCCTCAAAAAGGGATAGTCCATGAAGAACCCCGTCGAAACCTACATGAACCTCGTTCCGATGGTGGTCGAACAGACCAATCGCGGCGAGCGGGCCTACGACATTTTCTCGCGGCTCCTCAAGGAGCGCATCATTTTCATCACCGGTCCGGTCGAGGACGGCATGGCGACGCTGGTCTGCGCGCAGCTGCTGTTCCTCGAGGCGGAGAATCCGAAGAAGGAAATCAACCTCTATATCAACTCACCCGGCGGCGTCGTCACCTCCGGCATGGCGATCTACGACACCATGCAGTTCATCAAGCCCGCTGTGTCGACGCTGTGCATCGGCCAGGCCGCATCGATGGGCTCGCTGCTTCTCACCGCAGGCGAGAAGGGCATGCGCTTTGCCACGCCGAACGCCCGCATCATGGTCCACCAGCCTTCCGGCGGCTTCCAGGGCCAGGCCTCCGACATCGAGCGTCATGCCCAGGACATCATCAAGCTGAAGCGCCGCCTCAATGAGGTTTACGTCAAGCACACCGGCAAGAGCTACGATGAGATTGAAAAAACGCTCGACCGTGACCATTTCATGACTGCCGACGAGGCCAGGGATTTCGGCCTCATCGACAAGGTCATTTCGTCACGTGAGCCGGTCGAAGGTATTGCCTTATAGGTCCGCGGTGGCCCCGCGGTGGCAATGAGTGGCGGGATCACGCGCTTTTGGCGCAGCTTGCGGCATTTCGGCCACAATTGGCTGTTCCCTCGACGGGTGCAATTGCCTACGTTAAGGCTATGTTGATTTTCGACGGCTTAGCTTTGCGCGTGGGGTTGTTCGAATCATTGCCCCGTTTTCCGATTTGTGTTTCGTACGGAATGCGTTGCGGGAGCCGGGGCACTGGCGGCAGCGGATTCCCGCGATAGATTGAATATACGCCCTTTCAACCAGACCATCGGCGGGCGGCCATGAAAGGACAGGAAAATGAGCAAGGTCGGCAACAACAGCGGTGATTCCAAGAACACGCTTTATTGCTCGTTTTGCGGCAAAAGCCAGCACGAAGTGCGCAAGCTGATCGCCGGGCCGACGGTGTTCATCTGCGACGAATGCGTCGAACTGTGCATGGACATCATCCGCGAGGAGAACAAGACCTCGATGGTGAAGTCGCGCGAGGGCGTGCCGACCCCGCAGGAAATCCTAAAAGTTCTCGACGACTACGTCATCGGCCAGCCCTACGCCAAGCGCGTACTGTCGGTGGCCGTCCACAACCACTACAAGCGCCTCGCCCATGCCGGCAAGAACAACGACGTCGAGCTGGCGAAGTCGAACATCCTGCTCATCGGCCCGACCGGTTGCGGCAAGACGCTGCTGGCGCAGACGCTGGCCCGTATCATCGACGTCCCCTTCACCATGGCCGACGCGACGACGCTGACCGAGGCCGGCTATGTCGGCGAGGATGTCGAGAACATCATCCTGAAGCTGTTGCAGTCGGCCGACTACAATGTCGAGCGCGCCCAGCGCGGCATCGTCTATATCGACGAGATCGACAAGATCTCGCGCAAGTCGGACAATCCCTCGATCACCCGCGACGTGTCGGGCGAGGGCGTGCAGCAGGCACTTTTGAAGATCATGGAAGGCACCGTTGCCTCCGTGCCGCCGCAGGGCGGCAGGAAGCATCCGCAGCAGGAATTTCTGCAGGTCGACACCGCCAACATCCTGTTCATCTGCGGCGGCGCTTTCGCCGGCCTGGACAAGATCATCTCGGATCGCGGCAGGAAGACCTCGATCGGTTTCGGCGCCATCGTCGCTTCGCCCGAGGATCGCCGCACCGGCGATGTTTTCCGCCTGGTCGAGCCTGAGGATCTCTTGAAGTTCGGCCTCATTCCCGAGTTCGTCGGCCGTCTGCCTGTCTTGGCCACGCTGGAGGATCTCGACGAGCCGGCACTGATCCAGATCCTGACCGAGCCGAAGAACGCGCTGGTCAAGCAGTATCAGCGGCTGTTCGAGATGGAAAATGTCGACCTGACCTTCCACGAGAACGCGCTCTCGGCGATCGCCAAGCGCGCCATCGAGCGCAAGACCGGCGCACGCGGCCTGCGTTCGATCATGGAAGCGATCCTGCTGGACACCATGTTCGAGCTGCCGGCACTAGAAGGCGTGCGCGAAGTGGTTATTTCGGAAGAGGTGGTGTCAGGCAACGCCAGGCCGCTCTACATCTATTCCGAGCAGAAGGAAAAGAAGGGCAACGTCAGCGCCTGACGTGAGCCGGCAATGGATTTTTCTGAAACGGCGCCGCAGGGCGCCGTTTTGCTGTCGCACACCGCGTATGGCGCCGCGTAATGGCCGCGGATTGGAGGGACGGACCGTGTTGACCCTTGATCTTTACCCCCTGTGCCTCCAACTAATGGCAGAAGGCCGTGGTGCCGAATTCTGTGCTGTAAAACTCCCGTCACAAACGGTGGTAGGCGGAACGATCCCCGGTCGTTAATATGAGATTCGCGGTTGGCCGATTGGCGGCCGCGACATGAAAGGTTGGACAATGGCCAAATTATCCAAGGCTCCCAGCGACGGCGTCTTTGCAGTCCTCCCACTGCGCGACATCGTGGTGTTCCCGCACATGATCGTTCCGCTCTTTGTCGGGCGTGAAAAGTCGATCAAAGCGCTGGAAGAAGTGATGGGTCAGGAAAAGCAGATCCTGCTCGCGACCCAGATGAATGCCGCCGACGACGATCCGGAGCCCGATGCCATCTTTGACATCGGCACGCTCGCCAATGTGCTGCAATTGCTGAAACTGCCGGACGGCACCGTGAAGGTGCTGGTCGAAGGCGCCTCGCGCGCGAAAATCGTCGCGTTCACCGACCGTCCCGACTTCCATGAGGCCCGTGCTGCTGCGCTGGTCGAACCGGATGAGGAAGAGGTCGAGGTCGAGGCGCTGGCGCGTTCCGTGGTCACCGACTTCGAGAACTACGTCAAGCTGAACAAGAAGATCTCGCCCGAAGTGGTAGGTGCCGCCAGCCAGATCGACGACTATTCCAAGCTCGCCGACACGGTCGCTTCGCATCTTGCCATCAAGATCCCCGAGAAGCAGGAGATGCTCGCCACGCTGTCCGTCAAGGAACGGCTGGAGAAGGCGATGGGCTTCATGGAAGCCGAAATCTCGGTGCTCCAGGTGGAGAAGCGCATCCGCTCGCGCGTCAAGCGCCAGATGGAGAAGACGCAGCGTGAATACTACCTCAACGAGCAGATGAAGGCGATCCAGAAGGAGCTCGGCGAGGGCGAGGACGGCCGCGACGAGGCCGCCGAGATCGAGGCGCGCATCAAGAAGACCAAGCTCTCCAAGGAGGCCCGCGAAAAGGCGGAAGCCGAACTGAAGAAGCTGCGGACGATGTCGCCGATGTCGGCTGAATCGACCGTCGTGCGCAACTATCTCGACTGGCTGCTGTCGATCCCGTGGGGCAGGAACTCCAAGGTCAAGCAGGATCTGGCCTTTGCCCAGAACGTGCTCGATACGGATCATTTCGGCCTCGACAAGGTCAAGGACCGCATCGTCGAATACCTCGCCGTGCAAAGCCGCCAGAAGAAGCTGAAGGGGCCGATCCTGTGCCTCGTCGGACCTCCCGGCGTCGGCAAGACGTCGCTCGGCAAGTCGATCGCCAAGGCGACCGGCCGCGAGTTCATCCGCATGGCGCTGGGCGGCGTGCGCGACGAAGCCGAGATCCGTGGTCACCGCCGCACCTATATCGGCTCGATGCCCGGCAAGGTCATCCAGTCGATGAAGAAGGCGAAGAAATCCAACCCGCTCTTCCTGCTCGACGAGATCGACAAGATGGGCCAGGATTTCCGCGGCGATCCGTCATCGGCTTTGCTCGAGGTGCTCGATCCCGAGCAGAACTCGACGTTCATGGACCATTACCTCGAGGTCGAATACGACCTGTCGAGCGTGATGTTCGTGACGACGGCGAACACGCTGAACATCCCTGCGCCCTTGATGGACCGCATGGAGATCATCCGTATCGCCGGCTACACCGAGGACGAGAAGATCGAAATCGCCAAGCGTCACCTGATGCCCAAGGTGATCCGCGACCACGCGTTGCAGCCGAAGGAGTTCTCCGTCGGCGAGGACGCGATCCGCGGCATCATCCAGACCTACACCCGTGAAGCGGGCGTCAGGAGCCTGGAGCGCGAGCTGATGAAGCTCGGGCGCAAGGCGGTGACCGAGATCCTGAAGACGAAGAAGAAGACGATCAACATCACGGCGGACAATCTTGCCGATTACCTTGGTGTTCCGCGCTTCCGCTTCGGCCAGGTCGAGAGCGACGATCAGGTCGGCGTGGTCACCGGGCTCGCCTGGACGGAAGTCGGCGGCGAGCTGTTGACGGTGGAAGGCGTCATGATGCCCGGCAAGGGCCGCATGACCGTGACCGGCAATCTGCGCGACGTGATGAAGGAATCGATCTCTGCGGCGGCCTCTTACGTCCGCTCGCGGGCCATCGATTTCGGCGTCGAGCCGCCGCTGTTCGACAAGCGCGATATCCACGTCCACGTGCCAGAGGGTGCAACCCCGAAGGACGGACCGTCGGCTGGCGTGGCGATGGCGACGGCGATTGTCTCGGTGCTGACCGGTATCCCGGTCAGGGCCGATGTGGCGATGACCGGCGAGATCACGCTGCGCGGCAGGGTGCTGCCGATCGGCGGCCTTAAGGAAAAGCTGCTTGCCGCACTCCGCGGCGGCATCAAGAAGGTGCTGATCCCGGAAGAGAACGCCAAGGATCTGGCGGAGATTCCGGAAAACGTGAAGAGCGGCATGGAAATCATTCCGGTCTCACGCGTTGGCGAAGTGTTGCGCCATGCGCTGGTGCGCATGCCGGAACCCATCCAGTGGGTCGAACCCGTTAATGCGCCGGCCGTGGTCGATGTCGGAGACGAGGCTGGTAAATCGCTAGCGCATTAGCTCTTGCTAAAGTTGCAATGCACAAAGAGAGAGCCGGGCCTTGAGCCCGGCTTTTTCATGTGAAGAACCCCGGATTTCCGGGCTTTTTTCGACTTTCTTGACGCTTTTCGACTTGGTTGCCGGAGCGCTTCTTTCTAAAGTCCGTTTCCTGCCGGATTGAGTCGAGTGTTCCGGTTTTCTCATGGAAGGGAATTTTTATGAACAAGAACGAACTGGTATCCGCTGTCGCCGATGCCGCGAGTATTTCGAAGGGTGACGCGCAGTCGGCGGTTGATGCGGTGTTTTCCGTCATCACCGGCGAACTGAAAAAGGGCGGCGATGTCCGGCTTGTCGGCTTCGGAAATTTCACCGTGTCAAAACGCGCCGCGTCGACCGGCCGCAATCCGCAGACCGGTGCGGAAGTGAAGATCCCGGCGCGCACCGTGCCGAAGTTCTCGGCCGGCAAGGGCCTCAAGGACGCTGTCAACTAAGCGCCTCCTTAAGTCTTTCAGAGAAAAGAAAAGCCGGCATATCCGGTTTTTCTTTTCTGTTGGAAAGGGCGGCGCTATGCCGTCGGCGCGTCAGTGCGCATCAAGCCTTCGTTCTTGAGATCGGCCCACAGCGCCGATGGCAGCTTCGCGTCGAGCAGCGAGCGATTGCTTTCGACTTCGCCCGGCCGCTGGCCGCCGGGGATTACCGAGACGACGGAAGGATGCAGCAGCGGGAACTGCAGCGCCGCCTCGATCAGGCGCACGCCGTGGCGCTTGCAGACGGCCTCGATGCGGGTAACGCGGTCGATGATGTCCTGCGGCGCCTCCGAATAATTGTAGTAGGCGCCGGGCTTCGGCCCGGTTGCCAGGATGCCGGAATTGTACGGCCCGCCGAGAACGATGCCGATGCCGCGTTGCTGGCATAGCGGCAGGAAAGACTGCAGCGCTTCCTGCTCCAGCAGCGTGTAACGCCCGGCAAGCAGGAACAGATCGAAATCGCCGCGCTCGGCCAGCGTCTGGGCAACCGGCCACTCGTTGATGCCGCCGCCGAACGCCTTGATCACGCCCTGGTCGCGCAATGCCAGCAATCCGTAGTAGCCGGAGCTCATGAATTCCTGGATGCGCTGGTCCGAGGCTTCCTTGCTGCCATGGGTGAAGATGTCGACATCGTGCACGAAGAGGATGTCGATGCGGTCGACGCCGAGCCGTTCCAGCGAGGCTTCGAAGGAGCGCATGACGCCGTCATAGCTGTAATCGTAGACCTCGCGGCGCGATGGGGTGTCGAAGAATTTGCCGATGCCGGTGCGCTGTTCCGGCGGGCAGGCGCGCATGATGCGCCCGATTTTGCTGGACAGCACGTAGTCGTCGCGCTTCTTCGAACGCAGGAACGGATTGAGCCGCGTTTCGGCAAGGCCCAGCCCATAAAGCGGCGCGGTGTCGAAGTAGCGGCAGCCGACCCGCCATGCCGTCTCCAGAGTGGCATTGGCATCCTCGTCGGAGACGGCGCGGTAGAGATTGCCGAGCGGCGCGGTGCCGAAGCCGAGCTCGGTGAAGTTGATGCCGCCATTGCCGATGCGGTCGAAATGCCGTGTCTTCATATGCTGCCGTTTCCTCGTTTTTGCGATTTGCCATGACACTATCACGGCTGCGGCGCATCAAAAGCACTGCGTGTCGTTGGACACCGATTTTCGCGGTGATAGCATGAGTGAAAACAAGCCGTTCGGGGCAGATGTGACTGAGATATTCAAGTGGTTCTCCGGCACCTGCAAGCTGGTGCAAATGTCATGACGGACGCCGGCGAAAACCTGTTTGGGATTGCGCTGAACGAACTTGGCACCGTGCTGGAGCGCATCGACGAAAGCCGCATCGACGCGGCTTGCGCCAGCTTGGCCGGCGCTAAAAAGATCGTCACCTATGGCTGCGGCCGCGAGGCGCTGCAGGTCAAGGGTTTTGCCATGCGGCTCTATCATCTCGGCTTGCCGGTGTCGGTCGTCGGCGACATGACCACGCCGCCGCTGGGCGCGGGCGATGTCTTCCTCGCCAGCTCCGGCCCGGGCGAGACCTCGACCGTGCTGACCTTGATGCGGGTCGCGCGCGAGGCCGGTGCCGCCGTCCTGCTGCTCACCGCGCAAGCCGACAGCACTGCCGCAAAGCTGGCCGACGTCACACTGCTTATTCCTGCTCAGACCATGGCCGACGACCAGGGCCCGGAAAAGACATCCGTCCTGCCGATGGGCTCGGTTTTCGAAGGCGCGCTGTTCGTCCTCTTCGAAGTGATGGTGCTGAAGCTCAGGGATCTGACCGGCGTCTCGCCGGAAGCGATGCGCGCTCGCCACACCAATATGGAGTAGGTGTCATGCGCTACGAATTGATGCTGCCGCACCAGATCCGCAAGGCGATCGCCGAGAACCGGCCGGTCGTGTTGCCGCTCGGTGTGCTCGAATATCATGGCGAGCACATGGCCGTCGGCATGGACACGCTGGCGGTGGTCAAGAGCCTGGAACTGTTTGAAAAAGAAGCCGACATCGTCATGCTGCCGCCCTTCTATTACGGCGCGGCGAGCTATACGGTTGCAGCGCCGGAAGGCAGCGGCTCGGTGCAGGTCGGCGGCAATGTGCTGGCGCCATTTGCGGAAGAACTGTTCTACAGCCTGCTGCGCATTGGCTTCCGCAACATCCATGCCATCATTCACCACCAGACCGAAAATTTTGCCGCCGGCATGCCAACCGATCTCGCCTTCAAGGCCGCCGGCCGGCAGGCGATCTTCCGCTTCCTGGAGAAAGAACGCGGCGAAGGCTGGTGGGGCTCTGCGGCGATGGCCGACTATTATGCCGAGCACGCCGAGGGCATCAATTTCTTCAACTGGGTGCAGGTGCATCCGCTGATGCCGGCCTCAATGCACAGCCAGTATCCGTTCGACCATGCCGGCATCGGCGAGACGTCACTGATGCTGGCGTTGTGCCCGGAAGCGGTGGATGCCGGCCGCTTCGCCGACAACACCGGCTGGTACACGGCAAGTGCGCCCGAAGCCTCGGCGGAATTGGGGCAAAAAGGGGTTGCCATGATCCTCGAGCATTTGCGGGCAACACTTTCGGGTTAGCGCGGTTTTCCCTTCTCCCACAAACAAGGGGAGAAGGGAGAGCTGGCGCAGTTATTTCACCGCGCCCGCTGTCATGCCCATGATCAGGTAGCGCTCGAGCGCGATGCCGATGACGGCGAGCGGTGTGATGGCGGCGGTGGCAAGCGCTGCCATCGACCACCAGTTGATGCCTTGTGAGCCGGTCTGGCTCGCCACCATGACAGGAATGGTCTTGGCATCGGTCGAGGTCAGGAGCGCGGCGAAGAAATACTCGTTCCAGCACAGCACCATCGCCAGGATGAAGGCCGCGACCATGCCGGGCAGCGCGATCGGCATGACGATGCGCAAGAAGGCGCCCCAGATCGATAGGCCGTCGACGAGTGCTGCCTCCTCCAACTCCACCGGGATGGAGTTGAACTGGTCGCGCATGATCCAGATGACGATCGGCAGCACCATCAGCGTGTAGAGCAGGATCAGCCCGACGCGTGTGTCGAGCAGGCCGACTTCCCGGTAGAGCACGAGGAACGGCAGGGCCAGCACCACCGGCGGCAGGATCAGCTGCGACAGGAAGAAGAAGGAGATGTCCTCGTTCCTGAACCAGGCGAATTTGTAGCGGTAGCGGGTCAGCCCGTAGGCGGCGAGGCTGCCGATGACGATGGCGAGGGTCGACGCGCCGACCGAGGTGATGACCGAATTCATGAAGCGCTTGATGAATTCGTCGCGCACCGTCGACGTCCGAAAGATCGAGTCCGGCGACAGGCCGAGCGAACGCCAGCCTTTCCAATCGGGCTGGAAATCGACGAACGGGATCAGATGGCCCTGGGTGACGTCGACCGCGGTCTTGAACGAGGTGGTTATCGTCCAATAAATCGGGAACAGGCAGATGAAAGCCCAGAAGATGAGGGCGCCGTAGATGAAGACGCGGTTGGCGACGAAGCTCGCCGGCGAGCGGATTTCGGAGGCGGCATAGTCGGTGGTTTGAACGCTCATCTTGCCGGCCCGATCAGTTGACGTTGCGCACGAAGCGGGTGGCGAATTTCAGCAGCCAGGTCACGAACACGATGATGATGATCAAATAGGCCATCGCCAGCATCGTGCCGTAGCCGACGTTCGAGCGGTCGCGATATTCGCGGTAGATGAAACTGGACACCGAATCGGTCGCGCCGCCCGGGCCGCCGGAGGTGACGGTGATGATGATGTCGGCAAGCTTCAGCTTGAAGATGATGCGCAGGATGACCGCCGTCACCGACACCGGCAGCATCAGCGGGAAGGTGACTTGCCAGAAAGTCTGCCAGGCGGTGGCGCCATCGACACGCGCCGCCTCGAGCACCTCGCGCGACATCGCCTGCAGGCCGGCGAGCAGCATGATCATCATGAACGGGATGAAAGTCCAGGCATCGAGCACCATGATCGAGATGCGGGCGGTGATCGGGTTGGAGAAGAAGGCCGGGTTTTCCCAGCCGAGATGCCGCGCCAGCGTCGCGGCGGGCCCGAAGCGGTATTCCATCAGCGACTTGCCGATCATCCACGAAACCGCGACCGGCGACAGCATCAGGGGCATGAGAAACACGACGCGGAAGAATTTTCGTGCCCTAATCTGCGCGTTGAGCAGCAGCGCCAGGCCGAAGGCGATGACATATTCGACGAACACCGCCAGCACGTAGAGCACCATATTGAACAGCGCGTTGCGATAATAGGCGTCGTTCAGCATCTGCCAGAAATTGTCGAGCCCGTTGAACTGCCTTCCGCTGAAGGAACTGAGGTTCCAGTCGGTCAGCGCGATGTAGAAGCCGAACAGCGTCGGGAAGATCACCATGGCAATGGTGAACAGCAGCGCCGGCAGCAGGAACAGCGCGCGCTGGCCGTCCTCGCCGCGCGTCAGCACCTGGCCGATGCCAAGCGCGACACCCCACAGCACATAGGCGTAGACCACCGGCCGCCAAGTCTCGAAGCCGATAGCGTCGACATCGCTCTTGTAAAGGATCTGCAGCGCAATCACCGCCAGAAGGCCGAGCGTTGCAGCAGCCATCAGCGCCCAGCCAAGCCGTTTGCGGCTCCGCGGTATCAGGTCGGATGGCACGGCGCCTGCCGGCCATTCACTTGTCGACAAAGTCTGGTCAGCCAGGGTCCGGTCAGCCACGCGTCTTGCCCGTTCACAGGAGGCTCGATGACCGGCCGAGCCGGTCGAGGCCAAGTCGGTCACGGGGAGGTCCGGCGGCTGTGCGCCGCCGGACCAAGTTTCACGATCTCAGCCTACATGCCGAGCGAGGCCTTGTAGAGCTTGATCTGGTTGTCGCGGCCGATCTGGTCGGTCAGCTTCTCCCAGGCGGCTGCGATGGCGTCGGCGCCTTCCTGCGCCTTCATCTTGCCGGCAAAGGTGTTGGCCAAAATGTCCTCGGCGGCGCTGTAGTATTGGAAGATGCCGGGGATGCGCGGCTCGATCGCCGCGTTGGGATGGTTGTAGCTGTCGGCTTCCGACTTCAGATACGAGGTGATGAACGCCTCGTCGTAGCCCGCCGCCACCCATTCCGGAATGTTGAAATGCGAGTTGCGATAGGGCTGGAAACCCGACGGATAGGCCGCGCACCAGAGCGACAGGTCCTTGCCGCCGAGATGGGCAGCGGCAGACCATGCCGCCTTCTTCTTCTTTTCGTCGCTGTCGACGCGGGCCATGACATAGACGCCCCAGCCGAGATAGGCGCAGTTCGGCGCATGGTTCGGACCGCTGGCGAGCTTGTCCCACTGGCCGGTCTTGGAGTTGTAGACATCGTCCGAGCCCGGCAGGATCGAGAAGCCGGTGATGTCGCCGACCACCGAGGAATCGTTGGTCTTGACGTTCGAACCGACGTCGCCCCACCAGGTGACCATCGAACCGGTGCCTGCCAGGAATTGCTGGAAGGCGGTGGTGTTCGGGTCGGCGTTGATCTGGTCGGCAGGTTCGGAGGGCAGGGCATCGATGACGTCCTGGATCGCCCGCACCCATGCCGGATTGTTGACACGCGGCTTCATCGTGTCGGCATCGAACAGCCAGGCCTTGTCATCGGGATGCTTGGCGTAGGCGCTGGCGCGGCTGCCGAGGAAATAAAAGCCGAAACCGCCCCAGGGCTTGGGCGCATCGAGATAGCCAAAGACATCCTGGCCCTTCACCTGCTTGCCCTTGAGGAATTTCGTCACCGCCTGCACCTGCTGCCAGGTCTTCGGCACGCCCCATTCGCCTTCTCCGCCGCCGTCCTTCCAGGCCTTGGCGAGGTCGGCATCGGCGAACACGTCGGTGCGGTAGTTGAAATTATGTGCGTCGCCGTCAACGGTCACGCGATATTGCTTGCCGTCCCATGTGCCCACCGGCGGCTGCAGATAGGCCACGACATCCTTCATGTCGATCTGGTCCTTGACCCAGTCCGGCATCTCGGAGGTGAGACCCTTGCCGCAGACGTCGCCTTCGAACGGTGCTCCCATTTCGATGATGTCGAAATCGACGGTGCCGGTCGCAATCGACTGCTGCAGGCGGGCGTTGTAGTCAGCCTGCGCCAGGTCGATCCAGTTGATCTTGGCGCCGGTATAGGTCTCCCACGGCTTCAGGAAACCGCGAAACAGCACATTGTGCAGGTTCTGATTGTTGAGGCCCATGAAGGTGAGTTCGACACCGGCGAATTCGCCTTCCTTGACATTGGCCTTGGTGGCTCCCAGGCAAAGCTCGCCGACCTGCTGGAAGTCGGCATCGGTCGGCTGACCCTTGCCGACGCCCGGGATCTGCAGGATCTGCGCGCGCAGATCGTCGGCGGCCGCAGCCGGGCGCGACAGGGCACCAAGTCCGGCGCTTGAGGCCGTGGCGAGGGCGGCCATGCTGGCCGCTCCCTTCAGCACGTCGCGGCGGGTGGCCCCGGCGCGGACAAGTTGGTTATAAAGGCTGACTTTCATCTCGTTCCTCCCAGAAGGTCAATTGTGAATTGGTTCAGATGGTGGAGCGCCGATTATGTTCCCAACGACAGCGACTCCCGTAAATAGCGGCCCGAATTCTCCCTCCCGCGACGCTTGGCATTCAGTACCGGACAAGCGTACCGGTGCGCCCGGAACAGGGTCATAAGCCGGGCAATTGTCACTATTCGCACAACGAAGTGCGGTGTCAACGTGAATGGGTTTTTTATCTATAAGAGACTGACTTGCCCTCGCCGTTTGCGTTGTTTAGCTTCACGGCAACTGAAGGGGGAATAATGGCTCAAGTCGCGATCCGCAATGTTGCCAAGGCGTTCGGAACCGTCAAGGTTCTGCACGATGTCAGCGTCGACATCGCCGACGGGCAGTTCGTGGTGCTGGTCGGGCCTTCCGGCTGCGGCAAGTCCACGCTGCTGAGGATGGTGGCTGGGCTGGAAACCGTCTCCGGCGGCACCATTGCCATCGGCGAGCGCGTCGTCAACCATCTGCCGCCGGCCAAGCGCGACATCGCCATGGTGTTCCAGAACTACGCGCTCTATCCGCACAAGACGGTCGAGCAGAACATGGCCTTTGCTCTCAAGCTGCGCAAAACCGACCCGGCGGTGGTCACTGAGCGGGTCAAGCGCGCCGCCGACATCCTCGACCTCAACCCCTACCTCAAGCGCTATCCGCGCCAGCTCTCCGGCGGCCAGCGCCAGCGCGTCGCCATGGGCCGCGCCATCGTGCGTAACCCGCAGGTGTTCCTGTTCGACGAGCCGCTCTCCAATCTCGATGCCAAGCTGCGTGTCCAGATGCGCACCGAGATCAAGGAACTGCACCAGCGGCTGAAGACCACCACCATCTACGTCACCCACGACCAGATCGAGGCCATGACCATGGCCGACAAGATCGTGGTGATGCGCGACGGTCGCATCGAACAGGTCGGCGCGCCGCTGGAATTGTTCGACCGGCCGGCCAACCTGTTTGTCGCCGGCTTCATCGGCTCGCCCTCGATGAACCTGCTCAAGGGCGTCGTGCGCAAGGGCGACAAGCCCGTCGTCGAGATCGCCGGGACGCGGTTCCCGATTGCGGCGAACAGTGCCGTGGAAGATGGCCGCAATGTCGTCTACGGCGTGCGGCCCGAGCATCTCGAAATCCATCCCGATGGTGTTCCGGCGAAGATTTCGGTGGTCGAGCCGACCGGTTCCGAGACTTTGGTGTTCCTGCGCTTCGGCGAGGGCGAGATGGTGGCGCTGTTCCGTGAACGCCACGACTTCAAGCCGGGCGACACACTGCACCTGAAACCGCGGCTCGACCAGGTGCATCTCTTCGACGCAGAGACCGGCAAGCGTCTCTGATTTCGCCCCAGCAAACTTCGCGAGGAATACCATGCTCAAAGGAATCAATCCCCTGCTCAATGCCGATGTGCTGCAGGCGCTGCGGGCGATGGGCCACGGCGACGATCTGATTATCGCCGACACCAATTTCCCGTCCGATTCGGTGGCGCGCCAGACTGTGCTTGGGCGGCTGCTGCGCATCGATGCATCGGCGGCCGACGTGGTCAAGGCGGTGCTTTCGCTCTATCCGCTGGACACCTTCGTCGATGACGCGGCCGCGCGCATGGAGATCGTCGGCAAGCCGGACGACATTCCCGCCGTGCAGCAGGAAGTGCAAAAAGAGATCGATGCCGCCGAGGGCAAGGCCTGGCCGATGATCTCGGTCGAGCGCTACGCCTTCTACGAACGCGCCAAGAAGGCCTATTGCGTCATCCAGACCGGCGAGCGCCGCTTCTATGGCTGTTTTGGCTTCCGAAAGGGTATCGTGCCGCCGGATGCGGAGTAGCGGCATGCCGGCGAAACCGATCGTCACGAAGCCGGTTGTCATATTAGGCGTCTTCGTCGCCGACACCGCCTACCGCGCCGCCCGCCAGCCGCGCATGGGCGAGACGATCCTGGGCACGTCCTTTACGCTCGGCCCTGGCGGCAAGGGCTCGAACCAGGCAGTGGCGGCCGGCCGGCTCGGCGCCGACGTCACCTTCCTGACCCGGCTCGGCGTCGACCCTTTCGCTGACATGGCGAGGCAGACTTGGGCGCATGCAGGCGTAAAGAGCGCCGTCATCGACACGCCGGAAAGCTACACCGGTGCCGCCTACATCTTCATCGAGGAGACGAGCGGCAACAACGCCATCATCGTCAGCCCCGGTGCGGCGATGCTGATCTCGCCCGTCGATATCGAGGCAAATGCCGGCCTGATCCGCGCGGCCGGCGTCTTCGTCACCCAGCTCGAACAGCCGATCGAGGCGGCGCTGCGGGCGCTGGAGATCGCGCGCGGGGCAGGGGTGACCACCATCCTCAACCCGGCGCCGGCGGCTAAGCTTCCGGACCGTATCTACACGCTTTGCGACTATGTCACGCCGAACGAGACTGAGGCCGAGGAACTGACCGGCATAAAGGTGTCCTCCATCGACGATGCCCGCCGTGCTGCCGACAGCCTGCTGGAGAAAGGCGTTGGCGCGGTCATCGTGACGCTCGGCGAAAAGGGTGCGCTGCTGCATGCGGCCGATCGTTCCGAGCATGTCGCGGCGGTCGCCGCCGGCCCGGTCATCGAGACCACCGGCGCGGGCGACGCCTTCAATGGCGGCCTGGCTGCCGCGCTGTCGAGAGGGATGGAACCCTTGCAGGCGGTGCGCTTCGCCTGCGCCGTCGCCGGCATCTCGGTGACGCGTCCAGGCACCGCCCCGTCCATGCCGACGCTGCCGGAAGTCGAGGCGCTGCTGGCGAGGGGGTGAGCCCGTCGCTGCGGGATGAGACTGTAAGCGGCAGCGAATGGGTTAGACTCGGCGCCTGTCCGAGAGATTATCGTCTTCAGGCTGGACCACAACAGGCTGGCAGGTCGATGGATAAGGATCGATGCCATTCGAAGCAATGAACCTGGACTGGGTCACGAAAGAAGATGGTTTTGACAAATCAACGTCGACATTTCTCCGACATCAAGGGGACGTGACCCCAAGGAGAAATGGCGCGAGTGACGGGGCTCGAACCCGCGACCTCCGGCGTGACAGGCCGGCACTCTAACCAACTGAGCTACACCCGCGCATGGACGAGCACGTGTCAGCCGTGTTCGTCGTTGGGGCGGTGGATAAGGGGTAAGCCACCGGGTGTCAAGCGGACCCGGACAGCATAACAGCAAACAGCAGAAGGTTTTTTGACAAGCAGAACTTTGTTGCCGAAACCGGCTCCCGGCCAAGCCGCTGGCCGCTCATTTGGCCTTGCGAAGCCGGTCCTAACTGCTTAAAGGTCCGGCCCGGAGCGGGCGATTAGCTCAGTTGGTAGAGCGCTTCGTTTACACCGAAGATGTCGGCGGTTCGAGCCCGTCATCGCCCACCATTTTCCGCCACGTGTTTCAACCAGGCATGTTCGTGCCACGTCAGGCTCATACGCCTGCACTGCAGGCGACTCGTCCAACTGGCGATTGGTAGACGCAACCATCTGGTATCCTTTATCATTTCGCCAATCTGCATGCACCGGGCTACACTCCATCGCCCCAAAGCTGACCCGTCCGGCGCAATCTCTGATCGCCCGGCCGCATCGAAAAGACGCGGCAGGCTTCTTTGGTTGCCCGGATACAGAGTCAATGCCGGGCGTTGACCCTTCGCGATAATGTCGGCACGGCCTGGAGGTCGGACGTGAAAGAATTCCCTCGGGAGCCCGATAACATCCCAGTAGCACATGCTCGTCAGACCACTGAACACGGAACCGCGCTGATTGAGGAACTTCGCTACACGATCGCCCTTATCGCGCCGGCTGATCGAGGCGTCACATTCACTGCTGAAGAGGTCGCAGAGCCAAGGCAGGCGTGTCGAGGGTGATGGTATCGAGATTGGCTAACACGCACGTGGTTTGTCGACGCTAAGGTCCCCCGTAGTGCACATGGACCCTCGATACTGAGTTGTCCGCAGGCAAGCACCAGCCTCAACACAACCAATGGTTTCGTTGTCGTTACCGTATCTCCGCTCGCAAATGCTTCACGGTTCGGGTGACGCGGATGAGTCTACTAGGACTTTAGTCTGATTCAAACGGTCTTTCTGTTGGGACTTAAGTCTGGTCTGATGCCTCGCTATGCGGCAAACGATTGCCGAAAGTTAAAACTTACAGTAATTTAAGGGAGCACAAAAGAAAGCTAAATCTTACTTGCATATGGGCATGGGCGGAAGCGAAAATATTCCTGGGTGGCTTACGAGTCATCTTCCGAATGATCCTGTGATCGCAGGAGATCTCGCGGATAAGATATCGAAGGAGGCTGAAAAAAACCGGCTTCCAGGCGAACGGGTTGTGACAACCCGTAACGAAGAAGAAATCTTCAAGAAAGAAAAAGTTGAACCTTATCCCGACGCCACGGTTGCGGGAGTCTTTGCCAGCGGTTCATTCCTTGCGCTGTTGGTGTTAGCCATTTATCTGCTTTATGTGCTCTCGATTGTGGCCGGGGGAACGGTTACGGATGTTCCCCTTCCGCTCCCGCTGGACTAGTAGACGCTCCGCTAACACTCGAATTAGCCCGCACCGTGTTGATGCTGCGGACTTTTTTGGTGGTGGAACACGTGGTCCCGACGAAGGTTTCGTTCCCGCGGCAAAGGTGTTCACGCGGGGCAGCTGGCTGCTGCAGAACGGCAGCATCGTAGTTCTATAAGCCTCCCGGTAACCTGAGCGATTGCTTGCCGCAGCTCAGCCTGCAATCGCCGGAGCATGAGCAAGCCGTTTCGCCACATAAACACAACGCTTCGGCACCTGCACCACCTCAAATCCGATCGCCTTGTAGAACCTTACCGCATCATCGTTCTCCGGCATGACTTCGAGGTGGATGCCGGTCGAGCCTCTCGCGGCAAGGCGCTGCTCGAGGAAGGCCATCGCGCGCCTGCCGATGCCTTTCCCGCGCGCTTGCGGCAACAGGTCGATGTGGCCGTGCGACGGGTAGGCCGCCAGTGCAGGCGGGACAGCGAAAGCGGGATGATGGATCCTGTGCCGCGCCCAATCGCTGCCGCGCCAGTGTGAGCTGTCGGATCCCGGGTCGGCGACACGTCGCTGCAGGTCGGGATACCAGTCTGATGCCAGGCTGGCATTGAAAGCGGCTGTTTCGACTGCACCAAGCAGATAGCCGGCCGCACCTGCGGGACTATCGACAATGAAGGCCAGCTCGGGTTCGAGGACCTGATAGGGAATGGTGTAGAGGAGGCCGAGCAGGTCCGGGTCGTCCTCGCGGCCGCTGGCGTCCTTGCCGGCATCGCCGGTCTTGAGACAGATCATCGCAAGCGCTGCATGATCGGCGGCGGTCGCCCGGCGCAGGAAGAAACCGCCGCCGAAATCGAGGATCATGGCGGCAGCAGCCGGAAATCCTTGCCCTCGGGCAAAAGCTGCCCGCCGTCGACGATGATGGTCGTGCCGGTGATGTAGCTGGCGTCATCCGAGGCCAGGAACAGGAAGGCGTTGGCCACGTCGCGCGGGCTGCCGAGGCGGCCGAGCGGGATGGCGTCTTCCATGTTCTTGATGAAGGCCGCACCGCGATGCTGCTCTATGCCTTCGGTGAGGATGTTGCCGGGCTCGACGCCGTTGACTGTAATGCCGTAGCCCGAAAATTCGAGCGCAGCCGAACGGATCAGCCCGTTGATGCCGGCCTTGGTCGCAGAATAATGGCCGTGGCCGGGGCTGGTGACATGCGGGCCGGTGATCGAGGAGGTGAACAGCATGCGGCCAAAGTGCTGCGCCTTCATCGGCACCAGTGCGGCGCGCGCGGCGATGAAGCTGCCGCGCAAGTTCACTGCCATGACCCGGTCCCAGTCGTCGGGACTGGTGTTTTCCAGCAATTGCCAGGGATAGATGCCGGCATTCTGCACCATGATGTCGAGCCGGCCGTGACGGTCGAGGGCCAGCGCCACGGCGGCTTCCGCATCGGCCATCTGCGAAATGTCGGTGCGAATGAAGTGGGCGCCGACCTCATCTGCCGTTGCTTGTCCGGCTTCGGTCTCGGTATCGGCCAGCACCACCTTTGCGTCTTCCTCGGCAAAGCGCTGCGCGATCGCCTTTCCAATGCCGCGGGCGGCGCCGATGACCAGCGCCACCTTGCCAAAAAGTCTCCCGGTTTGCGGTAGGCTGCTCATGCGAGCCTCTGGCGGATTGTTTGCTTGAACGCGTCGAGCAGCACGGCGGCGAGCACCAGCAGGCCGTGGATCACCTGGGTGAAGTTGGCCGGCAGGCCCATCAGATTGATCGCCGTGTTGATGGCGGAGAGCAGCAGCACGCCGGCATAGACGCCGGGTAAGGTGCCGACGCCGCCTTTCAGGCTGACGCCGCCGATGACGACCGCGGCGAAGGCATTGAACAACAGGCCGACGCCGAGATTGGCGGTTGCGCCGGAGGTGCGGATCGCCAGCAGCCAGCCGGCAAGGCCGGCGATGGCGCCGGCGAGAACGAAGGCTATGACAAGGTTGCGGTTGACGCGGATGCCGGCGCGAAAGGTCGCCGTCTCGTTGCCGCCGATCATGACCAGGTGCCTGCCGAAGGGCGTCTTGGCCATGATCAGCGAGAACACCACGAAACACGCAATGGCGATCCAGGCAGTCAGCGGCAGGCCGCCCAGGCGCTGGATGCCGAACCAGCGGATCGCCGGCGCAAGGTCCTGCGCCGAGCGGCCGCCGGAGATGACCAGCACCAGGCCGCGCACCCAGATGTAGGAGGCCAGTGTGATGATGAAGGCGCTCATCTTCACCCTGACCACCAGATAGCCGTTGAAGGCGCCGATGAGGCCGCCGACGGCAAGCGCGATGAGCAGCGAAACCGGAACCATCAGCCATTGCGGCTGCAACTGGATGCCAAGGCCGATGCCCGACGAGCAGAACAGGATGCCGACCGCCATGGCGCTGAGCGCCGCCACCGATTCGACCGACAGGTCCATATGGCCGGCGATGATGACCAGCGCCAAGCCGATCGACATCACGCCGAGCACGCTCGACGCCTCGATGATGTTGGCGAAGATGCCGAGCTGAAAATAGTTCGGGATGAGGATGGAAAAGACCACCAGCACGAAGACCAGCATGAACCAGACGAGATTGTCGAGGATGAACTCGAGGGTTTGGCGCGTGCGGGGGTTCATCTGCGGATCCGGTTGGCGCATGGCCCCGAAAAAACCACTCGGTCTTCGGACTATCAGGCGCGGTTGAAAATTGCTGCAACGTTCCCGTGCGCGCCCGTTTGAACGCGCCGGGGCTGCAGGGCTGGGCTCCGGGCCGGCATGGCCCGGAGCTTCCGGCGAGTTCGCTATTCGACCGGCTTTATGGTTTCGGTCGGCGGCTTCATGTTGCCCCAGAAGGCCGGGTTATCGACATTTTCCTTGGTGATCGCAGCGCCGGGGATCTTGATGTTCGGCCCCCACGCTTCCTTGGTCAGGGTCGATTTCAGGCCAAGCACGTCGTATTCGCCGGGCTTGATCTCCTGCTTGTTGACCACCTTGTCCATGAACATGGCGACCGCCGCGGCCTGGGCGTAGAGCGGCTGCTCGACTTCGACATTGAGCCAGCCCTTGCGGATCAGGTCGAGGCCGACCGGAGCGCCGTTCGAGCTCATCAGCATGACGTCGCCCGGTTTCTTGCCGGCGGCCTCGAGCGAGGCGACGGCGGCGACCGAAAGATGCGCGGCATGGCTGAAGATCAGATCGATGTCGGGGTTGGCGAGCAGCTGGTCGTTCACGATGGTCCCGGCTGCATCCGCTGCCCATTGCATGGCCGGCAGCGAGATGATCTTGACGTCCGGGAACGCCTTCATTTTCTCCTCGAAACCCTTCTGGATGTCGAGCGTATAGGGATCGCCCGGATCGCCGAGCACCTGCAGGATCTTGCCCTTCACCGAGCCGTTCTTCGCGGTCAGGAGTTTTTGCGCCTGATCGGCGGCGACGTAGCCGATCTCGACGGTTCCGGCCACCGAGGTGAAGTCGGACGGGGTCGAGGTGATCTGGCGGTCGAACTCGACGACCGGGATGCCGGCGGCACGGGCCGCCTCGATCGACGGTTTCAGCGCATTGAAATCGACGGCGGCAAGGATGATGGCCGCCGGCTTCAGCGCGATGACGTCGTTCATCTGCGATTGCTGCGCGTCGGTCTTGTTGTCGGCGTTCAGCGTCTTCATCTCGTAGCCGACCTGCTTCAGGAACAATTCCAGCGCGCTCACCGAGCCGGTCTGGAACTCATCGAGCAATGTCGGCACCATGTAGTAGACGGTGCCCTTGGACTGGGCGAATGCCGGCGTGAGCGTGGCAAAGGCCAGTGCCAGGATACCGAAGACGGAAAGAAGTATTTTCTTCATGTCGTTCGCTCCTCTTGCGCCGGACCCCTCATTTGTCCCTCAGCTCGCCGGTCCGGCACCGGCGAGCGTCTCTCCGGTGATCATGTTGATCACCGCGTCGGGACTTGTTTTGTTGCGTGCGACATCGCCAGCCACGACGCCTTGCCGGATCACCACGATCCGGTCGGCGACCTGGAAGGCCTGCTGCATGATATGGGTGATGATGACGACGCCGATGCCCTGGCTCGCCACCTGGCGGATCATGTCGAGGCCGCGCCGCGTTTGCTCGACACCGAGCGCCGCGAACGGCTCGTCGAGAAGCACTAGCTTGCCGCCAAAATGCACGAACCGGTTAAGCTCGATGGCCTGCCGCTGGCCGCCGGAAAGATGCTCGACATTGGTGCGAAGCGAGGGAATGCGGGTGCCGGCGCTGGCCAGCGCCTTTTGCACCACCTGCTCCATGGCGCGCTCGTCGAGCACCGGAATGCCGAGAACCTTCCTGGTGATCTCGCGGCCCATGAAGAAATTGGCGACCACGTCGACATTGGTGCAAAGCGACAGGTCCTGGTAGACCGTCTCGATCCCCGCAGCCTTGGCCTCGGCGGGAGATTTGGCGAGGAATTCCTTGCCCTCGAACAGCATGCGGCCGGAGGTCGGCTCCAGGCCGCCGGCAATGATCTTGACCAGCGTCGATTTGCCGGCGCCGTTGTCACCCAGAAGCGCCACCACTTCGCCCTTGCCGATCGAAAAGCTGATGCCTTTCAGCGCTTCGATGGCGCCGTAATTCTTGGCTACGCTATCGAGCACCAGCAGCGGTTCGCTCATGCTGCGATCCCCTTGTTATGCAGGAGATCTCGCCCGCGTTCGCGTTCGGCGGTGAAGATCTGGCCGAAGCGTGGCGACAGCACTCCTGAGACGGCAAGCGCGGCGGCGCCGCGCAAGACCGCATGCTGGCCGCCGCGCGCGACGCTGACGCGGGGCGTCGTGCGGTCGCTTCGCGCCGAGACCGAATTGGGCAGGTGCGCAGCCGCGCCGGCAAGCCTTTCGAGCAGGTCGGTGGACGCCAGCCCGCCGAGGATGATGGTTTCGGGATCGAACAGGTTTTCGATGATGGTGACGGCGTTGCGGAAGATCGGCGCGATCTCGCTCACCCAGTCGGCGTCGGCGATGTTGCGGCGCCGCAGCGCCTCGAGCGAGAGATACCGTTCGAGGCAGCCGCGATTGCCGCACGGACAGGGCTCGCCGCCCGGCACCGCGGGAATGTGGCCGATTTCACCGGCGTTTCCCCAGGCGCCGCGCAATGCGGCCCCGTCATGCACCATGACGCCGCCGAGCCCAACGCCGAAATAGAGGTAGTAATATTCGGAATATGCCGTGCCGAGGCCGTAGAGGCGCTCGCCGATAGCAGCCGCCGCCATGTCGGTTTCGAAAAAGGCCGGCAGCCCGGTCGAGGCGGCCAGTCGTTCGCGCAGCGCCACATCTTTCCAGCCGGTCATGGTGGTCGGCCCGACAAAGCTCATGGACTCCACGCCGAACGGTCCGGGCAGCGCCATGCCGATGCCAAGAACGCGACCACCGGGCCGCAATGCGGTCAATTCGAGCACCATAGCGCCGATCAGCTCGAAAGCGTGGTCGGGCGTTGCATTTGGGGCTTCGCGGTAGGTGCTCTCGATGACGTCGCCGCTCAGGTTGATCAGGGCGGCATTGATGCCCAGCGGGGTGACATGGATGCCGACCGCATAGCCGCCTTCCGGATTGATGCGCAGCGTTGCCGGCGGCAGGCCGCGGCCCTTGGGCTCTTCGCGCAGCGACAGCACGTAACCGTGTTCTTCCAACTCGCGAACGATGGTCGACACCGTCTGCACCGTGAGCCCGACCCGCCTGGCAATGTCGCCACGGGCGATCGGGCCATGAAGGCGGATCGATTCGAGCACGATGCGCCGGTTATACGGCCGCCCGAACTCCTGATTGGTTCCCCGCAGTGCCATGCCTTGCGCCCTCGAGAGAAGCCAGACTGGCACCGAAGATTTATTCAGTCAAATGGAATTCAAAAATAAATTACAGCCCGCGCACAGCGAACCTGGCGGATGGCCGCTCGACGGCATGATCAATAGCGGATGGCACGTCGCTCCAGCAGAACCACGATAGAGAACATCGCGATCGACAAGGACGACGACAGCACGATCGCCGCATAGAGCCGGTCCGACTGATAGTTGAAGGTCGCCTGGATGATGAGCGCGCCGAGGCCCTTATCCGACCCGATCCACTCGCCGACAATGGCGCCGATCACGGCCGTGGCCGAAGCAATTCTCAGCGAGGAGAACAGCATCGGCAATGCTCTCGGCAGGCGCAGGCTCCAGAAGATCTCCCAGCGCGTAGCCGATAGCACCCGGAACAGTTCGTGCTCGTTGTCGCTGGCCGAGTCCAGCCCGCGGATCATGTTGACCAGCGTCGGGAAGAAGCAGATCACCGCAGCGATCACGATCTTCGGCGTCATGCCGAGCCCGAAGATCAGGATGATGATCGGCGACAGCGCCAGGATGGGAATGGTGTTGAAGAACAGCACGATCGGAAAATAGGCGGCCTGCAGGATGCGGTTGTGCACGAACAGCACCGCCAGCAGCACACCGGCAAGATTGCCGATGACAAATCCCGCCAGCGCCTCGATCAGCGTCGGCCAGAGATTGCTGAGCAGCAAAGCAAGACTCTTCCGGAACACGCCTGATATGGCCGCCGGCGTCGGTACGATATAGGCCGGCACGCCGAGCCATGGCAGCAGGAACTGCCAGGCGAGCAGGATCGAAGCCGCGCCAAAAACGGGCAGGGCGACGGCCAGCGCCGATGGCAAGGGCGCCTGCCTCATGAGGCCTGTTCCAGCGCGCCGCGCAGTTCGGCCATCGCGGCAACGATCGCCGGATCCTCGCGCGAACAGCGGTTGCCCGCCTGCTTGAACGGCAGCATGTCCAGGTCCCTGGCCAGGCGGCCCGGATTGGCGGCGAGAACGATGACCCGTTCTCCGAGATAGGCGGCTTCGGCGATCGAATGAGTAACGAAAAGAATGGTCGTGCCGGTGCGCCGCCACAACGACAAAAGCTCGTCGTTGAGGCGGTCGCGGGTGATCTCGTCCAGCGCGCCGAAAGGCTCGTCCATCAAAAGCAGCCTGGGTTGCCCGAGCAGCGCCCGGGCGATCGCCACGCGCTGGCGCTGGCCGCCGGACAATTGGTGCGGCAGACGCTCACCGAACCCGGCTAGCCCCATCAGATCAAGCAGCTCGTCGGTTCGGTCGTCGATTGTCCGGGTCAGGCGTCCCTGTCCGATATCGAGCGGCAGGCGGACGTTGTCGCGCACGGTGCGCCAGGGCAGCAGGGTCGAGTCCTGGAAGACGAAACCGACGTCGCGCCGCGAACGGACCGCATGCGGTGTGTCGCCAAGCACGCTGATCGAGCCGCCGAGCGGATCGAGCAGGTCCGCGACTACCCGGAGCAGGGTCGACTTGCCGCATCCCGAAGGCCCAAGGATCGACAGGAAGGAGCCGACCTCGACCGACAGGTCGAGACCGGAGAGCACTTTCACCATCGGCTGCCGGCCGCCATAGCCGACATCCAGCCTGCGGGCTTCGATCGCGTTCGCCATCAAGCGGCGGGCGCGTCGAGCTTGGGTCGGTCGGCGGCCGACAATTCGAGTATCTTGGTGGTGTAGACATCGGCTGCCGCGGGCCGGCCGTTCGGGTATTGGCCGACCTTGTCCAGCAGTGCCAGCTGCTCCTCGATCGAGGCGGGATCGAAGGTTCCCCATCCGTCCTTGGCGGTTGCACCGTCGAAGGAAAGTTTCAGCACCAGATTGATCGTCTTCTGCTCCCAGCCGAGGTCCATTTCCGGATAGGCCTCGACCATCTTCTTGACTGCTTCCTGCGGATTGGCGTGCACCCAGCCCCAGCCCTTGGCGACGGCGCCGATGAATTTCGCCAGCGTTTCCGCATCCTGTTCGATCGCCGTGTCGGTAGCGAAATAGACGTCGGCATAGGAGTTCAGCCCGAGATCGCGCACCAGAAGATCGATCCTGTCGTCGCCGACGACGCTCAGTGCCTGGGTGTTGGTGATCCATCCGCCAATCGCGTCGACGTCGCCGCGCATCAGCGGTGCCTTGTCGAAGCCGACATTGACGACGGTGACCTCGGACGGATCAATGCCGTTCTTGGCCAGGATCTCATCGATGACGAAGCGCGCCGTCGGCTGGATGCCGATCTTCTTTCCCTTGAGATCGGCCACGCCGCGGATCGGCTTGGCAGGCTTCGAGGTGAAGGCATAGGGACCGGTGCGGAAACCGCAGGCGATGATCTTCACCGGCACGCCGCTGGCACGCGCCGCGTAGAGCTGCGGTGTTTCGGAAAACTGGCCGAGTTGTGCGGCGCCCGAAATCACCGGCGGCACCGTCGCCGCATTGGGGCCGCCGGGGCTGAATTCCACCTCGAGGCCCACGTCCTTGAAATAGCCGTTGGCGACGGCGGCGATGTCGCCGATCTGTCCGTTGGACATCAACCAATCATACTGGATGACGACCTTTCCGGCAGCCCTGGCGCCGGGCGTCAGCACGAGCTGCATTCCGGCCGAAGCTGCCGCGACGGCGGCGAAGCCGGCTTTCACGAAGCTGCGGCGGTTCATGTCGTAGTCTCTGTTCCCACTCATTTTTCGCTCCTGTTGCAAGACGTTCTCGTCTCTTCATTGCGCGCCGTTCCCGTGGCGCGGCGTCGTCTACGGCTGTTCGTCGTGGTAGTCGCCGGGGCCGCCGTCGAGCCAGGCGTATAGTTCCCAAAGCGTGTCGTCGGGATCGGTGAAATAGGCGCAGCGCGCATTCCAGACATAATCCTCCGGCGGGCCGTAGAAGGGCACGCCCTTGGCTGCCAGTTCGCCATGGAGCCGGTCGATCTCGCCGGGCGCGTCTAGCCTGACCGCCACGCAGACCTTGTGCGCCTGGCGCGGCGACCTCAATTTCGAGACGCCGGTGTGCCGGTTGATGTGGTCGATCTCCCACGCCGCCAGTGTGACGCCCTCGCCATGGAAGTCGGCAAAGCCCTCGGCGCGACGCCGCAGGCGAAAGCCGAGTTTCTCGACGTAAAATTCAACCGTCCGCTCGATGTTTTCGACGAGCAGGCAGACGTCTGAAATCGCATATGCGCCTCCGACCGGCATGGCTATCTCCCTGTGCTGTGCGCGGCGCGCGATGCCGGCAGCTTGACGCCGACGCGGTCGGCGGCGCCGATGATGTGGGCGCGCATCGCCGCCTCGGCGGCCGTGGGATCGCCCGCGACCAGCGCCTCGTAGATGCGCACATGCTCCCCGACATTGACTTCGACCAGGTCGTGCAGCGGATTGGTGAGACGCGCGTAGTGGATCGAGCGGCGGATCTGCTCGCAAACGAAAGAGATAAAGGTGTGGATGTAATTGTTGCCGGTTGCCCGCGCGATTTCGCGATGGAACAAAAGATCGGCGTCGATGCTACCCTCTTGCCAGCGCTCCTCGCCGCTCATCCGGTCGAGCGCCGCCTTGATCGCATCGAGGTGCTCCTGCCCACGCCGCTCGGCGGCGAGCGCGGCTGACTCGGCTTCCAGTATGCAACGCAGCTCAAACAGCCGCTCCATATTCCCGGTCGCTTTCAGCGCCTCGCCATCGATGCGGATCGACGCGCGCTGCTCCGGCGCCAGCACGAAGGCGCCGACGCCTTGCCGGGCTTCGATCATGCCATCGGCCCTGAGTTGAGCGATCGCCTCGCGCACCACGTTGCGGCTGACGCCGAATTTTTCCGAGAGCTGCTGCTCGGTTGGCAGCCGCGTGCCCGGATTGAGCTCGCCGGATTCGATCTCGCGGCTGAGGAATGCGGCGACGCGATGCGGCAGCGCCTCCACCGTGCCGATAGCGGCCAGTCTTTGCTTCATGGAAAGGTCTCCGTCGGTGGCAGCAGGCAGCCGGGATTCATCGATCCCTGAGGGTCGATCGTCGTTTTGAGGGCCGTGATGAGCCGGCGATGGGCAGGCGCCAGGCCGGCCCAGAAAGTGCGATGGCGGGTGCGGCCGATACCGTGCTCGGCACTGATCGAGCCGCCAAGCGCGCCGACGATCTGGTAGAGTCCGGCGGTGATCTCCGCGCCTTGGGCACGAGCTTCACCCTCGGCGAGCCCAGGTGGTGGCAGGACGTTGAAATGGATGTTGCCGTCGCCGGCATGGCCATAGGCCTGCGGCAGCCAACCGGGATGTTCCAGCGCCACGAATTGGCGGGCCTGATCGATGAGGGCAGGGATGTCCGATATCCTGACCGCAAGGTCGGTGCGCACATGGTAGCCGCGCTTTGCCTGGCCCTCGACCAAGCCCTCCCGGATGGCCCAGAACGCCCTGGCCTGCGCGATGCTTTCAGCAAGCACGGCCTCAGCAACCAGACCGCTCTCAATGGCGCCGGCCACGAAATCGACCAGCATGGAGCGCAGATCGACCGCAGCACTTGCGGAGAGTTCCATCACCACGTGGACGGGAGCTTCGACCGGCGAAACGACGTCTGCGTCGATCAAGCGCGCGAGGTCGATGCACTCCGAACCAATGATCTCGAAGGCAGAAATCAGATCGGATGAGGCCCGGCGAGCCTGCCTGAACAGGGTGATGGCCGCTTCGAACGAGGCGAGACCGAGATAGGCGGTCTCGACCCGGCTCGGTTTCGGAAACAGCTTGAGCTCGACGCCGGTGATGATGCCGAGCGTTCCTTCGCTGCCGATGAAGAGCTGCTTCAGGTCGTAGCCGCGATTGTCCTTGCGCAGGCCGGAAAAGCCGCTCCACAACTCGCCATCGGGCAGGACGACTTCGAGGCCGAGGATGAGATCGCGCGCCATGCCATAGCGCAGCACGTTGGTGCCGCCGGCATTGCTGGCCGCATTGCCGCCAATCTGGCAGCTTCCCTGTGCGCCGAGCGCCAGCGGAAACAGGCAATCCTGTGCCTCTGCCGCGTCCTTGATGCGCTGCAGGATGCAGCCGGCGTCGGCCTGCAGGATGAAATTGTCAGCGTCGACGAGACGGATGCCGTTCAACCGCTCCAGACTGACGACCACCGCGCCACGGCTGTAGATGTCGATCGCGCCCGCCACCAGCCCTGTGTTCCCGCCCTGCGGGATGATTCCGAGCCCAAGCGTACCGCAGAGCCGCACCACGGCCTGGACTTCGCTGACGGAAGCAGGCTTCAGCACCGCAAGGGCTCCGCCGCGATGATCCCCGGACCAGTCCAAGAGGTATTTCGCCATGCCGGCAGCGTCGGCAGCCACGCCGCTTTGTCCGACGGCGCCCTCCAGGGCATTCAGAATTTCAGGCGGGATACCATGAACGGTCATTACAAGCCTGTTGGGCCAAGGCATAGGTTTATACATATCATCCTACAACTATGCCGGAGTCAACGCTGTGGGCACAAGCCTCAAGGGCTGGAGCCGAATGTTTGCTCGGGAGAATGGAGCGAAGGGCGATCGCCCGAGGATACTTATGCGAGGCGCCTTGGTCTGGCTGCGCAGGCCCGATGCCGCTCAATTGCTGGGTCGTCTGAGGTGCAGCCCGGCTCCTAGAGGTACTGCGCGACCTTCTTGCCGACGGTCAGAAACCGTAGCGGGTCTATGGCCTCGCCGTTGTGGCGGACCTCGTAGTGCAGGTGCGGGCCGGTCGAGCGGCCGCTGTTGCCGGTCTTGCCGATGATGTCTCCGGCATCGAGCTTCTGGCCGACGGCGACGTCGATTTCGCTGAGATGCCCATAACGCGTTACAAAACCGTTGCCGTGGTCGACCTCGATCATGCGGCCGTAGCCGCCGTTCCAGCCGGCCTTGACGACCACGCCGGCTGCCGTGACCTTGGCCGGCATACCGACCGGCGCCCTGAAATCCATGCCGGAATGCAAGGCGGCCGTGCCGAGGATGGGGTCGGTGCGCACGCCGAACGGGCTGGTGACGCTATGGCCGGGGGCGGGGTTGGCGAGCGGCAGCCGGCGCGCTTCCTTTTTAAGATGATCCAGCGCGTCAAGCGCTTCGTCCAACTCCTTGACTTTGCTGTCGAAGACCAACGAGCTGTCGAGCGGTATCAGCGGGCCGCCGACGTCGCTCTTTTCGAATTCGCTATCGACGGGCAGGCCGGCGGCCTCGAGCGCCTGCGAGATCGCGTCGGCGCTCTTGTAGGCATTGTCGGCAAGTGTGGCGATGCGCGTGAGCTGCTGGCTCTCGATGGCCTTCAGCGAGTTGTTGATCGAAACGAAGAGCTTGTCTGCCCGGTCGGCCGCACTTTCGGTCGGCAGCGGATCGGCGCGGGTCGACCACAGCGAGAACGGCCTCGTGTCGTTGCTGGCAGGGGGGGCAGCAAGGCTGGCGACGGAATAGGCCATCGGCTGGATGCTGCCGATCGCGTCGGCGTGTTCGTCCGGCTTTGCCGTCGGCACGGGCGGCGTTGCGACCTCATTTTCGGCTCGTTCGAGGATCGGGCCGAGGCGGCCGTGACGCAGGCTGAGCTGGCTCTGCCGTTCCAGCAGCTCGCTGACCTTGGTTTCCATCAGTTGCTGATCGAGAAGCTGGCGGCTGGTGATACGGTCGACCTGGCTGCGCAGTGCCGAGATGCGGTCTTCGTAGGCCTGCTGCATACGCGCCTGCCGCGCCGTCGTGGCGCCGATCAGATCGTCGCGCAGCACCAGATAAGAGGTCGCCAGCAGGTAGCCAATGACGACCGCCGCCAGCGCCGAGCCGCAAAATGCAGCCAGCCACGGGCGTATGGTGAAATGCCTTATCTGGTCGCCCCGGGCGATGATGACCGTGTGGGGCTCTTTGCGTCTGCCGAAGACCGCTGACTGACTGGCTACGTTCACGGGACCAAGCTTTCGTTACGACACCAACGACGAGCCTGATTACACATTATTAGGGTTAACAAAGTTTTGTCTTCGCGCAAAACGGGTATCGAATTGCAGCGGCCTGCCGCAGCTCTCAAATTGCGCGAACCGCCTCCAGCACGTCTTCGGCGTGCCCCTTGACGCGGACGTTGCGCCAGATCCTGGCGATGCGTCCGTCCCGGCCAATCAGGAACGTCGCCCGCTCGACGCCCATATAGGTGCGGCCGTAGAGCTTCTTTTCCACCCACAAATGGTAAGCCTCGATCACCTTGCGCTCTTCGTCGGCGACAAGGTCGATGCTCAGATCGTATTTCGCCTTGAATTTGTCGTGTTTCTTGACGCTGTCCGGCGACAGCCCGATGACGACGGCGCCGGCCTTTTCGAACTCCGGCTTCAACTGCGAAAAACCGATCGCCTCGTTGGTGCAGCTTGTGGTGTCGTCCTGTGGGTAGAAATAGAGTACGATGGACTTTCCCAGCAGTGCGGCGAGATTGAGTGAACCGCCGCCGTCGCGCGGAAGATCGAATTGCGGCGCAACATCGCCCACGTCGAGGTCAGCCATACCGATGCCCTTGTTTGAGGTTACGCGCCAGGCTGCATCGATATAATGTCGAGCGGGGATTCGTCCACGATCGAATTCGTTTCAACGGAAGATTGCGTGGATCAGGAGCTACCGCAGCACGAGAAGATCAGGTTCAGGCGTGACGAGATCACCGACCTGGGAACCTTTCCGTCCGCGTGCCGCGTCCCGCCGCTCGGCCAGGCGTCGATCGGTCGCGGCGTTCGTTTGATGGCGCGGCTGTTTGCCGGCCTAGTCGCCCTTGTGCTGCTGGCTGCCGCCGGCGTCTATGCGATCGGCGTGTCCGGCTTCGGCTCGGAGCGGCTTCGCGCGGAAGCCGAAACGGCAATCGAGAAATTGGCTGGCTTCGATGTCGACGTTGCCGTCGGGCCGGCCCGGCTGACGCTTGACGGGTCGAGCTTCATTGCGCTGCAGGTCAGCGACGTTAGCCTCAAGACCGCCGACGGAAAACCGATGGCCGATGCCGGCCGGGTCCGCTTCGGCATCCGACTGATCCCGCTGCTTTCGGGCGAGGTACGGCTGACCAGCGCCCGGATTTCCGACGCGCACATCGTCATGGCGGCGATGCCGTCCGGCGGCGACTGGACGGCCGGGCTGCGCAACCAGGACGGCCTCATCGATCCGGAAAAACTTTCCGCCGCCGTCTTCGCCAATCTCAACCGCGCGCTCGATGCGGTGCGCGAGGATTCGATGCGCCAGATCGATCTGCGCAATGTCGAGCTGGCACTGCCCGAGACCGGATCGGTCAAGTCGGTCACCATCGCCGACGCCTCCGTCTCGCAGTCGGGACCGGGAAGCATGGAGTTTTCATCCGACGCCGATGTCGACGGCAGGGCGCTTACCATCGCCGCTTCCGCCACCCGCGATCCGGCGACGCGACGCATCACCACGCTGGACGCCAGTATCCTGGCGGCGGATGCCGACGCTGCGGCAGCAGGTGGCAAATTGGGCGCGATCGCCTTGAAGCTGGCGGGATCGGAAGGGGCCGGCGACAACGGTTCGCGGCTGACTGCTGCCCTGTCGCTGACCGGATCGGTGCTCGATCTCGGTTCGCGCGGCCTGCTTCCGGCCGACATCGATCTCGATGCAACGCTCGTCGCCGGCTCGAACAAGATCCAGGTCGACGGATTGCTGGTGAAAACCGGCCGCTCGACCTTCGATTTCGCCGGTTCGATCGGGCCGAAGCCGGCTACCGGCACAGCGGGCGAGGAGCCATCCTATCGTTACGACCTGACCAGCGACGGTTCGACCCTGGCGCCTTCGGATTCGCCGGAGCCGGCACTCGGCTTCATTGCCCGTATCGCCGGCGTCTACCAGCCGACGAGCCAAAAGCTGGTCGCCGAGCAGATCGGCGTCCGGTCCGGACCGGGCAGCGAAGTGCTGGGCACGGCTTCGGTTTCATTCGTCGCCAACCAGGCGCCGGGCATATCGGTCGCGCTCAATGTCCACGACATGCCGGTCTCGCACGTCAAGCAATTATGGCCATGGTTTTCGGCGCGTAACGCCAGGTTGTGGGTGCTTAAGAACCTGTTCGGCGGCCGCGTCGTCGATGGCAGCCTGCAGTTCCAGGTCGTACCCGGACGGCTCGGCAACGGCGTGCCGCTTTCCGCCGATGAAGTGTTCGGCCGATTCCAGGTCGAAGGATCGCGCTTCGACACGGCCGGCCGCATTCCGCCGATCCGCGATGCCGTCGGCGTCGTCGGCTTCCACGGCAACGACGTCGACGTCGCGTTGTCCTCGGGCAGCGTCTATATGCCGAGCGGCCGCACCGTGGCGGCGAGCAACGGCACGCTCACCGTCAAGGCGGCGAACCATCCGCCGGTGATCGGCGCGCTCGATATCGATGTCGCCGGCGAGGCGCCGGCAATCGCCGAACTGGCATCGTTTGACCCGATCAACGCCATGCGCCATGTCGGCCTGCTGCCGGACGACCTGTCCGGCACGGTGACCGGCCACGTCAAGGCCGATATCCCGCTGCAGTCCGGTGTCGACTCTTCCAAACTCGATTGGCTGGTGGCGCTCGACTACAAGGACCTGTCGCTGGGCAAGCCGTTCGAGGGCCAGACGGTCAGCCATGCCGACGGCTCGATCACGGTCGCGCCCGACCGGGCGGTGATCTCGGCCAAGGCACTGCTCAACGGCATTCCGGCCGAGCTCGATCTGATCGAGCCGCTCAGGGATGGCGGCCCGCCGCGCAGTCGTAAAGTGGTGCTGGTGCTCGACGACAAGACGCGCGCCACCGCCATGCCTGGCCTGTCGACGCTGCTTTCCGGAACCATCAAGGTGGCGATCGACAAGAGCGGCACCGGCAACCAGAACGTGTCGGCGGACCTGACCAATGCCAGGCTGGACATTCCCTGGGCCGGCTGGAGCAAGGGGCCCGGCATCCCCGCCAAGGTCACCTTCGCCATGGCGAAGACCGGCGACACCACGACGCTGTCCAATTTCGAACTCGACGGCAAGACCTTCTCCATCGACGGCAGCGCGGTGCTGGTCAACGGCGCCTTGTCCTCGGCCCGGTTCAGCAAGGTCACGTTGAACAGGGGCGACGACGTCGCCGTCTCGGTGAAGCGGTCGGGCAAGGCCTATGCGGTCGAGGTCAGCGGCAGCGCGCTGGACGCACGCTCGCTGATCAAGCAATTCACGTCCGATGTCGATACCGCCACCAAGACCACCGGCGTCGATGCGATCTCGGTCAGCGCCGACGTCAGCTCCCTGACCGGCTTCCACGACGAGGTGCTGTCGAATCTGAAACTCGACTACAGCGCCTCCGGCTCCCGGGTGAACGGGCTCAAGGTGAGCGCCACGGCAAGTTCGGGAGCCGCGATCACCGTCAGCAACACGACCGGCGGCGGCCTGCGAACGCTCAACATGAAGTCGGCCGACGCCGGCGCCATACTGCGCTTCCTCAACATCTACGAGCATATGGAAGGCGGCTCGATTACGCTGGCGCTCACCGGGGCCGGCGACGGGCCGATGAAAGGCCAGGTCGATGCCAAGGACTTCGTTGTCGTCAACGAGCCGAAGCTCGCCTCGATCGTGTCGACGACGCCGGCCGGCGACAGCCGCAGCCTCAACGAGGCGGTCAAAGGCAATCTCGACACGTCGAGGGTGAAGTTCGAGCGCGGTTTCAGCGAGATCGACAAGGGCAGCGGCTATCTCAAGCTGCGCAACGGCGTGCTGCGCGGCTCGCGCATCGGCACCACCTTCCAGGGCACGCTCTACGACCAGAACAACAACATGGACATGACCGGCACGTTCATGCCGGCCTACGGCGTAAACCGCATCTTCGGCGAACTGCCGCTGATCGGCGCGCTGCTCGGCAACGGCCGCGACCGCGGCCTGATCGGCGTCACCTACAGACTCAGGGGCAACGCCAACAAGCCAATCCTCGACGTCAATCCGCTATCGGTAATCGCGCCCGGGATATTCCGGTCGATCTTCGAGTATCGCTGAGGCGGGTAGGGTAGGCGGGTGAGGCGAAAAGGCCCGGTGAGGTGCTGTTCAGCGTAGCGGCGCCTAGAGGGAACGGCATGGATCCTAGGGTCTCCGCGACGTCGCTTCGCTCCTGCTCCGCCCTAGGATGACGAAGCGAGGGGTGGTTTCAGCCAATCTCGAAGGTTGCTTTTGCCATCGGCCGCCACGCGACCGCCTCGCTCTCCGACATCCGCGACTAGCCTTGAGCCACCATGCCTTCGTCATCCTAGGGCGGAGCAGGCGCGAAGCGACGTCGCGGAGACCCTAGGATCCATGCCGTTACAGTGGCCGAGGAATGCAGCGATCCATTGCTTGCGCCCGTCCCCGGCTAGGTTTCACCTGAGCCTCAGCAGGCGTTAGATCGGCCGCACCAGAACGACCTTCTTCTTCCCCAGTTGAACTTTGAATGCTCCGGTGTTTTCGTACAGGTCGGTCCACAAGACAATTTCGTTCGGATCGGTGACGACCCTGTCATTGATGCGTAGAGCACCTTCCGCCATCTTGCGCCGAGCTTCCGAGTTAGATGACACAAGCCCGGACGCGACCGCAATTGCAGCATTCGACCTGCCAAATTGCCATCTGTCATCCTCTCCTTTGTCGATTGTTACTGTCGGCAATGACTCGGTTGACTGACCTCTTTCGAAAAGCGCTTCTGCTGTCTTGGCTACCTCCTCCGCCGCCTCGCGGCCATGCAGCATGGCGGTGATTTCGGTGGCGAGAATCTTCTTGGCTTCGTTGATCTCCGAGCCGCCGAGCCGTTCGAGGCGCGCGATCTCAGCGAGCGGCAGGGTCGTGTAGAGCTTCAGGAAACGGCCGACATCGGCATCCTCGGTGTTGCGCCAATATTGCCAGAACTCGTAGGGGCTCAACATTTCCGCATCGAGCCAGACCGCGCCCGAGGCCGACTTGCCCATCTTGGCGCCGGAGGAGGTGGTGAGCAGCGGCGTCGTCAGCGCATAGAGCTGCGCGCCTTCCATGCGATGGCCGAGATCGATGCCATTGACGATGTTGCCCCACTGGTCGGAGCCGCCCATCTGCAGCCGGCAGCCAAGGCGCTTGTAGAGCTCGACGAAGTCGTAGGCCTGCAGGATCATGTAGTTGAATTCGAGGAACGACAGCGACTGCTCGCGATCCAGCCGGAGCTTGACCGAATCGAAGGCCAGCATGCGGTTGACCGAAAAATGCCGGCCGACATCGCGCAGGAAATTGACGTAGTTGATATCCATCAGCCAGTCGGCATTGTTGATCATGACGGCGTCGTTCGGGCCGCTGCCGAATTTGAGGTAGGGCGTGAAGTTGCGGCGGATGCCGGCGAGATTGTCCTCGATGTCCTGCGGCGTCAAAAGCTTGCGCGCCTCGTCCTTGAACGACGGATCGCCGATCATCGAGGTGCCGCCGCCCATCAGCGCGATTGGCCGGTGGCCGGTCTGCTGCAGCCAGTAAAGCATCATGATCTGGATCAGCGACCCGGCATGCAGGCTTCTCGCTGTGGCGTCGAAGCCGATATAGGCGCTCACCGTTTCCGTGGCGAAAAGCTGGTCGAGGGCGGCATCGTCCGAGGTCTGGTGGATGAAACCGCGCTCGCTCATCGTGCGCAGGAAGTCGGATTTGAAGGCGGACATTTTTCTTTCCTGGAAGGCTTCCGGCCGAACGCGGCCCGGGTATGCGTGAAGGCCGGCGTTTAGCACTCAAGCGCGATCAGCAAAAGTGGAATCCGGTTTTGGCGCGCCCTCTTCCCTTCTCGCACAACAAGGGGAGAAGGGAGAGCCGCACGTCGCGAGACAACCAGCTCTCCCTGGAACGGTAACGTGAGAGGCAATCCAAACCTGAAGCGATTGCCCTTCGCTTCCGGCGCGGCCTGCTTGCGTCATTGTTTCGGCTGGCGTAATGAGGCGCCGCGCCAGCGGGACTCTTCCTCTGGACCGCGCGGCATCGATCGAATGCCATATCCTGTGACAGAGTCGAGATGCCGGAGATATCCATCGTCATTCCTTGCCGGAACGAGGCGGCGAACCTGCCGCTTCTGCTCGACGAGATCGGCACTGCCATGGCCGGGCGGGACTTCGAGGTCATTGTCGTCGACGACGGCTCGACAGACGATACGCCTTCGGTGCTTGCCGCAGAAGCAGCGCTTCGCCGGTTTCCGCTGCGCCATCTCAGGCATGAAAAATCCGCCGGCCAGTCGCTCTCGGTGCGGTCGGGCGCGTGGGCGGCGCGCGGCGATATCGTCGCCACCATCGATGGCGACGGCCAGAACGACCCCGGCTACATCCCAGTGTTGATCGACGCGTTGCGGCAGGCTGGTCCCGACGTCGGGGCGGCGCAGGGACAGCGTCTGAAGCGCCGCGACAGCAAGATCAAGCAACTGGCGTCGCGTTTCGCCAACGGGCTGAGAAAAGCCATCCTGCACGACGAGACGCGGGATACCGGCTGCGGCCTCAAGGCGATCCACACCGACATTTTGCGGAAATTGCCGTTCTTCGACGGCACCCACCGCTTTGTTCCGGCGCTGGTCATCCAGGAGGGCTACCGCGTCGTCCATTGCGACGTCGTCGACCGTTCCCGCCGTTACGGCAAATCGAATTACGGCATCTTCGATCGCGGCCTTCAGGGCGTGCTCGATCTTGCCGGCGTCTGGTGGCTGCGCCGCAGGCGCCGCAGAATGCCCAAAGTAGAGGAAATCAGGCATGGGTAACGTGCTTCAGGAATTGGCGACCTGGCTTCACGATGTTTTCGTCAAGCAATTCGATGCCTGGGTTCTGCTCGGCTTCGTCGCCCAGTTCTTCTTCACCATGCGTTTTCTGGTGCAGTGGGTGGCGTCGGAAAAGGCCAAGCGCAGCGTCGTGCCGATCGCGTTCTGGTTCTTTTCGCTGTTCGGCGGCGGCCTGCTGCTGGTCTACGCCATCCAGCGTCAGGATCCGGTGTTCATCGCCGGTCAGGCCATGGGCCTGTTGATCTATATCCGCAATCTCTGGCTGATCGCCAACGAGCGCAAGGCGGCGATGACCAAGGTCGATTGAGCCCGCGACCGCCCTGGAACCGGTCGAGCAAGCAATCCAGATTACTTGCCGTCCAGCCCGCCGTAGGACCTTACCAGCTGGACCATGTCGGCCGAGTTGGCAGTCTCGCTCTCGAGCCCCTCGGCGACACCGACGCGGTCGGCAGCCGGGCGGTTCTGGCTGACTTTCCATTTGCCGCTGATTTCGGTGATGGCGATCTCCAGGCCGACAATGCCCTTGATCTGCGACTGAATGAAGGGCGCCGGCGCGTCGGTCACCGCCCATGGCGCCGAGCGGCTGCCCTCCTGCGACATCGTCAGATCGGAAATCTGCTCGGCCAGCCAATCCTGGTCTTCGATCACCGTGACGATGCCGCGCACCTGGACGATGGCGTAGTTCCAGGTCGGTACCACCTTGCCGGTTTCACGCTTGGTCTCATACCAGGACGGCGTCACATAGGCGTCGGCGCCCTGGAAGACGACCAGCACCGGCGCCAGGGGATTGTCGGCCAAAAGCCGCCATTGCGGATTGGCTTTCGCCAGATGTGCGCGCAGCCTGCCATTCGGCGGCACACCCGCGTCTAGAAGAAAGGGAATTGCGTTGGCGACCGGCCCCTCGGTGCCGTTCGACACCAGCAGCCCAAGCGGATGCGCCCGGATCAGCCCATGCAGGACGTCCTGCCGTGTTTCCTGGAAGTGAGGTGGTTGGTACATCGCCGTTCCCCGATTATCTCAGCCGCTTAGGCCGTGGGTCGGACAGTTCCCCGGCCAGCCGGCGATCGAGATAGTCCGCGCATTCCTCGATCAGAAGCTCGGCATGGTTGGCAAAGAAATGGTTGGCGCCGGGCAAGGTCTTCTGGGTGATGGTAATGCCCTTTTGCGTGTGCAGCTTGTCGACCAGGCCCTGCACGTCCTTGGGCGGCGCGACCTTGTCGGCATCGCCATGGATGATCAGGCCGGACGACGGGCATGGCGCCAGGAACGAGAAATCATAGGTATTGGGCTGGGGCGCGACCGAGATAAAGCCCTCGATCTCGGGCCGGCGCATGAGAAGCTGCATGCCGATCCACGAGCCGAACGAATAGCCGGCAACCCAGCAACTCTTGGAATCCGGATGCAGCGACTGCACCCAGTCGAGCGCCGCAGCGGCGTCGGACAACTCGCCGGTGCCGTGGTCGAACTCGCCCTGGCTGCGGCCGATGCCGCGGAAATTGAAGCGCAGCGTGGTGAAATTGCGCTTCTGGAACATGTAGAAGAGGTCGTAGACGATCTTGTTGTTCATCGTCCCGCCGAACTGGGGGTGCGGGTGCAGGACGATGGCAATCGGCGCGCTCTTTTCCTTCGAGGGCTGATAGCGACCCTCCAGACGGCCGGCGGGACCGGTGAAAATGACCTCAGGCATGAAATACTCCACTTGGTATAAATTGCGCGGCGCCCGGAACAACTCTTCCTCTGGCCCCAGTCTTCCCTAGGCCCCAGTCTTCCCTAGGGCCTTGACGCAGGGCGAGCGTCTTTCTAGAAGCTAGTTTAGAATTGTTCAAAACTGGGCGGCCAAAAGCTGTGGCTCGGCCACCCGCGCCGCAAGCCGCGTAAATAGGACGTCTTGCCTTGCAATTTCAAGGAAATAACGCGCTATCTTCGCGGAACGGCTTTTGAAGGGACCAGTTGGACGGAAATGGCCGGAGCACGCGCCTATCTCGACTACAACGCCAGCGTGCCGCTGCTTGCCTCGGCGCGCGCGGCCGTGGTCGCTGCGCTCGACATCGCCGCCAACCCGTCCTCGGTCCATGCCGAGGGCCGCGCGGCGCGGCGGCTGATCGAAGACGCCAGGCGCGACGTGGCGCGACTGGTCAGCGCCAAAGCCGAGCATGTCGTATTCACCTCCGGCGCGACGGAAGCGGCCTCGACGCTGCTGACGCCGGACTGGCAGATGGGGCGCGGCGCCGTCCGCATGAGCCGGCTTTACGTGTCCGAGGCTGACCATCCCTGCCTGCTGAATGGCGGGCGCTTCCCCGCGGGGCAGGTAACGCGGATCGGCGTCGATGCCGACGGCATCGTCAGGCTCGACGCCTTGGCGTCAGCACTTAGTGCGCATGACAAGGCTGACGGTTTGCCGCTGGTGACCATCCACGCCGCCAACAACGAGACCGGCGTGATCCAGCCGATTGGCCGCATTGCCGAAATCGTCAAGGCGGCGGGTGGCATCCTGGTTGTCGATGCGGTGCAGGCGGCCGGCCGCATTCCGCTCGATATGTCAGCGGGTTACGCAGACTATTTGATTCTCTCCTCGCACAAGATCGGCGGCCCCAAGGGCGTCGGCGCCATTGTCGCAGCGTCGGGCTTGATGATGCCGAAACCGCTGGTCAGCGGCGGCGGCCAGGAGAAAGGCCATCGCGGCGGCACCGAAAACCTGGCGGCAATTGCCGGGTTTGGCGCGGCGGCGCGCGAGGCGCTTGCCGGGTTGCAAACGATCGATGCGGTGCGGCAGCGCCGCGACGAAGTCGAGGCGATCGTGAAAACGCAGGTGCCAGACGCCGAAATCTTCGGGACCGGCGCTCCGAGGCTTGCCAACGCCACGTTCTTCGCTATTCCCGGCATCAAGGCCGAGACGGCGCAGATCGCTTTCGACCTGGCCGGCGTGGCGCTGTCGGCTGGATCGGCCTGTTCGTCGGGCAAAGTCGGGCCGAGTCACGTGCTGAAAGCCATGGGTTATGGCGACGGCTTTGGCGCGCTGCGCGTGTCCATCGGCCACGCGACATGCGCCGAGGATATCGAGCTGTTTCGTTCGGCGCTGGCGACGATCGTCGCGCGGCGGGCAAACAGGGAAAAGGCCGCTTGAGCGCGGCAACGGAACATTTGGGCCTTGCGGCCTGGTAGAGCCGTGCGTTCGCATTTGGCCGGGTGAATTTCCGGCATGAACGCACTATATGAAACTTACGCCGCCTCGGATGCCCAAGGGTGCTCGCTTGCGGTGCCATAGTTTGAAAACTGCCGGGCCTTGACCCCGGCGTGGATGGAGAACGCTGATGCCTGCTGTGCAGGAGACGATCGATCGAGTTCGAAAGATCGATGTCGACCAGTATAAATACGGATTCCAGACCGAAATCGCGATGGACAAGGCCCCCAAGGGCCTGAGCGAAGACATTATCCGCTTCATTTCGGCGAAGAAGGACGAGCCGTCCTGGATGCTGGAATGGCGCCTGGAAGCCTATCGCCGCTGGGTGACGCTGGACGAGCCGAAGTGGGCGCGCGTCCACTATCCGAAAATCGATTTCCAGGACCTCTACTATTACGCGGCACCCAAGAGCACGCCCGGGCCGACTTCGCTCAGCGACGTCGATCCCGAACTGCTGAAGGTCTATGAGAAGCTCGGCATTCCGCTCAGGGAACAGGAAATCCTCGCCGGCGTGCAGAAGACCGATGCCTCGGAGCTCGAGGAAGCCAGCGACAACGTCTACAAGTCCGGCCGCGTCGCCGTCGATGCAGTGTTCGATTCGGTCTCCGTCGTCACCACTTTCAAGAAGGAGCTGGCGCAGGCCGGCGTCATCTTCTGCTCGATCTCGGAAGCGATCCGCGAGCATCCGGAGCTGGTGAAGAAATATCTCGGTTCGGTCGTGCCGACCTCCGACAATTTCTACGCGACGCTGAATTCGGCCGTGTTCACCGACGGTTCCTTCGTCTTCGTGCCCAAGGGCGTGCGCTGCCCGATGGAACTGTCGACCTATTTCCGCATGAACGAAAAGAACACCGGCCAGTTCGAGCGCACGCTGATCATCGCCGAGGAGGGGGCTTACGTCTCCTATCTCGAAGGCTGCACGGCGCCGCAGCGCGACGAGAACCAGCTTCATGCCGCGGTGGTCGAACTGATCGCGCTCGACGATGCCGAGATCAAATATTCGACGGTGCAGAACTGGTATCCCGGCGACGCCGAAGGCAAGGGCGGCATCTATAATTTCGTCACCAAGCGCGGCGACTGCCGCGGCCATCGTTCGAAGATTTCGTGGACGCAGGTCGAGACCGGCTCGGCTATCACCTGGAAATATCCGAGCTGCATCCTGCGCGGCGATGATTCCAGCGGCGAGTTCTATTCGATCGCCGTCTCGAACGGCTACCAGCAGGTCGATAGCGGCACCAAGATGATCCATCTCGGCAAGAACACGTCGAGCCGCATCATCTCCAAGGGCATTGCCGCCGGCTTCTCGCAGAACACCTATCGCGGCCAGGTCTCGGCACACCGCAAGGCGACCAACGCCCGCAACTTCACCAACTGCGACTCCCTGCTGATCGGCGATCAGTGCGGCGCACACACTGTACCCTACATGGAAGCCAAGAACTCGACCGCGCAGTTCGAGCATGAAGCGACCACCTCGAAGATTTCCGAGGACCAGAAGTTCTACGTCATGCAGCGCGGTATTCCGGAAGAAGAGGCGATCGCGCTGATCGTCAACGGCTTCGTCAAGGACGTCATCCAGCAACTGCCGATGGAGTTCGCGGTCGAGGCGCAGAAGCTGATCGGGATTAGCCTCGAGGGCTCGGTCGGCTGACCGATAAAGAATTTTCAGGAAAGAATAAGAATGCTTGAAATCAGAAACCTCCATGCCCGTATCGTCGATGACGGCACCGAGATCATTCGCGGCCTGAACCTGACGGTCAGGGCCGGCGAGGTTGCCGCGATCATGGGGCCGAACGGCTCGGGAAAATCGACGCTGTCCTACATCCTCGCCGGCCGCGAGGACTATGAGGTCACAGAGGGCGACATCCTCTACAACGGCCAGTCGATCCTCGACATGGATCCGGCCGAGCGCGCCACGGCGGGCATTTTCCTCGCCTTCCAGTACCCGATGGAGATACCGGGCGTCGCGACGATGGAATTCCTGAAAGTGGCGATGAACGAGCAGCGCAAGGCGCGCGGCCAGGAACCGCTAAAGATCCCGGAATTCCTCAAGCGCGTGAAGGAAGCGGCGGCCTCGCTCAACATGGACATGGCGATGCTGAAGCGGCCGCTCAATGTCGGCTTTTCCGGCGGCGAGAAGAAGCGCGCCGAGATCCTTCAGATGAAGCTGCTTGAGCCGAAGCTGTGTGTCCTCGACGAGACCGATTCCGGGCTCGACATCGACGCGTTGAAGATCGTCGCGGACGGCGTCAACACGCTGCGCTCGCCGGACCGGGCCATCGTCGTCATCACCCACTACCAGCGCCTGCTCCAATACATCGTGCCTGATACGGTGCACGTGCTCTACAGGGGCCAGGTGATCAAGTCGGGCGACAAGTCGCTGGCGCTCGACCTCGAGGCCAATGGCTATGCCGGCGTGATCGGGCAAGCCGCGTGAGATGCCAGCAGGCCCGGAAGGCAAGCCAAACAAGGCGATACTGATGAATATGCACACGACACCCCAGCGAACATTAGCCGAAACGGCGCTGATCGACGCCTTTGGCGAGCGGCTGTCGCTGCTGCCCGGCGACGGTGCGGTGATGCTGAAGCGCGACGACGCCATCGAGGCGATCAAGAGTGGCCTGCCGACGCGGCGCATCGAATCCTGGCATTATACGGACCTGCGCCGGCTGCTGACCTCGGTGCCGGACTTCGATCCGGCAGCGGTCGCGAAAGCCATTGCGCCGATCGTCGAGGGCTCCAGCGTTTTGCCGGTGCTGAACGGCGTTTCGAGTACGAAACTGCCCGATATCGAAGGCGTTGTCGTGCAGCGCCTATCGGAGAAGCTGACCGACGGCAGCGCAGCGCCTGGGCTGGATTCCTATGGCAGCGACGATGCCATAGGCGCGCTGAACACCGCCTTTGTCGCCGACGGCTATTTCGTCGACATCGCCGAAGGTACCCAACTGGACAAGCCGGTCGAATTGCAGAATTTGCAGGCCGGTGGACAGACGCATGTACGCCTGGCCGTCCGCGTCGGTGCCGGCGCCAACGCTGTCGTCGTCGAACGCCAGGCAGGCGAGGGGGCGGCGCTGGTCAGTTCGGTCAGCCAGCTGCTGCTTGGCGAAGGCGCCGAAGTGACATGGCTGGTCGTGCAGGAGCAGCCGGATACGGCGACGCATCTCGCCCAGTTCAAGGCGCATCTCGGCAAGAATTCGAAACTGACGCTGTTCGTCATGAATGCCGGCGGCAAGCTGGTGCGCCAGGAGGTCGTTGTGAAGACGACCGGCGAGGGCGCCGACTTCACGCTGCGCGGCATCAATCTCTTGGCCGGCGACACCCATACGGACGTCACCATGGTGCTCGACCACGCCGTGCCGCATACCGCCTCGACCGAAGTCATCCGCAACGTGGTGACCGGCAGAGCGCGCGGCGTCTTCCAGGGCCGCATCAACGTCCACCAATATGCGCAGAAGACCAACGCCAAGATGGCCTGCAACACGCTGCTTCTGTCGGACGACGGCGAGTTCTCGACCAAGCCGGAGCTCGAAATCTTTGCCGACGACGTCGTCTGCGGCCATGGCGCGACCGTCACCGAGATCGACCGCAGCCATCTGTTCTACCTGATGGCGCGCGGCATCGACGAGAAGACCGCGCGCGGCTTGCTGGTCAAGGCCTTCGTCGCCGAAGTGATCGAGGAACTGGACGACGAGGCCATCGTCGAGGCGCTGGAGGCGAGGCTCGACAACTGGTTCGTGGCGCACGGGTAGAGCGCCTTCCCTTCTCCCCTTGTGGGAGAAGGTGGCCGAGCGAAGTTCGGTCGGATGAGGGGTGCTGGACGGAATGAGGCGGTGCCTCGAGAGAGCTTGTAATGGACCAGAAAGTCGAAAACATCCCCTATGACGTCGAGGCGATCCGCCGCGACTTCCCGATCCTGTCGCGGCAAGTCTACGGAAAACCTCTCGTCTATCTCGACAATGGCGCCTCGGCGCAGAAGCCGCAGGCCGTGCTCGACGCTATCCAGCACGCCTATTCCCAGGAATATGCCAACGTCCATCGCGGCCTGCATTTCCTGTCGAATGCCGCGACCGACGCTTATGAGAACGCGCGGAAGATAGTGCAGAGATTTCTCAACGCGCCAAGCACCGACAACATCGTCTTCACCTCGAACACCACGGCGGCGATCAACACGGTCGCCTATGGTTTCGGCATGCCGAACATCGGCGAGGGCGATGAAATTGTCCTGTCGATCATGGAGCATCATTCCAACATCGTGCCGTGGCATTTCATCCGCGAACGGCAGGGCGCGAAACTGGTCTGGGTGCCGGTCGACGATCTCGGCGTCTTCCACATCGAGGAATTCGAGAAGCGGCTGACCGACCGCACCAGGCTGGTCGCCATCACCCATATGTCGAATGCGCTGGGCACGGTGACGCCGATCAAGGAGATCGTGCGCATTGCGCACGCGCGCGGCATTCCGGTGCTGGTCGACGGCAGCCAGAGCGCCGTGCATATGCCGATCGACGTGCAGGATCTCGACTGCGATTTCTTCGTCTTCACAGGCCACAAGGTTTATGGCCCGTCGGGCATCGGTGTGCTCTACGGCAAGAAGGATATTCTGGAGCGCATGCGCCCGTTCATGGGCGGCGGCGAGATGATCGAGGAGGTGACGCAAGACATCGTCACCTACAACGATCCGCCGCACCGTTTCGAGGCCGGCACGCCGCCGATCGTCCAGGCGATCGGGCTTGGTGCTGCGCTGGAATACATGGAAAAGATCGGCCGCGAGCGCATCGCCGCGCATGAGGCCGATCTGAAGGATTATGCGCATCAAAAACTGCGCGCCATCAATTCGCTGCGCATCTTCGGCGATGCGCCGGGCAAGGGCGCCATCATCTCGTTCGAGCTGCAGGGCATCCACGCCCATGACGTGTCGATGGTCATCGACCGGCAGGGCGTGGCGGTCCGCGCCGGCACGCATTGCGCCCAGCCGCTGTTGAAACGCTTCGGCGTAACATCCACATGCAGGGCGTCGTTCGGCATGTATAATACCAGGGCCGAAGTCGATGCTTTGGCCGATGCGCTGGAAAAGGCGCGAAAGTTCTTCGGGTGACGATCATGGACGATGCCAGCCACACCGCCGAGACCGCTTCGGAAACGATGAGCAATGCGGCGGTTTCCGGATCAACGATTCCCGCCGATGAACTGGCGCGGCTGACCGATGACATCGTCTCGGCGCTGAAGACGGTCTATGACCCCGAAATCCCGGCCGACATCTATGAGCTCGGCCTCGTGTACAAGATCGACATCGAGGACGACCGCTCGGTCAAGATCGACATGACGCTGACCGCGCCGGGCTGCCCGGTGGCCGGCGAAATGCCCGGCTGGGTCGAAAACGCCGTCGGCGCCGTCGAGGGCGTCTCCGGCGTCGAGGTCAACATGACCTTCGACCCGCCCTGGTCGCCCGACCGCATGTCGGAAGAGGCGCAGGTGGCGGTTGGGTGGTACTAGCATCCGACCAGCCAGAGGCTGGCGCACTTGCGCCGGGTACAAAACTTCACCATTTTAGGTGAGGAATCATTCGGCAGGCCTTGAACCTGCGCGCAATGGAGAAGGAAAAAATGGGACGCTTCGCCGTCATCACGATGACCGAAAAGGCCGCCGACCGGGTGCGCGAGATCGTCGCGACCCGTGAGAATGCGCATGGCATTCGCCTTGGTATCAAGAAGGGCGGCTGCGCCGGCATGGAATATACGGTCGATCTGGTGACCGAACCCAACACCAAGGACGACCATATCGAGCGTGATGGCGCCCACGTCTATGTCGCACCTGAGGCGGCACTTTTCCTGTTCGGCACCGAGATGGACTTCGAGCAGACGACGTTGCGCACCGGCTTCACCTTCCGCAACCCGAACCAGAGCTCGGCCTGCGGCTGCGGCGAATCGGTCGAGCTGAAGCCGGCTGATCTGAAGGCACTGGCCGAAGCACGCGCTTCGGCCTGAGGCTTTTCCTTCGCCGTTCCCGGCGGCAATCGCATACGGGGAGCCCCCTCATCCGGCCCTTCGGGCCACCTTCTCCCCGATGGGGAGAAGAGGCTGGCGCCAGCGCTGGCGACTTCCTCTCCCCTCGGCGAGAGGTCGGATTGCCCCGAATTGCCCTTCGCAATTCGGTTGGCAATCCGGGTGAGGGGGCGCTTGCCCATATGCGATAGCTCTGCCGCAAACGGGGAGAAGAACGCTAATCCACCCACATCCCCGTTCGCTTGTGCCAGTCGGCGATCGATTCCTCCGGGTAGACATCGAAAACCTTGTCGCCCTCGCCGATGTCGGGCTCGACCCAGTTCGCCTTGTATTTCAGCATCAGATGCACCTTCTCCGGCGGCTTTGGCAGGTCGGTGTCGATCGCCGAGGCGAAGGGATGCACCAGCTCCGGCCAGGTTGGATCGTAGAGCCAGAGTGCCGTCCCGCATTTCGTGCAGAAGTTCCGCTCGCCCGTCGAGGTTTCGCGTTGCGGGTGCTCGTCGTCCTCGATCTCGGCGCGGTAGACGCCGAGATGGCGCTTGCCCTGGATTTTCAGCGTCTCGTAATCGGCGCCGAGATTGATGGCAAAACCGCCGCCGCCCTGCTGCTTGCGGCAGATCGAGCAGTAGCACAGCATGAACGGCACCGGCGTGTGGCTTTCCACCTCGAAACGCACGGCATTGCACCGGCAGGACCCCTTGAGCAGAAGCGGCATGAAAAACTCCGACGAAATTGATTCTGAACTTGTCAGGATGGTGCCGGTTGCGTCGATGACAAGGGGAAATCCGGGTGACATGATCGCCGCATGGACAACGAGCGCATAGAAGAGCTTTTCGAAGGCGTCGGCCCGGTCAGCATCCGCAAGCTGTTCGGCGGCAAGGGCATCTATTTCGACGGCGTCATTGTCGCCATCGTCATCCGTGGCGAATTGATGCTGAAGGCCGACGCCGAAAGCGCCCCGGATTTCGAAGCGGCCGGCTGCCGGCAATGGACTTATACCGGCTCGCGCCACGGCAAGCTCGTGTCGATGCCCTATTGGAGCGTTCCCGACAGCGCATTCGACGATCCCGACGAGATGGCGATCTGGGCGCGCCGCGCCTACGAGGCAGGACGGCGCGCCGGCAAATAGGCTGCGCCATGCTTCGGCAATTCTGGGCCGCATTTCACGCCAGGTCCCGCGCCTCGGGCACGAGCGCCAGCGCTTCGGCAAAGCCAGCGCTGGTGAAGGCGGCGCTCTCGACGACGAGCATCGCGGCGGCAACGCCTTCACGTAGTGCTACGCGCAGCGTCAGGCCGCGCAGCAGGGCGGCGATCGTCGCGCCGGCCAATGCGTCGCCGGCGCCGGCCGCATCGGTCCGCTTTTGTAACGGCGGTGGCGAGATCGAGAACGCGCCCAATTGGTCGAAACCGAGCACCGGTCCGTCGCCGGCAGTGACCACGCCGCTCTTCAGGCCGGCGCGTCTCAGGCCGTCGACGATACCTTGATCGCCAGCATCGATGTCGGCGCCGGCGAGCACGCCGGCCTCGTGCCGGTTCATGAACGCCATCGCCAGAAGATCAAGCACCGGCGTCAGCCGCGCCGCTTTGCTGGGCGAGACTGCAAGCGCAAACACCGGCTTGCCGGCGGCGAGTGCCGCCAGCCGCTCCAGCGCGGTCGACGGCAGGTTGGCATCGCACAGCACCGCGTCGGCCGAACCGATGGCGTCACGCACCTTGGCGCGGCGGATCTGCTTGGGAAGCGCCAGTTCGTAGAGCACCATATCGGCAAGGCCGGCGATCAGCCGGCCGTCGCTATCGATCAGGATCGTATGGCTTGGCGTTGCCCGGTCGAGGAACACCGCCGACAGGTCGACAATGCCGGCCTCGGTGACGGCGCGTAAAACCGTGTCGCCAAGGGCATCGCCGCCGCGCACCGATAGCAACGAGGCCGAGACGCCGCGCCGCATCGCCCAGCGCAAGGCGTTGAAGACGGCGCCACCAACATGCTCGTGCATCGTGCCGGGGTTCAAGGCGGCTGGCACGAAGGCGCCGGCAACCCGGCCGCGCCGCTCGATATAGGCGCCGCCCACGGCCAGGATCGTCGGGGATTTCATCATGCCGGCAAAATGCCCTTAGCTGTTGCCCGGGAGGAGACTAGGTCGCCGGGCGGAACCCTGCAATCGCGGGTCCGATTCGGATGGTGACGGCAACGGCGCAGCATGCGAGGCGGGATATATCCGGAAGCAAAATTGCGAAACAAAAATAGAACAAATATGGATATCCATTATTTTTCAAGCCCTTGGTGCTCATTGACAAATGAGAACAAATGAGGTACATTCTTTTAAGGGATTGCGGGATTGTCCGGCCTCCATTGACGACCACGGGGTGATGTATCATGGCTCAGAATTCTTTGCGGCTTGTAGAGGACAAAGCGGTGGACAAATCAAAGGCTCTGGATGCGGCGCTGTCGCAAATCGAGCGTGCCTTCGGCAAGGGCTCGATCATGCGGCTCGGCGCGAACGAGCAGGTTGTCGAGATCGAAACGGTGCCGACCGGCTCGCTTGGGCTGGATATCGCGCTTGGCGTCGGCGGCCTGCCGCGCGGCCGCATCGTCGAGATCTACGGGCCGGAAAGCTCGGGCAAGACGACGCTGGCGCTGCACACAGTGGCCGAAGCCCAGAAGAAGGGCGGCATCTGCGCCTTCGTCGATGCCGAGCATGCGCTCGACCCGGTCTATGCCCGCAAGCTCGGCGTCGATCTTGAAAACCTGCTGATCTCGCAGCCCGATACCGGCGAGCAGGCGCTGGAGATCTGCGACACGCTGGTGCGCTCCGGCGCCATCGACGTGCTGGTGGTCGATTCGGTGGCGGCGCTGACGCCGCGGGCGGAAATCGAAGGCGAGATGGGCGATTCGCTGCCCGGCCTGCAGGCCCGCCTGATGAGCCAGGCGCTGCGCAAGCTCACCGCCTCGATCTCGCGCTCCAACACCATGGTCATCTTCATCAACCAGATCCGCATGAAGATCGGCGTCATGTTCGGGTCGCCCGAGACGACGACCGGCGGCAATGCGCTGAAATTCTATGCTTCGGTCCGCCTCGACATCCGGCGCATCGGCTCGGTCAAGGATCGCGACGAGGTCGTCGGCAACCAGACCCGCGTCAAGGTCGTCAAGAACAAGCTGGCGCCGCCCTTCAAGGTGGTCGAGTTCGACATCATGTATGGCGAGGGCGTCTCCAAGACCGGCGAGCTGGTCGATCTCGGCGTCAAGGCGGGCGTGGTCGAAAAGTCGGGCGCCTGGTTCTCCTACAATTCGCAGCGTCTCGGCCAGGGCCGCGAAAACGCAAAACTGTTCCTGCGCGACAATCCCGACACGGCGCGCGAGATCGAGCTGGCGCTGAGGCAGAATGCCGGGCTGATCGCTGAGAAATTCCTTGAAAACGGCGGCTCCGAAAGCAGCGACGACGGTTTCGAGGACGACGCCGGGGCGATGTAGGGCAAGCGACGCCTCGCGGAGCGTCAGCCAGGTTTCGATTTGATGTTTTGATTTTGAGTTTGCGTAATCGATGCGTTTCGAACCGCCGGCCCCGTGCCGGCGGTTCGCGTTTGACGGCGAGTCAGACGCATTTCAAAGCGCTGGTGAAAGCCGGGATTTGAGCCCATTTGGTGTTTCTGGACAGGCTGCGGTGCGACCGCTAAAAGGCCATGTCTATTTTCCGCCGGCAGCCGGCGGTTCTCTCGAAAAGGCAGTATTCATGAGTGGCGTCAACGAGATCCGGTCGGCATTTCTCGACTATTTTCGCAAGGAAGGTCACGAGGTCGTCGCGTCGAGCCCACTGGTGCCGCGCAATGACCCGACGCTGATGTTCACCAATGCCGGCATGGTGCAGTTCAAGAACGTTTTCACCGGTCTGGAGAAGCGGCCCTATTCGCGCGCCACGACTGCCCAGAAGAGTGTTCGCGCCGGCGGCAAGCACAACGACCTCGACAATGTCGGCTACACTGCGCGCCACCTGACCTTCTTCGAGATGCTCGGCAACTTCTCCTTCGGCGACTATTTCAAGGAGCGGGCCATAGAGCTTGCCTGGAACCTGATCACCAGGGAGTTCGGCCTGAAGAAGGACAAACTGCTGGTCACAGTCTACCACACCGACGACGAGGCGGCCTCGTATTGGAAGAAGATCGCCGGCTTTTCCGACGATCGCATCATCCGCATCGCGACTTCGGACAATTTCTGGGCAATGGGCGACACCGGACCTTGCGGGCCGTGTTCGGAGATATTCATCGACCGTGGCGAGCATATCTGGGGCGGCCCTCCCGGCAGCCCCGAGGAGGATGGCGACCGTTTCCTCGAATTCTGGAACCTGGTGTTCATGCAGTATGAACAGGTGACGAAGGACGAGCGCGTCGACCTGCCGCGTCCGTCGATCGACACAGGCATGGGCCTCGAGCGCATGGCCTCCATCCTGCAAGGGGTTGAAAGCGTCTTCGAAACCGACCTGTTCCGCCACCTGATCGACGCTGCGTCGTCGGCGCTTGGCAAAGGTCCGGATGCGGACACCGTCGCATCGTTCCGCGTCATCGCCGACCATTTGCGTTCGTCCTGCTTCCTGGTGGCCGACGGCGTGCTGCCATCCAACGAAGGCCGCGGCTACGTGCTTCGTCGCATCATGCGCCGCGCCATGCGCCATGCGCAGTTGCTCGGCGCCCGCGATCCGCTGATGTGGCGCGTGGTGCCGGCGCTGGTCCGCGAGATGGGCCAAGCCTACCCGGAACTGGTGCGCGGCGAACAGATGATCACCGAGACGCTGAAGCTTGAGGAAACCCGTTTCCGCAAGACGCTGGTGCGCGGCTTGGGCTTGCTTTCGGAGGCGACGGAAAGGCTGGCCTCCGGCGACATGCTGGATGGCGAGACAGCGTTCAAGCTCTACGACACCTACGGCTTTCCGCTCGATCTGACGCAGGACGCGCTGCGCCAGCGCAACATCTCGGTCAACCTTGCCGGCTTCACCGAGGCAATGGAGCGGCAGAAGGCGGAGGCGCGCAAAAGCTGGGCTGGTTCCGGTGAAGCCGCAACCGAGACGGTGTGGTTCGCGGTGCGCGACAAGACCGGCGCCACCGAATTCCTGGGTTATGAGACCGAGCAGGCGGAAGGCCTCATCCAGGCGCTGGTCAGGGACGGCAAGACCGTCGACAGCGCCGGCAAAGGTGACGCCGTTGCCGTGGTTGTCAACCAGACGCCGTTCTATGGCGAATCCGGTGGCCAGATGGGCGATACCGGCGTCATTTCAGGCGACGGGTTCTCGATCGAGATATCCGATACCCAAAAGAAGGCCGATGGGCTTTTCGTCCATCTCGGCAAGGTGGCCAACGGCACCGTCAAGACGGGCGCGACCGTCGAGCTGAAGGTAGACCACGCGCGCCGCTCCGGGCTGCGCGCGAACCATTCCGCCACGCATCTGATCCATGAGGCGCTGCGCGAGGTGCTGGGTACCCATGTCGCGCAGAAGGGCTCGCTGGTCGCGCCCGAGCGTCTGCGCTTCGACATCTCCCACAACAAACCGATCTCGCCGGACGAGCTCGAAGAGGTCGAGCGCATGGCAAACGAGATCGTCGTTCAGAACGGGCCAGTGACCACGCGGCTGATGTCCGTCGACGACGCCATCGCCGAAGGCGCCATGGCGCTGTTTGGCGAGAAATATGGCGATGAAGTGCGCGTCGTTTCGATGGGCACGGGCTTGCATGGCGCCAAGGCCAACCGGCCTTATTCGGTCGAACTATGCGGCGGCACCCATGTCAGGGCGACCGGCGATATCGGTCTGGTGCGCATCGTGTCCGACAGTGCGGTCGCTGCCGGCGTGCGCCGCATCGAGGCGTTGACCGGCGAAGCCGCCAGAAAGCATCTCGACGAACAGGACAAGCGGCTGAAGGCAGCCGCTGCCGCGCTGAAGATTTCGCCGGCCGATGTGCCGGCCCGCGTCGAGGCGCTGCTCGACGAGCGCAAGAAGCTCGAAAAGGAGCTGACCGAGGCGCGCAAGAAGCTGGCGCTCGGCGATCGCTCGCCTGCCGGTGTGCCTGCGGAAAACGAAACCATTGCCGGTGTCGGTTTTCTCGGCAAGGCGGTATCGGGCATCTCGCCAAAGGATTTGAAGCCGCTGGCCGATGCCGGCAAGAAGTCGCTCGGCTCCGGCGTCGTCGTCTTTGTCGGCGCCGGCGAGGACAACAAGGCGAGCGTCGTCGTCGCCGTCACCGATGATCTGACCGGCCGCTTCAGCGCCATCGATCTGGTGCGCGTCGCGTCCGCGGCATTGGGCGGGCAGGGCGGCGGCGGGCGACCCGATATGGCTCAGGCCGGCGGCCCGGACGGCTCGAAGGCCGAAGACGCGATCGCTGCGGTGAAAGCGGCTCTCGAAGCGGCGTGAACCTGCACCGGGGGCGGCACGGCCTAAATGGCGCGCCGCCCAGCGGATATCTTTGAGGGCCGATATGCCGACGCTGACGATGTATCAGGTCGATGCCTTTGCCGAACGGGCCTTCCAGGGCAACCCTGCCGCCGTTCTCCTTCTGGAGGAGTGGCTGTCGGAGGAGGTAATGCAGGCCATTGCCAACGAAAACAATCTTGCTGAAACGGCGTTCGTGCGGCCGAATGGCAAAGGTTGGGATTTGCGCTGGTTCACGCCGGTCCATGAAGTCGACTTTTGCGGCCATGCCACTCTTGCGGCCGCCCATGTGCTGACTACGGAATACAATGGTCAGGGCGAAATGGCCTTCGCCACCCGGGTGGGCGAACTGCGGGTTTCCCGGCGGGAAGAGACCTATCAGCTCGATCTGCCGTGTTTTCCGCCGCAGCCCATCGAGGAAGAGCTGAACTCGGCGTTGCAAGCGATATTGCCTCAGCGGCCGGTTGCGAGCTTCCGCAATTTCGAGAACCTGTTTGTCGAGCTTGCCGACGAGACAACCGTGCGATCTTTTGTTCCCGATCTGCTCAGGATCGGAACCTTTCATCCTCTCGGCCTGGTCATTACCGCGGCTGGGCGAGCCCACGATTTCGTCTCGCGTTATTTCGTGCCCTGGGCGGGCATTCCCGAGGATCCGGTAACCGGCTCCATTCATGCGACGCTGGTGCCTTATTGGTCTGAAAAACTCGCCAAGACGCGTCTGTCGGCATTCCAATGCTCGCAGCGCGGCGGGCATTTGCAATGCGAACTGGCCGGAGATCGCGTGCTGATCACAGGCCGTGCGAAGACCTTCATGAAGGCGGAGATTTACCTTCCCGAATGAGCGGTATTTCGCAGTGGGTCGCCTTCGGCGAAGCTGTCGATCTCCCCCCTTGCGGGGGAGATGCCCGGCAGGGCAGAGGGGGGTGCTGTCCCTCCGACTTGCCAGCCCAATCGGAGCCATGTTCTCAGGCCGTTCCCAGTTGGAAAGGATCAGTCGAAGGTTGGCGATCCTTCACACCCCCCTCTGTCCTGCCGGACGTCTCCCCGCAAGGGGGGAGATTGGATGTCACTTCGGCTTTCGCTAATCACCAGAGGGCCTGTTGCCGAACGCTTGTCTCCTCATTCTGCCTTTTCGGTCTTCGCAAAACTCTCGCGTCCGGCGATGCGCGCATACCAATCCCGAATATCGGCAAACTCGGCCAGCAGTTTTCGCCCCTCGGCCACCTTGACGAAATAGCCGATGATTGGCGCGGCGTGCAGGTCGGCCAGCGTCAGGTCCGTCCCCAACAGCCAAAGCCCTTCGGCTTTCAGCGAAGACAGCGCCTGCAATGCCGTTCTCGCCTGCCTCAACCCGTTGGCGATCACGGCTTCGTCGGGCGGCGTTTTTTCCAGCCGCTCGACGGCGACATCCCAGACCATGGCCTTGTAGGCGTAGGCGTCGAGCATGCCGGTGATCTGGTTCATGCGTGCTCGAGGCCGGGCTTCGACCGGCTGCAGCGCCGGGCCGTCAAAGGCTTCGTCGACATAACGGGCAATCGCGCCGGTCTCGTAGAGGCGAAAGCCATCATGCTCGAAGGCCGGGATGCGGCCGAACGGCTGGTGCTCGAAGTACCAGCCGGGAATGCCGTCCGCGGCAAAGATGTCGACGGGCACCAGCTCGTAGCCGACGCCCTTTTCCTCGAGCACCAGCCGCACGATGCGCACATAGACGCTGTAGTCCGCACCGTAGACGACGGGCTTGCCCATGTCGCAGGCTCAGGCCATCGCCTTCTGCAAATTCTCGTCGATCTTGTCGAGGAAGCCGGTGGTCGAAAGCCAGGGCTGGTCGGGGCCGATCAGCAGCGACAGGTCCTTGGTCATGAAGCCGGACTCGACCGTCTGGATGCAGACCTTTTCCAGGGTCTCGGCAAAGCGCTTCAGTTCGGCATTGTCGTCGAGCTTGGCGCGGTGCGCGAGGCCGCGCGTCCAGGCGAAGATCGAGGCGATCGAATTGGTCGAGGTCTCCTCGCCCTTCTGGTGCTGCCGATAGTGGCGGGTGACGGTGCCGTGCGCGGCTTCCGCCTCGACGGTCTTGCCGTCCGGCGTCATAAGCACCGAGGTCATCAGGCCGAGCGAGCCGAAGCCTTGCGCCACCGTGTCGGACTGCACGTCGCCGTCATAATTCTTGCAAGCCCAGACATATCCACCCGACCATTTCAGGCTGGAGGCCACCATGTCGTCGATCAGCCGGTGCTCGTACCAGAGCTTCTTCGCTTTGAATTCTGCTTCGAACTCCGCCTCGTAGACCTCCTGGAAGATGTCCTTGAAGCGGCCGTCATAGGCCTTGAGGATCGTGTTCTTGGTCGAGAGGTAGACGGGGTAATTACGCAGCAGGCCGTAGTTCAGCGAGGCGCGGGCGAATTCGCGGATCGACTCGTCGAGATTGTACATGGCCATGGCGACGCCGGCGCCGGGTGCGTCGAACACATCGTGCTCGATCACCTGGCCATCCTCGCCGACGAATTTGATCGTCAGCTTGCCCTTGCCGGGAAAGCGGAAGTCGGTGGCGCGGTACTGGTCGCCGAAGGCGTGGCGGCCGACGATGATCGGCTTGGTCCAGCCGGGCACCAGCCGCGGCACGTTCTTCATGATGATCGGCTCGCGAAAGATGGTGCCGCCGAGGATGTTGCGGATGGTGCCGTTCGGCGACTTCCACATCTTCTTCAGCTTGAATTCCTCGACGCGCTGCTCGTCGGGCGTGATCGTCGCGCATTTCACGCCGACGCCGTATTTCTTGATGGCGTTGGCCGAATCGATGGTCACCTGGTCGTTGGTGGCGTCGCGGTGCTCGATGCCGAGGTCGTAATATTCGAGCTTGAGGTCGAGATAAGGGTGGATCAGCTTGTCCTTGATGAACTGCCAGATGATGCGGGTCATCTCGTCGCCGTCGAGTTCGACGACCGGGTTCGCCACCTTGATCTTCGCCATGGAAAGAATGCCTCGCTTTTGGGGAACGGAACGGCCTTGCCCGCACGGCTGCCGGCCCTGGGATGCGGCCCGTATATCAAAGGCTTTTTGGCCGCGCAAACGGCGAACCGCTCCGCAGGGACTGCATTCCTTGCGAAAGCTTCATTTTCGCCGCCGAATGTGGCAGGGGACTGCGAAATGCCGCAAACAGCAGTTCGTTGACAATCATGACCGCCACCCAGGATCCCGACAACCCTCTTGCCTCCGGAACTCCTGCGTCCGGACCGGCGATCATCCTGGTCGAGCCGCAGCTCGGCGAGAATATCGGCATGGTTGCACGCGCCATGGCCAATTTCGGCCTTGCCGAGCTGCGGCTCGTCAATCCGCGCGACGGCTGGCCGAGCGAGAAGGCGCGTGCCGCCGCAAGCCGCGCCGACCACGTCATCGATGCCGTCGTGGTGTTCGATGACCTCGCCTCGGCAGTCGGCGATTTGAACTTCGTCTTCGCCACCACGGCGCGCGCGCGCGACAATTTCAAGCCGGTGCGCGGTCCGGTCGAGGCGGGCAGGACGCTGCGGGCGCGGCAGCGGGCCGGCCAGCGCACCGGCATCCTGTTCGGCCGCGAGCGCTTCGGCCTCTATAATGACGAGGTCGGCCTCGCCGACGAGATCGTCACCTTCCCAGTCGATCCAGCCTTCTCCTCGCTCAACATCGCCCAGGCGGCCCTGCTGATGTCCTATGAATGGATGAAGTCCGGCCTGGAAGACGAGACCAGGACCAACTTCTCCGGCCCCGAAATGCTGCCGGCTGCCAAGGAAGAATTGCACGGCCTGTTTGCGTATCTGGAAGGTGCACTGGAGGCGCGCGGCTATTTCCGCCCGGCAGCGAAGAAGCCGAAGATGGTCGACAATTTGCGCGCCGTGCTGACCCGCCCCGGCTTTGCCGAGCCGGAGCTCAAGGTGCTGCGCGGAATAATATCATCGCTGGACAGGTTCTCGCCGGCCATGCCGCGCGGCGACGGATCGCCCGGCGACGATCCAAGGCGGCTTCCGGCAGCGGCGGCACGCGCCGGCAAGGCGAAAGACAAAGACTAGGCTTGCGAATGCAGCTGTCTTACCAGTAACCGAATTTTATTTGGTTTGATCCATGGTTTTCAAAACGATGGATCCTCGGATGTTTAGCTCGGATATCGGTCGTCTTCGCTTTTTCTTCTATTCCGTGGCTCTGCTGGTTGCGGAAATCGTGACCTTTGTGCTGTGCGTCGTGCTGACCATCGGCATCGAGGGTTTGGCCAATTCGAAGCCGGGACCTTCCAGGGAAGGGCTGGCCGCGGCCGTTCTCGTTACCTCGCTGGTGATCGTTCTGTTCCGCGCGAATTTCGCCTGGCGTCGAAGCCGCGACGCGCAAGGGTCGGGTTGGATCCTTTGGTCGTATATCGTGTTCTCGACCCTGTTTGCGATTCTGCAGGCCGGCACTGTTCTTGTCGTAAAATTCGACGGCGAAGATTCGCATTCCAGCCTTAACCTGCTGGGACTCGCTCTCGTCGGGCTGTGGGCCGTCATCTTGGCGGCCAAGCCGGCGGGCGGTGGCTCTTCGGATATGGCGTCATCCCTGAGTTTCGACGATTTCGACCCGCCCGGGCCGCTGCGCGGTACCGCGGCGCCCCATTCAGGGTCAGCCGCCGGCGTGACGGCCCTGGCTCCGCCCTACGCCATGCGCGCCGCACCGGTGCCGTCGAACCGCCCTGCATCTCAACCTGCATCTCCGGCAACCGGCCGGCCGCGGGCCGGCGGCTTCGGCAAGCGGGGCCTTGTGTAACCGGCTCGCCGCATCAAGGCCACGATGGTTCCACATAGAAGCGGCCGGGATAATGCATCATTGGCCGAAGCAAAATGCATGGGCCGGCCTTCTCTCGTGATCTCGTTTGTGATTCCCAGTCCTTAGTGATTCCCAGCCCCTAGTGACTCAATGACAATGACCAATCCATCGAGCGCCCGTCCGATCCTGATGTTCGATTCCGGCATTGGCGGCCTCACCGTGCTGCGTGAGGCGCGCGTCCTGATGCCTGACCGCCGCTTCATCTATGTCGCCGACGACGCGGCGTTCCCCTTCGGCGCCTGGGAGGAGCCGGCGCTGAGAACACATATCCTGGAGTTGTTCGCCAGGCTGCTCGACCGGTTTTCGCCGGCCATTTCGGTCATCGCCTGTAACACCGCCTCGACACTGGTCATCGATGCCTTGCGCGAGAGGTTTCCCGGCCACCCTTTCGTCGGCACCGTGCCGGCCATCAAGCCGGCGGCGGAACGCACGCGCTCAGGCCTGGTTTCGGTGCTGGCGACGCCCGGCACCGTCAAGCGCCAGTACACGCGCGATCTGATCAGCAAATGGGCGCAGAAATGCCATGTCCGCCTGGTCGGCAGCGACAGGCTGGCTGGATTGGCCGAAGCCTATATGCGCGATGGTTTTGTCGACGAGGAGGCCGTGCGCGCCGAGATCGCGCCGTGCTTCGTCGAGCATGACGGGCTACGCACCGACATCGTCGTGCTTGCCTGCACTCATTATCCTTTTTTGGCCAACCGCATGCGCAAGACAGCACCTTGGCCGGTCGACTGGCTCGACCCGGCCGAGGCGATCGCACGCCGGGCGCTGTCGCTGCTTGCCGATACCGAGGCTGGCTATCGCAGAGAGGCACTGCCGGAAGGCGCCGACCTTGCATTCTTCACCTCGAACAGCGCCGATTTTCCGACGCGCCGGCTGATGCAGGGATTTGGCCTGGCCATATCCTGACCGCAGGCAATTGTCGCTTTGGGAACATCGCACCAGACAATGCGTTTTCCTCTCATCGGAAACGGGAGAAACCATCATGCCAGCCACCTCAAAAGCCCAGCAGAAAGCGGCCGGCGCGGCATTGTCAGCCAAGCGCGGCGAGACCAAGAAGGGCGCGCTCAAAGGCGCGTCGAAGGGAATGTATAAATCCATGAGCGAAAAACAGCTCGAGGAATTCGCCGAGACCAAGCGCAAGGGCCTGCCGGAAAAGAAGTCGAAACACTGATCGACTGACCATTCTGGCGGCGGATGCCGGTCAATAAAAGGCCCGCGGCTGAGCCGCGGGCCATGAAGTCTCAACGGGCGAGGGCGAAAAATTACCAGTTCCAGCCCCAGCCGCAGCGCCGCACTTTGTAACGGATGACCTTGCGATAACCGTGGCGCCACACCACCTTCTTCTTGACAACGATGCGGCAGACCTGGTGATGTCTGTGCCCATGCCAATGCCGGGCCTGCGCCGGCTCGGGCGCGACCGCCATCGTGCCGGCCATCACCGCGGCTCCTACCAACGTAAGGAAGAACTTCTTCATGCGAATTCCAGCTCCTCTGACTTCAGTCCCTTCCTGATGCCGCTGGCGCAACCTGCCGCCACATCCGGCACGTTCTACAACCATAACACTATCCGGTTCGGCGATTCGCGCCAGCCGGAAGCTTGACAGCGGTTAAATCTCCGTTTAACCAGCCCACCAACACCGGGCCGCAATGCCCGGTGGTTTTCTTTATGTGTGCAAGACGTTTGGGAAGCCGGTTTTACTTTCCTTGTGTCTTGTTTCAAATGACGTGTCCCGTGGGTTTTCCGTCGCGTTGCGTGGAAAACCCTGTCAGGTCTCGAAAACGGAGGCCAGAGGAGGGCGCGTTTCCTTCACCCGGACCATGAGGTTCCGGGTGTGTTGTTTTGAAAGGGAATGCGATGAGCAAGCGCGAATCCGCGAAGTACAAGATCGACCGCCGTCTTGGCGAAAACATCTGGGGCCGCCCGAAGTCCCCGGTCAACAAGCGTGAATACGGCCCCGGCCAGCATGGCCAGCGCCGCAAGGGCAAGCTTTCCGATTTCGGCCTACAGCTGCGCGCCAAGCAGAAGCTGAAGGGCCACTATGGCGACGTTTCGGAGAAGCAGTTCCGCAAGGTCTATGAAGAGGCGGACCGCCGCAAGGGCGACACCTCGGAGAACCTGATCGGCCTGCTCGAATCGCGTCTCGACGCGGTCGTCTATCGCGCCAAGTTCGTGCCGACGATCTTTGCGGCGCGCCAGTTCGTCAATCACGGCCACGTCAACGTCAACGGCAAGCGCGTCAACATCGGCTCGTACCGCTGCAAGCCGGGCGACGTCATCGAAGTGCGCGAGAAATCGAAGCAGCTGGTCATCGTGCTGGAATCGGTGGGCCTGGCCGAGCGCGATGTGCCCGATTACATCGAGGCCGACCACAACAAGATGACCGCGGCCTTCACGCGCATCCCCGGCCTGGCGGACGTTCCGTTTGCCGTGCAGATGGAACCTAACCTGGTCGTCGAATTCTATTCGCGCTGATCGGCGCGTTTCGTCGCGATACAACCGAAGGCCGCCCGTCCAGGCGGCCTTTTCTTTTTTCGTTCCTTTTCGGCGGCGTGATTCCGAAATCGATTTCGATTTTCGGTCCGATGCGCTACTGCGGGCGGCAACAGGACTTTAGGGCCGACGCGCCGTGAACATGCAGCCAGACGCCGAAACGCTTGAACCGGTCGCCGATGCCAAAGGCGGCTTTCATCCGCTGTTTGCCGATGTGCCGTCCTCCGTCGAGTTCAACAAGCTGCGCAAACGGCTGTTGCGGCTTGCACGCCAGGCGATCGACGATTTCTCCATGGTGAGGCCCGGCGACCGTTGGCTGGTCGCTCTGTCGGGCGGCAAGGATTCCTACGGCTTGCTTGCCGTGCTGCTTGATCTCAAATGGCGCGGGCTGCTGCCGGTCGAGCTGTTGGCCTGCAATCTCGACCAGGGCCAGCCGAACTTTCCCAAGCACATATTGCCCGACTATCTCGACAGCCATGCCATTCCGCATCGCATCGAATATCAGGACACCTATTCGGTGGTCACCGACAAGCTGCCCGAAGGCAGCACCTATTGCTCGCTGTGCTCGCGGCTGCGGCGCGGCCATCTCTATCGCATTGCCCGCGAGGAGGGCTGCTCGGCGCTGGTGCTCGGCCACCACCGCGAGGACATACTGGAAACCTTCTTCATGAACCTATTCCATGGCGGGCGCCTCGCCGCCATGCCGCCGAAGCTGCTCAACGACGAAGGCGATGTCATGGTGCTGCGGCCGCTCGCCTATTGCGCGGAAGCCGATCTCGAGAAATTCGCCGGCGCCATGAAGTTCCCGATCATTCCGTGCGATCTGTGCGGTAGCCAGGAAGGCCTGCAGCGCAACGTCATGAAGGCGATGCTCGACGACATCGAGAAACGCATGCCCGGCCGCAAGGATACGATGATCCGCGCCATGAGCAATGTGCGGCGCTCGCATCTGCTCGACAGGACGCTGTTCGATTTCGCCGCCCTCAACGAAACCCTCACCACCAGGCGTCCCGATGACATTTGACGATAGCGCGATCGACTGGCTTGCCGACCTTCTGTCGGACGCCGCCGTCGCCGAGATCATGCCGCGCTTTCGCCGGTTGAGTGAGGGCGACGTCCGTCGCAAGACCTCGGCCGCCGATCTTGTGACCGAGGCCGACGTGAATGCCGAACGGCTCATCACCGCCAGGCTGCGCCAGCGTTATCCCCACGCAATGATTGTCGGCGAGGAGGCCTGCTCCGACGACCCGACGCTGCTCGACGGTCTTGGCGATGCTGAACTCGCCTTCGTCATCGACCCGGTCGACGGCACCTTCAACTTCGCCTCCGGCGTGCCGCTGTTCGGCGTCATGCTTGGCGTCGTGGTCAAGGGCGAGACGGTCGCCGGCATCATCCACGATCCGGTCGGCAAGGACTGGCTGATCGGCGTTCGCGGCGCCGGCAGCCATATCCGCCATGCCCATGGCAATCTGGAAAAGGTTCATGTCGCCAAACCCGCGCCGATGTCGGAAATGACCGGTGCGGTCTCTTGGCACTATGTGCCCGAGCCGGACCGCTCACGTTTGGCGCGCAACCAGACCAAGTCGCTATCGCAGTTCAACTATCGCTGCGCCGCCCACGAATACCGCCTGCTGGCCAGCGGCCACGGCCATTTCGTCGTCTACAACAAGCTGATGCCCTGGGACCACCTGGCCGGCGTGCTGATCCATGCGGAGGCCGGCGGCCATGCCGCGCGCTTCGACGGCAGCGCCTATCTGCCATCGCATGTCGGAGGTGGCCTGCTGGTCGCGCCGGACCGGGAAAGCTGGCGAGAGCTGCGCCGCGAGCTCTGGGCGGAATAACTATTCACTGCCAAAGTTGTCCAATCTTGTGCGAAACCGGAGACCTCGAATGAAACCTCGGTCCGCAATTGTTGCAACGGCCTTTGCCCTTGCCTTGGTTGCCGGTGTCAATGAAGCAAGATCTGGGGAACGCGCATGTCGCAGTCCCGACCCCGTCGACACCATAGACGAGATGTTCTCCGCGATCGTCGCCTGTTGGAAGCCGCCGCCCGGAACCGCGGGCATGACCCTGACGCTGCAGTTCTCAATTCGCCGAAACGGCACGCTTATTGGCAAGCCGCGCGCCACTTACTCCCATCTAGGGGACGATGGCTCGCTCAACCGGGCCTTCGTGGCTTCCGTCCTCGAGGCGCTCGACAAGGCTCTTCCATTGCCCGTTTCGGACAGCATGGGTGGAGCAATCGCAGGACGTACGCTGTTCCCTCGCTTCACCGCGGTCAGTGAGGGTGCATCCTAGGCGCGCCCGGCAATGTGCATTAAACCGGCGGGTTATGCGGCTGGAATAGTCTGCCGCGCTCGGCCAGGAGGATCATAAGCAGCGCCGCCACCGACACGCTGCAGAACCCGGCGGCCAGCGGCGTCACCGTGCCGTTGAAGGCTTGGCCGATCAGCGTGCCGAGGATGCCGCCAAGAAATGTCTGCATGAACCCGAGGATCGACGATGCAGTGCCGGCCAGGTGACCCAGCGGCTCCATGGCGAGCGCGTTGAAGTTCGCGCCGAGCGCGCCGAACGGGACCATGGCGCAGGCAAAGAAGGTAATGAAGAGCCAGAGCGGCATCTTCATTTCGATGGAAACGACCAGCCAGGCAAAGCTGATGGCCAGAAACAGCAGCAGCGCGCTTTGCGACAGACGGCGCATGCCGATGCGGCCGACGAGACGCGCGTTGAGGTAGTTCGAAAAAGCAAGCACGCCGGCAACCCCCGCGAAGATGACCGGGAACATCTCGCCGACATCGAACACGCTGACATAGATCTGCTGGGCCGAGGCGATGAAGCCGAACATGGCGCCGAAGATGAAGGTGCTGGCGAAGGCGTAGCAGAGCGCGATGCGGTTGGTGAGAACGATGCGGAAGCCGCCGATGATGGAGGACAGCGTCAGCGGCCGGCGATATTCGGGGTGTAGCGTCTCGGGCAGGCGCAGCAGCGACCAGGCGGACACGATCAGTGCGCCGGCTGCCATGGTGACGAAGATCACGTGCCAGGTCGCAAACAGCATGATGAACTGGCCGATACCGGGCGCCACCACCGGGATGGCCATGAACACCATGAAGATCAAGGACATGACTTCGGCCATACGCCTTCCGTCGAACGTATCGCGCACGATCGAGACGGCAATGACGCGCGTCGCCGCCGCGCCGATGCCTTGCACCGCCCGGCATAGCAGAAGCGTGGCGAATGACGGGGCGATTGCCGCACCGCCGGCCGCCACGACGTAGATCACCAGCCCTGCGACAAGAGGCGCGCGGCGCCCGAAGCGGTCCGAGATCGGCCCGAAGAACAGCTGTCCGCCGCCAAAGCCAAGGATATAGGCGGTGACCACATATTGCCGGTGGTTTTCATTTGCGACGCCAAGCGAGGCGCCGATCTGCTGCAGTGCCGGCAGCATGATATCGATGGCCAGCGAATTGAGCGCCATCAGCGCCGCGCACAGCGCAATGAATTCCCAGCGCGGAATAGGCAAGGTGCTTGCCTTTTGCTGCGCTTGTGCTTGCTGATCCACGGCCAGTCCGATCCTCAAACGAAAATGCGCCGGCTGACCGACGCATCCATTCGTTGATTGCCCCGACATCGGGCAGAACTTTTTGCCAAGGTGGGGCTGCCCCGGCGCTTAGCGCATGACCCCCGAAAATCGCAGTCGGAAGCTCATACGCAGAAACAGAAGTCAGGCGGCGCCTTTGACGCTGACGCCCTTTTCGACGAGGAAGGTCTGCAATTCGCCCGCCTGGAACATCTCGCGGATGATGTCGCAGCCGCCGACGAATTCGCCCTTGACGTAGAGCTGCGGGATGGTCGGCCAGTTGGAATAGTCCTTGATACCTTGCCGCAGTTCGGCCGACGTCAGCACGTCGACCCCCTTATAGTCGGCGCCGATGTAGTCGAGGATCTGCACGACCTGGCCGGAAAATCCGCATTGCGGAAAGCCGGGCGTGCCCTTCATGAAGAGAACGACGTCGTTGCCCTTCACTTCATTGTCAATGTAGTCGTTGATGCCGCTCATGGAATACCCTTTCATGCCTGTGGGAGTCAGGCTCGAACATTACCCTTCAAATAAACCCATGGGTTGCGCGAAACAAGATGTTTGCCGCCTTGCCATGCAAATGGCGCAAAGGAACGTCTGATCTTGGGCCAAGCCGTTGGCCACCATCTTTCCCGAGGCGTGATGAAAAGACGATATCTCGCCGGGTTCCTCCTCGCCGTTCTGCTCGCCGCACTGGCCTTGATTTGGTGGGCCAGGTCGCCGAGACAGCCACCGCTTGTCGTCGGCGGTGAATTGCCGGCGCCGTGCCGCGACGCGAGCTTCGAGGCGGTCGCCTATGTCGTCTGCGAAATCGATCTGCGCCGCTATGACGTCGGTGTGTTCCACACAGGCCTCGACGGCAAGGCTTTCGGCTCGCTGGACAAATTCGACAAGGCGATGGCGGATCAGGGCCGCCCGGTGCTGCTCGCCATGAACGCCGGCATGTATCACCAAGACCTGACCCCAGTCGGCCTTCTCGTCGAAGACGGCCGGGAGAAGGCGCCGATCAACGTCGCCGGCAGCGAAGGCAATTTCTTCCTGAAACCGAATGGCGTGTTCCTGGTCCGCAAGGACGGCAAGGCGGCTGTCATGGAGACAAGCGCCTATGCCGCCGCCAGGCCGGACGTGATGTTCGCCACGCAATCCGGCCCGATGCTGGTGATCGACGACCGGCTTCATCCTCGCTTCGAGCAGAACGGCACATCGCGCTATATCCGCAATGCCGTCGGTATGCGTGACGAAAACACCGTCGTGCTGGCGATCTCGCGCTCTGAAGTCAGCCTCGGCAGCTTCGCACGGCTGTTTCGCGATGGGCTCGACTGCCCCAACGCGCTTTTCCTCGACGGGGTCGTTTCGGCGCTGTCGAACGGCGAGAGGATGATTGTTGGTGGAAACTATCCTGCCGGGCCGATCATTGCCGTGACCGGTAAGAAGATCGCGAGTCGGTAACTGCAAGAGAGCTCACTCAGGCACGCTGGTCTGCAGGGCAAGCGCGTGCAGCACGCCGCCCATATTGCCCTTCAGCGCGTCATAGACCATCTGGTGCTGCTGGACGCGGCTTTTGCCGCGAAAGCTTTCGGCCACCACCTCGGCCGCATAATGGTCGCCGTCGCCGGCCAGGTCGCGAATCGTCACCTTGGCGTCCGGAATGCCTTCCTTGATCAGCCGTTCGATATCATGGGCGTCCATTGCCATGTGAGGATTCCTTGTTCAGGTCGTGATCTCATAGATATGGTCGAAATGGCGGATGAACCACAGCGAAAGGGCCCCGCTCGATCACATCACGGGTCCACGACCTCATTTGCCATGAAGCGAGGGAACCAGGATTCGTGGGCGGCGGTCAATTCGCCGACCGGTATCGCACGTGCCTCGCCCAGCTTCAATTCGCTGCCGCCTGTCGAGCCGATCCACGGTGCAAAAATGCCGAGCTTGCTTTGCTGTTCGCGAATGGCGTCCCAAGCCTCGCTCTGCGGGTCGATCGACAGCGTCAGCAGATAGCGGCCCTGATCCTCGCCGAACCAGACCGGGACCGGATCTGTACCGATCAGGCCGGGGATGGTCGCGCCGATGCCGGAGGCCATCGCCATCTCGGCCAGCGCCACCGCGATGCCGCCATCGGAAACGTCATGCGCCGCGGTAACGACACCGGAGCCGATCAGCGCCCGCACATGGTCGCCGACCCGCTTCTCGTGGTCGAGATCGACCGGCGGCGGCGGGCCGTCGGCGCGGCCATGGATGTCGCGCATATAGACCGATTGGCCAAGATGCGTGCCCCACATCGTCGGCGCGCCGACCAGCACGATCATCTGGCCTTCGGCGGCAAAGCCGATGCGCACCATTTTCGACCAGTCGGCAATCAGCCCGACGCCGCCGATGGTTGGCGTCGGCAGGATGCCTTGTCCGTTGGTCTCATTGTAGAGCGAGACGTTGCCGGAGACGATCGGGAAGCCGAGCGCCCTGCAGGCATCGCCAATACCTTTCACCGCGCCGACCAACTGACCCATGATCTCCGGCCGTTCCGGATTGCCGAAATTTAGGTTGTCGGTGGCCGCGAGCGGCAGTGCGCCAGTGGCTGTCAGATTGCGCCAGCATTCCGCAACCGCCTGCTTGCCGCCCTCGTAGGGGTCGGCTTCGCAATAGCGCGGCGTCACGTCGGAGGAGAAGGCGAGCGCCTTGGTCGGGTGGCCGTCGACGCGCACGACACCGGCGTCGCCGCCGGGAAGCTGCAGCGAATTGCCCTGGATCAGCGTATCGTACTGCTCCCACACCCAGCGGCGCGAGGAAAGGTCCGGTCCGCCCAGCAGCTTGAGCAGTGCGTCGGCCACATCGGCTTGCGGTGTATCGCCAGCCAATGGCGCCGGCTTGTTCGGCTCGACCCAGGGACGGTCATATTCCGGCGCCTGGTCGCCGAGATCCTTGATCGGCAGGTTGGCGACCTCGTCGCCCTGGTGCAGCACGCGGAAGCGCAGATCGTCGGTGGTCTTGCCGACGATGGCAAAGTCGAGGCCCCATTTGTGGAAAATCGCCTCGGCCTGCTTTTCCTTTTCGGGGCGCAGCACCATCAGCATGCGCTCCTGGCTCTCCGAAAGCATCATCTCATAGGCGCTCATGCGCTCTTCACGCACCGGCACCTTGTCGAGATCGAGCTCGATGCCGAGGTCGCCTTTGGCGCCCATTTCGACTGCCGAACAGGTGAGGCCGGCGGCACCCATGTCCTGGATGGCGATAACTGCGCCGGACGCCATCAGTTCGAGGCAGGCTTCGAGCAGGCATTTTTCGGTGAACGGATCGCCAACCTGCACGGTGGGCCGCTTCTCGTCGATTTTGTCGTCGAACTCAGCCGAGGCCATGGTGGCGCCGCCGACACCATCGCGCCCCGTCTTGGCGCCGAGATAGACGACCGGAAGGCCGACGCCCTTGGCCTCGGACAGAAAGATTGCGTCCGTCTTCGCGAGGCCCGCGGCAAACGCATTGACCAGGATATTGCCATTGTAGCGGCCGTCGAAATTGACCTCGCCGCCGACCGTCGGCACGCCGAAGGAATTGCCATAGCCACCGACGCCGGAAACGACGCCGGCAACGAGGTGCCTGGTTTTGGGATGGTCCGGCGCACCGAAGCGCAGCGCGTTCATCGCCGCGATCGGCCGCGCGCCCATGGTGAAGACATCGCGCAGGATGCCGCCGACGCCGGTCGCCGCTCCCTGATAAGGCTCGATGTAGGAGGGATGGTTATGGCTCTCCATCTTGAAGACGACGCAGTCGCCATCGCCGATGTCGACCACGCCGGCATTCTCGCCCGGGCCCTGGATGACTTGCGGCCCGGTGGTCGGCAGCGTGCGCAGCCATTTCTTCGAGGATTTATAGGAACAATGCTCGTTCCACATGGCGGAAAAAATACCGAGTTCGGTAAAGCTCGGCTCGCGCCCGACCAGGTCGAGGATGCGCTGGTACTCGTCGGGCTTCAGCCCGTGCGCTGCAATGAGTTCCGGAGTGATCGGCACGGAATTGGAAATGGTCATGATCGGCAATTTGTGTCCTTGGGATCGAGTCCCGTCTTATCGCAAGCTTTGCAGCCGATACACCCCGTCGGATGACTAAAACGACGGAAAGCAACAGCTTGCCGCAAGTAGCGGAAGATCGCCACTCGACCCGCCGGTTTCAAGCCGGTTCAGGAAAAGCTGTCGTAGCCGGCGCGGCCTTCGTCCAGAAGCCGCCGGATCACCGCGACGCCGTGCGCAATATCGTCCCGCTGTCGCGGCTGCGAGATGCCAAACCGCACGCCGTGAAAGGCCTGTTCGGAACGCCCGGCCTTGAACTCGTCCTCGTCGTCGATGAGCACGCCATGTTCGAGGCAAGCCTGTTTGAAAGTGCCGGAAAGCCATGGGTCGGGCAAAGTGAGCCAGACGAACGGCACATTGTCCAGCGCCTTGAAGTCGAAGCCGTCGAGTGTCTCGCGCACGATCGCGATGCGCGCACCGATCTCGGCAATGCTGCGCTTGCGCATCTCGGCGGCCTGACCGGACAGCACCAGCCGGCAGCCCACCTCCGCCAGCAGAAAGGGCAAGCCGCCCGTCATCATCTTGTGGGCAACCCGGATGCGGTGACGATAGGCCGGCGGGCAAGCGAGCCAACCGCCGCGAACACCCGCCGCAACCGATTTCGACAGGCCGCCGGCAACGATGGTCCGTTCGGGAGCATATTCGGCCATTAAAGGCGTTGGGTCGTCGGTCAATCCGCCATAGAGGTCGTCCTCGATCAGGACGACGTTATATTGACGGGCGACACGCGCGATTGCCTCGCGGCGCGATGCCGACAGCGTTATCAGCGTTGGGTTCTTGGCCGTCGGCATCAAAAACATCATCTTCGGATGCTTTTGTGCGCAGACGCGCTCGAAATCCTGGGGATCGATGCCCCCGTCGTCAGCCGCCACCAATGCGGTCCGGCGACCGATCAGGCCGGCGCTGCGGGAAATCTGTGAATAGGTGAGGTGCTCGAAGACGACATAGTCGCCGGGGGCGGTGAGCCCCGCAATGGTTGCCATCACCGCGGCGTGGGTGCCGAGCGTGGGAACGATTGCATCTGCGGCCGGGCGAAAGGAATTGCGCGACAGCCAGCGCCTGCCGGCTTCGAACCAGCGGTCCGGGAAATCACGAGTATAGCTTGAAATCTCATGCGGATGGTCTTGCGCCGTGCGTGTCAACACGTCGGCGACGATGGCACCCTGGCCGACATCCGGTGCGGCCGTGCTATCGAAGCGCAGCTTGTCGCCGGGCGCATCCATATAGCGCGTGCCTTGTTCGACCGGCCCCAGGAACTCCGGCTTTGCGCTCTCCGACTGTTGAGCGAGAACATAGGTTCCGCGGCCGACCTCGCCGCTCACCAATCCCCGCTCGCGCAGCAATTGATAGGCCCTGCCGACGGTGCCGACGGTCGTGCCGATGTCGTATGCCAGATCACGCTGCGGCGGCAGCTTTGCCCCTGCACCGATCAGGCCGCGGTCGATGTCCGTCTCGATGGAATCGGCAAGCCGCTGATAGAGCGGGCCAGTACCGACGGTAAGATCTGGAAGCCAAGTTGTCATGGTGACAATTTTTTACATTGCACCGACATGGGAGTCAATACATATCAGATCGGCGGCGAGACGGGTACAATCCGAAGTTTTGGCAGAAAGAAAATGGCTACAATTGAGACAATCCGCTCCGTTACGGCTGAATTGCAGATGCAGGTGGCACCTCCGTTAGGCCGGCCAACCTATGTTAGTCGGCTGGTGCGTACGCTCGGATCCTTCGCGAGGTGGCTCGGCAGGCTAATGGATCGTCGGCGCAGCCGGCTGGTCCTGCTCGAGATGACCGACGACCAGCTCAAGGACATCGGCATTACGCGTTGCGATGCCCATCGTGAAGGCCTCAGGCCGTTCTGGGACTGAAAGTCCTTGGACGAGGTCGTCATTCGGCGTTGAGAGCTACGGTTCATCACGGCTGAGATGCGATCGTCCTCTCGCCTTCAGGTCTCGCTAGACGCTATCCGATGAAATAGGGATATTGCTGAAAACAGCTGTTTCATCTATTTTCGGGGTGTGAAGGAGATGACTATGGCGAGTTTCACGCTCACAGATCTCGGCAATAAATCCGGCGAGGTCGTCGAGGCTGCGTTCCGTGGTCCCGTCGACATCACCAAGCGCGGCAAACGAAAGTTCGTGCTCCTGACGGCGGAGCAGTTCGACCGCATCACCGGCCGCAGCGCTCAGCGGGCACACCGCGTTGAGGATCTGTCGGCCGAGGAACGCGACGAGCTTCTAGCCGGCCTCGACGCAATCGCGCGAGATGATGTCCGGGATGACTGAGCTTGGTCACGGACAGATCATTCTCTACTCCTATCTTTGGGCAAGGAAATATGACCGCGGCGAGGAGAGCGGACGCAAGGCGCGGCCGACTTGCGTGATGCTGATCGTTGCCGGTAAGAATGGCCGCAAGCAGGCCCTGCTCATTCCGATCACAAGTCAGCCCGCCACGCCCTGACGCATACTATGTCGAGATTCCTGAGACGGAGGCCCGTCGCGCCACGCTCTATACGCCAGCCTGGGTTATCGTCGATGAATTCAACACCGATGATCTCGCGACGAGCTGGGCGCTCGAGGATGCCAAGCCGCTTGGCCAATTCACGCGCAAGTTCATGTCACGGATCGCCGGTGAAGCTGCTGCGGCGATCCGTGCAGGGCGCCGCGCGAACCGTGCCAAGACGCTAAAGGCGACCAGGGCGGGAGAGCGTCATCGCGGACGGACGCGTTCCGCCCTGATCCGCGTGACACCGTGGTCCACAAGCACCGCCACAATGCACAGCATCAGAAAAAGCCCGGTGATGGCCAGAGCTGAGACCGCGACGCTGGCCGCACTGTGTTTGGAGACGTCGAGGAACGGGTAGGGCACTTCGCCGGCGATCGGCGCCCGCAGCAATGCGTAGGCCAGATAGGCGATCGGATAGATCATCCACCAGGAGATGTCGCGCCATCGCGTCGAGCCGTCGGCGCCCGCCACAAGCCACCACAGCACGAACAACAGCGGCGTCACATAGTGCAGGAGAACGTCGCAGAGCAGGAACAATCCTTGCGGCTGCCAAAGCTGCGCCAGGACCGTTGCATAAACGATGAGGACCAGGGTTATGGCGACGGCTACGCCCGCCCGCATCCGTGGCGCGGCAAAGGCCGGAAACCAGGCATAACCCGTCGACGACAGCAACGAGGCATGGACGAGCACCGCGCCGATGTTGGTCAGGATGGTGAAGAAGCTGAAATAGAAGACCAGCGAGCCGACAAAACCGCGGCCGGCTTCCATTGACGCCGGGACGGTGATGCAGAGCTGCAGGACGAGCCCGGCCAGGCCGACGACCAGACCAGTGATCTGCAGCAACCGACCCATTGGGCTAGGCAGCAGCGCCGCAGGCCGGATTGCCCGCCTGCCAGCGGGCAATGTCCGAGCCGATGCGCGTGCCGAGCGGTTCCGCCATCAATGGGCCGAACACGTCGACGCGGCTCGAACTGCCTTGCGCCTGCACGACCAGCAGCGGCTTTCCGCCATAATGTTTGGCCGGCACCAGCAGGAAGCGCGGCGTGCCGCTGAACGAATTCAGTTCGTTGGCCATCTGATAAGATTTGAAGGCAGGGTCCTTGCTGGCGATCCAGCATTTGTGGGCTGCGATCGCCACCTGTTCCATGGCAAGCAGTGACGCGCTCTTGCCCGCCGGCGCCGGCGTACTCTTCGGGCCAGACTGGCAGGAGGCGAGTACAAGACCGGCGGCAGCGGCGAGGGCGAGGCGCGTGGTCGTCGGTCTCATGTTCACGCGGCGCCCATCTCGAGTTCGGACAGAAAGATCTTCAGACCGTCTGTCATCTCACCCCAGACGCGCGACAGCGCCGGATGCTGCAAGGCGATTTGCTCGTAGGCATCGAATTTCGGATAGGCCTCAAGCAAATCGGGGCGGCCGATCGTCGCCCTGAAATTGTTGAAGACGAAGCGGGTCGGCGTCAGCCAGGCATCGGCAAAGGAGATATCGTCGCCGAGCGCGAACGGGCCATGCGCCATGCGGGCCTCGATTGCCGCAAGCCCGTGATGCAATCGGGCGAACTGTGCCTTGATCTCCGCCTCGTTGCGCTGCGGCACGAAATAGAGCTCGAACAGCTTCATCATCGGCGCGAGCACGTCGAGGTCGGTGATGCGGGCGAACATGCGCACCAGCGCCCGGTCCTTCGAATCGTTGGGCAGCAGTGCGGGCTCGGGAAAGCGCTCCTCCAGATATTCGGCAATGACCACCGATTCGACGATCGTTTCGCCCGAGCCGGTGATCAGCACCGGAATCCTGTTGAGCGGCGAGATGGCGCGAAATGCCTCGGGGATGGGAAACCCCGGCGGCGGTGCAATGAGCTTGAGCGGCACGTTCTTGATGTAGGCCAGGGCCCGCACGATCGACGAATAGGGCGACAGCGGTCGCGAATAGAGTTTCATGGCCGTCGCTCCAGGAGGAAAATTGAATGCATCAAGCGGCGATGCCCAGCGCGCTTTCGAACAGCGCCCGGCCGTCGCTGCCGCCATGCGCCGCTTCGATCAGGTTCTCGGGATGCGGCATCAGGCCGAGCACATTGCCACGGCCGTTGAGGATGCCGGCAATGTCGTTGATCGAGCCGTTGGGATTGGTGCCTTCCGCGTAGCGGAACACCACCTGGCCTTCGCCTTCGAGGCGGGCCAGCGTTTTGGCATCGGCAAAATAATTGCCGTCATGATGCGCCACCGGCGCGCGGATGACCTGGCCCGGCTGATACCGGCTGGTGAACATCGTGTTGGCATTGGCGATCTGCAGCTTGACTTGCCGGCAGACGAATTTCAGCGAGGTGTTGCGCATCAGTGCGCCCGGCAGCAGGCCGGCCTCGACCAGGATCTGGAAGCCGTTGCAGACGCCGATGACCGTGACGCCCTTGGCCGCTTTTTCGGCGACAGCCCGCATCACCGGCATGCGCGCGGCAATAGCGCCGCAGCGCAGATAATCGCCAAAGGAAAAGCCGCCGGGAATGGCGATCAGGTCGACATCGGGGATTTCAGTGTCGGTCTGCCAGACGGTGACCGGCGGCGTGCCGGAAATCTTGGTCAGCGCCGCGATCATGTCACGGTCGCGATTAAGGCCGGGGAGCAGGACGACGGCTGATTTCATTTTGGTTCGTAGGGCCTCTGGGCTTCGGCGAGTTCGCGCAATTCTAGGCGGCGTTCGATATGTTCGAGGCGATCGTCCTGCCGCGCCAGCACGCCGTAAATGTTCTTCACATCGCCCTCGGTGGCGACGAGATGACCACGGATCGAACCCAACTCGGACTTTACCTCGCCAAGTGTCAAATCCATCGTGTCCAGCCGCAACTGAATGGATTTGAGGACTTCAAAAATCAGGCTTCCATTGATCTCGGTCATCTACCCTCGGGCACAACCTCAGGTAATGGCCACACTATAATTCTCAATCACCGTATTCGCCAGAAGCTTGTCGCACATGGCTTTCAGATCCGCCTCGGCCTTGGCCCTGTCGCCCTCGGCAAGCTCGATATCGAAAACCTTGCCTTGCCGCACCTGGCCGACGCCGCCGAAACCCATTCCGGAAAGCGCATGCTCGATTGCCTTGCCTTGTGGGTCGAGCACGCCGTTCTTGAGGGTTACGGTAATGCGGGCCTTGATCACGCTGGACATGCTCCTGTTCACCTGTTGAGCGGGTAAGCCGTCAGTGCGGCTTGCCTTTGACACCGTCGGTCGAAGCGACGAGCACCGGTCCGGCAGGGCGCGGCGGCTCGTTCTCGTTCATGATGCCGAGGCGGCGGGCAACTTCCTGATAGGCTTCAACGAGCCCGCCCATGTCGCGGCGGAAGCGGTCCTTGTCGAGCTTGTCCTGGGTCGCCACGTCCCACAGCCGGCAGGAATCCGGCGAGATCTCGTCGGCGACGACGATGCGCATCATGTCGCCTTCGAACAGGCGGCCGCATTCGATCTTGAAGTCGACGAGCTGGATGCCGACACCCATGAACAGACCGGAAAGGAAGTCGTTGACGCGGATGGCCAGCGCCATGACGTCGTCGATCTCCTGCGGGCTCGCCCAGCCGAAGGCGGTGATGTGCTCTTCCGAGACCATCGGATCGTCGAGCGCATCGGCCTTGTAATAGAATTCGATGATCGAGCGCGGCAGCACGGTGCCTTCCTCGATGCCGAGACGTTTGGCCAGCGAGCCGGCGGCGACGTTGCGCACCACCACTTCGAGTGGGATGATCTCGACTTCCTTGATCAGCTGCTCGCGCATGTTGAGCCGGCGGATGAAGTGGGTCGGAATGCCCATCCGGTTGAGGTGGTTGAAAATGTGCTCGGAAATGCGGTTGTTGAGTACGCCTTTACCATCAACGATTTCATGCTTCTTCTTGTTGAAAGCGGTGGCGTCGTCCTTGAAGAACTGGATCAGCGTGCCAGGCTCCGGTCCCTCATAAAGGATCTTGGCCTTGCCTTCATAAATGCGGCGGCGATTTTTCATCTGATTTTTCTCTGGATTTGCGGGCAGGCGGCAAGCGACCAGTTCCTGTCCGTCTGCCTAAAATAAGATGGCGACGGTGGGGTTCAATGCCGGTGTCTATCCCAATCGCACTGTTTGCTCAATCGGCAAATCCTTTCAATCAACCGCTTTCGGGGACCGAAATGCCGCAGCGCAGCAAGCAATGTAGCATATTGACCGGCCGGCGCCCTTTTGGTTTGTGCTCCGGCAACACATATTGGCACAACGAATCGGATTTCACGGAGGGATGCCATGAGCAGCATGAAAGACCGCGAAGAGGGCTTTGAGCGCAAATTCGCATTCGACGAGGAACTTCGGTTCAAGGCTGCGGCACGCCGCAACAGAGCGCTCGGCCTGTGGGCTGCCGAAAAGCTCGGCAAGTCAGGCGCCGATGCCGACGCCTATGCCAGGGAAGTGGTCGTCAGCGACATCGAGGAAGCAGGCGATCACGACGTTTTCCGCAAGATACGCAAGGATTTCGATGCAGCCGGCATCGACCAGTCGGACCATCAGATCCGCCGCACCATGGATGAATTGATGGCGCAGGCGATCGAGCAGATCAAGAACACCTGATCCTTCCGCTCGTTCCGATCGCATTCTGGACCAATCGACCGCCCGGCCTAGCCGGGCGGTTTTTCTTTGCCTTTGCGGTCATTTCCGGCTGAATTGCTGCAACCAAAGAGGAAATCGCCAATGTCCCTGAAGTCACGCCTTGCGGCCGACGAGACGCTGTTCACTGCATGGTCCGGCGTGCCGGATGCCTTGACGGTCGAGATACTGGCCAGACAAGGGTTCGACGCGGTTACGCTCGACATGCAGCATGGTGGCCATCACGAGGACAGCGTGCTGCGCGGGCTTGTGCCGGTGCTGGCCGCCAACAAGCCGGCTTTGGTGCGCATTCCGGTCGGCCGCTTCGACATGGCCAGCCGTGCGCTTGACTTCGGCGCCGAGGCGGTGATCGCCCCGATGGTGAATTCGGTGGCGGACGCAAAGCTGTTTGCCGCCGCCATGAAATACCCGCCGCTAGGCGAGCGCTCCTGGGGCCCCACCTATGCCTTTCCGCGCCATGGCAAGGGCGATTATGCCGACTGGCTGCGCGACAGCAACCAGCGCACCATGGCGTTCGCCATGGTCGAAACGCGCGCCGCGCTTGATGCACTCGATGGCATCCTCGACACGCCGGGCATCGACGGTATCTTCCTGGGCCCTTCGGATTTCTCGATCGCCTGGTCGAAGGGCACCACCGTCAGTTCGACGCTGGAGAGCATGATGGAGACCGTCGCCTCGATCGCCGAGCGCACCCGCAAAGCCGGCAAGCATGCGGCGATCTATGTGATGGAACCGGCCATCGCCGGTCGCGTGGTGTCGATGGGTTACCGGCTGCTGGCGATGGGTTCCGAGCATTCGCTGATTTCGCTTGGGGCAAAGACCCTGCTGAACAGCGTCAGGGATTCGATCGCTTCCTAAAGATCCGTCAGGAATTTCGCGAACGTCATCGAGCCTTCGGGCCAAGGGCCAAAGCCGGAATCTGCGTTGAGATGGCCGGCATCGCCGGCGTCGATGAACAGCGACCCCCAAGCCGCGGCAATGTCCTCGGCGACGCCGAAGGCGCAGAACGGGTCGTTGCGGCTGGCGATCACCACCGACGGAAACGGCAGCGGGTCGCGCGGATAGGGGCCGAAGGTCATCAGGTGCCTGGGCTTTATCTTTGGATTGGCGACATCGGGCGGCGCCACGAAAAAAGCGCCGGCGACCGGCCGCTCAAACCGAGGCAAGGCCTGGATGACCGCTGCGACGCCAAGCGAATGAGCGACGATGACGACCGGCCGCTCGGCCTCGTTAACCGCCTTGGCGACACCGGCCGTCCAATCCTCGCGCACCGGCTTCGACCATTCCGTCTGTTCGACGCGGCGCGCTGTCGACAGTTTCGACTGCCAGCGGCTCTGCCAATGATCGGGGCCGGAATTGGTGTAGCCCGGCACGATGAGAATATCTGCTTCCCTGACTTTCATGGCGCGCATGTAGCGAGAGGCGCTGTCGGGTGCAACCGGGTATGAACTCAACAGCGACACGCAAACGGCCTCTCACGAACCCGGTTCTGATCGCTATTGTGAACACCATGTTCGCTTCTTGCGCTCTTGTGTGAACGATCGCGATCGACGATCTGTCGCCGGGAAAGAATGGCTGTTCCGAGATTTTGGCACGGACACGGCGTAGAATGATTGATGGCGCCGGGTTCCTCTGTTGGAAGCTTGTCGAGCGCCGCCTGAACGGAGCACTTTGATGAGCGAACTGCCTTTTGCCGCGACGACCCCGGTCAGCGTTGCCCGCGTCGGCTTGCGGGCGCGCGATGCAGAAAATCTCGCTGCCTACTATCGCAAAGTCGTCGGTTTGCAGGAACTGAGCCGCGCCGGCGGCACGATTACGCTCGGCGCAGTCAATCGCCCTTTGCTCGACATCGAAGCGGATCCGGCCGCGAAACCCGATGACCCGCGCAGCGCCGGTCTTTTCCACACCGCCTTCCTGCTACCCAGCCGTGCCGATCTCGGCCGCTGGATCAACCACGCCATCGCCGGCAAGATCGGCATCGAGGGTGCATCCGATCATCTGGTCAGCGAGGCGCTTTATCTTACCGACCCGGAAGGCAACGGCATCGAGATCTATGCCGACCGCCGCCCGCAGGATTGGAAATGGAACGGCGACAAGATAGCGATGGCGACGGAGCGGCTGAACATTCCGTCGGTCGTTGCCGAGGTGCCGGCCGGCGACACCGGCTGGCAGGGCGCGCCGGAAAACAGCATTATCGGCCACGTCCATTTGCGGGTTGGCAGGCCGGAAGAAGCCGAAGCATGGTGGCATCAGGAGTTCGGTTTCGACACGGTGGCAAAGTACGGTGGCGCGGCGGTATTCCTGTCGTCCGGCGGCTATCATCACCACATTGGCGCAAATGCGTGGCAGAGCGCGGGCGCCGGTCGCCGCGATCCCGCCCGCTCCGGCCTGGCCTGGGTCGAGATGCGTTCGGACAATGCCGCAAGCGAGACCACCCGCGAGGATCCGTGGGGCACGGTGATAAGGACGGTTCCCGGTAAGGCGTAGGTTAGAGGTTTGCTTTTTCGAGCAAGCGGCCAAGCATGAGCAGGCCCGCTGGCCATAAGCCGAGGCCGGCCTCGTTCCCCATATGGCCAAGATCGCCGGCATCGGCGATATCCGCGCCCCAGGCGGCGGCAAAAACGGTCGCCTTGTCGAAGGTGACGCGTGGGTCGCTGCGGCTCGCCACCACCAATGTCGGGAAGGGCAGGCGCTTCAGCGGCATCGGCGCGAACGGGCGCACCGCGTCGAATGAGGGATCGGCATCCTCGACATTGGTCGCGGCAACCAGGAATGCCGCCGCGACCTTGTCGAGTTGGCTTTGACTGGCGCTAGCAGCCCACTTCACCGCCGTCGCCACCGCTAGCGAATGCGCAAGCAGCACGATGCGGCGCGGTGCGGCGGCCACCGCGGCATCTACCTGGCCGATCCAGTCTTCAGGCTTCGGCCGGTCCCACTCAGCCTGCAGCACGCGGCTCGAATTGGGGAACACCCGGCACCAATGCGACATCCAATGATCTGGCCCGGAATTGCCGCGCCCGGGCAGGGCAAGGAAATCGAAATCTCCGGCCGCCGAAATCATCAGGCTTCTCCAAACACTCGGCTGAAGATCGTATCGACGTGCTTGGTATGATAGCCCAAGTCGAATTTCTCGCGGATCTCGGCCTCGGGCAAGGCTGCGACAACGTCCTTGTCGGCCAGAAGTTCCTCAAGAAAATCAGCGCCTTGCTCCCATACCTTCATCGCATTGCGCTGCACCAGCCGGTAGGCGTCCTCGCGCGAAACGCCGGCTTGCGTCAGCGCTAGCAGCACGCGCTGCGAATGCACAAGGCCGCGGAATTTGTTCATGTTCTTCAGCATGTTGTCGGGGTAGACGAGCAGTTTATCGACAACGCTGGTCAGCCGTGAGAGCGCGAAATCGAGCGTCACCGTCGCGTCGGGCCCGATCATGCGCTCGACCGAGGAATGCGAGATGTCGCGCTCGTGCCAGAGCGCCACATTCTCCATTGCCGGCAATGCGAAGGAGCGCACCATGCGGGCAAGGCCGGTGAGGTTCTCGGTCAGCACCGGGTTGCGCTTGTGCGGCATCGCCGACGAACCCTTCTGTCCGGGTGAAAAGTACTCTTCTGCCTCGAGCACCTCGGTGCGCTGCAGATGGCGCACCTCGATCGCCAGCCGCTCGATCGACGAGGCGATGACGCCGAGAGTGGCGAAGAACATCGCATGGCGGTCGCGCGGGATCACCTGCGTCGACACCGGCTCCGGTTTCAGTCCGAGTTTCTTGGCCACATATTCTTCGACATAGGGGTCGATATTGGCGAAGGTGCCGACCGCACCGGAGATGGCACAGGTGGCGATGTCCTCGCGTGCGTGCACCAGCCTCTCGCGGCAACGCGAGAATTCGGCATAGGCCTGCGCCAGCTTGACGCCGAAGGTGGTCGGCTCGGCATGGATGCCATGGCTGCGGCCGATTGTGATCGTGTCCTTGTGCTCGAAGGCGCGGCGCTTGAGCGCCGCAAGCAGCCCGTCAATGTCGGCCAGCAGGATGTCGCTGGCGCGGGTGAGCTGCACGGCAAAACAGGTGTCGAGAACGTCGGAGGATGTCATGCCCTGGTGGATGAAGCGGGCATCCGGCCCGACGAATTCGGCAAGATGGGTGAGAAAGGCGATGACATCGTGCTTGGTGACGCGCTCGATCTCGTCGATCGCCTCGACATCGAACTTCGCCGCCCCGCCTTTCTGCCAGATGGTCTTGGCGGCCTCCTTCGGGATGACGCCGAGCTCCGCCAATGCGTCGCACGCGTAGGCCTCGATCTCGAACCAGATGCGGAACCGGGTTTCGGGCGACCAGATGGCCACCATTTCCGGCCGGGAGTAGCGAGGGATCATCAGTCGGTCCTGACTTGCGAGAGCATTTGCCCGCGTCCTAACAGAGGCAGGCAAAATGCTCAACGTTGCTGGCGTGCAAACCAGACACTGGCGACAGCGAGCGCAATGAAACCGAGCGGAAAATACAGCCGGATGCCGAGGACGACGAACTGATAGAGTGCCGTCAACATCGTGAACACGAACTGGAAAACCCAGGTGATGGTGAACACGGGCGCATGCCATTGGACATAGTAGGAGCGGTATTGCAGCCCAAAGAGGCCGCCGGTGCAGGCGATCGTCGCTGCGAGAAGGCAGACGAAGGCGGCGGCGAGGGCGATCTCCCAGTGGCGTCCGAGCGAGACGAGCCGCGCCAGGAACAGCCCAATCGGGAAAGCGAGCGCACCGCCGGCAGCATAAAGCAGCGAGACGAAGCGGATCTTTGCCGGGGTCTCCCAATCGTACTGCAGCAGATTGAGCAGCGCGCTGGCGCCCATCGCTGTGGCCCACAGCAAGGCACCGGCAAATGCGGCGCGCAGCGACGGCAGAGCGCGGCGGAGACGGCGCAGAGCGCTATAGCGCATGGCGGGGAACGTCAAAGGCGACCGGTTACCGCGATCCAGCGATAGTCCGGCCCTTCGAAGCCGTATTGGCGCACCGCGATCAGCACGGCATAGGCGCTGAGGCTATCCAGCGAAAATGTCTGAACCGCGCCGATCTGGTAGCCATTCGGACAGCCTCTGCTTTGCGGGATCGATTTGTCCTCGTGGATAATCCTCGTCTGGCCGCCGTCCTTCGCCTCGATGCGCAGCAGGCGAAAGCCATTGATCTCGCCCTGGCTCTGGCAGCGTTCGGTGTCATTCATGCCGATCTGGTCGAGCCGGAACTCAAGCGGATCGTCGACCGGCGAAAAGATCGGGCGCGGATTGACCACCATCCGGAAGGGATCGGCAGAAAGCTCGGTCACCGGGTTGAGGCCGGCGGTGATGCCGCGATTTGCCGTCAGTTCCGCCTGACTGACGATCGCTTCGCCCTTTTGCCGGGCCTGCAGCCGCGCTGCGTCCACCGCGGCATTCTCGTCGTCGAGCCGGACATGGATCGGCGAACCCTTCAGGAAACTGTCGTCGGCCGTGTCGATATAATAGCGGTTCGCATAGGGAAATCCCGATCCGTCCTGGACGCCGTATTCCTCGAAGGCAAAGACCCCGCCATCACGGCTGAAGCCGAGGATCTCAAGCTCGGCGACATCGCCTGCGTGGGCGGCGGCCAAGGTTGCAAGCGGGGCAAGCAGGCAGACGGCAAACAGGGCAAGATTTCGCATGGGGCTTTCCATTCAGGCGGTCGACGCCGTTAAATTCCTATCACGATGCCGTCAAAAGATCGTGCTGACTGAAACACAAAGTCGATGCATCCAATCCGGCCGTCGTTTGTTATTGTCGGCAGCTTCACCGCATCGTGCCTTCCTAAAATCAGTATCGATTTTCGGAAGGCACGGTGCATTGATTAAAAATGTTTAGAGCGTCCTTTGCGCGTTCAAAAGGACGCGCGGCGCTCTAAGGGAGACCCCCATGACAGATGCAGCCAAGATTCGCGAACGTATGGAAGTGATCGGCGCCGACGGCGTCCATGTCGGTACCGTCGACAAGGTTGACGGAGATCGTATCAAGCTGACCAAGCGCGACAGCGGCGAGGGCGCTCACAGGGGCCATCACCACTTCATTCCTCTCAGCCTTGTCGCCGAGGTCGAGGGCCAGAAGGTGCGGCTCTCAGCAAACTCGGATGTTGCGGTCACGTTCGAAGAAGAAAAATCCGAACCCACCTGATCATAAGTCCAGTCTGATTACGGCTCACCCGAATGAGCGTGGCGCGGTCAGCGCGACGACCAGACCGGGAACAGATCGCCCTCGGCCGGCGTCGCGGCAAAGACGCCGCGGCTGATGGCCCGCGCCATCGTGGCGCCGGCCGCGGCGTAGAGATCGATGGCATCGTTGGGTGCGAGCTCGATGCCGCTCTTGCCCGTTGCCAGCGCGAAGACCAGATCGCCGTCTGCGGGCGTGTGCGTCGGCCAGATGGCACGGACAAAGCCGTCATGCGCTGATATCGCCAGGCGTTTGGCGGCGGCCTTGGTGAGTACCGCATCGGTGGCGATCACGGCAATGGTCGTGTTGGCGCCGGTTTCCGCCTGCTCTCCGGCATGCCTGTCACGGAACTTCAGCAGGATCTTTCTGGCATCGTCAGGCATCGGGTGGGGATAGCCTAAGCCGCCGAACTCGTCGCCGATCTCGAACGGCGCCGCCCAGAAATGGCGGGTCCCGGCGACCGTCACCGAGCCGGTTGGGTTGACGGCGGCGAGCGCGCCGATGGTGACGCCGCTGTCCAGCACTGTCGAGGCCGAGCCGAGCCCGCCCTTCAGGCCGGAGCTCAAAGCCCCGCTACCTGCGCCGGCAGTGCCGAGCGCAAAGTCGATCGCGGCGGCTTGCGCGGCTTCGTAGCCAAGGTCACGGTAAGGCGGATACCGGTCCCAATCCTTGTCGCCGCCATTGCGCAGGTCGAACAGGATCGCCGCCGGCACGATCGGCACCCGAAAGCCGCCGACCTCGACGCCGATGCCTCTTTCGCGCAATGACGCCTGCACCCCCGACGCGGCGTCAAGGCCAAAAGCCGAGCCGCCCGAAAGCACCACGGCATGGATGGCGTGGATCGAATTGTGCGGCTCGAGCAGGTCGGTTTCGCGGGTGCCCGGCGCACCGCCCAGGATTTGCACGCCGGCGACGGCCGGTTCGTCGCAGACAACGGTGGTCACACCGGATTTCAGCTTGGCATTAGCCGCATTGCCGACACGCAGGCCGGCGACGTCGGTGATGAGATTGCGCGGACCCGTATGGAACATCCCTGTGCTGGACATCATTGGCTCTCCACCGGCACGAAACGGCCGCCGTCGAAACGGTAGGCGCGATAAGGATTTTGCGTCAGGTCACCTTTTTCGTCAAAGCGGATCGGTCCGATCGCCGTGGTGAAGTCGTGCGCGGTCAACACGTTGGCCAGCCTCTCGCCGGAGCTTTGCGTCAATGCTGAGGCCGCCTTGGCGATCTCGACCGCGGCATAGGCGGGCAGCGTGTAACCTTCCGGCACGATGTTTTGTCCGGCAAAGCTTTGCAGCACCTTTGGGTCGGCGACATCGGCCCATTCGGGCGGCGCGATCATCAGCGTGCCGGCGGCATAAGGCGCGTCGCCGAGCGGCGCCCGCAACGCTTCGCCGCCGGCAAACACCATGCCGGTGTCGAGCTGGCCGGCATCGCGGCCCATAATGGCGACATCATCGCCGTCGCCGCCGGCAAAGACATGCGTTGCGCCGGCTTTCTTCAGCCGGCCGATCAGGCCGATCTGGTTGTCGAGCTGCGGCCGGAACGTGTCGACGAACACCGGCTTCAGAGCCGCCTGCTCGGCGGCTGCCCGAAACGTCTCGGCCATTTCGCGGCCGTAGATGGTGCCATCGTCGACGACGGCGAACAGCTCGTTCTGCCATAGGCGGGTGAGGATGGCTGCGACGGCATTGCGCTCGTCGTCGCCGCGCGGCCCGAGACGATAGATCGGCCATCCCGTCTTGGCGCGCCGGTCGGTCAGGCTTTCCGTGCGGACGCCGACGGTGATCACCGGGATGCCAGCGTCCTTCAGGATCGGCAGCGCCGCCTCGATTGCGTCGGTGCAGAGAAAACCGACGGCGACATTGACTTTCGCCGCGGCGAATTCCCTCGCTGCGGCGGCGCCACCATCGGCCGTGCAGGCGTCATCGATCGTCCTGATCTCGGTACCGTCAGCTTCAGCCGCCATTTTCGCGCCTGCCTCGATCTGTTTGCCGAGCATAGCCGACGGCCCCGACAAAGGTGCCGCGACGCCGACCAGCAGCGTCTCGGCATTTGCACTGCAGGCGACCGAGAGCCAGGCCAGCACCGCTATCGTGGTTGTCCAAGGTCGCATGCGAGCGAAGAATTCCTCCGCGCCGATCGCGTGTTTTGCCGGCGCCAATGCCGTCAAGACCTAAAGGCTGGCCAGCTTTGGCGCAACACGGGAATTCGGGATATAGCTCAAGCACTTCGCTTGTGGCATGCAATATCCCGCCATATATAACGGTTGGTTCTGACTAGTGGAAATCATCGGTGCTGAAGAAGAATGACATCGGGCCGCAGGCCTACCGCGACGCGATGGCCCATTTTGCCGGCCATGTACATGTAGTCACCACCGATGGCCCCGCCGGCAGGCGCGGCGCGACGGTGATCGCGGCCTGCTCGGTGTCGGACACGCCGCCGACCATCCTGGTTTGCCTCAATCGTGAAAATTCCAAGAACGAGCCGTTCGTGGAAAACGGCAAATTTGCCCTGAACACGCTGGCTTCGGATCAGGAGCCGCTGTCGATCGGCTTTTCCGGCATTACCGGCCTACCGGTCGAGGAGCGTTTCGCGCTGGCCGAATGGGATGTGATCTCGACCGGTTCACCGACGTTGAAGGGCGCCCTTGCCGTCTTCGACTGCGAGTTGGTCGACACCAAGGATCTGGCCACGCACCGTGTGCTTTTTGGCAACGTGACAGGTTTGCGCATCGGCGATAATTTGCGGCCACTGATCTATCACAACCGCGGCTATCACGCTCTGTAGAGGCTTTAGATGGCCGCGCCCACGGAGACAGAATGACCGAGTTGAAACAGTGTCCGGCGCCGCGGACGATCGACGAGACGCCTGTCGGAGAAATGGAACGGCTGCATAAATCCTGCCGGCGGCCGATCTGGTTGAACCCGCTGCTGCGCTTCGACGGCTTCGAGGCGCGTGCCCGCGGCGTCAAGGCGATGCTGCCGCATGTCGACGAATTCCGTTCGGTGCACAATCTCGATGCGCTCGCCGATCTCTGTGCGTCGCTGGATAAAAAATTCGGTCCGTTCGGTCGACCCGCGCAGATGGATCGAGGCTGGTGCGAAGCGCGTGGCATAACCACATGTCTCCCTGGGAGAAAATCATGGAACACAGCATCTATCTCGATGAGGCCCGCGACCCGCTGATCATCGCGGAGAGCTGGATGAAGGACGGCAAGGATGTCGCCATCGCCACCGTGGTCGAAACCTGGGGTTCGGCACCGCGTCCCGTCGGCAGCCACCTGGTCATCGACGCCGAAGGCAATTTCCATGGCTCCGTCTCGGGCGGCTGCGTCGAAGGCGCCGTGGTGACCGAGGCGGTCGATGTTATCGATAGCGGCAAGGCGAAGATGCTGGAGTTCGGGGTCGCCGACGAAACCGCCTGGCAGGTCGGCCTGTCCTGCGGCGGCCGCATCAAGGTCTATGTCGAAAGGCTGGGCTGATTCTCGATGGATCCTTACGCGCTGAAGACACTCAACGCCGAACGCCGCGCACGCCGCGCGGCGATCCTGGTCACCGACCTCGGCGACGGCCGCGACCGTGTCGTGCGCGAGGGCGACCGGGTAGCCGGCGAACTCGGGGCGGCCATCGCCAAGGCATTTCGCACGGGCAATTCCGGTTCGGTCGAAGCTGAGGGGCGGACGTTCTTCCTCAACGCACATCTGCCGCAGCCGCGCCTGGTGGTGATCGGCGCCGTCCACATCAGCCAGGCGCTGGCACCGATGGCCAGGATCGCCGGCTATCCTGTCGAGATCATCGATCCGCGCACGGCCTTTGCCACGTCCGACCGCTTTCCCGACATCGCGCTGCATGCCGAATGGCCGGAGGATGTGCTGAAGCGTCAGCCGCTCGATAGCTATACGGCGCTGGCTGCTCTCACCCACGATCCGAAGATCGACGATTTCGCGCTGAAGGCGGCGCTCGACGCCGGCTGCTTCTATGTCGGCGCGCTCGGCAGCCGCAAGACCCACACCAAACGTGTGGAACGCCTGCTGGCTTCGGGGGCGACCGCCGACCAGATCGCTCGCATTCATGCCCCGATCGGCCTCGACATCGGCGCCGCCAGCCCGGCCGAGATCGCCGTCGCGGTCTTGGCGCAAGCGATCCACGCCTTTCGCTCCCGCGGCCTCGAATCCAAAGGCGCGGTCGCGTGAAATTTGGTCCCGTTGCGATCGATGCGGCCGAAGGGGCAGTGCTTGCGCACGCCACCACAGCCGGAGAGCGCCGCTTCCGCAAGGCGCACAGGCTAAGCGCCGAGGATTTGTCCCTGTTGAAGGCCGCTGGCATTTCCGAGGTCGTCGCGGCGGTGTTGGCGCCCGATGATCTTAGCGAGGATGCGGCCGCCGAAAAGATCGCCGCATGTATGGTCCACCGCAACATCGAGGCGAAGCCCGCCGCGACCGGCAGGGTCAACCTCCACGCGCACGCTGCCGGCATGTTCACCGTCGACGCGGCGATGATCGACGCTATCAACGCTGTTGATCCGACGATCACCATCGCCACGCTCGCGCAGCATGCGCCGGTCGAAAAAGGTCAGATGGTAGCAACGGTGAAGATCATTCCGTTTGCGGTCGCCTCCGCTTTGGTCGATGCGGTGGCAAGGATCTGCGCCGGCGGCGAGATCTTTGCCGTCAACGCCTATCAGCCGGTGCGCGTCGGCGTCATCCAGACGGTGCTGCCCGGCATCAAACCCAGCGTGCTCGATAAGACGCTGCGCGTCACCGAAGCACGCCTGGCGCGTTCGGGCGGCAGGCTGACGGCGGAGCGTCGAACGCCGCATGAAATTATTCCCGTCGCCGAGGCTGCGGCCTCGCTGATCCGTGACAACGATATGGTGGTTATCTTCGGCGCCTCGGCGATGGCCGATTTTGGCGACGTCGTTCCCGCTGCCATCGAAAAGGCAGGCGGCACTGTCATCCGCGCCGGTATGCCGGTCGATCCCGGCAATCTGCTGGTGCTAGGCACTCTAGGCGGCAAGCGCATCATCGGTGCGCCAGGCTGCGCCCGCAGCCCCAAGGAGAACGGCTTCGACTGGGTGCTCGACCGGCTGATCGCCGGTCTCGACGTGACCGCCAGGGATATTGCCGGCATGGGTGTCGGCGGGCTGTTGATGGAAATTCCGACGCGGCCGCAGCCGCGCGAGCCATTGCCGGCCAAAGCCGAACCAAAGGTCGAGATCGTGCTTCTGGCCGCCGGTCGCTCCAGCCGCATGGGCGGGCCGAACAAGCTCTTGGCGCTCTTCGACGGCAAGCCGCTGGTCCGTCGCACTGCCGAACGCGCGATCGCTTCGAAAGCCGCGGCCACCATCGTCGTCACCGGCCACCAGCGCGAGCGCGTGCGCGATGCACTGTCGGGCATGGATGTGACCTTCGCGGACAATCCGGATTTCGCCGAGGGCCTGTCTTCGTCGCTGAAGGCAGGCATCGCAAAGATTTCCGGAGACGCCACCGGCGCCATGATCGTCCTCGGCGATATGCCCGGCGTCGCCTCGGCCGACCTCGACAGGCTGATCGAGGCGTTCCGCAAGTCCGAATGGCGATCGGTGGTGCGCGCCTCCCATGATGGCCGGCGCGGCAACCCGGTGGTGCTGCCGCGCTCGCTGTTCGCCGCGATCGCTCACCTCGGAGGCGATACCGGTGCCCGCCATCTGGTCGAGGCCGAAGGGCTCGACGTCATCGATGTCGAGATCGGCGAAGGGGCAGCCGTCGATGTCGACACGCCCGAGGCGCTGGAAAGCGCCGGCGGCGTGCTGCAGGATTGACAAACCAAAGCCGAAAAACGCATGGCTGCGGGATGGCCTTTCGTTCCTGCTTCCGGTTCCGCTTGCCTCCCTCTGGCCTCCCAGCCCTGCTGATGGCGATTCTTTTGCCGCTCTCTTGCGCCGCCTACGCCAACGCTCTCGAACTCAAACCCTTCAAGGATGATCTCTTCGCCTATCCGGCGACGCTCTCATCCGAAAACAACGGCGCCTATTCGGTTATCGATTATCGTGAGATGCGCGACATCAACGCCCGCGACGAAGTGCCTGAACGTCGTGTGCATGCGCAATACACCGACACCGGCGTGCGTAAGGTGCAGCAGGATCTGTTGCTGCCGACCGATGCAGGCAATGTCCGCCACATCGCCGTCGGCAAGGTCGGGGGCGCCAGCATCATCGTACTTTATCTGCACGGACAGGGTGGCAGCCGTAAGCAGGGCACCGACGACTTCACCTTCGGCGGTAATTTCAACCGCATCAAGAACTTGATGGCCGGCAATGGCGGCCTCTATCTGTCGCCGGATTTTTCCGACTTCGGCGACGCCGGTGCCGCCCAGATCGCCGCATTGATCGGCCACTATGCCGAACAATCGCCGCGCGCAAAAATCTTCGTCGCCTGCGGCTCTATGGGAGGCGCGTTGTGCTGGAAGCTGGCCTCCCGCAAGGATACCGGCGGGCGCATCGACGGGCTGCTGCTGCTCGGCTCGCTGTGGGATGAGAGTTTCTTCTCAAGCCCGGCCTTCAAGCGCCGTGTTCCGGTCTTCTTCGGCCAGGGCAGCAAGGATCCGGTGTTTCCGGTCGAGAAACAGGAAGGCTTCTTCCGCTCCATCCTGGCCAAATCGAAGAGCTATCCCACGCGCTTCGTCCGCTTCGAGACCGGCACGCATGGCACACCGATCCGCATGACCGACTGGCGCGGCACACTCAACTGGATGTTGTCGAAGGCCCCTTAGGGCGCGGTGTTGTAGTCGACGACCGTCTGCGGATTTTCCTCGCCGTCGTAAGACGCGTCGACATCGTACTGGACCAGGGAAAAATCGCCGTTGCGGAACAGATAGGTTCCTGATGAAGAGGCATCGCCGATGCCACGCCATTTGTTGAAGGTGGTGATCGTCTTGGTCTCTTCGTCGTAGTCGGAATTAGTTGCCCAGTCGGAGGTCTGGAAGCCAACTATGGTCATGCCCAGCAATTTGCCGTCGCTGTCATTGTTCTCGTAGCGGATGTCCATTTCAGGTTCGGCGAACTGCAATTGTCTCACGCCAAGCACGTCGTCGCTCATGTAATAGATCGAGTTTTCGTTGTAGGCCGCGGCCGAGCAGGCGAAATGGAAAAGCCGCGTTTCGCTTTCGGGATCGCTGGCAGCCGCATCCTTGTCCTTATAGTGGATCGAGAAAATGTCCGGCTCCTGCGCCAAAAGATCCTTGTCGCACTGGTCGCCATAAGTCGCGGCAAACGCCTTGTTGGCCTGCTCAAGCGCTGCGTCCTTCTTAGGCGGCGGCGGTCCTTCGCCGCAGCTTGCCGGCACGGCATCCTCGAAATCGGCCTTTGACGGTTTCAGCGCACCCTTGTCGATGAAGATCGCGCGAAATGGCGGTTCCTGGATCGAGGCGTTGATCTGGCGCAGCGTATAGCAGCCGGCAAAGACATTCTCGCTGCCGTCCTTGGCCGTCGCCCGGATGGCGACCGGAACGCTGTAGTAGATGCTGCCGGCAGCCCCATCTTCGGATACGCCACCGGTTTTGACTTCGACCGTGTCGGTGCTGTCATAGCCTTTGACGAAGGAATTGAAATCCTTGGCCGGCTTGGTGTCGCCGAAATAGTCCCAGGCGCGCGCGAATTCGTGCCGGCTGATGGCACTATAAAGCGACCGGATGACCGCTTCGGCATTCGACCTGTCGTCGATATAAGGCGCGTCTGCGGCGAGCGCCGATTGGCCAGCAACGGCAAGCGAGATAAAAGCGGTCGCTGCAAAAAGGGCGCGTCTCATCGGGAACCTCCACTCGATGAAAAATCCTATCATATCGATTGCGGCGACGTGGTGACGCTTGAACAATCGCCTGCGAAAGCGCTACCTCTCGCCGTCGGCAGTCGGGCCGCGTGGAGATTTCTTGTGACCATATCAATGTATGAAGCATCCGTGCCGGTATTTTCGGCGAGGCTGAAGGCACTAGCCAATGTGCTGGACATTGCCGAGCAAAATGCGGCTGATCGCAAGATCGATCCGCAGGTGTATCTGACGGCGAGGCTGGCGCCGGACATGTTTGCGCTGACCAGGCAGGTACAGATTGCCACCGATCACGCCAAGGGCGCGCCGTCGCGGCTTGCCGGGCGTGAGGTGCCAAAATACGAGGACAATGAGGCGAGCTTCGCCGATCTGCAGGCGCGCATAGCCAAGACGCTCGATCTACTCGCCACGTTCTCGGCAGCCGAATTCGATGGTTCAGATGACAGAATGGTCGAACTGCGGCTTGCGGGACGCGAGGTTTCGATGCCGGGAATGCAGTATCTGCTGCATGCCGCCATGCCTAATTTCTATTTCCACCTGACCACCGCCTACGACATCCTGCGCCACAACGGCGTGCCATTGGGCAAGTCGATCTTCCTCGGATTGCGTTGAGGTCCGCTCGTGAGATTTCCCGCTGCGGCGGGATATCTCACGGTGCGCTGTTTAGCGCAGGGACATTTCTCGGGCGATGCGCGGGAAATCGGCCGGCTTGACGCCGATATCGGCGCGATCGGCATTGCTCATCGAATGGAGCAGCGCCAGTGCCGCACGATAGCGCAGCTGTTCCCGCGGACGCGGACGGGCGAACATTTCAGTGAAGAATCCCATGATTCAAGCCCCTTATTGAACCTCCACGGCCGTCAATATAGGCAGATCATGACAATTGTGCAGTGCAGCATTCGCATGGCAGCCATGCTGCCCTGATCTTTTTTGACATAATTCGGCTGTTCCGGCGAAACTTCTGCGGTGCTTCGACCGTAGGCCTCAGTGCCGGCCCTTGGCCGGTTTTTCCTCGCCATTCCTGGCGAACTTCCGGACTGCATTCACATGCAGTCCGGCTTTTTATTGGCCGCTGGGATGAACCCCGTCCGCCGGCGTCCTGGGAAAGTCGCCTGACCTGCCGTCGGTGGGCTTGGAAGCGGGCGGCGCTTTCCTGTATGCTATTGCTTCCTCCTCGCGCAGCCGCGCAAAATTCCCGCCGGAGAAACTCCATGCACAAACGCCGTCTCGGCCAGACCGATCTTTTCGTGTCGAAGATCTGCCTCGGATCGATGACCTGGGGCCAGCAGAACACCGAGGCGGACGGTCACGCCCAGCTGGATCTGGCGTTTGCGCGCGGCGTCAATTTCATCGACACCGCGGAACTCTATCCGATCCCGCCCAAGGCGGAGACACAAGGCCGTACCGAGACAATCATCGGCAATTGGATGAAGGAGAAGCGCAATCGCGGCCAGGTGATCATCGCCTCGAAGGTGGTTGGTCGCACCGCCAACACCTGGTTTCGCGGCGACCGCCCGTCTAAGCTGGTGCGCGCCGATATCGTCGACGCTATTGAAAAGTCACTCGCCAGGCTCAACACCGATTACATCGACCTCTATCAGATCCATTGGCCGGAACGCGACGTGCCGTGGGGCGCCAATCCGAACCGCATCGGGGCCGTACCGCGACGATCCGATGCCGCCGGCGTGCCGGAAGGCGAGACGCCGATCGCCGAGACGCTTGCCGTATTCGATGAACTGGTGAAGGCCGGCAAGATCCGCCATTTCGGCCTGTCGAACGAGAATTCCTGGGGCGTCATGCGTTTCATTGCCGAAGCCGACAAGGGCCTCGGCCCGCGCGTCGCCTCGCTGCAGAACGCTTATAATTTCGTCAATCGCACCTTCGAGGTGAACCTTGCCGAAGTCTGCGAGCGCGAGCAGGTGTCGCTGCTTGCCTATTCGCCGCTGGCGCAAGGCTATTTGACCGGCAAATACGATCATGGCGCGCGGCCGCAGGGCTCGCGCTCGCAATTGTTCAACCGCGGCCAGCGCTACGAGACGCCGAATGCTGCCGAGGTGCAGCTCGAATATAACCGGTTGGCGCGCACCTTCGGCATGGAGCCGGCGCTGTTTGCCAATGCCTATGTCTCGAACCGGCCCTTGGTCACCTCGAACATCATCGGCGCCACGACCATTTCGCAACTCGAAATGGCGCTCTCTTCCGCCGACGTGGTCTGGACCGACGAGATGCAGAAAGCCGTCGACGCGATCCACCAGCGCGTCGGCAATCCGTGCCCTTGATGCGTCGGGACGTAGTTGTCCGATAGTCATAAGGGGAGGGAACAGCCATGGACTTCCGGATCGACGCGGTGCGCGCGAAATTTCCGGCCTTGTCGTTGACCGACAAGGGCCGCAGGCGCATTTATCTCGACAATCCTGCCGGCACGCAGGTGCCGCAGGCGGTGGCGGACGCAGTATCGCGTTGCTTACTGACCACCAATGCCAATCTCGGCGGCTTCTTCGAGACCACCATTGCGGCACAGGACATTGTCGACGAGGCCCATCTGGCGATGGCGGATTTCCTTGGCGCGGCAAGTCCGCAGGAAGTCATTATCGGCGCCAACATGACGACGTTGACCTACCAGATGTCGCGAACGCTTGGCCGTACGATGAAACCCGGCGACGAGATCATCCTCACCCGCATGGACCATGAGGGCAACATCTCGCCCTGGCTGCAACTGGCTGAAGACCTTGGCCTTGTCGTGCGCTGGCTGCCTTTCGACCAGCAGAGCTGGCAGGTCGAGGAGGCAGCACTCGCCGCGCTGCTTTCCGAGAGGACGCGGCTCGTCGCGCTCAACTATGCCAGCAATCTCACCGGGTCGATCAACCGGGTGAAGGCGTTGACCGGCATCGCGAGGCAGGCTGGTGCGCTGGTCTACGTCGATGCCGTCCAGTTCGCGCCGCATGGCCTGATCGACGTCCAAAACCTCGGCTGCGATTTTCTGATCTGCTCGGCCTACAAGTTCTTCGGCCCGCATATGGGAATTTTGTGGGCCAGGCTGGACGTCGTCGATGCACTGCAGCCGTACAAATGCCGCTGCTCGTCCAATGCCCTGCCGGAGCGCTTCGAGCTCGGCACGCCGCAAATTGAATTGATGGCCGGCCTGTCGGCGGCTGTCGATTATTTTGCCGACCTGGGCGCGGCAGCCGGCGCGCAAGCGTCGCGTCGGCAGAAAATCGCCAAGGCCTTCGAAGTTTCAATCGCTTACGAGAACCCGCTGGCGCAACAGCTGATCGATGGTCTGTCGGATATTACCGGCCTGACCATCCACGGCATCACCGATCCGAAGCGGATCAATGAGCGTGTGCCGACGGTGTCGTTCACTGTCGAAGGCATCGTGCCGGAGACGATCGTGCGGCAGACGAATGCCGAAAACATCTTCCTGTGGTCCGGCCACAACTACGCCTGGGAGATCGTGCACCAGCTCGGCATTCCGGCCGAGCAGGGCGTGGTGCGCATCGGCATCGCTCATTACAACACTGCAGCCGAGATCGAAGAGACGCTGGAGAGCGTGCACCGCGTTGTCGCCATGCTGAGGCAGGAGCGATCCTGAGCGGGCCACGCGGGCGGATCATCGCTTGTGGGCGCCGCCAAAACCGGTGAGGAAGGCGGTGAGATTGTCGCCGAGTTCGTCGCAGAGATAACCGCCTTCCTGGACGATGACCGTCGGCAGGCCGAGCCCGGCGATCGCCTCGCCAATGCGCGAAAAACCAGACGTGCTCACCGACAGTCCGCCGAACGGATCGCCTTCGAAGGCGTCTAGCCCCAGCGCCACCACAAGCGCATCGGGCGAGAAGGCGTTGATGCGCTGGAACGCTGCCGCGAGCGCTTCGAGGAAAGCCGCATCGCCGGATTTGCGCGGCAGCGGCAGGTTGAGATTGTAGCCGAGGCCGGCGCCTTCGCCGCGCTCGTCGGCATAGCCCCAGAAAAACGGATAGAACCGCACCGGATCGGCATGCAGCGACACGGTGAGCACGTCCGGCCGGGCATAGAAGATGCCTTGCGTGCCGTTGCCGTGGTGCAGGTCGACATCGAGGATCGCCACCCGCGCCGCCTGCTTGCGCAGAACCTGTGCGGCGACCGCCGAATTGTTGATGAAGCAGAAGCCGCCGGCGACATCGGCAAAGGCGTGATGGCCGGGCGGCCGGCACAGCGCATAGGCGGCCGGCGCTCCCGACATCACCGCCTCGGCGGTTTCAACCGCGCTCCAGGCGCTCCAAAGCGCGCTCTGCCACGTCTCCCCGGAGATCGGGCAGGCGGTGTCGGCCATGTGGTAGCCGGCTTGGCCGACCGCCGAGGCCGGATAGGAGCCGTTCCGCGCGATCGGGTGGATGTTGGGGATGACCTCGGCCGAGGCGCCCTCGATGCGCTGCCAGCGCGCGAAGATATGCTGGAGGAAATCGAGATATTCCGGCGTATGCACCGCCGCAATCGGGCCGAGCCCGTGATCCCGCGGCCGTTCGATCGTGCAGCCGGCAGCCTTTGCGCCGGCTAACAATCGCTCGACCCGTACCGGCTTTTCCGGATTGGGCTGCGGCGCGCCGCTTGAGAGGAACGCCTTCGGGTCGTGGCGCTTCTGTTCTTCGGCATAGAAGGCTTTCATGTTGGCTCCTCCGGTGCGTCGGCAAAGGCGAAAAAGGCCTCGCCGACGATCTTTTGCACCTGCTCGTAGCTCGACCAGGCAATGCCCAACCGTTCGTAAAAAGCCTTGGCGGTCTCGTTGTCGGTGTCGACGGACAGCCTGAGGTAAACGCCGCCGTCTTTGCGGCATTGCGCCGCGACCCGGCGCAGCAGGCGCTCGCCGATCCTGCGGCCGCGAAACCGGTCCTCGATATAGAGGTCCTGCACATAGACGCCGGGCCGGCCCATCCATGTCGAGAAGATCGGAAAATAGAGGCACAGCCCGGCAAATTCGCCGCCGACTTCGGCGATCAAGGTCGAGAAGGCAGGCTTTTCGCCAAAGCCATAGGTGCGGAGATCCTGAGCTGTCGAGGCGATCTCCTGATGGGCGCCGACATGCGCGCCCAGCCGTAGGAGCGCGGCGTGGATGGTTTCGACGTCTTCGCTGGTGCCGGGGCGGATAAGTACGTTTGTCGATGGCGTACTCACGGCAGGCAGAGTGCCCAGGCACCCCCCTCTGTCCTGCCGGACATCTCCCCCTCATGGGGGGAGATTGGTAGCTTCGATCTTGTCGCCCATCCTGCAACATCGGCAATTGGCGAAGGCCGCAGTGATGTCCAATCTCCCCCCTTGAGGGGGAGATGTCCGGCAGGACAGAGGGGGGTGTGACGGATCACAATCATCTCAGGCCACAACCATCAGAACGCCACACGGTCGCCGCCCTTGAGCGCCAGCATCTGCCGCGCCTCGGCCGGCGTTGCAACGTCCAGCGACAATCCGTCGAGCACGCTGCGGATGCGGCGCACCTGGTCGGCATTGGACTTGGCGAGCTGGCGCCCGTCGTAGAGGCTGTCCTCCAGCCCGACGCGGACGTTGCCGCCCATCGCCGCCGCAATCGAGATCATCGGCATCTGGTGGCGTCCGGCGGCCAGCACCGAAAACTGGTAGCTGTCGCCGAACAGTTTGTCGGCGATGTGCTTCATGTGGACCAGGTTTTCGGGATCGGCGCCGATGCCACCGAGGATTCCGAACACGAACTGGATGAACAGCGGTCCCGACACCAGCCCGCGGTCGCGGAAATGCGCCAGCGAGTAGAGATGGCCGACATCGTAGCATTCGAATTCGAAGCGCGTGCCGCATCCGCGCGCAAGCTTTTCGAGCACCGTCTCCATGTCGGCAAAGGTGTTCTTGAAGATCGTGTCGCGGGTCGCTTCGAGCAGCTTCGGCTCCCATTCGTGCTGCCACTCCCGCGGCCGGTCGAGCATGGGGAACAGCGCGAAATTCATCGAGCCCATATTGAGCGAGCACATTTCCGGCGCGGCCCTGAGCGGGGCGGCCAACCGCTGGTCGAGCGTCATCAGCGAGGAGCCGCCGGTGGTGATGTTGATCACCGCATCGGTCGCCTGCTTGATGCGCGGCAGGAACTGCATGAACACCTCGGGGTCGGCGGTCGGCCGCCCGTCCTTAGGGTCGCGGGCGTGAAGATGCAGGATCGAGGCACCGGCTTCGGCGGCGGCGATCGCGTCGGCGGCGATCTGGTCCGGCGTCACCGGCAGATGCGGCGACATCGACGGCGTATGCACCGACCCGGTGACGGCGCAGGTGATAATGACTTTTCGCGGTGCCATGGTCGCCTCAACCTTCGACCGGCAGGTCGAGCTCGCCGGCCAGCACCTCGAGCGAGTCGCCGATGATGGATACGATCTCGCCGATCTGCGCGGCGGTGACGATCATCGGCGGCGCGACCATGAAATTGTCGCCGTCGACACCGCCCTTGACCTTGCGTCCGTAGATGATCAGGCCGCGCTCATAGGCGAGGTCGAGCAGGCGCTGGGTGGCCATTTTCGCGGGCTCGATCGGCCTCAGAGTGTCGGGATCGGCGACCATTTCGGCACCGGTGAGCAGGCCCTTGCCGCGGACATCGGCGATGAATGGAAACCGTTTGGCCAATCCCTTCAGTTCGTCCATCAAAAGGTCGCCCATGACAGCCGCGTTGGCGATTAGGCCGAGGCGGTCCATTTCGCCGAGTACGGCGAGCCCGGCGGCGCAGGCGAGCGGATTGCCGGCATAAGTATGGCCGTGCTGGAAGCCGCCCGATGCGAGCAATGGCTGCACCAGCCGCATCGGTGCCGCCAGCGCGCCGAGCGGCGCGTAGCCCGAGCCCAGCCCCTTCGATAGCGCAACGATGTCGGGCTTGCAGTTCCAGTGGTCGCCGCCGAGGAATTTTCCGGTGCGACCCGCACCGCTCATCACTTCGTCATGGATGAGCAGGATGCCGTAGCGATCGCAGATCTCGCGGATGCGCGGATAATAGCTGTCCGGCGCCACAAGTGCTGCCGTGGCAGCGCCGCCGACCGGCTCCATGATGAAGGCGAGCACGCTTTCCGGCCCCTCGGCGAGGATCTTTTCTTCCAGCATATCGGCGTAGCGGATGCCGCGCTGTTCCATCGATAGATTGTCGCGGTCGCGCCAGGCGATGGGCGCCGGCACGGTCGGCATGACCTGCATCATCGGCGTAAAATTTTCGGCCAGCGCATCGTCGCCGGTGACGGCGAGCGCACCCAGTGTGCCGCCGTGATAGGAGGGAAAGCGCGTGATCACCTTCCAGCGGCTGGGCTGGCCCGTGGCGACCGCCCATTGCCGCGCCAGCTTAATGCAGGATTCCGTAGCTTCCGAGCCGCCGGAGACAAAGAAGATGCGGTCCAGGCCCTCGGGGAGTTTGGCCGCCAGTTGCCGCGCGAGCTCCTCGGCCGGTTCGTTCTCGAAATGCAGGCGGTAAGCGAAGGTGGCGCGGTCCATCTGCCGTTTCATCGCGTCGAGCACGTTGCGGTTGGAATGGCCGATATTGGCGACCATCGGCCCGCTCGATCCGTCGATGAAGCAGCGGCCGTCCTGCGTCCACATGTAGATGCCTTCGGCGCGGTCGATCAACGGCCGGCGCAGGCTGGACAGATAAAACAGATGCGAGGCTTCGCGGGCTTCCGGGGCAGGGGACTTCAGCATGTCATGACTTTCCAAGATAGCGGTCGAGGACATTTCTGGTGACACGCTCGACCATCGCATCCTGCCTTAGCAGGCCGGCAACCCATTCGCAGCTTCCGGCGTGAAACACCTCGCCCTTGCCGCGCCGGAAATTGACGATCATGCCGTTGCCGCGTTTGACCTTGTCGAGATTGGCATCGCTTGCCTCGCCGAACAGCGTTTCGGCGGTGAAGCGCCCGTCCTCGTCGCCGAGAAACTGGTCCTTGAGCGGAATGTCGGCGCTTTCCTCGACCTGGCTCGCCATGCCGACGGCCAGCACTTGCAGGCCGTCCGGTGCGCCGCTGTCGGGCTCGGGGTAGGGCAGGCCGCCGCGGATCTCGAAGTCGAGCCCGTCGACCTCGTAACCATAGACATGGCTGTCGGCGCCGAGCAGGTCGCCATAGTAGATGCCGGTACCGGCAAAGGCCCAATGCTCCGGCCGGTAGACCGGAAAGCCGCGCACGCCGCGCGGCGCGCAGCCGCCCCAGCCGGCATAGACGCCTCTTGTCGCGTTGAGGCCGAAGGTCGCCGCACCCGGCCGGCCGATTTCCGGCGCCTCCCAGGAGTTAGTGGCGCGCCTTATGTCGCCGCCGCGATAGGCCGGGTCCTCGGCGCGGGCGCGGTATTTGTAGCAGACCTGCCGACGCCCTTCGTCCTCCAGCCTGGTCTGCCACATGAAATTGCCGGCAAAGCGCGCTGCATGGCCGCCGCGCTCGACATAGGTGTCGACCGCATCGCGCATTTCCCAGGTCCAATATTCGTCGTGGCCGACGAAGACGACGCAGTCATAGCCGTCGAGGATGTCGGGCGAAAAATGCAGATCGTGCTGGCTGGCGAGATCGACGGCGTAGCCGGCACGCTCGGCGAAGCGGAAGAAATGGCTGTCGTAGCTTGCCCAGCCCGACGAGGCGTATTTCTTGGAATGGCCGGTAGCAAAGGCCCATTCCATATGCGGATAGCGCGGCACGGTTTTCGGCTGCACGGCGACTTCGAGCGGCACGCGCGGCGCGTCCTTGGGCAGCACGACGAAGCCGCGGCACCACGGCCGCTGCGTCGATACCATTCGTGCATACTGGTCGCGGCCTGGCCCGGTGATGCCTTCGTAATGGTTGGAACCGCCCCATGTGTTGTAGGCGAGCCAGGTGCCGGTGGCCGCGACCTGCAGCACGCGGCCGGGTTTCTTGCCGGGTTGCGGCGCAAGGACGAAAAGATGGTGGCAGCGGATCACCTCGCCGTCCCGGCCATCTGCCGTCAGTGTGACGCGATAGGCGCCGGACGGCCAATCGTCGCCGATGCGAAACTCGAACGACACTTGCCAGCCGCAGCCTTCGACCGAACATTGATCGGGCGTATCCTGCCAGCGCGCCGCGATACCGGCCTCCTCGAACATTGTCGCTTCCGCGCCGCCGTCGCGGATGATCGCGATGCCGAAACTGGCGGCTGTCGAACTGACATGCAGCGCCATCATGTCGCCAGGACGGTAGGAAAAACGGTCGCTGTAGCACCAGATTTCGCCACGCCCGCCATCCATCCCCGGCCATTCCCAGTAATGGCTGCGCACCGCCTGGCGTCGCTGCTCCGGCGTCAGTCCGAAATCGGGAAACTCTGTCGGCAGATGGTTCATGGACACCGCTAAGGTCGAAGGCCGCCATTTCGGCCATCGGCCGGCCAAGCGTCAATTGGAAACGATCGGGCCAGCCATTGCCGGGCCGCTCCCTTGGCCTTGCCGGCCAAACAGACTATCTCACAAGGGCGGCCTTGTCCGCATGGGAGCCGATATGCTGAGAGTGCAAAAGGTCAGGGTCGACGACATCTACGTGCCGACCGCGCGCAAGAAGACGCTGCATCCCGAAACCGTCCGCCATCTGGCCGAGGACATTCTGGAAAACGGCATGAAGATGCCGATCCAGGTGCGCCATGACGGCAAGCGCCACATCCTCGTCGAAGGGTTGCATCGGCTGGAAGCGGCCAAGTGGCTCGGCGAGACCGAGATCGACGCCTATCTGGTGCAAGCCAAGCGTCACTGAAGCCACTCATTTCCGTCGTTCGAATCTCCGGTCCCGCGGATTTTTTCTCGCGAACCGTGTCGGCTTGCGTCTTGTCGGTTCGTCCTAGACACGAAAGCCAAAACCGACATGTGAGGAAACACCATGACCACCAAGCTCGACATCGCCCCCAACTCCGACCGCGAGTTGGTTCTCGCCCGCATCATCGATGCGCCGCGCGAGAACGTCTATCGCTGCTGGACCGAGCCGAAGCTCTTGACGCAATGGTTCGCGCCGAAGCCGTGGACGACGCCGCGCGCGGAGATGGATGTTCGGCCCGGCGGTACCAGCCTCGTCGTCATGGCCGGTCCTGACGGCAACGAGTTTGCGAACCCCGGCGTCTTCCTCGAAGTCGTGCCGGGCAGGAAGCTCGTCTTCACCGATGCCTATACCAAGGCGTGGGAGCCTTCCGCCAAACCGTTCATGACCGGGATTGTGACACTCGAGGACGAGGGCACGGGCAAGACCCGCTACATCGCCCGGGTTGCGCATTGGTCGGTCGCCGACCGCGAACAGCACGAGAAAATGGGTTTTCACGAGGGCTGGGGCCAGTGCGCCGAACAGCTCGAGGAGGTCGCAAAGCGACTTTGATGCAAACGGGAGAGGGAGACTGATATGTCCAGATCTATATTTTTTGCCATTTTCGCCTCGGCCGCCGCGCTCTTTGCGGCGCCGGGCACCATCAACGCAGAGGAGGCCAAGCCCGCCATGACGACCGCAACCGCAACACTGCCGACGCCGGAAAAATCCGGCCTGCTGCCGATCAACGGCCTGAACTATTATTACGCCGTCTATGGCAAGGGCGAGCCGCTGCTCCTGCTGCATGGCGGTCTCGGCACGACCGACATGTTCGCGCCGATCCTGCCGAAGCTTACCGAAAACCGCACCGTCATCGGGGTCGACCTGCAGGGCCATGGCCGCACCGCGCTCGGCGATCGGCCGCTCAGCCTGGAGGCGATGGGCGACGACATGGCGGCGATCGTCAAGGCGCTCGGCTACGACAAGGTCGACGTCATGGGTTATTCGCTGGGTGGCGGCGTCGCCTTCCGCATGGCCGTGCAGCATCCCGACGTGGTGCGACGGCTCGTCCTGGTCTCGACCGGCTACGCCGCGGACGGCTTCTATGCCGAGATGCGTGGCCAGCAGGCACAAGTCGGCGCGGCGATGGCCGACATGATGAAGGACACGCCGATGTACAAATCCTACGTCGCGGTCGCGCTGCATCCGGAGGATTTTCCGAAACTCCTTGACCAGCTCGGCGCCTACATGCGCAAGGACTACGACTATTCGGCCGACGTGCCGAAGCTGAAAATGCCGGTGATGCTGGTGTTCGGCGACAGCGACATGTACCGGCCCGAGCACGAGATCAAATTCTATCAGATGCTTGGCGGCGGGCTGAAGGACGCCGGCTGGATGCGCGAGAACCTGTCGCAGAACCGTCTGGCGATCGTGCCGAACCGCACCCATTACGACGTGTTCTTCGCGCCGGAACTGACAGCTGCCGCGCTGCCGTTCCTCAATGGCGAGACCAAGGTCAAGACCTGGGATGAGGTCGTCAACGAAACTAACTGACGCCCGGTCAATTGTCTGCCGGCCGTCTCTCGCGAGATGGCCGGTTTTCGCGGCATGAGGCCTTGGGCCCGGCGCGTCGGGCATCGTGTATCGGCCGGATCACAGGAACCGATGGCGCCCTATCAAAGCTTTTCAATTGACGCTGCCATGCCCGTCGCTACGGTTCGCCGATCTTCTCCAAATGACGGATCGGAGCAATGGCAAGATATCAGGGTGGATGTTTATGCGGGGCGGTGCGCTACCGCGCCGAGGCGGCACCGATCAATGAGCGCGTCTGCCATTGCCGGATCTGCCAGAAGGCGCTGGGTGCCGCCTTCAACGCGCGCGTGCTGTTCCGCATCGACGATGTGACGGTCGAAGGACCGCTGGCGATGGTGAATTCCTCCCCCGATCTCAAGCGCGGCTTTTGTCCGCGCTGCGGCACGACGATGTTTTCCCGACGCGATTCCGCCGGCATCGTGGGCGTCACCACTGGCTCGCTCGACGATCCCTCAGTGTTCAGGCCTGAGATGCACATCTGGACCGCCTCGAAGCAGCCCTGGGTTCAGATCGACGACGGCCTGCCGCAATATGAAGGCGCGCCACCGCCGGTTTGAGGTGAAATCTGGACAAAATTTAATCCGAAGCGACACGAGATAGCCGGCAAAGCGTCATTGGTGGGCCATCATTGCTGCCTATCTATTGTGTGCGGGCAGGCAGTCGAGGAGGCGACGGATGAACGACAGCATCAACACCCTGGACGAACTCTTGAGCGATCCGATGATCAAGCTGGTGATGGAGCGCGACCGCGTGCAGCCGGCGGAACTTCGCACTCTGCTCGAGGAAAAGGTCCGCCGGGCGGACGATGATGTGGCGGTCAACGATCGTTTTGTACCGCCGGCCCACTTGATGGCCACGACCTGCCACAAGCTGTGGCTGTGCGGCTAGGGTCTTGAAGCGGTCAGCCGGAATTTGCCGGCAAATAGCTGTAATGGCTGCGGAAATAAGCGAGCCTGAAGCCGAGGCGCGCATAGTTGCGATACGCCGGCCCGTCGCGTTCGGCGTGCGGCGCCTCGATGTCGGCCACGAACAGTTTTGCACCGGCCGCAAGTCCGTCGCGCACCATCGGTTCGCCGAGCATTGCATCGAGGTCGAAGCTCGGCGCCATGATGCCGGGCACCGGTGCGTCGATGCCGCTCCAGGCCATGCCGTCGGCACCGATGAACATCGAGCGCACCGCCGCCACCGTGCCCTCCCGCCGCAGCATGTAATGATGCCAGCCGCGCCGGCCGGCCAGCACCAGCAACCACGGTGAGGTCGGCAACCGATATTGGCTGTCGATGAACCCAGCCCATTCTCTTGCCGTTGCCGGCGTCACCCGCTCGACCGAGACATCCTTCGTCGGGAAAAGCGGCTCCGTTGGCAATGGCGTGGCGTCGCGAAAGATGCGTTCCCAGCCGCCCTGACGCTGCAGGCCGCGTGCCTCGAGCCAGCAGCTGAGCGTCGCGGGCTCGGTATGCGGATTGGTGTAGAACCAGGGCCGCAGAATACCGGCCTCGCGATAATGCGTCAGAAGCGCATCGAGCCGGCTCTCGGTGGCCGCGCTATCGACACCGAAATTCTTGACGCAGTTGAAATGGATGAACGGGATCGTCGTGCAGGTGGTCCAGACGAGATCGCCATCTTCGGCGATGGCCAAGCCTTGCCTTGCGGCAAAGTCTGCCGGAGCGGCGCGATAGAGATCGAGCCAGGCATTGACCTCGGCGCGTTCGATAACGCGGCTGAGGTCGCGGGATATCTCGTCAATCCTGATGGCAGGCGAGTGCGGCTCCGGCGGGACGACGGGCTGCAATTCTGACAAGGCGGCAGGCTGCATGACGTCCTCCCAAGTATGGCCTTACACTGTAAGATTAGGGGAGACTAATCTCATGCAGTGAGTTGTCAAGCGGGATTGCGAGGCAGCGACGTGGCCGAACGTCGGAGGGATAGCGCCCCTCTGTCCGGCCGATTTCCCGATACAAAGCCCTAACAAGTCGATTCAAACTTTGTTGGTAGTTTCTTGTTAGGAATCCAGCTTGGTTTGTCCGGCGGCGTTGTCCTGCCTTCGGTCTGTTGTGTTTTGCGTACAGGTCCAGATGCGGATATCAGGCGTCGTCATCTTTTCGATCGCAGCGCTGTGCCTTGCCGGCTGCACGTCGACCTCCGGCGTCGATGCGCTGCAAATGCCGTCCAGCGAGACCACCAGCTCGGTTGTACGGCCACCCGCGCCGGTGGCATCCGTGGCGAAAACTGATGCCGCGCCCGCTTTTGCCGAACAGGAGCAGGACGAACAGCCGGTCGCGATGGACGTACCCGATCAGGGCGTCGAACCGCCGGCCGAGGTGATCGCGCTGATGTCGCCGCCGAAGCGGCTGGCACGCGCAGCACCGGCGATGCTTGCCGAGCCGGTCACGCGCTATGGCTTTCGCGACGCCAAGCCGATCAATTTCGGCAAGTCCTCCTCGCCAAGGCGCCTTGCCGTTCACGGCGTCGACGTTTCGCGCTGGCAGGGCAATGTGAACTGGCAAAAGCTGCGCGCCCAGGGCGCCAACTTCGCCTACATCAAGGCCACCGACGGCGGCGATCATATCGACCCGATGTTTACCAGGAACTGGCGCAATGCCGACGCCGCCGGCCTCAAGCGCGGCGCCTATCACTTCTTCTACTGGTGCCGCACCGCCGGCGAGCAGGCCGACTGGTTCATCCGCAACGTGCCGAGGGTCGAGGGCGCGCTGCCGCCGGTGATCGACGTCGAGTGGAACGGCGAATCGAGCTGCAAGCGCCGCCCGTCGCGGCAAAAGGTGCTGGAAAAGATGCAGGTGTTCATGGACAAGCTCGAGCGCCACTACGGCCAGCGCCCGATCATCTACACCGCGCCCGACTTCTACCGCGACAATCTCAGGGGCGCCTTTCCCGATTACCCATTCTGGCTGCGCGCCGTGGCGGCGCACCCATCAAAGGTCTATCCCGACCGCAAATGGCTGTTCTGGCAATATTCCGGCTCTGGCCTGTCGCACGGGGTGAGGGGCCGCATCGACCTCAACGTCTTCCACGGCGATGAGAAGGCTTGGCGAGACTGGACTGGCGGCCGGCAGATGGTGGCCGAGGCGGAGTAGCGCGGCGGGTCGGGTGCTTGGCTTCCACCGTCGGTATCCCGCCGCGGTCACGGCGTGGATCCTAGGGTCTCCGCAACGTCGCTTCGCTCCTGCTCCGCCCTAGGATGACGAAGGAAGGGATGTTCCCGCTAGTTACCGGCCTTGGCGATTGGCCTTCGGCCTCCGTGTCTTCGTCATCCTAGGGCGGAGCGAACGCGAAGCGGAGCGCAGACCCTAGGATCCATGCCGTGCCGTCGAAGAGAAACGCGCGGTGATAGCTACCAGCCCTTGGTTCGGCTGGCGGCTCTACGCCTCTATATATTCGCCAAGCTGACCCCTTTGGGCACATCCAGTCCATCGGCTCGCAAGCCTTCGATGTGAAAGCGTATTGCGTCGCGAATTTCGGTTTCCACCTCGAGCACCGATCGCAATGCAGCCGGGTAGGTCCGGCAGCTAAGCGGAAAAATTGTTTCCGGCTTTTTCGATGACCGCCGCGTAACGCATTGCGCAACCTCTTCGGTTGGAAATGTCATTATGGCCAGCGGCCGATCATCTACACTGACGTAGTTGAATAGCAGCTCCTCCTGACATCCTTCCTGCTCGAAAGAGCACATCGTCGCGGATATCGAGGACGGCTTCGAGTCAACGCTGAGCGCAGGGCGCCGTTCGGTGGGCGAGGGCGTCTACTCCCTCATGCCAGCCTCTTCACCACCAAATCCTCGCTGCGGTCCACTGAGAGCACAGGCTGACCCATCCTCAGGTGTAGCTCGATAGCCGACACGCTTCCCCATAGGGTCCCCGACGTGGCTTGTGACCGACACGTCTCGATCACGCAAAACAGGAGCGCATCATGTCGCAGGCAGAAACAAAAACCCGCACGACTGGTCAGCAGGAGACAAACATGAGCTTGGACAACATTTCACACCCCTCGATCCAGCACTGCGCCGACAGCCTGAACGCCAAGCACAGCAACGGTAGACCGGAGCCCGAATTGGTTCCGTCGCGCTACGCGCTGCAGGTCGGCGACATCGACGTGCTGGTGGTCAGCGATGGAGTGCTGCCGATACCAGCGCCGGTTATGGCATACAACGTCGACCCGGCCCTCCGGGAGGCTTGGCTGGACGACATGTTCCTGCCGCCGGACGTGCTCGAGTGGCCGCTGAACGTGGTCGTCGTACGCAGCGGCGACCGGACCATACTGGTGGACGCCGGGCTGGGGATGGACCCGGACTTGCACTTGCCGAGGGCCGGGCGGTTGGTCTCGCGACTGGAGGCCGCCGGCATCGATCTCGCATCAGTCACCGACGTGGTGCTTACCCATATGCACATGGACCATATCGGCGGGCTGCTCATCGACGGGGTGAAGGACCGGCTGCGTCCGGATCTGCGGATTCACGTGGCGGCCGCCGAGCTCAAGTTCTGGGAGTCGCCCGATTTCTCCCGCGTCTCCATGCCAACGGGGTTCCCGGATGCGCTGCGGCGGGCGGCCAAGCGGTTCGTGAACGACTACCACAGCCAGTTGCGGCCGTTTGAGACGGAGCACGAGGTGGCGCCGGGGGTGGTCGTCACGCTCACCGGTGGCCACACCCCCGGGCACAGCGTGGTCCGCCTAGCGTCCGGCGGCGATCGACTGACCTTCGCCGGCGACGCCGTGTTCCAGGTCGGGTTCGACCAACCCGACTGGCACAACGGCTTCGAACACGACCCCGAGGAGGCGGCCCGCGTCCGCATCAATCTTTTGCGGGAGCTGGCGGCGACCCGCGAGCCGCTGGTGGCCACTCACCTGCCGTTCCCGTCTATCTGCCATGTGGCGGTGGACGGCGATGTCTTTCGTTGCGTGCCGGCTGTCTGGGACTACTGACCCGCTTATTGGGTTAGGGCCGAGCACAGCGTTTGAACGACCGCACGAGCAACGTCGCGAGCTTTGAGTAGCTAGGCATCGGGCGTGCCTGATCGGGTAGTGGCAATTGGCTTGCTTTGACCGTTAGAGGTGGGTTGCCGTCAACCCACCTCTAAGCGATCAACTTGCCTATCAGCTATCTCAGCTGCACCCGCTCGTAGCCCCACAAGTATCGCACTTTTCACACGTCCCGTTCCGCACCATCGTGAAATTGTGGCACTCCGAGCATTCGTTGCCGGTGTAGCCCTGCATCAGCGATTGCTGGCGCCGGTTGGCGGCGAGCGCTTTGGCTTCGGCTGCTTCTTTCGCCGCCTCGTCGGTGAACAGCTCCGTCGGGTCGGACGCTTCCGCGTAGACGATGTCCTCGACCAGTTCCCTGGCGCGCTCCTCGTAGTCGCGCTTGTAGGCGATGGCTTCGTCGCTTGCCGGCTTCAGCGTCAGCACGTTGGAGCCGGAGAAGGCGGTCGGGGCGGTACGGGCCGGAGTTCCGGAGCCCGAACCGGCAAAGCCCTTGGGCTCGGCACCCATGCCCGACACCAGCTTGACCGGCGAGGCACCGCGGGTGAGACCCTTGGAGAAGGGCGTCGCCTTGCCTTCGTTGATGCCGCGCCCGAGTGCGGTCTTGTCGAAGTCCGACTGATCGACATGGGCGAGGTCGTTGCGGCCGAGATAGGAGACGGCAAGTTCGCGGAAGACATAGTCGAGGATCGACGTGGCGTTCTTGATGGCGTCGTTGCCCTGCACCATGCCCGCCGGCTCGAATTTAGTGAAAGTGAAGGCCTCGACGAATTCCTCGAGCGGCACGCCATATTGCAGGCCGAGCGAAATGGCGATGGCGAAGTTGTTCATCATCGCGCGGAAGGCGGCACCTTCCTTGTGCATGTCGATGAAGATCTCGCCGATACGGCCGTCGTCGAACTCGCCGGTCCTGAGATAGACTTTGTGGCCGCCGACGACCGCCTTCTGGGTGTAGCCCTTGCGGCGGTTCGGCAGTTTCTCGCGGTCGCGGTAGAGACGCTCGACGACGCGCTCGACGATCTTCTCGGTCACCTGAACGGCGCGCTGTGCGGCCGGTGCCGCGATCAGCTGCTCGACGGCTTCGTCCTCGTCCTCTTCACCATCGGCGAGCAGCGAGGCGTTGAGCGGCTGCGACAGCTTCGAGCCGTCGCGATAGAGCGCGTTGGCTTTCAGCGCCAGCTTCCACGACAGCATGTAGGCGCCCTTGGCATCTTCCACCGTCGCGTCGTTCGGCATGTTGATGGTCTTGGAAATGGCGCCGGAGATAAAGGGCTGTGCCGCCGCCATCATCATGATGTGGCTGTTGATCGACAGCGAACGCTTGCCGATCTTGCCGCACGGGCTGGCGCAGTCGAACACCGGCAGGTGTTCGGCCTTCAGGAACGGCGCGCCTTCCAGCGTCATCGCTCCGCAGACATGGATGTTGGCGGCCTCGATGTCTTTCTTGGAAAAGCCCAGCGCCGGCAGCATCTCGAACGAGAAATCGTTGAGCTGCTCATCGGTGAAGCCGAACGTCTCTTTCACCCAGTCGGCGCCCAACGTCCACTGGTTGAAGACGAACTTGATGTCGAAAGCCGACTTCAACGCGGCATTGAGCGCAGCGATCTTGTCGTCGGTAAAGCCTTTGGCCTTGAGCGAGCCGGGATTGATGCCCGGCGCCTGGTTGAGATTGCCGTGGCCGACGGCATAGGCCTCGATCTCGGCGATCTGGGCCTCGGAATAGCCGAGCGTGCGCAGCGCTTCGGGCACCGCGCGGTTGATGATCTTGAAATAGCCGCCGCCGGCGAGCTTCTTGAATTTTACCAGCGCGAAGTCGGGCTCGATGCCGGTGGTATCGCAATCCATCACCAGGCCGATCGTGCCGGTCGGGGCGATCACCGTTGCCTGCGCATTGCGGTAGCCATGCTCCTCGCCGAGCTCGATGGCGCGGTCCCAGGCGGCCTTGGCATGGTCGGCAAGCTCCTGCTGCTTGAGGTCTGAGGCGACCAGCGGCACTGGGTTGACGGCAAGCTTCTCGTAGCCGTCCCTTTCGCCATAGGCCGCGCGGCGGTGGTTGCGCATGACACGCAGCATGTTCTGCGCGTTGCGGTCATAGTCGGGGAAGGCGCCGAGCTCGGCGGCCATTTCGGCCGAAGTCGCATAGGCCGTGCCGGTCATGATCGCGGTGAGGGCGGCGCAGATGGCGCGGCCCTCGTCGGAATCATAGGGAATGCCCGAGGTCATCAGCAGGCCGCCGATATTGGCGTAGCCGAGGCCGAGCGTGCGGTATTCGTACGAGAGCTTGGCGATCTCCTTCGACGGGAATTGCGCCATCATGACGGAGATTTCCAGCACCATGGTCCACAGCCGCACCGTGTGCTCGTAGGCGGCGATGTCGATAGTGCCGTCGGCGTTGCGGTAGGGCAGAAGGTTGATCGAGGCCAGATTGCAGGCGGTGTCGTCGAGGAACATGTATTCCGAGCACGGATTGGATGCCCGGATCGCACCGGCCGAGGCGCAGGTGTGCCAGTCGTTCATCGTCGTGTTGAAATGCAGGCCCGGATCGGCCGACGCCCAGGCGGCATAGCCGATCTTTTCCCAGAGATCGCGCGCCTTCAGCGTCTTCAGCACCTTGCCGTCCTTGCGGGCGGTGAGATGCCAGTCGCCGTCCTGCTCGACGGCGCGCAGGAAATCGTCCTTCAGCGACACCGAATTGTTGGAGTTCTGGCCGGAAACGGTGAGATAGGCGTCGGAATCCCAGTCGGTGTCGTAGGTCTTGAACGACATCGAGGTATAGCCCTGCTTGGCGAACTGGATGACGCGGTAGATGTAGTTCTCCGGCACCGCGTCCTTCTTGGCCGCCTTGATCTCGCGCTTCAGCGCTGTGTTGACCGCCGGGTCGAAGCAATCGTCGCCGTTGCCTTCGCAGTTGATGCAGGCTTTCATGATCGCTTCGAGGTGCTTCTTGACGATCTTCGAGCCGGTGACCAGCGAGGCGACCTTCTGCTCCTCATTGACCTTCCAGTCGATGAATTCCTCGATATCGGGATGGTCGGCGTCGACGATGACCATTTTCGCGGCGCGACGCGTCGTGCCGCCCGATTTGATGGCGCCCGCAGCACGGTCGCCGATCTTGAGGAAGCTCATCAGCCCCGACGAGCGGCCGCCGCCCGACAGCTTTTCGCCTTCGCCGCGCAGGAATGAGAAATTGGAGCCGGTGCCGGAGCCGTATTTGAACAGGCGCGCCTCACGCACCCACAGGTCCATGATGCCGCCTTCATTGACGAGGTCGTCCTGCACGCCCTGGATGAAGCAGGCATGCGGCTGCGGATGCTCGTAGGAAGACTTCGACTTGGTCAGCTTGCCGGTGAACGGGTCGACATAGAAATGGCCCTGGCTGGGACCGTCGATGCCATAGGCCCAATGCAGGCCGGTGTTGAACCATTGCGGCGAATTCGGCGCGACGCGCTGGGTGGCCAGCATATAGGCGAGCTCGTCGCGGAAGGCGCGCGCGTCTTCCTCCGACTTGAAGTAGCCGCCCTTCCAGCCCCAATAGGTCCAAGTACCGGCAAGCCGGTCGAAGACCTGGCGGGCATCGGTCTCGGAACCGTAGCGCTCGGCTTCCGGCAGCTTTGCCAGTTCAGCTTCGTCGGCGACGGAGCGCCACAGGAATGAGGGGACTTGCGTCTCTTCGACCTTCTTCAGCCGTGCCGGGACGCCCGCCTTGCGGAAATATTTCTGCGCCAGGATATCGGCGGCAACCTGGGAGAACTGCGCCGGCACGTCGATATTGTCCAAGCGGAACACCACCGAGCCATCCGGATTCTTGATCTCCGAAAGCGCCTTGCGGAATTCGATCTCCGCGTAAGCTGATTGCCCTGGCTTGGTGAAACGACGCTCGATGCGCATTGGTCCGGTCCCTTTTGTCTACATATAGCGCTTTTCCCAGAGGATTTCTGCCCTCTTGACGAAACGCGCATGGCCGCCGTCTGCCGGCGTTCGAAAACCCCGGCTCTCATCGTCACAGTCTCCGCCGCCCTGCCGGTCGAACCTCTTGCGAGGCCGCTGTCCAACGCGCTCACGGACCCTGTGGGTCCCTCAAAACTGAAAACTTTTTGTAACGCCCTCGATCGAGGGAAATTCACATTATCTAGCGTCGAACCTACCTGCAAACACTAAATATAGTGTTAACAGACAATTTATTCAAGTCCGACAATCCTCCCCTTTCGCCACCCAAGGCTTCAAAATCCCACGCCTTCGCCGGCCTCGTAAACAGGCGGGAATGCGGATCAAAACGCACATATTCCGGGAAAAAGACCGGCCTCGAAACTTTTCCGGTCGCACTCTCAACAGGAGCGCATGGCCTATAAAAGGCGACTCGTTTTGCGGCGTCAAGGATTCGTTTGCGTAGCTTTTATGACCCCAACATCTTGTGTGTCACATATGTGGATAACGGGGATAGAAGCGCGCGCTGATTCAGTTTTTTATGGCTTGTAGCCACAAGCCTGGTGCCGACGCTCGAAGGCCCTTCGCCGCAGCGAAGACCATGCCGACTCGGAAGCCATGTGCCGACTCAGTTGAAGCGATGCGGGTCAGCACCGAAATGAGCGATGATCTGGCAAAGGTCGGGCTCGTTGACCATGCGTACCGCCTCGGCGGCGCTGACCCATTTGCGGATGCGCGCCCGCTTTTCCTTCCACCGGTCGGCGACCTTGTCGACGTGCAGCGGGAATACCAGCACCTCGCACGGCACTTCCTCGCCGGACGCCAGCACCTTGGCATAGAAATAGCGGCCGGCCTCGTGATGCGAGATCGTGCCGCGCAGCCCGGCTTCCTCGCCGGCTTCGCGCGCCGCCGCCTCGCAAAGCGGCTCCTTTGCTTCCGGCCAGCCCTTGGGAAGCACCCAGCGGCCGGTGTCGCGGCTGGTGATCAGCATGATCTCGACGCCGTGCCCGCTATCGCGCCAGGGCAGCGCTGCAACCTGCAGGCGACACGGCGCCGTACCGAAGAGTCGCCGGACCCTTTCGGCCAGATGGTTATGCGTCGTTGGCCTCGTCAACATCGGAGAAGCTTGCCCCAGCTCCCAGAATCATTTGCCGTCTCGTGAATCTTACGGCTAATCATAAGCAATGAAAGTAAAAAACTTCATATCGACTTGTTAACTACGCCAAGAGGCGTAGATTCAGGAAATATCGTGCGCGACGGCACTTTTTCAAGGAGTGTGCGCCAGTGCGTTCCGAAGGGAACACCTTGCGCGAATCAGCCGGCGTGGTCGTCGGCGATTGGCTTCTGGTAGGTGAAGCCCATGTCCCAGGGAAAATAGATCCAGGTGTCCTGGCTGACCTCGGTGACGAAGGTGTCGACCATCGGCCTGCCTTTCGGCTTGGCATAGACGGTGGCGAAATGCGCCTTGGGCATCATCGCGCGCACGATGCCCGCCGTCTTGCCGGTGTCGGTGAGGTCGTCGATGATCAGCACGCCGGCGCCATCATCGGCGAGCAGCGCCGGCGTGACCTCCTTCAGCACCTGCAACTGCCCCTGGCTGGTATAATCGTGGTAGGAGGCGACGCAGACCGTCTCGATGATGCGGATGCCGAGCTCGCGCGATATGATGGCGGCCGGAACCAGGCCGCCGCGCGTGATGCAGACGATCGCTTTCCATTGCCCCTTGTTGGCGCCGGCAAGCCGCCAGGCGAGCGCGCGCGCATCGCGGTGGAACTGGTCCCAGGAGACCGGGAAGGCTTTTTCGGGCAGGGACATCTTTCGCGCACTCCGCAAAGCGCGCATCGCGCGCAGACACTATGGAATGCGCGCGGAATTAACTGGAAAGGCTTGGCCTTGGCAAGGGGAGTGGCAAAGCGATTGTCCTGCCAGCGGTCCCTACGAACTTACCGCGACAGGAAAGCCGCCACCGGTGCGGTGCGCAGCACCGTTCGCGTCACTCCGCCGAACAGCAGCTGGCGCAGCCAGGAATGGCTGTAGGCGCCGAGCACGAGCAGGTCCGCACCCGATTCGGCGACCCTGGTCTGGATGATGTCGTCGACCGAGGCGCCGCCGGACCTCAGCACCGAGACGCTCACGGTCGCGCCGTGCCTGGACAGCGAGGCGGCGATCTCGGCGCCGGCCGTTTCCGGCGCCTCGTCGAGCGTGTCCGGCGGGTCGATGACGATGATGTCCGTCTTCTCGGCCTCGATGAGGAAGGGCAGGGCATCGAAGGCCGCGCGCGCGGCCTCCTTGCTGCCGTTCCAGGCGAGCAGCACATGCTTGAAGCTGGTGACGAGGGGGCCCAAATGCGGTACCACCAGCACCGGCCGGCCGGCATCGTAGACCAGCGTGTCGACGTCGGCGCTCGGGTCGCTGCCCGATTCGCGCTGGGCGGCGATGATCAGGTCCGCGGTGCGAACGGTCGAGATGCCGGTCAGCGCACTGTCGCCGGAAAAACTCTCGAGACTGCGCCACTCGAACGACAGGCCGGAATTCTCGATGCGCTTGTGAAAGGCGGCCTGCAACTTCTCGGCGCGCTCCCGGTTCATGTCGGCGGAAACCTGCAGGAACTCGGTGTCCGGAAAGCCGGTGGCCGAGGTGTAGGGCACGGGCAGCGCCTCGGCATGGATGCCGATCAGATGGCTCTGGAATCGGCTGGCCAGCGGGATCGCGCAGTCGAGGACGCGTTCGGCGTCCTGTTCATTCTGCAATATGGCGACGATGGTCTTGAAGCGCATGGCAATCCCTCAGTTTTACGGCGATCCCACTCGTGACAAACGTCACTGCGCGATGCTGGTTCCGTCAGGCCGGCCGATCAGCCCACTCTGCTTGCCCTGGTCAAGCTCGCCACCATAGCCTCTACGTCGGCGCGTGCCGAGTCCAGCGCCTGCTGGCTGCGGGCGCGCACCACCAGTTCGGTCCAGAATTTGCCGTCGCCATATTTCGGGTAGGAGCCGATGATCGTGTCCGGATGCTCCTTCTGGATGTCGCCCAGCGGGCCGCCGATCAGGCCTTCGCCGAGCGGACATTCCACGGTTGCCGACAGCATTTTGGTGCCGGCCCGCAACGTCGGCACGACATTGTCGAGCATCGCCTGGAAAATCGCCGGCACGCCGGCCATGACATGGACGTTGCCAATGCGAAAGCCCGGCGCAACCGACACCGGATTGTCGATGTGGTCTGCCCCGCGCGGCATCCGGGCCATGCGCTTGCGCGCCTCGGTGTATTCGATGCCGCGGGCAGCATAGCTTGCTTCCAGCAGGGCGTAGGCCTTGGCGTCGTATTCGCATGGCACGCCAAAGGCCTTGGCGATGGAATCGGCGGTGATGTCGTCATGCGTCGGGCCGATGCCGCCGGTGGTGAAGACATAGGTGTAGCGGGCGCGCAGCGCATTCACCGCAGCGACGATCTCGTCTTCCTCGTCCGCAACGATACGCACTTCCTTCAGGTCGATGCCGATCGCCGTCATGATGTCGGCGAGGTGGCCGATGTTCTTGTCCTTGGTGCGGCCGGACAGAATCTCGTCGCCGATGACGAGCATGGCGGCGGTGACGATTTCGGTCATGGCAGGCTCCGGCAACGGGTCGCCTGAGATAGCGCGGGGAACGGCCGGCGGCAATGCCGCCAAACCACGGATCCACCTGTACCACCTCCCTTGCAGTGGACCCTTCGGCGGGTGATGCTGCGTGCCGGTTTGGGGCCTTGAGCAAGAACATGCCGTTATCGATTCTTCTATGGCTGCTTGGCGTGCTGTTTTTGCTGGCGCTCGTCATGGCAGCCTATCCGTTTCTGGCGACGCGGCGGATTGCGGCGAAAGCCGAAAAGCTGGTGCCGGCCAGCGGTAAATTCATCGAGATCGACGGCAACCGCATCCATTATGTCGAGACGGGCGAGGGGCGGCCGATCGTCTTCCTGCACGGCCTTGGCGCGCAGCTTCATCATTTCCGCCACAGGCTGTTCGGACGCTTCGGCCCGAACTATCGGCTGATCGCGCTCGATCGTCCGGGTTCCGGCTATTCGGTGCGGGCCGGGGGCGCCAGCGGACGGCTGCCCGAGCAGGCCGAGATCGTGCGGCGCTTTATTGAGGCGCTTGGGCTGGAAAAGCCTCTGGTCGTCGGCCATTCGCTGGGTGGCGCCATCGCGCTGACGCTGGCTGTCGAGCATCCAGAGGCGATTTCCGGCATCGCCTTGCTGGCACCGCTGACCCATCTGGAGCTGGACGCGCGCGAGAAGTTCGGCCCGCTATACGTCAAGTCGCCGCTGCGGCGCCGGATCATGGCTCATACGATGGCGATCCCGGCGGCTTTCAAATACGCAGAGCGCACGCTGGCCTTCATCTTCGCGCCGCAGGCGACGCCGGCCGACTATATGGTCGAGGGCGGCGGCTGGTGCGGGCTAAGGCCAAGCCATTTCTACGCAACGTCGACCGATGTCGTGGCCATCGAGCAGGATCTTGGCCGCATCGAGCAACGCTATGGTGAGATCACCATGCCGGCCGGCATTCTGTTTGGTGCTTCCGACATCGTTCTGGGCATCGATATCCATGGCTGGCCGGTGATGGAAAAGATCAGCGGGCTCGATTTCGAGCCGGTCGAGGGGCTTGGCCACATGCCGCAATTCGTCGAGCCGGAACGGGTCGTCGCTTTCATCGAACGCATTGCCGACCGCGCATTTGCGCCGAAGTCCGACACCGGCAGCTGACACCCTTCCGGGACCTCGCGCATTCCTCACCATGTCGGCTATTCCTTCACGGCTCCGGTCATCGAGGAAACATAGTGCTCGACAAAGAACGAATAGAGCACCACCACCGGCAGCGAGCCGATCAGCGCTCCCGCCATCAGCGCCCCCCATTCATAGACGTCCGAGCGCACCAGCTCGGTGAGCACGCCGACCGGCACAGTCTTGTTTTCGGACGACTGGATGAAGGTCAAGGCGTAGATGAACTCGTTCCATGACAGGGTGAATGCGAAGATGCCGGCGGAAATCAGGCCCGGCACCGACAGCGGCAGCACGATCTTGGTGAGGATCTGCCATCGGCTCGCCCCGTCGATCAGCGCGCATTCTTCCAGCTCGAACGGGATCGAGCGGAAATAACCCATCAACAGCCATGTGCAGAACGGGATCAGGAAGGTCGGATAGGTGAGGATGAGCGCAAAGGGCGTGTCGTAAAGTCCAAGGTTGAACACCATCACCGACAGCGGAATGAACAGGATCGAGGGCGGTACGAGATAGGCGAGGAACACCGCGAGGCCGACCTGCCGCGCCCCGGAGAACCGCAAGCGTTCGATCGCATAGGCAGCGAACACCGCAGCCAGCAGCGACAGGAACGTGGCGGCGGTCGAGATGATGATCGTGTTGAGCAGCCAGCCCGGATAAGACGTCTCGAAGAGCAGATAGCGGATATGCTCGAGCGTCGGATGCACCACCCAGAACGGATTGAAATTGGCGTAGTCGGTCATCTCGAGATTGGGCTTAACCGCCGTGATCGTCATCCAGTAGAACGGAAACAACAGCACGATGACGAATATCAGCAGCGGCAGGTAGACCGTCACCACGCGGCGCGGCACACTCTGCAGGTAACCCATGCCGCCTTCGTCGAGTTCAGGGCGTTTGCTCGTTTCGATCGCGGTCATGTCAATCTCCGCCGCCCTGCTGCCATTTGCGGCGTTGCAGGCCAAAGTAGCTGAACAGGATCGCTGCCAGCAGGAACGGGATCATGGCGACTGCGATCGCGGCGCCTTCGCCAAGCTGGCCTCCGGAAATGCCGCGCTGGAACGACAGCGTCGCCATCAGATGCGTCGCGTTCACCGGCCCGCCGCGGGTCAGCACATAGATCAGCTGGAAATCGGTAAAGGTGAACAGCACCGAAAACGTCATGGTGATGGCGATGATCGGCGTCAGCAGCGGCAGCGTCACATAGCGGAACAATTGCCAGCGGCTGGCGCCGTCGAGCGTGGCGGCCTCGTAGAGCGACTGCGGAATCGTCTGCAGGCCGGCAAGCAGCGTGATCGCCACGAAAGGAATGCCGCGCCAGACATTGGCGGCGATGACCGAAGCCCGCGCATTCTCCGGATCGCCGAGGAAGTTGATGCGATGGTCGATCAGGCCCATTTCCATCAGCGCCCAGGACAGGATCGAGAACTGCGAATCGTAGATCCACCAGAAGGCGATCGCCGACAGCACCGTCGGCACCACCCATGGCAGCAGGACGATCGCGCGGAAGAACGACTTGAACGGCAGGTTCTGGTTGAGGATAAGCGCCAGCCACAGGCCGAGCGCAAACTTCAGGATCGAGGCGCTGATCGTGTAGAGCAAGGTGTTGAAGACGGAGAGCCAGAAGACGGCGTCATCCCACAGATATTCGTAGTTCTCGATGCCGATGAAGATGCCGGGGCGGCCGATGCGGGCATCGGTGAAGCCGAGCCAGACGCCGAGCCCGAGCGGATAGGTCAGGAAGACCAGCAGCAGGGCCGCCGCCGGCAGCATGAAGCCGAAGCCGAGCGCGTTATGACTTTCAGACACGAACGTCAGAATGCGCGACAGCGTCGACCGGCGTGGCTGAGCGGCAGCGGAGGTCACGGCCATGGGTCGGCTCCTCTAAGGTCCCATTGATCGGCCAGGCGGCCATGCGCGATTCGAAGCCGGGCAGCCATGGCTGCCCGGCTGAACCCGGCTCAAACGCGATAGTAGCGGTTTGCGCGCTTCTCGGCTTCTTCCATCGCTTCTTGCGGCGTCGCCTGGCCTGTCACCGCCTTGGCGAACATGTCGACCAGCACATAGTCGGCCATGGTCGCAGCCGAGGCATAGCCGAGCGGGCCGGCATAGCCGTTGGGCCGCAGCGTCGCCGAGGCCTTGGCGTAGGCGGCATTGTTCGGATCGGCCGTCCACACCGGGTTGTTGTCGAAGGCTTTGAGCGTCTGGCAGCAATAGCCCGCCGAGGACGTGATCCATTGCGACATTTGCGGATCCTCGAACATGAACTGCAGGTAGGCCTTGGCCGCGTTGGGGTAGGGCGTGTAGTCGAAGATCACGGCCGTGGTCACCTGGAACAGCTCGACGGATTTCCCCACCGGACCGATCGGCAGGTTGGTGGTGCGGATGTCCTTGACCATCTCGGTCAACTTCGGATCCTTATCCTTGTTGATCTTGGCGGTGTTGTAGGCCGAGATGCCGTTGGCGATGACGCTCAATTCGCCGGCCAGGAAGGCGCGGTTGTTGTTGACGTCGAGCCAGCTTTCGGTACCGGGAATGAAGGTCTTGTAGAGCTCCTGCGCGTATTCGATCGCCTTGAGCGTCTCGGGGCTGTTGATCGTCACCTTGCCGCTCTCGTCGACCATCTGGCCGCCATGGCTCCATAGCAGCCAGTGGGCGTAGTTGTTGCCGTCGCCGACGCCGTGGCCATGCGTGAAGCCGGCCGGGTGTCCCTTCGCCTGCAATGCCTTGCAAAGCTCGAGCAGGCCTGCCGTGTCCTTCGGAAATTCGGAGAAGCCGGCCTCCTTCACCCAGCTTTCGCGATAGACGATGGCATTGCCGATGGTCGCCAGCGGCAGGCCGAGGAACTTGCCTTGCCGCGTCGCATATTGATGCGGTCCGTCGTACCAGCCGCCATATTTCGAGCCGAGATATTCGCCCAGCTCCGTCACGTCGTGCAGCTTGTCGGGATATTGGTGCGGGTCGTCGAACCAGACGAACATCAGGTCCGGGCCGGAGCCGACATTGGCGGCGACCGCCGCCTTGGGGCGGATGTCCTCCCAGCTTTCCTTGTCGACGCGGACCTCCACACCGGTCGCTTCGGTGAAGCGCTTGGTGTTGGCCAGCCATTGATCCTCGTCGCCCTGCACGAAGGGCGACCAGCGCAGCAGCCTGAGCTTGGCGCCGTCCTCGGGCTTGTATTTCAATCCCTCCTGGGCAAAGGCGGGAGAGCCGATGAGCCGGCTTCCCAAGGCTCCCGCCGCCACGCCGGCGGTGGTGCGGATCACGTCGCGTCTGGTGAATTTCATGCTTGCTTCCTCCTGCTTATTGTCCTTGCCGTCCTACTGCTCGATGGGTGTTTCGAACCGCTGTCCGGTTTTGCCGTGAAAGAGATGGATGAGGCCAGGTTCGGCCGTAAGCCAGATGGTTTCGCCCGGCGTGAAGGAATGGCGTTCCCGGAAATTGGCGACGATCTCCTCGCCGCCGGCGGTGCGGCCGATGAGCTGCACTTCGGACCCTGTCGGCTCGACCACCACGACGGTGACCGGAATGCCCTGGTGGTCGGACAGCCGTAAATGCTCCGGCCGTATTCCCAGCACGACCGGCTCACCATTGCCGATGGAAAGTGCCGACGCCAACGGGACTGAAATCCCCCCGGCGCCGCGAAACGACGGCGAGCGGTCGCTTACGATCTCGCCCCTCAGCATGTTCATGGCGGGGGAGCCGATGAAGCTGGCGACAAAGAGGTTGTTCGGCCGGTCGTACAGCTCGAGCGGCGGCCCGATCTGCTCGACGATGCCGTCATGCATGACGACGATCTTGTCGGCCATGGTCATCGCCTCGATCTGGTCGTGGGTGACGTAGACCGTCGTCGTCTTCAGGCGCTGGTGCAGTTCCTTGATCTCGGCGCGCATCTGGACACGCAGCTTGGCATCGAGATTGGAGAGCGGCTCGTCGAACAGGAAGACCTGCGGATCGCGCACGATCGCCCGGCCCATGGCAACGCGCTGGCGCTGGCCACCGGAAAGCTGGCGCGGATAGCGGTCGAGCAGCGGCACCAGTCCCAGGATTTCGGCCGCGCGCCGCACGCCGGCATCGCTCTCCGTCTTGGGAACGCCCTTGAGCATCAGCGAGAACGCCATGTTCTCGGCGACCGTCATATGCGGGTAGAGCGCATAGTTCTGGAAGACCATGGCGACGTCGCGCTCCTTTGGCGCAACGTTGTTGACGACACGTTTGCCGATCGCGATCTGGCCGCGCGAGATCTTTTCCAGGCCGGCGATCATTCTGAGAAGGGTCGACTTTCCGCAACCCGAAGGACCGACCAGCGTGACGAACTCGCCGTCATTTATATCGACGCTGACCCCGTGCAGGACCTCGACGGTCCCAAATGATTTGTAGACATCGCCGATTGCGACAGACGCCATCGATCTCCTCCCGATTGATTCCTGCAACGACTTCGAAGGAAACCGCTTTCCTGCCTGGCCCGCGACAGCGCCAGGCTCCTCCCCGGTCACGCGCGATGTGAGACGGTAGCGCTACCAAACCGACCTGTAAAGCACGCCGGCATCACCTGGATATCGACACACCCTAATCCGAAACCTCGGTCTGCGGCCGGTCGCGGCCGTCTGCGAGCTCGTCGTGCCATTTGCCGTCGGCGTCCTCGTACTGGATGCCGTCGGTGTTGCCGGCGACCTGCTGTTCGGCGGAAGCGATCTCGGCGGCGCGCAACGCGTCCTGATGGGTAGGGAACGTTTCGGAGAATGTCGAGCCGACCTTGTAGGCCCAGCCTCCGTCATGCTCGACGATCTTGTAGGTCAGTTTCGCCATGAAACCCTCCGGTTGAAAGCCCGTTGCCTCAATGCAGCCTGTCGTCGGCCAGTCTGTCGTCGGCCAGTCTGTCGTCTGGCAGCCTGTCGTCTGGGACCAGCACGTCCGATTCCCTGGCGGCTTCGATCAGTGCCCGGCGCGCATCCGCCGTCGAACGATAACCTTCCAGCACTTTTAGGCAAGTGTCGAGGGCATCACGATGACGCGGCCCGCGATTGAGTGGCCAGACCGTCATCAGGCACTCCGCCGCCTCCTGGGCGCTGCGGATATGGCGATACTTGCCGACATGGCCGAGTTCGACCACGACCGGCTTTTCAAATGGCTTGCTGTCCATCATCGCCGCCAACGCGGAGCGGCCGATTTGGTTGCAACTGCTATTTTAGCTCAGGCGAAAATAGCTCAATAGCCGCAGTCGTTGCGCAGCCAGCGTGCATTCGCCCAGCCGGTGCGGCCGCCGAAATCGACCTTGTACCAGTTTCCGCGGCGATCGAAGATCTCGGTTTGGTCGCCGTTGAACAATTGCCCGATCATACGCGACGACGAGTTCGGCCGGGCCCGAACGGCGAGAAAGCCGCTTCCCGTTGCCAGATTGTAGTGCCTGGAAAGACCGTGCACCGTACCTTCGCAATATTGCGCCCCGGCCGGCGTCGATGAGGCGAACGACAGCCCGGCCACAACCGCGGCGGCAGCCGCAATGGAAATCCCCCTGAACGACATGTCCCTGCTCCCCCAACCCGCCGCGCCCAGCCGCGGCCCCGGCTACTCTACACCGGCAGAGGATCAAAGCGAAGCTATGGTGCCCTGTCCAGCGAGACGAACCCGCCGTCAGTTCACCGCCTTCATCCAATGCTGCATCGTCGTAACCGAGCGGGCAAGCTGCGGCGCCGGGTGGATTTTTTCACCGAAGGTGGCCGCGGCGCGCCAGCCCCAGCGCGGATCGGCAAGGAAGGCGCGCGCCAGCGCCACCATGTCGGCGCGCCCGTCGGCAACGATCGCCTCGGCCTGTTTCGGATCGTCGATCAGGCCGACGGCCCGCGTCGGGATGCCGACGGCCTTGCGCACCGCTTCGGCCAGATGCACCTGGTAGCCGGGCCCGGACGGCAGCTTCTGCAACGGCGAATTGCCGCCGCTCGAGCAGCAGAGATAGGCGACGCCGGCTTCCTTCAGCGCTTTTGCCACTTCGATCGCATCCTGGACGTCGAAGCCGCCATCGACCCATTCCTTGATCGACAGGCGCGCGCCCAGCATCAGCCTGGGCACCGCCTTCTTCACCGCCTTGGCGATCTCGACGGCGAAACGCATGCGGTTTTCCAGCGAGCCGCCCCAGCGGTCGGTGCGCCGGTTGGAGAGCGGCGACAGGAACTGGAAGATCAGATAGCCATGCGCGGCATGCAGCTCGATGAAGTCGAAGCCGGCGCGCTCGGCCCGCTTTGCCGCTTCGGCGAAGCGTTCGATGATTTGCAGGATCTCGTCGTCCTCCAGCGCCCGCGGCACCTGCCAGCCGGTGTCGTAGGCGATCGCCGACGCCGACACGATCGGCCACGGGTCCTGATCGGCGGTCAGCGGTCCGCCGCCTTCCCAGGGTTTGCGGTTCGACGCCTTGCGGCCGGCATGCGCAAGTTGCGTGCCGAATTTCGTGCCCGGCGCGGCGACCCGCTTGGCTGCATCCAGCGTGCGTCGCGCCGCCGCCTCGTTGTCTTCGGAATAGAGGCCGAGGCAGCCATGCGAGATGCGGCCGCGCCGTTCGACCTCGGTCATCTCGACGGTGACCATGCCGGCACCCGACATCGCCAGGTTCATCCAGTGATAGAGGTGCCAATCGCTGGCCGAGCCGTCCTCGGCCGAATACTGGCACATCGGCGCGACCGCGATGCGGTTGGGGAAGGTGAGGCCATCGAGGGTGATCGGCTGGAAAAGCGATGAGGTCATAAAAAACTCCGCGAAGGGTTGCCGCTATTTATGCAGCCGATTGTGCCAGCGCCAGACACGAGACGGTGAACCGGTGCTCTGGACCAATAGCTGGCCGGATTGCACGAACCGCCATTCGCGGCTACGCCTTGCCGCGGCAGCAGGGAGTCCACCATGGAAGATCGCATTCGCATCCGCTCGGAGGAAGTCCTTTCCGACGAATGGGCGGTTTTGAAAAAGACCGTCTTCGACTACCGCCGGCGCGACGGCAAATGGGAAACGCACACCCGTCAGACCTACGATCGCGGTGACGGCGCGGTGATCCTGCCTTTCGATCCCGACCGCTCGACGGTGCTTCTGGTGCGGCAGTTCCGCTACCCTGCCTACGTCACCGGCCACAAGGAGCCGCTGATCGAGGCCTGCGCCGGTCTGCTCGACGAAGACGATCCCGAAACCTGTATCCGCAAGGAGGCCGAGGAGGAACTCGGCTACCGCCTGAAGGACGTGCAGCGGCTGTTTTCGCCCTATATGAGCCCCGGCAGCGTAACCGAGCGGCTCTGGTTCTTCGTCGCCCGCTATTCGCCCGCCGATCGCATTTCCGACGGTGGCGGCGCCCATGACGAAGGCGAGGACATCGAGGTTTTGGAAATGCCGCTCGACGAGGCGCTGGCCGGCATCCACGACGGTCGGATTATCGACGCCAAGACGATCATCCTGATCCAGCATTTGAAGCTGAACCCGATCGGGAGGTGAGGCGGCCAGAACCGGGTCGAGCGGTCTGGTCTCCAGTTACGAAGGGTATCAAACGAAGACCAATCTGGTGCGGACGACGGGAATCGAACCCGTACGATCAGAGATCGAGGGATTTTAAGTCCCTTGCGTCTACCAATTCCGCCACGTCCGCAGGCCAGCCCTTTTCAGCCGGCAGCCAAAGGCCGTCAAGCCGTCTTCTGCCGTCGACAAATCTGGCACTGGAAGCTAGCGAGGGCCTATTACCTACAGAGATACAAACAAAATCGTTTCACCTGGAAAGTTTTTAGCGGCAGCTTCCGCGGCTACCGCGAATGCGCGTCCCCCGTTCGCAGGATGCGTTGAGGCGCTCCGCCCTGATAGACTCGAATTGGCAAGGGGATCGGCGCGCCGATACTCGACGCCGTCCTCTACGAACCACTGGGAGATTGTCATGCTCAAGCTTGCCACTGCCCTGGCACTGCTGCTTGTTGGGACGGCGCCTCTGTTTGCCGATGACATGCCGATGAACGCCAAAGACATCAAATGGGCTCCTGCGCCTGCTGTCATTCCCGCTGGCGCTGAAATGGCTGTTATCTCTGGAGATCCCTCAAAGGACGGCGCCTATGTGCTGCGGTTGAAGACACCCGCCGGCTACAAAATTGCCGCACATAATCATCCCACCACGGAATACGTAACGGTGCTTTCCGGCAACTTCCATATTGGAATGGGCGATAAGCTCGACGAGGCGAAAGGTGTCGAACTGACTGCTGGCGGCTTCGGCGTCGCGCCGGCCGGAATGAATCACTTCGCCTGGACGACAAGCGACACGATTATCCAGGTTCATGGCGAGGGGCCATTCAAGATCACCTACGTCAACCCGGCGGACGATCCGAGCAAAAAGTGACAGTTCGGGATCGAATTGATTGAACCGGCTGAAGGCTCGAACGATGGGGTGCGTCAAACTCAGCGACCGTCGATTCAGAAGATCCGCTAACGCGGCGAAAGCTGATTGGCCGCAACGGAATCATATTCCGCTTGGGCCATTTTGCCATGAATGGGGCCAAAACAAAAAACCCGCCTCGGGAGGCGGGTCGTTGGAGCCAATTAGCACCATAACCAAATTAGTAGCATAGCTGCCGGCACAAAGCAAGAACAAAGTTGCTCCTTCAGCGTTGGAACGCGGCTTTA